>CANKMW010000131.1 GCA_947483555.1 Myxococcales bacterium
CCACCACGCCGAGATCATCGCCATCGAAGGCGACAGCTTCCGCAAGCGCGAGGCCCAAGCCTCCATCAAGTCCAAGCAGTCACGCCGCGTCAAGCCCGCCGCCTGAGCATGCCGGTTCAGATTTCTGCGTTTTCACGTGGCCGCCAACAGAAGCAGGGCAGCGTCCGGCAGCCGCCAGCCAGCCCGGCGGCCGATACGGCGCAGGAGCGCATCGCCTACGTGATCCCTCCGCCCGCGCTTGTCCGCGCCGCGGAAGGGGGGCGGCCGCTGATGCGGCCGGCAACGGCCGACCCGCCAGTGCCAGTGGCGACCATTGCGGCACCGGCCGATGCCACGGCTGGTCAGCCGTATCAGGTCGCGGCGGTAGGCCCAAACAGCCGGCCACCAGAGGACATCTACGAACCTCGCCGCGAAGCCGAGTTGCGCACGCTCGTCGCCGAGGTCGTCAGCGCTGAAGCGCCGCTCTCCCTGAGCCTCCTGGTGAAGCGGGTGGCTCCCTTCTATGGCATCGCGCGAACGTCCCCTCGCATCACCGCGCGGCTGCAGGCTGTCGTCGATGGCAGCGCGAAGCAGCGCGGCCAGATGCTGTGGAGGCTTGATCAGGACCCTTCCACCTACCCAGGATTCCGCGTAGCTGGGGCGGATGCTCGGCGGGACCCCAGCGAGATCGCGGTCGAGGAGATCGCCAATGCTGCCGCGTTTGCGCTGAGGACCAACGTCGCGATGCCGTATGACGATCTGGTCAAGCAGACCGCCCGGACGCTGGGCTTTGGCCGCACCGGCGAACGAGTCGCCGAGCGCATGGGCGAGGGAATCCAGTTGCTCGTCGCCAGCGGGAGAGCCCGTCGTGAAGGCGAGCGAATCGCGACCGTGCATGTGTGAGCGGTCGGTGCCGCTGCCACCCTGCAGGCCTCCGGAGTGGAGAGATCCCCCCTGCGATGCGGGCCATCGACACCGGCCGTCGAGTAGGCTGAACGTCCGCGTGTGGGGACACGCCGGGTTATTCGCGTGACCGCACTGCACCCTATCCAGCGGCTGTACCTCGCCGAGGACCTCGTCCGTCGGCGACGGGCGGATGAGCATCGCCGGCACGTGGCATCGCAGCGGTCGGCGCGGATCGATCCGAACCCGCACCAGATCGACGCGGTCATCTTCGCGCTCGCGCGCCTGCCCGACGGTGGCTGCATCCTTGCCGACGAAGTCGGGCTGGGGAAGACGATCGAGGCCGGGCTGGTGATCGCGCAGCTGCGCGCCGAGGGCGCCAGGCGCATCCTGGTGATCACGCCCAAGGCGCTGCTGGGTCAGTGGAAGCAGGAGCTGTTCACGCTGTTCGGCATCGACGCGCGCGAGGTGCTCCGCGGCGACAACAGCTTCGACGGCGAGGGCGTGTTCCTCGCGACGCGGGACCACGTCGGGAGCGAGTCGGGCGCGACCGCGCTCCAGGACAGCGAGCGCTTCGATCTGTGCGTCGTCGACGAGGCCCACGAGGTCTTCGCCGGCATCTACAAGCGGTTCGACCGGGATGGATCGAACCGGGAGGACTCGCCCTACGCGCGGATGGCCGGTCGGCTCTCGCAGGCGCTCGGCAGCACCGGGACGCCGATGCTCCTGCTCACGGCGACGCCGCTTCAGAACTCACTACTCGAGTTGTGGGGGCTGGTGCACTTCGTCGATCCGACCGGGACGCTGCTGGGGGATCTGTCGACGTTCCGCGAGCTGTTCTGCCCGATCGATCACCGCGTCCTCGCTGATGGACAGGAGCACGAGCTCCAGCGACGCCTTGGCACGGTTCTGCAGCGGACGCTCCGCCGCCAGGCCCAGGAGTTCATGCGCGAGCCGTTCATGGGACGGCGGGCCCAGCTGTTCGAGTACACGATGAGCCCGGAGGAGCGCGCGCTCTACGACGACGTCACCAACTATCTGCTTGAGCCGAACCTGTTCGCGTTTCGTGGCAATCAGCGCAAGCTGCTGTTGCTCGGGTTCCATCGCCGGATGGCGTCATCGCTGGAGGCGCTATCGGCCAGCCTGGAGCGGGTCGCTGAGCGGCTCCATCGGCTGAAGGATCGCCGTCCAGTAGCGGACGCCGAGGATCGCGCGGCGATGCTCGGTGACCTCGAGGACGACGAGGAGGCCGAGGACGGCGACGCGTCGGTGGCGGTGGCGCCGAGCGATGCGCCGGGGGTCGCCGCCGAGATCTCGCGCGTCGAGGGGTTCGCCGCCCGTGCCCGCGCGCTGCCAACCGACAGCAAGGCGCGCTCGCTGGTGCGCGCGATCAAGCTGGTGATGGAGCAGTCCGAGCTCGGCAAGACCAGCGGCAAGGTCGTCATCTTCACCGAGTCGCTGACCACGCAGGACTACCTGCGCAGGCTCCTGCTCGAGAGCCGGCTGGTCGGCGATGGTGACATCACGCTGTTTCGCGGCACCAACGACGCGCCCCGCGCGATGGCGGCGCTCGATCGCTGGCAGGAGGACATCGGGCGGAAGCTCCCTGCCGGTAGCCGGCCGAGCCCGGATGTCGCCGTCCGCCTCGCCCTGGTCCACGAGTTCCGCACCCGATCGCGGGTCCTGATCTCGACCGAGGCGGGCGCCAAGGGCCTCAACCTGCAGTTCTGCGACACGGTCATCAACTACGACCTGCCGTGGAACCCGCAGCGCATCGAGCAGCGCATCGGTCGATGCCATCGCTACGCGCAGCGGCGCGACGTCACGGTCATCAACTTCCTGGCCACCGACAACGAAGCTCAGCGCCTGACGTACGACATTCTGAGCCAGAAGCTCCACCTCTTCGGGACCGTGCTCGGCGCGACCGACGAGGTTCTCGACGACGCCGGCGCCATTGCACCCGAGTCCCTCGCCAGCGCCGTGGGCGTCGACTTCGAGGCCCAGCTGCGGCGCATCTACGAGCGATCGCGCACGCTCGAGGAGCGCGAGAAGGAGATTCGCGAGCTTCGCGCGTCGATCGACAGCAAGCTGCGCGAGTTCGAAGCGGCGCAGAAGCGCACCGCCGAGGTGATCCAGCGGCGCTTCGACAGCACGGTCAAGCAGTCGTTCCGGCGGATCCAGGAGGAGCTGCCCCGCGAGCTCGCCGAGTTCGACGAGCAGATCGAACGGGTCGTGGTCGGGTTCCTGGAGGCCGCTGGAATCCCCCATCGGCTCGAGCGTCGCGACACGACGACCGAGCTCACCGTCGACGCTTCGGTGCGGCTGCCGGCGCCGCTGGAGCGCGGGACCGCCTGCCTGATCGGGAACCAGGTGCGGGACTCGTTGCTCACGCCGCTTCACCTCGGGCACCCGCTGGTCCAGGCGGCAGTCGAGGAAACTCGCGCGACGGCGAGGGCGCGTCGGTACTCGATCCGGATTCACGCGCAGTCGGCCGAGACCCTTTCGCTGCGCGGCCAGCGGGGGAGGCTGCGGATGATACGCGTGGTCTCACGCGGCTTCGAGGTGACCGAGCGCATCCTCTCGGTGCTGCTTCTTGACGGGGCATCCAGCCCCCTGGCACCAGCGCTGGCCCAGCAGCTTCTCGAAGCGACCATGGAAAATCTCCCCGCGCTGACGCGCACATCCTCGGTCTCCGATGCGGCGCTGGACGACGCTGTGGACGAGCTTCTCTTCGATGACACCGGAGCCGCAGGCCTGCGCGACCAGCCGCGCTTCGAGAGAACGATCGAGCAGATCGAACGGTTCGTGACCGATCGCGTGCTCCTCCTCGAGCGTCAGCTCGACCTCGCAGTCGGTCGGATGAGCAAGGCCGAAGCGGCGCGAGAGGCGGCGATCGGCTCCGACCAGCGCGATCGCGCGGAGCGCGCCCTACGTGGCGCGCAGACCGAGATCGATCGTCTGGGCGCGGAGATCGCGCAATTGCGCGCTGGCGACGACGAGAACTACCAGCGCTGGCGCAAGCACACCGAGGATCGCCGGTACGCCGCACCCGAGATCGAGCAGCTCCTCGACGCGGAGCTCGAGATCGCATGACCAGTCCGGAGGCAGACGACGTGGCCCTCAAGCTGCTCCATACCGCCGATTGGCACCTCGGTCGCCGCTTTCCAAGCTTCGACGAAGCCGACCGGATCACCCTGACCCGCGCCCGGGTCGACGTGCTCGACAGGATCCTGCAGGAGGCCGAGCACGTGGGCGCCGATGCGATCCTGTGCGCTGGCGATCTGTTCGACGAACCAAACCCCGATCGCGAGTGGTGGCTGCCGGTGGCGACGAAGCTGGCAGCGATGAAGAGTCGGCGGCCGGTCTTCCTGCTGCCCGGTAACCACGATCCGCTCCAGCCAGGATCGGTCTATCACCCGGATCATGCGTTTCGGCGGGCGTTGCCTTCGTGGGCGCATGTCGTGGACCGGGACGACTACTCGTACGAGCTCAAGGACGTGGCGGTGCTGCACGCGTGCCCGTGCCGGTCGCGGGCCGGCCAGGACGATCCCGCACTGGCGCTTCCAGCGCGAGCGCCGGGCGACGAGCGGATCCGGATCGGCATGGTCCACGGCAGTACCTTCGACGCCGTCGACTGCCAGACCAACTTCCCGATCGCCAAGGACGCGGCGGCGCAGCGCGGGTTCGACTACCTTGCGATCGGCGACACCCACAGCTTCCGAAATGTGCCACCCGACGCCCGGCCACCTGTGGTCTATCCCGGCGCGCCCGAGGCCACCACGTTCGGAGAGCCCGGCGCTGGCAACGTGGTCGCGGTCTTCGTCAGCCGATCGCGGCGCGTGACGTTCCGCGCCGACCGTGTCGCGAACTGGACCTGGCAGGAGCGCACCGTCCGCTCGCTCGCCGAGCTGCGTGACCTGAAGACCGAGCCGCAGCTTCCGAGGACGGTCTTGCGCCTCATCGTCGACATGAGGTTGACCGCGCCGGAGTTCGAGGAGGCTGAGGCGATCCTGGGTGAGATGAAGGGCACCAACGCCACCCATGGCCGGGTCGGCATCCTCCAGCTCGTGCGTCAACAGATGGTGCTCGACACCCGTGGGATCGAGGCCAGCTTCACCGATCTCCCCGAGGTCTTGCGAGCCACCGTCGCCCGGCTTCGAGAGCTGGAGCGCGGCGAACAGTCCGAGATCGCGCGCGAGGCCCTCTACCACCTCTTCCGGCTGGTCCGGGGGGCGAGGGCCTCGTGAGGCTCGTCCATCTGTCGGTCAAGCGGTTCCAGTGTATCGAGTCGGCCGAGGTCGAATTCGGTCCGGGCCTCAACGTCCTCTATGGTCCGAACGACCTCGGCAAGTCGAGTCTGGCGTGGGCGATCCGGGGTGTGCTCCTGCTCCAGCATGACTCCAAGGTGCACGAGCGCTTCGTGTCCTGGTACGGCGATGGCGAACCGAGGGTGGCGCTCACGTTGTGCGACGACGACAACCGACTCTGGCGGGTCACCAAGACGTTCTCCAGCGGCACCGCCGGGCGCTCGATCTTGGAGGGCTCGCGAGATGGCCGCACATTCACGGCGGACTCCTCCGGACGTCAGGTCGACGAGAAGCTGCGCACGATGTTCGGCTGGGGCGTCCAGCAACCCGGTGGCAAAGGCGGCCCCCGTGGTCTGCCCGAGAGCTTCCTGACCCAGGTGCTTCTCGCCGAGCAGGACAGCGTCCGCAACGTCCTGTTCGATACCTCCCTTGCCAAAGATCCCGACGAAGCGGGGCGACTGCGGCTGGTCGAGGCGCTCGGCGCCCTGGCGCAGGATCCAATCTTCAAGTGTGTCCTCGACCAGGCCCAGGAGAGCGTCGACAAGGCGTTCACACCGAAAGGCCGGAAGAAGCGGACCGCGGGTTCGCCGTATGTCGAGATCGCCGAGCGGTTGACGGCGATGCAGCACGACCACGACGAGCTGAGCCAGAAGGTCCGGGAGACTGAGGCGGCCGAGGCCAAGATCCTCGAGCTCAATGGCGAGCGCGACAAGCTGCACCTGGATCGCGATGAGGCCGTCGAGACCTTGACGACAACGCGGCGCCGCTTCGAGTCTCGACTGCGTCGTGACCGTCTCCACGGCGAGCTCGAGGCACACCTCGCCACGGTGCGCGGAGTCGAGGTCCTTCAACGGACGGTCGATGCCTCCGAGGTCGAGATCTCCAGGCTCAAGGAAGCGGTCGAGGCGGGGGCGGTCCGAGTTCGCGAGACCACGACTGCGGTGGAGCGAGATGAGGCGGTGCGCAACGACGCACGTCGTCGCCTCGATGCGTTGACGCACGAGGATGCCGAGCACGAGAGACGGACGCGAGACCTCGAGGAGCACAAGAAGACCGCCGTCGACCAGCTCGACGCCGCCGACCGTGCGGTCGAGCGAGCGAGAACGGAGTTGCACCAGGCACGCGCGATAGTCAACGAAGTCGCCGGCGCCGCGGTGGCTGCCGCGGAGAACGCGCTGCGCGGCAAGACCGCTGAAGACGGTGCGGCCGCCGCGCTCGCCGAGCTAGGGCGAGCTCAGCAGGCACACGCCGACGCGACGCAGCGGGTGCGAGATGCAAGCAGCGACGATCGCGCCCGAGCCCGGGAGCTTGAGCAAAAGGAACTCGAGAATCGACGGCTGACGCGCGTCGCGCAGCGGGTCACGATCGAGCGGGATCTCCAGCGCGCCGCGGCCGTCGGCGAGGTGGTCAGGAAGGCTGACACGGCGAGGGCCGCCACCGTGGAACTCGCCACCAAGGTGTCGCGCGCGCGCGGGGATCTTGCGAGCGAGGAGACGAAGCTGGTCTCGGTCGATGCGGCGAGCGCGATCTTGCGCCAGCTCGACACCTTCGGCCAGCTTCTCCAGCTGCGCGGGGCCGCGGAGGCGGCTTCGCAAGTTCAGGCCAGTGCCGTGAAGGCGCGGGCGGCGGCGGCAACCCTGCGACAGCAAGAAACCGAGTTGCGGGCGAAGATCAGCCCCGGCCTCCCGGCCGCCGAGGCGATCGCGGCGCTTCGAGACCTGCGAGAGAAGCGCCGCACCGCTGATGCTCGCCTGGGAGGTGGCATTTCGGTCACGGTGCGACCGAAACAACCGATCGCGCTCACCGCCATTGCCGACGGTCTTGCGGTGCCGGCAGTCAGCGCGGGTGAGCCGGTCGTCCTATCGGCGAACCAGGTGCTCCTGATCGGGCTCGGCGATCTTGTCGACCTCGAGGTGACTGCCGGCGAGGAAGGCGCCCGCAAGGCTGCGGCCGCGCTGCGCGAGCGCTGGAATCGCGAAGGCTCGCGAATGCTTGCGGATCACGGCGTGGACACGGTCGAGCAACTCGAAGCTCTTCGACGCGACGCGGACACCACACTCCGCGCTGCCGAGCAGTGCCAGCGCGATGCGGCGCATGAAGAAACGCGCGCTTCGCACGTGCCAGTGACCGGCGACCCGGCCGAGGAATTTGCGCGACTGGCCGAGCTGGAAGCCGAGCTTGGCGACGCAAACCACGACGAGCTTGCCACCAGGTTCACGCGACTCGGTGACCGCTGGCAGTCGGCATTGAAGAGACAGGTCGAGGAGAATACTGTCGCGCGCAGTGCGCTGCTGGCGGAGCTCGACCAGCTGCGCGGTCAGCTCACGCGGCTCCAAACGCAGTTCGACGGCCAGGCCCAGGAGGCCGACACGCTTGAGCACGAAGCAGCCCTCCGCCAGGCCGAGCTTTCCGACAGATGCTCGGTCCTGGTTGCTCGCCACAAGCAGGAACTCGGCGAGGTCGACCGCGATCTCGACGCGCTCGTACGCCATGCCGCGGTCCTGTCCGGCGGGGCATCGGACGATCAACAAGAGGCAGAGAAGCGGCTCACCGCCGCCTCGCGCGCCCTGGACGCCGCGGCCAACGCGCATCGAAGTCGCCAGGCCGACAGACAGAGTGCTCGCGACGCTGTTGTCGCTGCGACGACCAAGCTCGAGGGTGCCCGGACCCGCGCGCGCGACCTCGACGTCAACGCCGTTTGGGCAACCGACCTGGCGTTGCTTGCACCTGTGCTGAGCCTGATCACCTGGCAGGGCGCGGTCACCGCGGCTGAGGAGTTGCATGAGCAGCGCAAGGCTGCCCGGGATGCCGCGGAAGCACGGCTCGTCCAGCTCAGTGCCGGGCGTGCGTCGGCGATCCAGCGGGCACGAGCCGCGGCCGCGGCCGCCGAGCAGATCGCGGTCGGCACACGGAGCAAGCTGGGTGCGCTCCAGGCCGAACAGGAGGCGGTGGCGGCGAATTGTAGCAAGGCCCAGGTCGCGGCGGCCGAGTCCAAGGTCCAGCTGGCACGCGCAAACGTCGACGATGCGCGGCGTGCCATCGTCTCGCTCCGCGAGCAACTCGCAGCCCTCGGGGATGTCGGCTCCGGCACGGTCGACGCCGAGGACGTCGCGTATCACGAGAGCGCCGTCGAGCGGTTGGATGCTCATCTGCGTGAGGCGCAAGAGGAGCTGGCCCGGGCGCGCGGTGGTCTGGAGCAAGTCGGCGGCGCGATCGTTCGCGAGCGGCTGCGCGAGCTCGACACTGCGCTCCGACAGGCCCGGGAACGAGAGCGTCAGATCGAGGTCGAGTTCGAGGCCTGGAAGATGCTCGTCGAGACCCTGCGCGCCAGCGAATCCACGGAGGGCGCCCACCTCGGGCGGGCGCTGGCGGGCCCGGTCAGCGCCCGTTTCCACCAGCTCACTGGCGGGCGGTACGGCGGCATCGAGTTCGGCGCGCACCTCGAAGCCGCCGGACTGCAAGCCGCTGGCGAGCTGAGGGAGATATCCGCTCTTTCTGCTGGGACCCAGGATCAACTCGCCACCCTGCTCCGGCTATGCATCGCGGAGCAGCTGCACAGCGCGATCGTCCTGGACGACCACCTGAGCCAGAGCGACCCGGCGCGCGTGGCGTGGTTCAACGCCATCCTGCGTACCGCCGCCCAGCAGGTGCAGATCATCCTCATCACCTGTCGTCCCGCCGAGCTGCTCGGCGCGGACGAGTTCCCCAGGAAAGGTGAGCCTAGCTTCACCGGGGCAGCTGGTCTGATCCGGTCGGTCGACCTGGGCAACCTCATCCGCCGGTTTGCGTCAGCGACTGTCGCCAAGCAACGGTCCGAGGCGTAGTGGTTCCGATCATCGCGCTTGCGCCCCGTCCGATCCGCACCCAGGCCCTCCGGCGCGGGTGGCTCGGGCCGGAGAAAGCGTCAACGGCGCTGGCACAAACTCATCCGACCTCGAGAACGCTCTTGCAGCAACAGTTCCACGACGCTCTGAAGCCGGCGACGATGCGCACGGGGCGGCGGTCATGACCGTCGGCGTGCGCTACCTACCGCAGGAGGCGTTCGTCGCGCTGACCGACCGCGCCTGGTTCGATTTCCTGGCCAGTTGCACGGCCGATGGCCGCGTCGACGAGGTCAACTTCTGGCAGCCCAAGGCCACCAGGCCGATGAAAGACATGGTGGTGGGCGAGCCGATCTTCTTCCGCTTGAAGAAGCCGGACTATGCCATCGCCGGTTACGCCTTCTTCGCGCATTTTCAGGTGCTCGACCTGGATCTGGCGTGGCAGACGTTCGGCGCGAAGAACGGCGACCCGACCCGCGAGCGCTTCTTCGCGCGGATCGGAGACTATCGGGGGATCGATCTGCTCCGGCCGACGGCCCATCGCGCGCCGATCGGGTGCACGGTGCTGCGGGACGCCGTGTTCTGGCCGTCGCAGCGGTGGATTCCCTGGTCGACGGAACGTGGCTGGCACGCGAACATCGTGCAAGGTCGAACCGAGCGCGACGCGGCGAACATCGCGCTCCTGATGTCGGGCATCCGTACCGACCAGGCCGAGCTGCCCGCCGAGCTCGTCGCGCAGCCGTTCCAGCTCATTGCCGGCGACGAGCGAACCTGGGGGTTCGGCGCGCAGCCGGTGCGCGAGGGGCAGGGCACGTTTCGTCTGCGACTGCTCGAGGCGTACGGGCGATGTGCCATCACCGGCGAGCACACGCCGATCGTCCTCGACGGGGCCCACATCCAGCGCTACCTCGGACCTCGGAGCAACCACCCGCAGAACGGCGTGCTGCTGACCAAGGAGTTCCACGCGCTGTTCGACGCCGGGTACGTGACCATCACGCCGGATCTCGAGGTTCGAGTCTCGGAGCGCCTCCGGCTCGATTTTCGGAACGGGCACCGCTACTACCCGTTCGACAAGAAGCCGTTGATCGCGATCCCGGCAGACAAGTCGCTCCAGCCAAGCCGGGATGCGCTCGATTGGCACATGCGTCACAAGTTCCTGGCGGCCTGAGGCCCACAGTGACAGCGCGCGCCAAGTCTCAACTGTTACGTCGCGAGGAGATCATGAGGGTCTCGCCGCCGGCCCCGCCCGAACGACTTGCCACGGACCGCCCCTCGGCGGAGCGCCGACGAGAAACGGACCCCCGGCGCCCGCATACACGATGCGAGGCGCCGCGATGACCGGCCTCGCGCGTCGCGAGTCCGAGATCCTGCTCTACACGGCTCCCGACGGCGCCGTGAAGGTCGGCGTGCTCTTCAGGGACGAGACCGCGTGGCTCACGCAGCGGTCGCTCGCGGAACTGTTCGGCGTCGGCGTACCGGCGGTCAACAAGCACCTGAAGCACATCTTCGAGTCGGGTGAGCTCGCGGAGTCCTCAGGTGTTTCCATTTTGGAAACACCTGCAGCCGACGGGAAGACCTACCTGACCCGCTTCTACAGCCTCGACGCGATCATCGCGGTCGGCTATCGCGTGAACAGCTACCAGGCCACGCAGTTCCGGATCTGGGCCACGAGCACGCTGCGCGAGTTCATCATCAAGGGCTTCGTGCTCGACGACGAGCGCATGAAGCAGGGCAGGTCGGTCTTCGGCAAGGACTACTTCGACGACCTGCTCGAGCGGATCCGCGAGATCCGCGCGAGCGAGCGGCGCTTCTACCAGAAGGTCACGGACATCTACGCGCTGGCGGTCGACTACGACACCCAGGCGCCGCTCACGCGGGAGTTCTTCGCGAGGGTGCAGAACAAGCTGCACTGGGCGATCACCGGGCAGACCGCCGCGGAGCTGATCTACGCGTCCGCGGACGCGACCAAGCTGTTCATGGGGCTCTCGAGCTGGAAGCACGCTCCGCGCGGCAAGATCCTGAAGTCCGACGTGACCATCGCGAAGAACTACTTGAGCGAGGCGCACGTGAAGGAGCTCAACCGCATCGTCTCCGCGTACCTGGACCTCGCGGAAAACCGGGCGCAGCGCGGCATCCTGATGAAGATGGCGGACTGGTCGACGTTCTTGAACAGCTTCCTGGAGCTGTCGAGCTACCCCATCCTCGCCGACAAGGGAAAGGTCAGCGCGCTCGAAGCCAAGCTCAAGGCCGAGGGCGAATACGAGGTCTACCGGCAACGGCAGGACGCAGAGTTCGTCTCGGATTTCGATCGCGTGGTCGAGGACGCGAAGCGGCTCGAAGGCGGCGCGAGGCAGAAGGCGATCGAGTCAAGCCCGCCGGCTTCCACGGCGCGTCGCCGCGAGGGCACGCCCGGGAAGAAGCCACCGCGCGGCAAGAAGCCATGAGACCTCAACGGCCCCGCCTGAATTGTGACAGCGGTGCTGACACAATCTCCCGCCTGATCCGATCGACAGCGTTGATCGAATCCGCCTGCGGCGAGCATCCGATCGACGATCAGCTCGATAGGCTGACGGTCCGAAAACGGCGGGCGGAGCCGATCGGCTCACCATCGATGAGCCAATCAGCCCCGAAAATCCGCTCCCACCTCGACTCCCACCTGGGCCCCGCAAACACGGCACGGCATGGGGTGCCACCGAACGGTTGATGTGCGCGTATTTGCGGGGAACCAGGCGGAATCATTAGGCTATCAGGCGGTTTCCCAAGCTGAACGTCGAGGGTTCGAATCCCTTATCCCGCTCGATACCTACAAGCCGCCGCGAGGCGGCTTTCCTCGTTTCCGACCACCTGTACCACCACTTCACGACGCCAGCGCCTTCCGGTAGCCGGCCAGCGACACGACCCGCGCCAGGCTCTGCTTCATCTCGTCGCCGCTGACCGAGCTGTAGTGCAGCTGCATCGACTCGGTCGCATGTCCCGAGATCGCCCGCGTCACCACGTCGGTCACCTGCGCCGCCCGCGCCAGATCCTGGAACGTGCGGCATCCCTCGCGGGGTGATCCGCTTGCCCAGGTCCAGTGCGCCAGCCACGTCCGCGAACGGCTTGTCCAGGCAGCTCGGCGCCCTGAACCCGCCAGTCTCGCTCGGGAAGAGCAGCTCGAAACGATCGCGGCCGGCGCGATCGGATCGCCGCGCTTCTCGATGATCGTCTCCACTCAGATCAGAGGTCTGCGCGTGGGTCGCAGGTATCGGGAAAGCGGCCACTGGTGACCGAGGCGAAGCAGGGCGGTTCGGTGCTCGGCAAGAAGGTGGCGACGTCGGTGTCGGCCGAGTGGAGGAGGTAGCCCTCGTCGCCGCTGTCCGAGAAGACGAGACCATTCTGGCCGGAGCAGTCGCCGGTGCCAGTGCAGTTGACCGCGTCCTCGGTAAACGCCGTCCCGTCGAAGTTGAACGAGTACGTTCGGTAACCGCCGCTGTCGGTGCCAAAGAGCGTCGCGATTGACTGTGGGGAGGAGGCGTCGCCCCCTTGTGACCAGGCGCCCTCGAGGCGGGTCAGCGCCGTGAACGATCCATCCGTCGCCAGCGTGCCTCCCGCCAGCAGCCGGAGATGCCGGTCGAACTGGGCAAAGAGCGTCTCGTATCGGGCGATGCCCTGCGTGAAGTCGAGGAGCAGCAGGGTTCCCTCGTTGGAGGAGAATCCGAGGAAGCGCTCGTCGAACAAGAACCTAAGGGTCATGTCCAGGTCGGTCGCCTGAAATCGGATCTGGTGGGTCCAGCCGCCAGCCGAGACGACGTCGGCCGTGATCGTGGCGTCGAACCTGGTCGGCATGCCCGGTTCGATGATGCCTTCAGGGAAGCACGACGCGCTGGCGTCGAAGGTCCCGCTCCGGGCGACGCCGTCGTAGGTCACGAGCTCCGCGTCCTCGAGCGCGCACAGGATCGCCTGCATCACGCTCAGCGTGCCCTGAACCGTATCGGGGGACAGGCTGTTGAAGGACGTCGCGCAGTAGAAGAGCTGTGGAGAAAACTCAGGACTGGCTCGATCGACCTCGGTGGTGGTTCCCGAGATGACCGGTCCGCCCTTCTCATTGCAGAGCGGATCCGTGTCGAGGGCATGGGCCGTGCCGGTTGCCGCCGAGATGCCGAAGGCGCCGCCGCCGGTGCTCTCGAGGGAATCAAAGGCTCGTGCCATCGTCGCGAGGGCTGCCTGGGCCGAGAATTCCTCGCCGGCTGTGGTGGCGTCGTCGCCACCACAGGCCCAGACCAGGTGCCCGACCAGCAACCATCCCGAAAGTCTCTTCATCTTCGTCTTCCTTCCGCGCAGAGCCCTCCTTCGAGGACGGGCGATGACTCACCGGCATCCGCCTGTTCGATGCGCGGTCGAGCGGCTGCTCTACCGCAGCGCAGAGGATACCGTTTCTGTCTCGTCGAGAGGATTGGTAACGGTTCCGTCGCCAACTCGGCGGGATCTCTCGCGAGCGACTGGTGCGACAGGCCGCTGACGGTGCGACGCGTCAGCGATACGCCCCGAGATCGACGAACCCGTGGTCGTTCATGATCACGTAGGGCGCTCAGGCCTCCGGTTCGGTGACCACCGCGAGGTGGACCCGGCCGGCCCGACTCACCGTCGGTAGCGCGGCGTTGCGCTGCGGGGCCGGCGCGACGACGTTGCGGCGTGGAGCCGCCTTCCTGCTTCGGTCGGAGGAGGAACGACGGCCGTGGCGGATCTTCCGCTAGCAGGCCGCCGGGCCGATGAGCCACGCCTCCAGCCGTAGGCGCCGCGCGGTCGCGGTACACTCGTCGGCCGGACATGTCCGCCGATGCTCCATCCGACGAGGCCGCGCTGCTCGTCGACCTCCTGCTCACGGTCGCGTACATCGACGGCCGGTTCCACCAGAAAGAGGAGGCCTTCGTCCAGCGCTACATCGACTCGGTGATCGCGATGGTCGAGCAGGCCGGCACCGATCTGGCCGATCGAGCCAGGCGGCGAGGAGAGTCCCGTGCGCGGTTCGACGCGCTCCATCCGAAGCTGCGCGCCGAGGTGGCGGCGCTGAACGACGAGGTGCGGGCCAGCGGCGCAAACACCTTCGTCCCATGCCGCCTCAAGGTTCGCGCTCTCAGCCTGTTCGGCCGCCTGCCCGCGCCGCGGCAGCCGGTCGCGCTCGAGCTGGTCCAGTCGCTGATCCGCGCGGACGGCATGGTCTCGCCGTCGGAGCAGGACCTCTTCCAGGAGCTTGGCGCTTACTTCAAGGGCGCATCCCCGCCGGCACCGGCACCGGCACCGGCACCGGCGCCCGCGCCGGCACCGGCGCCCGCGCCCGCGCCCGCGCCGCCGCCGCGGCCCATGCAGGTCGCGGCGCCCGAGCGGAACCCACTCAAGTCCCTCGGCCACGCATTGCTCGCGCCGCTCGAGCAGCCCTACTCACCGCACCCGATGGAGCTGCGGGCGCAGATCGTGAGCGACCGTCAACTCGTGACGCAGGCGATCTCGACCTGGGAGCGCCTGCGCGCGTCGGGCCGCGGGCGCCTCAAGGGCGTCACCGATGTCGCCGCCCTGCCGGCCGGCGCACGCTTCCTCGACGGCCACGTCCACGTAATGCGTCCGGATCGCCCGCTCGAGCTGATCGTGCTCGGCGATCTCCACGGCTGCTACGGTTGCCTCAAGGCCGCGCTCCTGCAATCCGACTTCATCGACCGGGCCTTGGCGCACCAGCGGGATCCCGCCAACCACCCCGACGTCAAGCTGGTCCTCCTCGGCGACTACATCGACCGCGGGCTGTTCAGCTTCGAAGGGGTCCTGCGCGCGGTGCTGCAGTTACTGATCGCCTTGCCCGACCAGGTGATCGTGTTGCGCGGCAACCACGAGTACTTCATCTCGAACGCCCACGGCGTGATGAGCGGCGTGCACCCGGCGGAGGCGCTGGCCTCGATCCGACCCTTTGCCCCCCGCGAGCTGCTCGAGGCCTACCTCCGCCTGTTCGAGACCATGCCGACCTCGTTCCTGTGCGAACGCACGCTGTTCGTGCACGGGGGCGTGCCACGTGATGACACCTTCGCCGAGCGCTTCCACGATCTGTCCAGCCTCGGCGATCCCGACCTGCGTTTCCAGATGATGTGGAGCGACCCAGCCGACGCGGAACGCATTCCGGTGGAGCTCCAGCGCCAGGACCCGCGCTTCAGCTTCGGCCGCGCCCAGTTCCGCACCTTCATGGAGAAGGCCGGCGTCCACACGCTCGTCCGCGGCCACGACAAGGTCGAGCGCGGATTCGAGGCGATCTACGACCTCGGCGATCTCGTGCTGCTCAACCTGTTCTCCGCCGGTGGCCACGACAATAACGACCTGCCGGTCGGCGCTTCGTACCGCACCGTGACTCCGATGGCGCTGACGATCCAGCACGGCCCGGGTACACCGACCGCGGTGCCCTGGCCGCTCGAGTACCAGCCGTTCAACGACCAGGCCTACAACGGGCTTCACCGAAAGCTCCGCTGAGATCGTTGTTCGTGGCGTTCGCCGCGGCGGTCGCATGACAACGTTTCATCCCCACCGTTCCCCCCAACCGAGGCCAACACCTCGATCAGCCGGCCTTCGCCCCTCGGCGAGGTTGACCTTCTCGATCATTCCCACACGCCAAGCTCGTGCGCCTACTTCTCGGCTAGCTCGGCAACGAACGTGCCGGCGATGTGGGTCGTGCCGGGATTGGGACTGATATCGCCGTTGAGATCGAACTTGCCGCAGACCTTGCCGTTGGCCAGCTCCACGATCTCGGCGGTGCTCGCGCCAAGACTGATTCCCAGGCTCTCCCCGTTCACGATCAGCGACGTCGACACGTACCGCTTGGCGGTTCGGTCGTGCGGGTTCTCGGGGTAGCTGCCAAGGGCTGGCTTGTCGTCCTGAGAAAACGCCACCACCACGTACGCCTCGCCGTTGCTGGCGACTGGCGACGGCAGTGAGTTCAGGCGCTCCAGGGACCAGTCCTTGTTGGAGACATAGACCTTGAGGGTCGACCGGTCCGCGTCCCACTGCGCCTTGGCGAACGTGAACGAGAGCAGGTCGAAGGGCCCTGCCTTGGAGATGTCCTTGGCCGAATCGAGCGCCGTCAGGGTCGTGCCAGCCGCGCAATTGCCGGTGGCTGGCGGGGCGACCGGCGGCTTCGGCACGGCAACCACCGGATCGGCCTTTGGTGCCTCGGGCGGCGGGGGCGCCGGCTTGTCTTCCGCCTTCTTGCAGGACGAGACGAGGCAGAGCCCAAGGATGACCACAACACCAATCGGCGGGTTTTTCACCTGCCACTTCTAACGCAAACGGTGGCGCACGACAACGGCCGCGTCGGGCGGTGCTCGAACCGCGCGTCGCACGTTTCGCGGCGGTACCGCGGAGTGCCGCCGGCGGCGGTGATAATGTCGCGCACGAATGAACCACACACCCGTTCGTTGCGTCGTCATGCTCGGCCTCGCGCTCTCCACGGTCGCCGCCTGCGGCGGCAAGAGCAGCTCATCGACCGCACCGACCGGCGGCGGCGGCGGCGGCGGCGGCGGCGGCGGCGCGGCAGCGGCCGGCACGACGCCGTTCGCCCAGGACCACGTGCAGGAGACCCTCGCCGCGATGCCGGTGCCGGAGTCGTGCGGCGGCCCGGGTGCGGCGGCCACGCTGGGCGCCCTGCTCGCGGATCAGCGGCGTGCGCTCGGCGACGAGTCGGAGACCGAGGTCGCATTCACGTGCCGCCCCAACGACGGCGAGCCGTGGAGTTGTATGTGGTCGGTGATGACCAAGCCCTCCAGCGTGGTCGATCCCGACGACCCGTGCGCCGAGGCCGGTAGCTCCGGGTACCAGATCATGTTCGGGGTCGACGACGCCGGCGCCATCGTGGCGGACTCGGTGAACTGCCTCGCGCCGGGCTGATCGCGCTGCGACAATGCGCCGATGGTCGATCGACCCGCGGCGGCGGGGTTCGTGGTGCACGAGGTGGCCGGCTTGCGGCTGCGCGCGCCCGACGTCGAGCTGGGGCGGCCGTCGGTGTTCGCGCACCTGTGGCCGGCCGGCGTGGTGTTGGCCGAGTACGTGGCGGGCGCACTGGCGACGACGCTCGCCGGGCGGCGCGTGCTCGAGCTGGGGTGCGGGCTCGGCGCCGCCGGACTGGCCGCGGCGCGCCACGGCGCGGACGTGGTGCTCAGCGACGCCGCGGACGCCGCGCTGGCGCTGGCCGAAAGCAACGCGCACGCAAACCGGCTGACCGTCGAGGTCGTGCGGCTGCGCTGGGGCCGGCTGCCGGCCGCGCTGGCCGGCCGGTTCGATGTCGTGCTCGGCGCCGACGTCACCTACGACGCGCGCGAGCGCCGGCGGCTGCTGGCGACGATCGAGGCGGCGCTGGCGCCGGGCGGGACCGCATGGCTTGCCGACCCGGGCCGCACGTCGCGGCGCGAGTTGGAGCACCACACCGCACTCGCGGTCGAGCCGTGGGCGCGGTTTCCACCCCGGGCCGGGCTGGTCACCGGCGAGGGCAACGAGGACCGCAACGTCGTGCTCTACCGCCTGACCAGCGCGACCGGCAGCAGCTCGGTGACCGCGCCCGAGGCGGCGAGCGCGGGCGCGCGGGCGGCGCGGCGCGGATCGGCCCGGTAGGCAGCCAACTGCGAGCTGCCGGCGTCGCTCCTGTCGGGTACGGTGCCGCCCATGATCACCACCCGGGGCCTCGCCCACGTCGGCATCCGCGTCCACGACTGGGAGCGCTCGCTCCGGTTCTACGCGCTGCTCGGGTTCACCAGGACCGCGGGGCCGCTGGGACCGGAGCACGTCGTGATCCTCGACCACCCCTCGGGGCTGGAGCTCAATCTGGTGTGCAACTCGCCGATCGAGCGCGAGCCCAACATCCTCATGGACGTTCCCCCCCTGTGCCAGGGTAGTTGTCGCACGACGCTGGCGGCCTGAGCGCCAGCGAGTCTGAGGCCGAGGGGCAGAAGAACGAGACCCAGTGGCACTGTATAGCGAGACCTTCAAGACCAAGCTGGTGCAGCGGATGCTGGTACCGCACG
>CANKMW010000132.1 GCA_947483555.1 Myxococcales bacterium
CGGTTTCGGCGCCGGTTTCGGCGCCGGTTTCGGCGCCGGTTTCGGCGCCGGTTTCGGCGCCGGTTTCGGCGCCGGTTTCGGCGCCGGTTTCGGCGCCGGTTTCGGCGCCGGTTTCGGCTGCGGCTGCGGCTGCTGCGGCTGCGGCTCCGGCTCCGGCTCCGGCTCCGGCTCCGGCTCCGGCTCCGGTCGCGACCCCTCGCAAGTCCTCCCCACTCCACGCCACCTCGTCCCGCTCCTCGCTCGCCGACGAGGTCGCCGTCGTCGACGACGCCATGGCTGCCCTCCGTCGCGACGATGCGGCCGCGGCGCTCGCCGCCGCCGACGATCACGTCGCTCGCTTCGGCAAGCGCGGCCAGCTCGCCGAAGAGGCCGCCGCGATTCGCGTCGAGGCCCTGTGCCGGCTCGGTGACCCGCGCTGGTCCGCCGCGCTCGAGGCCTACGACAGCCGCTGGCCGCGCTCGGCGCAGCGCCCGCGTCTCACGGCGGCGTGCAAGGCCGCCCGGTGACCTTCCTGCCGCCCATCGCCGGGCGCCGCGCCGCCGCCGTCGCCGCGTTCACCATGGTCGGCGCGCTCGCGGCGGCGTGCGATCGCTCGACCGACGTCGTGATCGGCGAGGACTTCCGGACCGTGCTCGATCCGCTGCCGCGCCCGACCACCGCGCTCGATGTGCTGTTCGTCGTCGACACCTCGCAGTCCATGGCCGCCGAGCAGGCCGCGCTGGTCGCCGCCGCCGGCGAGCGGCTGTTCGCGCAACTCACCGCCGATCTCGGCGCTCCGCCCGATCTGCAGGTCGCGGTGGTCTCGACCGACGTCGGGGTCGGCCAGCCCGCGATTCCCGGCTGCCCGGCGATCGGCTGGGACGGCCGCTTCCGGGTCGGCGCCGCGGGCGTCACGTGCCCGATCCAGGGCAGCTACCTCGTCGATCGCAGCGACGGCGCCGGCGGGCGCAGCACCAACTACCAGGGCACGCTGGTCGACGCCTTCTCGTGCATGGCAACGCTCGGCACCACCGGGTGCGGGTTCGAGCAACCGCTCGAGGCGATGCGTCGTGGGCTCGACGGGCGCTACGCCGAGCATGGCGGGTTCCTGCGCCCGGACGCGCTGCTGCTGATCGTGTTCGTCACCGACGAGGACGACTGCTCCGCCTTCGACACCGCCGTGTACGGCGACCCCGGCGCCGGCCCCACGAGTCCGTTCGGCGTGCTGTCCAGCTTCCGTTGCTTCGAGTTCGGCGTCGAATGCGATCCCGACGACGCCCGCGTCCACGGCGTGAAGCGAGCCTGCGTGCCGCGCGCCGCCAGCCGTTACATCACCGCGCCCGGCGAGTACGCCGACTTCGTGCGCGCGCTCAAGCCTGACCCATCGATGGTCATGCTGGCCGGCATGTTCGGACCGCTGGGGCCGGTGGTGGTCGGCCCGGATCCCGACCGTCCCGAGGCGCCGGCGCTCGAGCCGACCTGCTCGTCACCGGAGACCGGGGTCGCCGCGACGCCGCCGATCCGGCTCGCGGCGCTGGCCGGCGAGTTCCCGTCGCGCTTCGTGTTCGAGTCGCTGTGCAGCGCCGCGATGAGCGAGCGCCTGTACCGCGTGACGCGTTCGACCTCGGGCGTGATGTCGCAACGGCCGTGTCTGTTCGGCGACCTCGGCGCCGACGTCACCACCGACCGCTGCCGGGCCTACGACGTCATCGGTAGCAGCCGGACCGGGGTCGATCGCTGCACCGGCGCTGCCGCCGCCAACGCCTGCTTCGAGATCGCTCCGTCGGCGCAGTGCGACTACACGCCGTCGGGCCTGGCGGCCGGATACCGCGGCGGCACGCTGGCCGCCGGTCACCGCCTGGTCGTCGAGTGCCTGGCTCGGGTCGAGTAGCGGCACCGCGCTCAGGAGTCGATCCGCGTCCGGTCAGAACGGGATGTCGTCGGTGTCGGGGCCGCGGGTTCCGGGACGGAAGTCGTCGTCGGCGGGTGGCGGCACCGTGTCGCGCGGATCGCGTCCGCCGCTGCCACCGCCACCGCCGGTGCTACCACCGCCGCCGCGACGTCCGCCGCCGCCGCGCGCCGACTCGATCTTCCACACGTCGAGGCTGTTGAAGTACTTCACCTCGCCGCTCGGGCTGCGCCATTCGCGGCCGCGCAGGCTGAACTCGATGCGGACCTCGTCGCCGACGTTGAGCCCATCGAGCTGGGAACAGCGATCGCCGGTCAGCTGGAACATCACCACCTGCGGGTACTTCGGGTTGTCGGTGATCTCGACGACGAACTCGCGTTTGGTGAAACGCTCGGACACCTGTTTCGTCTCGAACACGGTATGCAGCTTGCCGGTGGTTTCGATACCCATGCGCGCAGCCTACGCCTGGATCGCGCCCGGATTCACGCGTTGAAGCGCCGATCGCGCGTCGACCCTCACGGAAGGACGACGATCTTGCCGTGGCTCTGCCGGCTCTCGAGCGCGGCGAGCGCGTCGGGCAGCTCGGCGAGCGGGAGCTGCTTCCAGATCACCGGGCGGATGACCCCGTCCGCGACCAGCTCGCACAGCGCGTCGTGGGCCGCGACCACCTTGGCCGGGTCGTGGATCTGGTAGGCGCCCCAGAACAGGCCGACCACGCTGATGTTCTTGAGCAGCACGCGGTTGAGCTTGAGCTCGGGGATCTTGCCGGAGGCGAAGCCGATCACCAGGATGCGGCCCTCCCACGCGATGCACTTCAGGCTCTGATCGAAGACCTCGCCGCCGACCGGATCGAAGATGACGTCGGCGCCGCGGCCGGCGGTCAGCTGCTTCACCGCGGCGACGAAGTCGGTGGTGCGGTAGTTGATGGCGTGATCGGCGCCGGCGGCGCGACAGACGTCGAGCTTGTCATCGGCGCCGGCGGTGGCGATCACGGTGGCGCCCAGCGCCTTGCCGAGCTGGATGGCGGCGACCCCGACGCCACCGGCGCCGCCGTGGACCAGCAGGGTCTCGCCGGAGCGCAGCGCGGCGCGGTTGACGAGCGCGAGGTAGCCGGTGTGGTACGTGACCACGAAGCTGGCGGCCTCGGCGGCGGACAGGCCGTCGGGCCAGCGCACGAGCTGGCGGTCGAAGGCGGCGATCTCGTCGGCGAACGCGCCCCACAGCGCGGTGACGATCACGCGGTCGCCGGGCTGGTGCCGGCTGCCGGCACCGGCGCGGACCACGGTGCCGGCGGCCTCGATGCCGGGCGTGAACGGCAGCGGTGCCTTGACCTGGTACTGGCCGGCGATCGAGAGCAGGTCGGGGAAGTTGAGGGCCGCGGCCTCGATCGTCACGACCGCGCCGCCGGCGGGCGGCTCGAGCGCCGCCAGGTCGTCGAGGCGGAGGACGTCCTGGTACGGACCGTAGCTGTGGACGCGCCAGGCCTTCATCGCCGGCGAGCATGACGCGGCCGCGCCCGAGGCCGCAAGCCGCGACGCCGCTTCAGGGCTCGTCGGGCGCCGAGCCGACGTACTGCCAGCCGAAGCGGCCCTTGATGCACAGATGGCCCTCGGTGATCGACGAGTCGACCGGCGAGGTCACCTTGACCACCTGGTTGTCCTGGGTGTGGAGCGTGAGCTCGCAGCCGACGCCGCAGTACGGGCAGACGGTCGTGGTCTCGGCCTGCCGGGTCTCGTCCCAGGCGCCGGCCTGGCGGAGGTCGAACTCGCGCTTGAAGACCAGGGCGCCGGTCGGGCACACGCCGATGCAGTTGCCGCAGAACACGCACGCCGAGTCGGCGAGCGGGGTGTCGAGCTCGGTCGAGATCCGGGCGTCGAAGCCGCGGCCAGCGACGGCGATCGCGAAGCTGTGCTGGGCGTCGGTGCCGCAGGCCTCGACGCACTTGTAACAGAGGATGCACCGGGCGTAGTCGCGGACGAAGAGGTCGTTGTCGATCTTGGGCGGCTGGGCGACGG
Source organism: Myxococcales bacterium (assembly GCA_947483555.1). Taxonomy (GTDB): domain Bacteria; phylum Myxococcota_A; class Polyangia; order Haliangiales; family Haliangiaceae; genus UBA2376. Next base: position 3,904 of record CANKMW010000132.1, read on the forward strand.
TGGCGGCGTGGTCGCCGTCGGGCACGTGGTGGTGGCCGGGCGGCGCGGCATCCCGCTCGCCGGCGGCGGCCGGCGGCGCCGCGGGCCCGAAGCGCGCCGGGACCGCGCCGTAGCGGGTCATCCAGCGCGCCACGTTGGGGGCCGCCGACAGATCCACCGACGAGCCCAGCAGCTCGAGCACCAGCCGCCGCGAGGTGCGCACCCGCTCGGAGTCGGTGTGCACGACCATGCCGGGCTCGGCCGGCCGCGAGCAGGCCGGCACCAGCGTGCGCGCGCCCTCGAGCTCGACGACGCAGATCCGACAGGCGTTGACCGGCGTGAGGTTGCGCGCGAAGCACAGGGTCGGGACCTCGATCGCGAGTCCCGCGCAGGCGTCGAGGAGCGTTGCGCCCTCGGCGACCCGCGCGCTGCGGCCGTCGATGGTCAGCTCGACCGTGCGCGCCGGACCGCCGGCTGGCCGCCGCGGCTTGCCGGCCGGATAGAGCGGCAGGTGAATCATCGCGGCCCCGCCGGGAACAGCGCGCCCAGCTTGTCGACCGCGCTCTCGATGGCGGTCGACGCGGTCTGGCCGAGACCGCAGATCGACGCGTCGCGCATGACCTGGCCGAGCTCGCGCAAGACCACCCGCTCGGTGGCCAGCGAGCCGTGCGGCGCGCCGCGGACCAGACGCCGGACCAGCTCCTCCTGGCGCACGGTCCCGACCCGGCACGGGACACACTGGCCGCAGCTCTCGTCGCGGAAGAAGCGGGCCAGGCGCTCGAGGACCGGGCCGATCGCCACCCCGTCGTCGAGGACCAGCACCACGCCCGAGCCGAGCGTGGCGCCGACCCGGCGGGTGTCCTCGAACGTCAGCGGGACGTCGAAGCCGTCGGCGGCGACGAAGGTGCCGGCCGCGCCGCCGAGCAGCACCGCGCGCGGCGCGACGGCGCCGGCGAGCGCCAGCAGCTCCGCCAGCGGGACGCCGAACGGCAACTCGTAGAGGCCGGGGTGAGCGACCCGGCCCGAGACGCAGAACAGGCGAGTGCCCGGCGAGCCGGCGGTGCCGGCGGCGCGGTAGGCGGTGGCGCCCGCGACCAGGATGGGCAGCACGTTGGCCAGGGTCTCGACGTTGTTGACGACCGTGGGCCGCCCGAACAGGCCGACCTCGACCGGGAACGGCGGCTTGGTGCGCGGCTCGCCGCGGAAGCCCTCCACCGAGGCGAACAGCGCCGTCTCCTCACCACAGATGTAGGCGCCGGCGCCCTGGCGCAGCTCGATCTCGAAGCTCACGCCCTTGCCCATGATGTCGTCGCCGAGGTAACCGCGCGCGCGGGCCTGGGCGATGGCGCCGGCCAGGCGGGCATGGGCGAGCGGATACTCGCCGCGGACGTACAGGAAGCCGAGCTCGGCACCGACGGTGGTGCCGGCGATCGTCATGGCCTCGACGATCGCGAACGGGTCGTCCTCCATGAGGACGCGATCCTTGAAGGTGCCGGGCTCCGACTCGTCGGCGTTGCAGACCACGTACTTCGGCCGCGCCGGCGCCTGGGCCACCGCCGCCCACTTGCGGCCGGTCGGGAAGGCGGCGCCGCCGCGACCGACCAGGCCGGCGTCGGCCACCTCGCGGAGCACGAACGCCGGGCCGCGCTCGAGCGCGATGCGCAGCGCGGTGTAGCCGCCGTGCGCGCGGTAGGCGTCGAGGTCGGTGGGATCGACCACACCGACGCGGGCCAGCAGGCGCAGCGGATAGCGTCCGCCGTCGCGGCCGCGCTGCGGGACCACGGCGGTGGCCGGCGCCGGCGCCTGCCGCGCGGCGACCGCGGTGATCGCGGCGTCGGCGTCGATCGGCCCCCACGCCTGCGCGCTCGGTGCCGGCCCGGCGATGGTGAGCATCGCCGCCGGGGCGCGCTCGCACATCCCGAGGCAGGGGCTGCGCACCCAGGCCGCGCCGTCGCGGGTCTCGCCAGCGGCGCCGACGCGGGTCGTGAGCTCGGCGGTGAGCGCGGGCGCGCCGGCGGCCAGACAGGCGAGATCGTCGCAGACGTGCAGCGTCACCGGCGGCCGCTCGGTGAGCGCGAACAAGGCGTAGAACGTCGCCACGCCGTAGGCCTCGGCCGGCGGGAGGTGCAGGCGCGTGCACAGATATCCGAGCGCACCCGGCGACACCCAGCCGAGGCGGGCCTGGATGGCATGCAGCCCGGGCAGCAGCAGGTGGCGGCGGCCGAGCGCCTGGTGCCAGCTCTCGTCGCTCGGTGGCGGCAGCACGGCGTCGACCGCGGCGCGCTCCACGTCGGTCGGCGGCGTCGGGATGGGCCGGAGATCCACGCGCGCAATCTAGCAGGTCGCCGCGGGTCAGGTCGCTGCCGGCGTCGCGATGCGGTCGACCCGCACCGCCGCCGCCTTGAACTCGGCGGTGCCCGACTTGGGATCGGTGGCGTCGATGGTCAACTGGTTGGTGTCGACCTCGTCGGGGAAGTGGAAGGTCATGAAGACCAGCCCGGCGTGCAAGGTCGGATCGACGCGGACCGGGACCTCCAGCGCGCCGCGCCGCGACGACACCCGGACCACCTCGCCGTCGACCACGCCGTGGCGCCGGGCGTCGTGGGGCGACATGTCGATCGACTCGCCGCGCCGCAGCGGCGACCGGAAGCTGGCCGACTGCACGCCGGTGTTGAACGAGTCGAGGCGGCGGCCGGTGGTCAGGCGGAGCGGAAACTGTTCGTCGAGCGCCTCGGCCGGCCCGACCTGCTCGACGACGTGGAACGGGGCCCGCGGACCGCCCACCGGTTGGTCCCACAGCCGGCCGTGCAGGAACGGCGTGCCCGGGCTGTCCTCGTCGGGGCACGGCCACTGGAGGCCGCCCTCGCGCTCGAGCCGCGCGTAGCTCATGCCGCCGTGCATCGGCGACACCTGGCGCAGCTCGTCCCACAGCTGCTGCGGCGTCGGATCGCCCAGATCGCGGCCCAGGCGGCGCGACAGCTCGGCGAGGATCGCGATGTCGTCACGGGCGCCGAGCGGCGGCGCCACGGCCCGGCGCACCCGCTGCACCCGGCGCTCGCTGTTGGTGACGGTGCCCTCGGCCTCGGCAAAGCTGGCGGTGGCCGGCAGCACCACGTCGGCGAGCTCGGCGGTCGACGTCAGGAAGATGTCCTGGACGATCAGCGTGTCGAGGCTGGTCAGGAGGTGGGTGGCGTGGGCGCCGTCGGCCTCGGACCGCGCCGGGTTCTCGCCGATGACGTAGAGCGCGGTCAGCTCGCCGCGCTCCATGGCGCGGAACATGTCGGTGAGGTGCCAGCCGGGCTGGGGCGGGATGGTCGCGCCCCACAGCTCCTCGAACCGGCCGCGCGCGACCGGATCGTCGACGTCCTGGAAGCCGGTCAGCTTGTGCGGCAGGGCGCCCATGTCGCCGCCGCCCTGGACGTTGTTCTGACCCCGCAGCGGGTTGAGCCCCGAGCCCCACTTGCCGACGTGGCCGGTGAGCAGCGCCAGGTTGATCAGCGCCACCACGTTGTCGACGGCGTCGTGGTGTTCGGTGATGCCCAGCGTCCAGCAGATCATCGCGCGGTCGGCGCGGGCGTAGGCGCGGGCCATGCGCTGGATCAAGCCCGGGTCGACGCCGGTGTCGCGGGCGACGCGGGCCAGCGAGTAGTTGGCCAGGACGTGGTCGCGGTAGGCCTCGAAGCCGGTGGTGGCGCGGGTGATGAACTCGCGGTTCTCGAGGCCCTCGGCGAGGATCACCGCCGCGACGCCGTTGGCGAGCGCGATGTCGGAGCCGACCTGCAGCCCGAGCCAGCCGTCGGCCCACTCGGCCGAGCTGGTGCGGCGCGGATCGATCGCGAACATCCGGCCGCCGCGACGCAGGCCCTTGAGCAGGTGGTGGAAGAAGATCGGGTGGGTGTCGCGGGCGTTCGATCCCCACAGCAAGAGGACGTCAGTCTCCTCCGCCTCGCGATAGGAGCTGGTCCCACCACCAGCACCGAAGACCGTCGCCAGACCGACGACGCTGGGGGCGTGTCACGTTCGATTGCAGCTGTCGATGTTGTTGCTGCCGACCGTGGCCCGGATGAACTTCATCGCCATGTAGTTCACCTCGTTGGTCGCCTTCGAGCACGAGAAGACCCCGACGCTGCTCGGGCCGCGGGCGGCGACGCTGGCGCGGATGCCGGCGGCGGCGCGGTCGAGCGCCTCGTCCCAGGTCGCGGCTCGCAGCGGGCCACGGCTGCCGTCGGCGGCGCGATCGCGAACCAGGGGCTGGGTCAATCTCGGCAGCGGCTTGCGCATGGTCGCCGGCGAGCATACGGCGAATGACCGCGGTTGGCGCCTACTTCATGCCGACGATGGTGTCGCCGTGGAGGTCGACCGCCTCGGCGATCGGGTGCTTCGGCAGACCTGGCATGCGCACGATGTCGCCGGTCAAGACGACCAGGAAGCCAGCGCCGGCCTGGATCTGCACGCGGCGGACCCTGAGGTCGAAGTCGCGGGGACGGCCGAGGCGCCGCGGATCATCGGACAGCGAGGTCGGGATCCTCGCCATGCAGACCGGGAGGCCGGCGTAGCCCAGGCGCTCGACGTCGTCGAGGTCGCGGCGCGCGGCCGGCTCGAGCACGACGTCACGGGCGCCATACATGCGCTGCGCCACGGTCCGGATCTTGGTCTCGACCGCGTCGCCCCACGCGTAGAGCGGGCGGAACGGCACGCCGTCACGTTCGGCGTGCGCGATGACCAGGCGAGCCAGGTCCTCGGCGCCGGCCCCGCCGGTCACGAAGTGGTCGCTGACCGCGAACGGCACCCCGAGCTGGGTGCAGCGCGCCTGCACGATCGCGATCTCGGCCTCGGTGTCGGTGGCGTGGCGGTTCAGCGCGACGATCGCCACCGGGCCGAACTCGCGGATGTTCTCGAGCTGCTTGTCGAGATTGGCGAGCCCGGCCGCAACCGCGACCGGGTCGGGGCGGGCCAGGTCGGCCGGCACGGCACCGCCGTGGAGCTTGAGCGCCCGGACGGTGGCCACCAGCACCACGGCCGCCGGCGTGAGGCCGGCGCCCGCGCACTTGATGTCGAAGAACTTCTCGCCGCCGAGATCGAACCCGAAACCGGCCTCGGTCACCACCCAGTCGGCGAGGTGCAGGGCGGTGCGGGTCGCGATCACGCTCGAGCAGCCGTGCGCGATGTTGGCGAACGGTCCACCGTGCACGAACGCCGGCGTCCCCTCGAGCGTCCGGACCAGGTTCGGTTCGAGCGCGTCGCGCAAGAGCGCGAGCATCGCCCCGGTCGCCTGCAGCTGGCGGGCGATGACCGGGGCGCCGTCGTGGGTGAACGCGACCAGCGTGCGATCGAGGCGGGCGCGCAGATCGTCGACGTCGGCGGCGAGGCACAGCATGGCCATCACCTCCGAGGCGGCCGTGATGTCGAAGCCGGTCTCGCGCGGCGCGGGCGGCCCGGGACCGCCGAGCCCGACCACGACCTCGCGCAGCGCGCGGTCGTTGAGGTCGACGACGCGGCGCCACAGCACCCGGCGGGGATCGATCCCGAGCGGGTTGCCGAAATGGAGGTGGTTGTCGAGCATCGCCGCCAGCAGGTTGTGGGCGCTGGTGATCGCGTGCAGGTCGCCGGTGAAGTGCAGGTTGATGCGATCGGCCGGCACCAGCTGGGCCGCGCCGCCCCCGGTGCCACCTCCCTTCAGGCCCAGCGCCGGCCCCAGCGACGGCTCCCGCAGCGCCGCGCACGCGATCTCACCGAGCCGGGTCAGCGCGTCGGCCAGCCCGATGGTGGTCGTGGTCTTGCCCTCACCCGCCGCGGTCGGCGTGATCGCCGACACCAGGATCAGCCGCGCCGGGTCGGGGCGGAGCCGCGGTCGCGCTCGCGCCGCGGTCGAGATCTTGGCGGCCCAGGCGCCGTACCCGGTGAGCTCGGCGCGAGCCAGGCCGAGTCGACGTGCCGCCGCCGCGAGCGAGGGGGCCAGATCCGTCATCCGCGCTCGGTTGGCACTACGATCCGGTTGTAACCCGGAAAACCGGTCGCCGCGGCGTCGCGACCGGCGATGGCGAGCGGTTCTGATGGTCCCGCGCACGCCCGCGGCCGCGTTCCGCTACGATGTCGTGGTGCCCCGTCCGCTCGCCGCGGTCGCCGCCGCGGTCGCCGTGCTGTCCGGCCTCGCGCAGCTCGGCTGTGGACGCACCAGCTGCCTGGGTGGCGACTGCGAGGCGACCCGACCGTGCGACGGGCTGACGTTCGAGTGTGCGGAGCCGCGGCTGTTCGTCGGCGCGCATGCCGAGCTGCCGGTCGAGCTGCGGCTGGCGCTGGCCGACGGCTCCGCCGCCGCCACCGCGATCTCCAACGGCGTGGTCACCGCCGTCATCAACGAGCTTGGCGCCCCGATCGACCTGGCGCCGACCGGCGGCACGCTGGTCGACTTCGGTCCCGCCGGTGGTCACGACGACCTCACGATCTCGTACCAGCTGGCCGGCATCCTGCCCGAGGACGCCTTCGCCTACGATCGACTGGACGTCGTCGACCGCAGTCCGGACTACGTCGCCGTGATCCTCCGCGGTCACCTCGATGGTCGCCCCGAGGTCGAGGTCGCCACCCGCTACGAGCTGCACCCGTGTGATCCCGGCGTGCGGGTTCGCAGCGAGCTGTTCAACGGCTCGCCCGACTCGCAGGCGTTCGTGATCGCCGACACCGTCGATCTCGGCAAGCGCCGCATCATCCCGTTCGTGCCCGCCAAGGGGCAGGGCTACCAGCAACCGCCGCTCGACCTGCTCGAGCTGACCGCGCTGTGGTCACCGTACGACTACACCAGCGGCGCCACCCCGGCCGTCGACGGTCCGGGCTACGGCGTCATCTCGTGCGGCCAGCCGTCGATCCGCGGCGTCGTCGATCTCCAGATCTCGGCGCTCGGCACCGACATCGAGCTGGTCCGAGCCGGCGACGCGCTGGTGCTGGAGCGCTTCCTGATCGCGGCCGGTGCCGGCGCCGGCGGTGGTGGCGTCGCCGGTGGCTCGGGACCGGCACCGGCGATCGACGTGCTGCTCAACGCTCGCGGCCAGCTCCATGGCACCGGCGGCACGGTGGTCGTCAGCGGTCGGGTCACCGCCGGCGGCCTCGGCTTCGGCGGCGACGTCCGGCGCACGTCGATCATGGTGGTGGCCGGCACCGACCGGGTGCCGGTGACCGCGGTCGTACCGGCCGCCGACGGCAGCTTCCGCGCCGCCGCGCCGAGCGGTGTCGCGCTGGCCTACGAGCTGTGGAGCTTCGGCCGCCAGGTCGCCGCGGGCGCGATCGCCGCCGACGGCGTGGTCGGGGAGATCGCGATCGACCTGCCGGCCACGTTGCAGCTCGAGGTGACGATCGCCGTCGGCGCCGGCGCGCCGCAGCCGGCCCACGCCCTGGTCGCCGTCGAGCCCGCCGACGACGCCACCCGCGCCGCGGTGCGCGGCTCGCTGCACGGCCGGCTGACCCCGTGCGCGCCGTGGCTCGGTCCACCCGACGGTGCGTCGCCGGCGTGCAACCACGTCCTGGTCGAGCCGGCCGGCGTCGAGCTCGAGGTCCCGGCCGGCCATTACTGGCTGTACGCCACCGCCGGTCCCGACGCGACCCTGGCCCGCGTCGAGGTCACGCTGGCCGGCGGCGAGATCGCGACCCACACGCTCGCGCTGCGCACGCTGCCGTTGCGTCCCGCCGGCTGGCTGGGTGCCGATCTCCACGTTCATGGCCGCCGTTCCTTCGACTCCGGCATCCCCGATCGCGATCGGGTGCTGTCGTTCGTCGCCGCCGGCGTCGACGTCATCGCCGCCACCGATCACGACGTCATCGGCGACTACACCGACGCCATGGCCGCCCTCGACGTCACCGATCGCCTGCTGGTCATGGGCGGCCTCGAGACCACGCAGGTCATCCCGTGGCTCGACGTGCCCGGCGAGGATCTGCCCAAGGTCATCGGTCACTTCAACTTCTGGCCGCTCACCGCGGTGCCCGGCGAACCCCGCGCGGGTGCGCCGTGGGACGAGCTCGTCGAGCCCGGTGCGCTCTTCGATCGCCTCGAGCCGATGCTCGGCCCCGACGGCGTCACGATGATCAACCATCCCTGGGACGAGACCCAGTTCGGGCGCGACCTCGGCTATCTGAGCGCGGTCGGCTTCGATCCGCGGGCGCCGATTCCGTCGACACCGTCGAGCGCCGGCAACGGCACGCTGCTGCGGGCGCCGGGCGGCGGACGCCGCAACCTGGACTGGGACGTCATGGAAGTCCAGAACGGCGCCGGCGGCGACGAGTTCGCCAAGACCCGACCGCTGTGGTTCGCGCTGATCAGCGCCGGCTACCCGGTGCCGGGCGCGGCCAACAGCGACTCGCACGGGCTGCGCGACGGCCAGCTCGGCTGGGGCCGGACCTGGGTCGAGACCGGCGGCAGCGTGGCCCAGGCGACGCCGGCCGGCTTCAACGCCGCGCTCCGCGGCGGTCGCGCGGTGGCCGGCTCCGGCGTGTTCATCGAGGTGGCGATCGGCCCGCCCGGCGCGCCGCGTCGCGGCCTCGGGCTGACGCCGGTGGTGCCCGCGGCCGGTGAGGTGTTGTCGATCACGGTGCGGGCGCCGCCGTGGATCCCGGTCGGCGAGGTGCGGGTCGTGACGTCGGCGGGCGAGCGGGTGCTGGTCCGCGACCTGCCGGCGCCGGTCGATCCATTCGGCGTGGCGGGCGTGATCCGCTGGCAGGGCCAGGTCGCGCTCGCCGAGCTGGCGGCCGCCGACGACTGGGTGGTGGTCGAGGCCGGGCTCGGGTTGCCGCCGTACGCCGATCTCGACGACGACGGCGTCCCCGACACCGGCGACAACGACGGCGACGGGGACGTCGATGTCGACGACATCGAGGACGACGAGGACAGCGGTCCGATCGTCAACCCGCCCGATCCGGTCGACGCCGCCGATCCACGCTTCCACATGACCCGGGTGGTCCCCGGCAGCTGGCCGATCGGCTTCACCAGTCCGATCCTGATCGACGTCGGCGGCGATGGCTGGACGCCACCGGGCGCACCGCGGGCCCGCTTGCCCTGACCAGCGGGCACGCCGCGCTGGTCATGCGATCCGAACCTCGGTCCCGCACGTATGCGTGGGACCAAAATGGCCAAGACGCTCATCATCCTGGTGTTTCTCGCGTTGACCGCGACCACCTCGCGGGCCTCGACCGTCGTCACCTGGGACAGTCCGGAGGGGCAGAACATTCGCCGCGCGGCCGACTACCTCGACAAGGTCCTTGGCGAGTCCAAGGTCGCGGCCAAGATGCGCGACCAGCTTCGGCGCGGAAAATACTACGTCGGCAAGGTCGATGGCAACGCCGAGACCGGGTGCCTCGACAACACGACGATCTCTCCGGTCGTGGTCAAGGCCCCCGTCAACGGCGGGACGCTGTGCGAAGCCAGCGACTTGACCATGGACCTGTTCCTGAGCCTGGTGAGGACCCTGTTTCACGAGATGATCCACGTCGATCAGAGCTTCTTCGGTTCGCTCAATCCGGCCCAGCGCGAGCGCGAGGCCTGGGAGGGCACCATGGAGGCGATGGTCCGCTGGACCGAGACGCTGTGGGCCCAGTACCGATCGATGAAGAATCTCAGCGTGTGTGAGCGAATCGCGGCCCTGAAAAAACTCCAGGCCATGATCCGCGTCGCGCACGAGACCTACGAGGGATACAAGGAGCAGTCGTTCGCCAACTTCCTCTACTGGTGGAAGGCCCAGCTCGCCAAGGTCGATTCCCTCGCCGCCAAGGTCGAGGCCGAGCTGGCGGCCCTCACCCGGCTGTCGGCGCTCGGCGCTTGCGACAAGCGGCTCGAGTGCGGCGAGCCATCGTTGGCCGGCTTCGAGCCGAGCGACAGCCACGACGCGTTGTTCGAGCTCGAAACCTGCTCGTCGCCGATCACGACCTGCACGCTGATCGACTCCGGCGACGGAACCTGGGTGTGCGGGGCGGATCTCGAGGTTGCTCCCCTTGACGTCATCGGCAGCGCCGGCAACTCCATCACGTTCGCGCCGCTCGCCGGGCGCGAGCGTGAGGTCTGGATCGCTGCCGTCGGCCAGCCCCACCACGGCAAGGTCAGCGAGGACGGCAGCCTCATCCGCTACACGCCGGCGCCGGGATTCATCGGACGCGACGGGTTCTGGTACGAGGTCACCGACATCGACAGCACGGCGATGGGCTGGGTCGCGGTCGAGGTGACGGCGGCGCAGTGATATCCGCGACGGTCGTGGTCGCGAACGATCACGGTCCGTGCGGGCGGGCCTGCTTGACGTACAGCTGCGGCGGCTGGCCCGGCTCGCCCTCGAACTTCCACTCGATGTCCATCGCGTACCAGGGCTGGTCCGGCGTCGGGCCGTAGGCGGGCTCGAAGTAGGTGTGGATGCGGTCGAGCGCGCGCGCCAGCGTCACCGTCTGCTCGTGGTCGAGCACGTGGCTACCGGGCGCCACCAGGTTGGAGCGCGCGATGTACAGCACCGGCAGGCCGATCTGCTGCGGGAAGACCAGGAACTGATCGGTGGTCACCCCCGGCGGCGGCAGCACCACCGAGGCCCCGCCGATCTGAGCGTTGACGTAGAACGCCGGATTGAGCCCGGTGGCGTCGAACGGGTTGTTGGTGAGCGCGACGCCGTTGGACTCCTCGGCGGGGAACGAGCGGTGGACCAGCAGCGCCATCGCCACTGCCAGGTGATCGATGCCGCGGTAGCTGCGCTCTTCGAAGGCCTTGAAGCGCCACACGCTGGCCCACACCTCGCGGATGGCGTCCTCGATCGGCAGGTCGGGATCGTTGGGATCTCCGGACACCGACGTGTACAGGCCGGCGCCGGTGAAGCCGTCGAGGTCCTCGGCGTTGGTGCTCGAGCGGAAGCGCATCCGGGTGTACGTGAACTCGTCGACGATCTTGGCGCCGACCGCCTGCAGCAACGTCGGGTCGACCGCCGCCACCATCATGTCGGCGCGCAGGAGCGCCAGCTGGCGATCGCGCTCCGCCGGGCTGTCCTGGAACGCCGGGTCGGCGAGCATCGCCGTGACCCGGGTATCGAAGCCGTGCTGGACGACGAACTGGCGGTAGTAGTAGACCGGGATCGCGAAGCCGCGCGGGATGGTCACGTCGGGCACGCGGGTGAGGGCGCCGAAGTGGGCCGCCTTGCCGCCGAAGGCGCGGGTCGCGGCGCTGACCGCCTCCTTCACGGGCAGCACGCTGACCGGTGCCAGGATGGCGACGTCGTCGCGCAGATCGGTCACCGACAGATCGATCCCGGGCACCTGCACCGCGCTCGGGCGGTGGCTGTCCCACCAGGCGTCGGCGTCGCCCTTCGAGACCTCGACCAGCTGGTAGTCGTACGGTCCCACCGCGAGGCGCACCCACCGGCCCTCGAGGGCGCGCAGGTCGGCGCGCGTGAAGGCGTCGCGCAGGCCCATGTTGGGCGTGCCGCGGTTCTTCGACAGCACGTTGACGTGCGACAGCGGGGTCTGGAACTCCGACGTGATGATGCCGAGCGCCACCGAGATGTCGTTGGGCACCCGATCGAGCACGGCGATGTCGCGGAAGCTCAGGTAGGCCTGGCCGGTGCCGAGCTGGTCGGCGCTGACGAAGCGGAGCTGGCCAAAACTCTCGGCCACGTTGAGCGGCTGGTAGTCGATGCCGGCGTACAGCTCCTCGGTGGTGATCACGGGCACCGACGCCGGCAGCGCGGCCGCGGCCGCCGCCACCGCCTCCGAGGTCGGGTGGAAGTAGAGCCGGCTGCCGACGAACGTGGCGCCGGCGATCCGCCGGTAGGCAAACGCGATCATGGCGGCGTCGGCGGTGTCGTAGGGTGCGATCTCGTACACCCACACCTCGGGCTGCTCGTAGTAGGTGAACGCGCCGAGCACGAAGCGGCGGTCGGGTGCGGTGTACTCGGTGGCGTTGAAGTCGGTCAGCGACGGCACCAGCGGCAAGCCGTCGCCCGACAGGTTGTCGGCGATGAAGCCGTAGTGGAGCGGATACACCGACGGGTTGGGGAAGTAGAGGGCGTCGTCATCGGCGCGGTCGATGGTGGTCTTGACCGAGCGGGCACCCGGGATGGTGGCGTCGAGTGGCCGCGAGGCGATGGCCAGGAAGTCGGCCTCGCAGCCGAGGTGGGTCACGAACGGGGTGTCGGCGACGATGCCTTCGCATGCCGGCGTGTTGTCACCGCACGCCGCCAGCGTGACCGCCGCGACGATGGAGGCAGCGACCCGGATGCCGGCGGTACGCATCGCGCACCGTCGAGTGTACCGCGGGGTCCCGCGCGTGATCGTTCGGAACGACGCGTTCAGGACCTGCGCCCGCCCGCTGACTTGCTACGATGAGCGGCCTTGGATTGGTTTCGCCTCGCACCCGTGCGCGCACCGGCGCACGCCGGCGCCGTCGTGCTGGCCGCCGTCGTGCTTGCCGCGACCGTCGCGGTCGTGACGCCGGCCAGCGCCGAACCGGTCGCCGATGCGGTGTGCGCCGAGCACGTCGACGACCCGGTCGCCGTGCCGTGGCGGGATAGCGGCGTCGACGCGACCCGGGGCGGGTGCTTGCACGCCGATGTCAGCGCCCGGCTCGGCGGCCACGCGCTGATCGACACGCCCGGGTTCTACGGCACGGTCGGCGGTGACCTCACCGTCGCCGCCCGGTTCGTGGAGTCGAACCGCCTCGAGTGGGGGTTTGGCCTGCGCGTGGTCGACGCCGTCGTGGTCCAGAACGCGGTGTTCACCGTCGACGAGCTCGGCTACGGTCCGATCTCGGCCCACCTGGCGCTCGGTGGCGCCAGCGTGCTGGCCGGCAAGCCGCTGCGCGGCGCGGTCTACGCACGGCTCGAGGCGCCGTTCACGCGCTCGCGGCTCGACGGCAGCTCGGGTGCGCTACAGCTGGGCGGCGCGGCGACCTGGCGGCTGGCCCCGCGGTGGCGCGCCCACGGTCACGTCGCGGCGCTCGGCTGGTACGCGTCGTCGACCAGCGGCCGCGATGGGCGCGCCGCGGCCGCGACCTCGGCCGACCTCGGCTGGCGCCCGCGGGGCTGGCTGGGGTTGTTCCTCGGCGCCGACCTCCAGGTCGGCTGGTACGGCTGGGGCCTCGATCACCTCGCCGTCCGCAGCGGCGCCCACTGGCGGGTCAAGGGCCTGTGGCGGGTCGAGCTGGCCGCCGGCCGCCCCCTGCTCGGCGCCGAGCGCACCGATCTCGGTTTCGGGCTCGCCGTACGGCGGGATCTCGATTGACCACCGGCGAGCCCCGGGACGAGACGACGTCGTCCCGGCGCGCTAGGCTCCCCGGGTGGCAACTGGCCGCGAGATCGAAGAGCTGGGGGCGCTGGTGGAACGCGCCGAGCGCGGCGACGCCGACGCGGTGACCGCGCTGATCGGCGATCGGGCGCTGCCCGCCCGCCTGCGGAGCGCCGGCGGCGAGCTGGCCTTTCGCGCCGCCGTGGTCGGCCTCGCCCACGTCCTCGCGCATCCCGCGGCGTACCCCGACGAGGTCGCCCGTGAACGCTACTCGGCGCTGTGCGACGAACACGGCGCCGACCCGGCCCGCATGGCGCGGCTCAAGCCGCTCGGCGAACAGCTCCATGCCCTCGAGCGCGACGGCGTGCTGCCACGGTCGATGGTGGTGCGCTCGCGCCGCCGCCGCGACTAGGAGTTTGTGGTGGCCCGGTAGAGTTTCAGGAGATTTGGGTGAGGGTGACGAGCAGCCACTCGCATCTGGTCTTGAACAGGCCGCGGAACGAGAACTGGCGGAAGCCGCGGCACGCGAATTTGACCTGGGTACCTGGGTACCTGGGTAACAGGCCTGGGGCCACCACCGTGGTCCACCCGCGAGCGCAACTGGGTCGCGACGAAGGCCGCGGCGACGAAGGCCGCGGCGAAGAAGGCGGCACCGCGCCCCGCGCCCTTCGACTCGGCCTTCGGCCTCGCTCAGGGTGAGCGGAACTGCGACGGGCCCACGTCCCCCAGACTCCTGGCGCAGCACCACATGCGGGCGTCGCTCATCGCCTGGTGCTGGTGGTGCGGGCACGGAGGCGTGGTGGGGCCGCCCGC
>CANKMW010000133.1 GCA_947483555.1 Myxococcales bacterium
CAGACTCCTGGCGCAGCACCACATGCGGGCGTCGCTCATCGCCTGGTGCTGGTGGTGCGGGCACGGAGGCGTGGTGGGGCCGCCCGCCCGAGCGGCGGCCGAGGTGGGACGGCGCGACGTCCGCAGCTCCACGGGCGGGCAGCCCGGGTGGATCGATCCGCGAGCTTCGCGGTGGCAGTGCTCGACGTGGTCATCCCAAGCGAGGACCCGGCGCGCAGGCCCACCTCGGTCGTCGCGACGGGCAGGCCCCACCGCGCCGGCGGCGTGCGGCACGGCGGGTCGGGAGCATCACCGGATCCCCGCTCCGCGCCGCCGCCGTGACTGACCCCGGCTGAGCTTGGCTCAGCCCCGCCCGAGCCCGAGCCCGAGCCCGAGCCCAAGCCCGATCTCTCCGCGTTGCGCACGTGCCGCTCATCGTGTACACCGCGCCGCTACGTCATGAGCCTGGTCGTCCTCGAAGACATCACCCTGTTCTTCGCCGATCGCATGATCTTCGATGAGGTCCAGCTGCGGCTCGGGACTCACGATCGGATCGGGCTGATCGGGCCCAACGGGTCGGGCAAGACCACCTTGCTCAAGGTCATCGCCGGGGCCCAGGAGATCGACGACGGCAAGGTCACCACGGCGCGCGGCGTGCGGGTCGGTTGGCTGCCGCAGGACCTGGTCGTGCTCGGCGGCAAGACGCTGCTCGACTTCGTGGTGTCGAGCGTGCCCGGCCGCATCGAGATCGACCGCGACCTGGCCGCCGCCGAGGCCGATCTGGTCGCGATCCAGGACGATCCGGCGCACGCCGACACGCTGCTCGAGCTGGTCGAGCGGGTCACCGACCTCCACGAGCGCAAGGACCACTTCGATCGCTTCTTCTCCGAGCACGAGGCGTTCTCGATCCTCGCCGGCCTCGGCTTCGCGCCCTCCGATCACGGTCGCGACCTCGGCGAGTTCTCCGGCGGCTGGAAGATGCGCGGCGCGCTCGCCGCGCTGCTGTTCCAGCGCCCCGACGTGCTGCTGCTCGACGAACCCACCAACCACCTCGACATGCCGTCGGTGGCCTGGTTCGCCGACTTCCTGAAGCGCTGGGATCGCTGCTTCATCCTGATCAGCCACGATCGCGAGTTCCTCAACGAGCAGATCGATCGCGTGGTCAGCTTCGAGGCCGAGGGCCTGCGCAGCTACGTCGGCAACTACGAGCGCTACGTCGAGGCCCGCCTCGAGGAGGAGACCATCCTGGCCGGCAAGGCCAAGAACCTCGAGCGCGAGCGCGAGCGGCTGACCCGCTTCGTCGATCGCTTCCGCGCCCAGGCCAACAAGGCGCGCGCGGTGCAGAGCCGCATCAAGGCACTCGACCGGATGGACGACGTCGAGACCTTCCAGAAGCGCCACGTCATGCGCTTCGCGTTCCCACCCACCGAGCGCACGGTGGCCGAGGTCCTCAAGCTCGAGGGCGTGCGCAAGGCCTACGGTGACCACGTGGTCTTCCCGGGCGTCGATCTCATCGTCGGTCGCGGCGAGAAGATCGGGATCATCGGCGTCAACGGCGCCGGCAAGACCACGTTGTTGCGCATGATCGCCGGCGAGCTGCCGCTCGACGGCGGCACCATCCGCACCGGCAGCGGGGTCAAGGCCGGCTACTACGCCCAGCATCACGCCGACACCCTCGATCTGAGCGCGACGGTCCAGGAGATCGTGCAACGGGCCAGCCCGGGCGCGCCGGTCTCGCGGGTGCGCTCGCTGCTGGGCGCCTTCATGTTCCGTGGCGACGACGTCGACAAGCCGGCCAAGGTGCTGTCGGGCGGCGAGCGGGCGCGGGTGGCGCTGGCGCGCTTGCTGATCAATCCCGGCAACCTGATCCTGATGGACGAGCCGACCAACCACCTCGACCTCGAGTCGTCGGAGAGCCTGGCGCGGTCGCTGGCCGCCTACGACGGCACGCTGATCTTCGTCAGCCACAACCGCAGCCTGATCCGCACCCTGGCCAGCAAGATCTGGAACGTCGAGGGCGGACGGGTCGACATCTACCCCGGCACGCTCGACGAGTACCTGTACGCGTGCGCGCAGCGCCGCAAGGAGGTCGTGGTGGCCGGCGATCGCGTGGTGACGCGGGCGGCCGAGGCGCGCCCGGCGGTCGCCCCGCCCCGCGAAGACGAGAAGCTGCGCAAGCGCCGCGAGGCCGCGGTTCGCCAGCGGCGCAGCAAGACCCTGGGACCGCTCGAGAACAAGGTCACCGATCTCGAGGAACGGATCGCCGCGCTCGAGGCCGCGCAGGCGAAACGCTCGGCCCAGCTCGCCGATCCCGAGATCTACGGCGACGATGCCCGCCGCCGCCGCCTGCTCGGGGAGTATCAGGGCGATCAGATCAAGCTCGAAGAGCTGACCGGGCGCTGGGAGGTCGCCGCCCACGAGCTCGAGGTGGCGCGCACTCGCCTCGACGCCGAGGACGCCGCTACCGTATAATCCGGGTCCATGTCCTCGCCGCGTCCGGTCATCGATGGCAAGTACGAGCTGGTCGAGCTCGCTGGCGAGGGCGGCATGGCGTCGGTGTGGCGGGCCGCGGTGCGCGGCGCCGCCGGCTTCTCGCGCACGGTGGCGATCAAGAAGATCAAGCCCGAGTTCCGCGCCATCCGGAACTACACCGACATGTTCATCGAGGAGGCGCGGGTCGGCAGCGAGCTCGCCCACCCCAACATCGTCCAGGTCTACGACTTCTGCGCCGACGAGCAGGGCAGCTACTACATCGTCATGGAGTGGGTCGAGGGCATGGACCTCGGCAGCTTCGTCAAGGCGTACCGCGATCGCGGCGAGCACGTGCCGTGGCCGCTGGTGGTCGCGGCCAGCATCGGGACCCTGCGCGGCCTCGGCGCCGCCCACGAGCGCAGGCGACCGGACGGCACGCTGGCCCCGATCGTCCACCGTGACGTCTCGCCCCACAACATCATGGTCGCCACCAACGGGGTCGTGAAGCTGACCGACTTCGGCCTGGCGCGCGCCCGCGACCGCGTCTTCAGCCTGACCGCGCCGGGCACGGTGAAGGGCAAGCTGGCGTACCTGTCACCCGAGGTGGCGATGGGCGGCCAGGCGACGCCGCTCTCGGACCTGTTCGCGATGGGCGCGGTGCTGTGGGAGTCCTTGACCGGCGAGCGCCTGTTCGACGGCAAGAGTGACCTCGAGGTGTTCAAGCAGATCCGCCAGTGCCTGGTGCGGCCGCTGGCCCCGCTGCGCCCCGATGTCCCCGACGAGCTGATCGCGGTGATCGACGGCGCCCTGGCCAAGGAACCCGATCGCCGCTTCGGCTCGGCAGCGGCGATGATCTTCATGCTCGCCGAGGTCCTCAAGCTGGCGCCGCCGGACGCCGATCCGCAGGCCGGCCTGGGCGCCGCGGTGGCCGCGGTCCGCCAGCGCCTCGGCGTCAATCGCAACCCGCTCGACTCCGATCACGTGGCGACCTGGACGTGGCAGGCGCAGCAACCGTCCATGGCCTCGCCGACGTCACCGGCCAAGGTCCTGGCCGAAAAGGGCCGGTTCGAGGCCGCGGCTCCCACCGTGCCGCCGCCGATGGAGGGCCACGAGTCGATCGACGTCGAGTTCTCCAAGCCCGACCTCACCGTCGAGCCGCTGCCACTCACGACCCCGAAGCGCAAGGGTCCTTAGCGCGCCCGTCGTCCCGACTAGCGGCGGTCGTAGAGGCGCTCCGCGGGCGGCGGCAGCGCGACCCATTCGACGACGATGTCGCCCTTGAAGATCGCGACCCCGACGTCGCCAGTGGTGACCAGCCCCAGCTTCACCACCGACGCGGCTCGGCGGCGGGCGCGGTACTCGCGGTCGGCGCCATCCTCGGTGGTCAGGCGCAGGTAGAACGGGGCTGGCGCCTGCGGTCGCGGCCCCACCACCGCGATCGCGCGCCGGGTCGGTGCGCTGGCCAGGCCGATGGCGTCGAACAGGAGCCAGATCACGGCGACCACGGCGCCGATGGTCGGCAACCACGAGAACATCATCACGCCGCGGATCGACGGCGGCATCTTCTCCATGTCGTCCCACGGATAGATCGCGAAGGTCACGATCAACGACAGCGCCATCACCATCGTCATGATGACGGCCATGGGCAGCCAGGTCGGCGGCTCGGTCGCCATCGCGGCCGCCAGCCCGGCGTGCGATCGTGCGCTGGCGATCTTCTCCTGGTGTCGCTCGGCTTCGGTCATGCGGCAAGCATACGCCAGCCGCCGCGGCGGGTTGGCGTCAGCTGGCCACCTCGACGCTCTTCACGTGGGTCACGACGCGGTCGGGCAGGCGCACCGCCGTCAAGCCCTTGCCCCACACGCAGCCGGCGTCGGTGGCGATCCAGCGCTCACCCATGCGCAGGCCGTGCGCGGCCCAGTGGCCGAAGATCGCGACGTGATCGGCCCACGCCGGATCCGGCAGCGCGTACCACGGCACCGCGTCGTCGGGTGCGTCCTCGGGCGGGCCGTCGAAGTCCAGCACCGGCTCGGCGTCGCGGTCGCAACAGCGGACCCGCACGAAGAACGCGAGCAGCGCGCGCACGCGGGCGGCGCCGTCGAGATCGTCGCGCCACGCCGGCGCGGCCCCGCCGAGCTGGGTCAGCCACTGCTTCCAGTCGGGTCCGCGCAGCTTGGTCTCGAGCTCGGCGGCCAGGGTGCGCGCGCGCCCGATCGTCCACCGCGGGTGCAGCCCGGCGTGCACCAGCACGTGGCCGTCATCGGCGTGGATCAGCGGCCGCGCTCGCAGCCAGTCGATGAGCTGGTCGCAGTCGGGAGCCGCCAGCACATCGTCGAGCGAGTCGCGGCGCTTGGCCTCGGCGACCCCGGCGGCGCGCGCCAGCAGGTGCAGGTCGTGGTTGCCGAGCACGGCGACGATGGCGTCACCTTGAGCGCGCGCCCAGCGCAGCACGTCGAGCGAGCGCGGTCCGCGGTTCACCAGATCGCCGACCAGCCACAGCCGATCGCGCTCGGGGGCGTAGTCGATCGCGGCCAGCAGCCGCTCGAGGCTGTCCATGCAGCCCTGGATATCGCCGACGGCGTAGACCGCCATGGATCCTTTGTACCGCGGTCCTGTGATCACCGGACCTCGGATCGCCGCCCCGGCCGGTGACCACTGCGTGACATCCTGGCTCTTCAGCCGACCTCGACGGTCGCCTCGACGAAGCCGACCCGGCACGATCCGGCGCGCAGACGCACCCGCCCCGGGCCGCGCACGGTCCACGTCGCGCGTGCGCAGCTGGTGTTGCCGGCGCTGCGCTGGTGGGCCAGCTCGTTGGCGCCGGTGCCGACCCCACGTCCCCACCCCTCGAGGTGGCCGAGCTTGGCCCGCCCGGCACCGGCGTCGACCAGCGCACAGCCATCGCAGCTGGCGTCGGCGTACAGCGGCTCGTTCCACTCCAGCTTCTTCGCCGATGCCAGGACGTAGGTCGGCAGGTAGCCGGTGTTGTCGACCACCAGCTCGATCCGCGTCAGGCCATCGCCGAGCGGCACCGCGCGGGCCGTGCGGACGTTGACCTGCGGGGCCAGGGCGGCGACGCGCAGGAAACAGCGGCTCTGGGCCGCACAGACCTCCGCGAGCAGCTCGAACGGCGGGTTCCACAGCCCGAAGCGCGGGTCGACGCCGCCGACCTCGACCTCGCCGAGCTGCGGATGCTGGGCGGTGCGCCACGGCCGCACGATGCGGCTGTGGTTGTGATCGCGGTCCCACGCCGCCAGCTTCTCGAGATCGCCGCGGCTGAGGTTCATGTAGTAGTCGACGAACTTCTTGGGCCGCGGCAGACCGAGCCGCTTGAAGAGGTCCCACAGCTCGACGACGTAGGCGATCGTGCCGCGCTGGTGGTACGCGAAGTCGGTGAGGTCACCGTGCAGGGGCTGATCGGGTGCGTACAGGAACTCCTCGTACCCCGACACCATCGGGTAGCCGGTGTCGGCCTCGGCCCAGCGCTCGATCTGCTTCCACAGCCCGAGGTCGTCCTGATCCATCTTGCTGTCAGGCCCGTGGCCGAGCGGGCGGATGAAGACCCCGCCGAAGCAGTGCAGGTTGAGCCAGGCGTAGATCTCGGGATGGGCGATCGCCCACTCGACCACGGCCCGCGACTCGGGCTCGCTGGCCGGGAAGGCGCCGGCCCCGATCTGCTCGTGGGTCGGCGTCCACGACCACGGGAAGTTGCGATTGAGGTCGACCGGGTTGTCACCCACGAACGACGGCACCGGGATGGTGAAGCCGTCCCAGGCATCGATCGTGCCCTCGGGGTGGACGCGATAGAACGGGCCGGCGTCGTCGAGCTCGCGGGCCAGCAGCAGCTCGGGATGGGCGGCGCTCGCGACGTAGTCACCGGTCGGATCGACCTGGCGCATGACGAGGGTCAGGCCGTCGCCGTCGACGTCGGCGCTGCGCCAGCGGGACGCGCCGCGATCCTGGCGCTCGTCGCGGGGCACGCTGCGCACGTAGCGACCGGTCTTGAGCACGCACTCGGCGCCGTCGGGGCTCATGCGCGGCAGCACGAAGAAGCGCGCCGCGCGCACCCGCTCGAGCAGCGGCGCCGGCAGGTCGAGGGCGGCCGGCTCGAGGTGGGCCCGCAAGACGTCCTCGGCGATCGCCAGCGCGACGCTCGAGCCGGCGAGCTCCGAGGCGTGCATGTTGCCGTCGATCCAGGCGGTGGGGCGGACCCGATCGGGGTCGGCGCCGAGCGTCAGCAGCCACAGATCGCGCCCCTCGGGCGTCTTGCCAATGGAAACCAGTCGAACCAGCGCCGGGAAGGCGTCGCGCCAGGCTTCGAGCTGAGCGGTGAGGGTGTCGTGATCGAGGTACGAGGAGCGGAAGCCCTTCGACAGGCTCAGGACGGCGTCGCGCGAGGACATCGCGGGCGACTCTAGCCCGGATCCAGTTGGGGCAGCCCACGCGCTACCCGTCGGGCTGTAACGCCGCACACGTTGATCACCACACAATCGGGGCAAATCGCAGGATCTTCGTGGCTGGACACGTTACACTTTTTGCCGTTCCGACCGGGGGAGCCGTGCGCGCGCACGTCTTCTCTGCGCGGCTAGCCCCTGGTGCCCGATGAGTGATCCAAAGAGCAGCGGAAGCAAGGCAGCTCCCAGCGACAAGACCGCCATCATCAGCGGGGGTGCCGCCAGCCAGATCGCCGGCCAGGTCGGCGGTCAGATCAACGTCGGGAGTCGCGGTCAACCCGCCGACAAGACCGTCATGGGGACCGGCAATCCGGCCGCGGCCCCGGCCCCGCCAAAGGTCGAGGTCGACAGCACGATGATGCTGCCGTCCAAGGAGATGCCGTCGGGCACCGCGCCGATCGTGGCCCGCGGCACCCGGCCGAGCCAGCCGCCGCCAACCGCGACCGGCTCCGGCGGCGGGTCGGGCCTGCTGTCGACTGGCCCCCGCTCCGAGGTCTCCGAGGTCACGCAGATGTTTGGCCCCGGCCAGCAGCCGCGGCCCGGCATGACGATCAACCAGTACGAGCTGATCCGCGAGATCGGCGCCGGCGGCATGGGCACGGTCTACCTGGCCCGTGACCTCAAGCTCGGCCGCAAGGTCGCGATCAAGATCTTGCAGTCGTCGCACCCCGAGCTGACCCAGCGCTTCATCGTCGAGGCGCGGGCCACGGCGCGGTGCAGCCACGAGAACATCGTCATCATCTTCGAGGTCGGAGAGTTCGGCGGCCAGCCGTACATGGTGCTCGAGTTCCTCCAGGGCAGCGTCCTCACGGAGCTGGTGTCGGGGGGCAAGCGGTTGCCGTCGGCGCGCTGCGTCGAGCTGATGGTGCCGGTGGTCAAGGCGCTGGTCGTTGCCCACGAGCAGGGCATCGTCCACCGCGACCTCAAGCCCGACAACATCTTCGTCACCGACAGCGGCACCGTGAAGGTGCTCGACTTCGGCATCGCCAAGGTGCGTGACCAGGCCGACAAGCCGGTCGGCACGCCGGCGTCGGGTGGGGCGATCCGCCTGCCGACGGCGTCCGAGCTTGGCGATGGCAACACCAACCTCACGCGCCAGGGCGTGATCATGGGGACGATGAAGTACATGTCCCCCGAGCAGTGGGGGATCGGCGTCGAGATCGATCATCGCACCGACATCTGGGCCACCGGCGTGATCCTGTTCCGCCTGCTGGCCGGCAAGCACCCGCTGGCGCCGCTGCAGGGCAACCAGCTGGTCGTCACCGCGATGCTCGACAAGCCGATGCCCAAGCTGCGCGAGGCGGTCTCCGACGTGCCGCAGAGCCTGTGCGACGTCGTCGATCGCTGTCTGATGAAGGACAAGGAGCTGCGCTACAAGGACGCCCGCGAGCTGCTGCGGGCGCTCGAGCCGTTCCTGCCCGGCCGCTACTCGACCGTGCAGCTGGCCGTCGACGAGAGCCCGTACGCCGGCCTGTCGTCGTTCCAGGAGAGCGACGCCGCCCGCTTCTTCGGCCGTTCGCGCGAGATCGCCGCCGCCGTCAATCGCATCCGCGACCGCCCGGTCATGGGCGTGGTCGGCCCCTCGGGCGTCGGCAAGTCGTCGTTCGTCCGTGCCGGTCTGGTGCCGGCGCTCAAGGCGTCCGGTGAGCAGTGGGAGACCCTGGTCATCCGCCCCGGCCGCAGCCCGCTGGCCGCGGTCGCCGCGATGATGACGCCGATGGTCGGCTCGACATCGCAGACCGTGGTCGACGATCTCAAGGAGCAGGCGGCGCTCGCCAAGCGGCTGGTCAAGGAGCCGGGTCACATGGGCCAGGTGCTGCGCAGCCGCGCCAAGCGCTCCAACACCAAGATCATGCTGTTCGTCGATCAGTTCGAGGAGCTGTACACGCTGGTGCCCGACGCCGCCGAGCGGGCGGCGTTCACCGCCTGCCTCGCCGGTGCCGCCGACGATTCGGCGGCTCCGGTGCGGGTGGCGCTGTCGTTGCGATCGGACTTCCTCGACCGGGTCGGCGAGGATCCCCAGCTGATGGCGGAGGTGATGCAGGGCCTGTTCTTCCTGACCCCACCCAACCGCGACGGCCTTCGCGACGCGCTGGTCCAGCCGGCCGAGATGGCCGGCTACCAGTTCGAGAACCCGGTGATGGTCGAGGAGATGCTGTCGCACCTCGAGACCACGCCTGGCGCGCTGCCGCTGTTGCAGTTCGCCGCCACCAAGCTGTGGGAGAACAAGGACTCGGGTCGCAAGCTGCTCACCCAGGCCGCCTACAACGCGATGGGCGGCATCGGCGGCGCGCTGGCCAGCCACGCCGATAGCGTGCTCGCCGAGCTGTCGGGGCCGTCGCAGGTGCTGGCCCGCCAGGTCTGCCTGCGCCTGATCACGCCCGAGCGGACCCGCGCCATCGTCTCGCTCGCCGAGCTGCAGGAGATGTCGCCGCAGCCCGGCGACGTGCAGCGCCTGGTCGACCACCTGGTGACCGCCCGCCTGCTGGTCAGCCAGACCGCCGCCGACGGGTCGGCGCAAGGATCGACCGTCGAGATCGTCCACGAGTCGCTGATCCACAGCTGGCCGACCTTGCGGCGCTGGCTCGACGAGACCCAGGAGGACTCGCAGTTCATCGAGCAGCTCCGCGTCGCGTCCAAGCAATGGCACGCCAAGGGCCGCGACTCCGGCATGTTGTGGCGCGGCGAGACCGCCGACGAGGCGATCCGCTGGGCTCGCCGTCATCAGGGCACGCTGCCGGAGACCCAGCGCGCCTTCCTGTCCGAGGTCATCAACGCGTCGACCGCCGCCGAGCGCCGGCGGCGCGGCATCACGATCGGCGTGGTCACCTTCCTGACCCTGATGCTGGTCGCGGCCGCGTTCGCGCTGCTCACGATCAAGCAGTCGGAGAAGAAGGCCGCCAAGAACGCCATCGTCGCCAAGAAGAACGCCGTCCTCGCCGAGGAGCAGGCCAAGGTGGCGCGCGGCGCCGAGGCCGACGCCCGCAAGTCGCTGGCGCTGGCCGAGGAGAAGGAACGCCAGCGCCTCGAGGAGGAGAAGGCTCGCCTCGCCGCCGTCAAGGAGGCGACCAAGGCCGGCATCCAGCTCGAGATGACGTACGACGAGCTGGTCGGCAAGAAGGCCGAGCTCGAGGTCGCGCTCGGTGAGTCGGAGAAGGCACGTCAGGACGCCAAGGACGCCCAGAAGGACGCCGAGCGCAACGAAGCGGTCGCGGTGCAGGCCAAGCGCATCGCCGAGGTCGCCGAGGACGAGGCCACCAAGGCCAAGGGCGAGACCGAGCGCCTGCTCGAGAAGGAGCGCAAGCGCGTGCAGGAGCTGGAGGAGCAGATCGGCGCCATGATCGAGACCCTGAAATAGCTCCCAGATAGTTCCCAGCGTTCCCAGCCATCACCGCTCTATTCGCCTGAACGGCTCGACTGTCGCGAGCCTCTGACTTCACCGGGAGACTCCATGCGTCCCATCGCTTCGATCGCCACGGGCGTGGCCTTCGCCCTCCTCACCTTCGCGCCTGCGCCGGCCGTCGCCCAGCCGGAGCCGCCGCCGCCACCCGGTGACAAGCCGCCCGGCGACGGTCAGGTGCCACCGAAGCAGATCACCGACAAGGATCTGGCCACCGCCCAGCAGGACGACTCGCGGCCGTGGGCCAAGGGCGTCTCGCCCGAGGAGCAGCGCAAGGCGCTGGCGCTCTTCAACGTGGCCAACGGGATGCTGCGCGACGCGCTGTTTCCGAAAGCGGCCGAGAAGTACCGCGAGGCGCTCACGCACTGGGATCACCCCGCCATCTCGTACAACCTGGCGCTGGCGCTGGTGAACCTCGATCAACCGGTCGAGATGCACGCGGCGCTCGAGAAGTCGCTGGTCCACGGTGCGGCGCCGCTCGGCGACGACAAGTTCGCGCGCGCCAAGGACTTCAAGCTGCTGGTCGAGAAGCAGCTGGTCAAGGTCGAGTACACGGTGGTCGAGCCGGGCGCGGTCTTGATCCTCGACGGCAAGGAGGTCCTGCAGGGACCGGGGACGTTCGCGGCGCTGCTCCGCGCCGGCGAGCACTCGATCGCCGCGCGCGCCGAGGGCTACTCGCCGACCCAGCTCAACCTCAAGCTCGGCGGCGGCGAGACGTCGCGGCTCGAGCTCAAGCTGTTCACCGATGCCGAGCTGACCCGCGAGAAGCGCAAGATGCCGTCGTGGATCCCGTACTCGGTGCTCGGCGCCGGCGTGGTGCTCGGCGGCGTGGGCGCGCTCCTGCACACCTCGGCCAAGGGTGGCTTCTCGGACTACGATCAGGCGATCGAGGATTGCGCCAACGCCGACCCGACCCACGGTTGTTCGGACCCAGATCCGGCGACGTTCGCGCTCAAGTCCGATGCCGAGAGCAAGCAGACGCTGGCCGCAGCCATGTACACGGTCGGCGGCCTCACGGTCGCGGCCGGCGTCGTGCTGGTGGTGCTCAACCGCCCCAAGACGTTCCGCATCGATCCGCTGGAGAAGCAGGGTGGCGAGGGCATCAGCATCACGCCGGTGTTCGGTCGCGATCTCGCCGGCGTCGCCGCGGCCGGGCGGTTCTAGGCCGGTCCCCGGCCTTCCCGCCTTCTCACCCTGATCTCGTCCACTTCGACTCGCTCGACGTCCCGAGGAGCCTGCCATGTCCCTTCGTCACTATCTGTCGCTGACCGCCACCGCGCTGTGGGCCTTGTCCCTGGCCGGCTGCTTCGAGAGCAACACCATCGAGTGCTCCGGCGGTGTGGTCTGCCCCGCCGGCTCGGTCTGCACCGCCGATGGTCTCGGCTGCACCGCTGACGGTTGCGGTGACGGCAACACCGGTGCCGGCGAGGCCTGCGACGACGGCAACCAGGACGACGAGGACGACTGCAAGTCCGACTGCTCGATCAACGTGTGCGGCGACGGCGCGCTCGACGCGCAGGGCGCGCGCACCGATACCTGCGACGACGGCAACAGCGCCAACAACGACGACTGCGTCGACGTCGCCGGCCAGTGTCGGCCGGCGAGCTGCGGCGACGGCTTTCAGGATCTGCTCGCGCCCGCCGTCGAGGCCTGCGACGACGGCAACACCGCCAGCGACGACGACTGCCGCGCCGACTGCGGTTCGACCGAGCTGTGCGGTAACGGCACCACCGACAGCCACCTGATCAAGAACGTGATCGACAACGCCGAGTGTCGCGGCGAGGCCGACGTCCAGCACCCGGGTTGCCGGGAGACCTGCGACGACGGCGATCAGACCGGCGGCGCCAACTGCAGCGCCAACTGCCAGTCGGACGGACGGTGCGGCAACTTCATCATCGACCGTGGCGCGCCGTTCCTCGAGATCTGCGACGACGGCAACCTGGTCGACGGCGACGGCTGCAGCGCCGACTGCCAGTCCGGCGAGGGCTGCGGCAACGGCACCATCGACCAGACCGAGGGCGAGGAGTGCGATCCCGGGCTCGGCGAGACGGGGGGAAACCCCAACGACACCGCGACCTGTATCGACTGCAAGGTGTCGTTCTGCGGTGACACCCGCGTCAACCCGCTGGCCGCCGAGACCTGCGATCCGGGCGCGGTGGGCGTCAACACCGCCACCTGCGACCGCAACTGCACCGCGCCGGCCTGCAACGACGGCATCTACAATCCGCTGTCGACCCCGGTGGCCGAGCAATGCGACGCCACCGCCGATGTCGGTGCGGTCGGCGGCTTCTCGGCGACCTGCGACAACAACTGCACGCGGCCGGTGTGCGGCGACACCCTGGTCAACGGTCCGGCCGGCGAGACCTGCGATCCGGGTACGGTCGGACTCAACACGTCGCTGTGCGATGCCAACTGCACGGCGCCGGTGTGCGGCGACGGCTTCATCAACACCGCCACCGAGCAATGCGACCCGGGCGCGATCGGCGTCAACACCGCGACCTGCGACTCCGACTGCACGGTGCCGGTGTGCGGCGACAACTTCCACAACCCGCTGGCCAACGAGGCCTGCGACCCGGGCGCGATCGGCGCCAACGTCGCCGGCTGCGACGCCAACTGCACGCTGCCGGTGTGCGGCGACGGCTTCGTCAACCCCAACGCCACGCTCCCCGAGCAGTGCGATCCGGGCGCGGTCGGCGTGAACACCACGACCTGCGACTCCAACTGCACCAATGCCGTGTGCGGTGACGGGTTCTTCAACTCGGTCGCTGGCGAAGCCTGCGACGACGCCGCCCAGAGCGCGGGCTGCGACATCGACTGCTCGCTGCCGCTGTGCCGCGACGGCATCGTCAACCTGCTGGCCGGCGAGGAGTGCGACGACGGCAACATGGTCAACACCGATGCCTGTCGCAACGACTGCGACGCCCCCGGCTGTCCCGACAACGTGATCGGCCCCAACGAGACCTGCGACGACAACAACAGCGACAACAACGATCACTGCCCCAACAGCTGCATCATCGCCAGCTGCGGCGACGGCGTCACCGATCTGATGGGGCCCCCGATCGAGGCCTGCGACGACGGCAACAGCAACGACAACGACAACTGCCGCAACGACTGCAGCAACTCGCGGTGCGGCGACACGGTGGTCGACATGGCCACGCCCGGGGTCGAGCAGTGCGACGACGGCAACGGGTTGAACACCGACAGCTGCCTCAACACCTGCCTCACCAACATCTGCAACGACGGCTTCCGTCGGGTCGGGACCGAGGACTGCGACGACGGCGTGGCCGGCGACCAGGGCAACGGCTGCTCGGCGATCTGCCTGCGCAGCGGGAGCTGCGGCGATGGCCTGGTGCAATCGCTGTTCGAGCAGTGCGACGACGGCAACACCGCCGACAACGGCAACGGCTGCAGCACCACCTGCCAGCGCAACAACGTGTGCGGCAACAACGTCGTCGAGGCGCTGGTCGAGGACTGCGACGACGGCAACGCGACCGCCGACGGCAACGGCTGCTCGACGACCTGCACCCGGCTCGGCACCTGCGGGGACCTCGTGGTCCAGACGCTGTTCGAGCAATGCGACGAGAACAACGCGGTCAACACCGACGACTGTCTGACCACCTGCCGGTCCAACGTCTGCGGCGACGGCTTCAACGACACCGTCGGGACCCGCACCGACACCTGCGACGACGGCAACAGCAGCGACGCCGACAACTGCGTCAGCCGCGATCTGACCGCCGAACCGCCCGATCAGTGCCGGCCGTCGAGCTGCGGCGACGGCTTCACCGACAGCGAGCTGGCCGGCGGGATCGAGCAGTGCGACGACGGCAACGGCGTCAACGGCGATGGCTGCCGCAACAACTGCACGCTGCCCAACTGCGGCGACGGCGTCGAGCAGAGCGGCGAGGACTGCGATCCCGGCATGGTCGGGGTGTCGACCGCGGTCTGTGATGCCAACTGCAGCGACGTCATGTGCGGCGATGGCTTCATCAACGGCGCCGCCAACGAGGAGTGCGAGCCGGTGACGGCGGGCGTGGACACCGCGACCTGTGATTCCAACAACTGCACGGCCCCGGTGTGCGGCGACAACTACGTCAACACGGCCATCGAGGCATGTGACCCCGGCGGCGTCGGGGTCTCGACGTCGGCGTGCGACGCCAACTGCAGCCTGGTGTCGTGCGGCGACGGCTTCATCAACCCCGCAGCCTCGACCCCCACCGGCGGTGAACAGTGCGACGACCAGAACATGGTCACCACCGACGCCTGTATCGCGTGCCGCGCGGCGTTCTGCGGCGACGGCTTCGTGCGGCTCGGCTTCGAGGCCTGTGACCCCGGCATCCCCGCCCAGGCGGCCTGCTGTACGGCGGTCACCTGCGCCATCATCGGCCCTTCCTGTCCCTGACCGACCAAACCCGAACCACGAACGTGACTCCGGTCGCGCCGCCTGGCGCGACCGCGATTTGGCGCTCGACGCTGCCCACGGGTAGCCGAATACTGAGGGTATGCCGCCCTACGTTCCCCAGGCTCGTGTGGTCCGGAAGGGCGGGATCGTGGTGGCCCGGCCGCCGGTGCCGCTGCGCGAGCGGCTGGCCGCCGCCGAGGAGAACCTCGGGCCCCATGCCCGCGGCTTCCTCGCCGCGGTGATCGGGCTGTGGCCGATCACCGCCGTGATGCTGCTCGGGCTCGGCCTGATGTGGGTGGCGATGCTGCAGGGCTCGCCCTGATCCCGATCAACCCGAGCGGCTCATTCGTCGTCCGGGTGGGCGCGGAGCGTGCGCGGCAGATCGAGGATGGTCTCGTTGGGCGAGCCGACGAGCATGGCCGGGCTGACGTCGGACAGTCCCCACGGCTCGACCTTGCCGGCGGTGACGGCGAACGCGCCGCCGTCGATGCGGCCGACGACGCCGAAGCCTGACACCATCGGCACCCGCGCGGTCTCGATGACCAGATCCGGCAGGTGGCTGACGTCGATCTCGATCAGCCCGTGCTCGCAGGTCAGCACCAGCCGGTAGCCGAGGACGCGGCGCTCGAGGAGCAGGATGTTGCCGAGCTCGCTGCGGAACACCTCCTGCCAGCCTTCGCGCGGCCCCTGGTGGGCGGCGAGGGTGGCGAAGTCGACATGGTGCAGGCCGGCCTCGTTGAACTTGCGGGCCAGCAGCCCCGAGGTCGTGACCACGGTGTCGACCAGGCCGCGGGAGTGCAGATCGACGACCGGCGAGCGATGATCGACCGTCCACCACGAGCCGGGCTGATGCGGCGTGCAGCCGAGAAAGACGTTCTTGGCGCTCGAACCCTTGAGCCACTCCGAGATCGCGCATGCCACCTCGGGCGCGCTGCCGGTGTCGCCGAGCCGGCGATCGCCGTTCCACAACACGGTGTCACCGGGCAGGCGGTGGACGGCGTCGAGATGGAAGTAGCGGCCTTGCCACGGGCACTCGAGCGACAGCTTGTCGCCGACGCGGACGTTGGCGACCGCATCGAGATCTTCGGGCACGGCGATGTACGTCTCGCCGCGTGGATCGAGGGCCACGAACAGGATGCCGCGCGGGGTGAGCCCCTTCTTGCGCAGCTCCTTGAGGCCGAGGATGACCGCCGCTGGGTCCCGGTAGTGGTACACGCGGGTCGGGATCATCCTGGGGTCCTGTTACCCGGGAAGTCTGGTCAGGGCAAGCGATCGAGTAGGAGATCGCGGAGCCGCGCCGCCGCCGGCGGCAAGCGGTCGACGCCGCGGTGGCGCAGCGCGAGGCGGCGGCCAACCGGCGACCACGGCAGGTCGATCTCGACCAGCGCACCGCGCGCGAGGTCGGCGGTGACGGCGGTGCGGCTGACCAGCGCCAGTCCGATGCCGGCGCGGACGTGGCCCTTGACCGCGGCGATCGACCCCAGCTCCATCACGATCTGGGCGCCCGGGTTGCGGGCCAGCAGCAGGGTTCGCGTCGGCGAGCCCTCACCGAACGTGACCCAGCCGGCGGTGCGTGGGTTGACGGTGGGCGCGCCGACCACGATCAGCTCGTCGTCACGCCACCAGTCGAACCCGTCGGCGCGGCGCTCGGGATGCGCGGGGCGTTTCGCCGACCGCCGCGCGGGCGCGGTGACGATCGCGACGTCGATATCGCCGGACTCGATCATCGCCTCGAGCTCGTCGTTGAAGGCCTCGCGGACCCGCATCATCACGCCCGGCCAGCGCTTGCGGTAGGCGGCCAGGATCGGCGGCAGCAAGTACGTGCATGCGGTGGCCCCGGCGCCGAGCCGGACCAGGCCGGTGTCGCCGGCCTCGATCTCGGCGACCGCCCGCCGTCCGTCCTCGACCGCGGCGAGCGCGGCGCGGGCCCGCGGCAGGAGCGCCGCCCCGGCGGCGGTCAGCGTCGCGCCGCCGGCACCGCGGTGGAACAGCCGCGCGCTCATGGCGTCCTCGAGGCGATGGACCGCCGCCGACAGCGCCGGCTGCGACAGGTGGGCCCGGCGCGCGGCGGCCGTGAAGGTGCCGGCGTCGGCGATCAGGACCAGGTAGCGCAGCTCGTCGAGCATCGAGGGCATCATAATAGAAACGAATGGTTTCCATCAAATCATTCCATTATCCAGATGAGCGGCCAGGCCGCATCGTGGAGCCATGAACGCGATGACCGACCTGATCTGGATCGCGGCGCTCGGGCTCGGTGCCGGCGCCCTCACCACGGTGTCGGGCATGGGCGGTGGGTTGCTGATGGTGTTCGTGCTGTCGCTGGTGATGGGACCGAAGGCGGCGCTGGTCGTGAGCGCGGCGGCGCTGCTGGTCGGCAACCTGCACCGGGTGTGGCTGTACCGGGTCGACGTCGACCGCCCGGTGGTGCGGCGGCTCCTGATCGGCCTGGTACCCGGCACCCTGGTCGGGGCGTGGCTGGCCGGTGGGCTGTCGGACAACGTGATCCGCGTCGTGATGGTGGTGGCGGCGCTGGCGGCGCTGGCGCGGGCGGTGAGCGGGGTGCGCTGGACCTTGCCGGGCGCGAGCTTGACGCCGGCCGCCGCGGTGGTCGGGTTCTTCGCGGCGACCGCCGGCGGCGCCGCGGCGATGCTGGGACCGATGATGCTGTCGAGCGGGCTCAGCGGCCAGCGCTACCTGGCGGTGACCGGCGTGGGCGCGACCGCGATGCACACGGTGCGGATCGGCGGCTACGGCGCGGTCGGGCTGTGGCACGCCGCGTACCTGCCGCTGGTGGCGGCGCTGGCGGCGTCGGTCCTGGTCGGGAATCTGATCGGCAGGAGGCTGCGCGACGTGGTGCCGGAGCGAGCCGGCAGTGCGCTCGAGGTGATCACGCCGGTGGTGTGTGCGGGGCTGGCGGTGGCGGGGATCGGGTGACGGGGGACGGGGAGCGGGGAGCGGGTGACGGGTGACGGGGGCGGGTGACGGGTGACGGGTGACGGGGGCCGTGACGGGTGACGGGTGGCGGG
>CANKMW010000134.1 GCA_947483555.1 Myxococcales bacterium
ACCCGCCCACGAACCCACACGATCCCGCCGTCCTCGTCGGTGTTATGCTCGCGCCACCGACCCAACCCACTCATGACAACCAGCGTCCGCCTCCTTCGCCGCACTTGCGCATTTGAGCGGCAGGACGTTGGGAATTACGACACCTACGCGCTCCTGGAGCTTGTAGCCCGTCATCGCGCCGCCGGAGATCACTCGCAACTCGATCAGATCGCAGTTGGCTGGGGTGGTGATGTTGGCGTTGACCTCGTTGATGCGAACAACGGCAGGCGTGACGAATCCGGCGAACATGGCCGAGTTGGGCGAGCCCAACGTGCCCCCCTGCAGATCCGCCACGGTGTTGGCGACGGTGACCGTGTAGCCGGTGACATTGCTCTGCGTCGTGGTGTTCAGGGTAACAGTCCGTCCGCTGACGACCGGGGCCGGGCCGGTCGCGGTCAGGCCGTTGTTGAACGTGAACTGAGATGCATCAGCCATCACGCTAGTGGAAAGGACGTTGCGCGAGAACGTGACGCGAGTCGACGTCGCCGAGAGCGCAACGGCGCTCACGACCGTGGGGCTGGGACAGTTGGTCAGCGTGCTGATCTCGCCAGCGATGTACGCGGACAGCTGCGCCTCGTTGCCGTTGCGGACCACCGGCGTGTTGTTGAGCGTGAACTGGCAGCCGGCGACCGGGTCCAGGGTGTCGCGCAGCGTCGTCGGAAGGCGGACCAGGTAGCCGGTGTTGCCGGTGAGACCGGTGGTGTTGATGGGGGCCTTGTTGAAGCCGGTGCCGGCGGTCACGAAGGCGCCGGCGATGGTCGCGGTGGCGTCGACCACCTCGGACTCGTACATGTCGACCGCCGTGACGACGTCGGCCACCGCGGTCAGGTTCTGGACCAGCGGCTCGATGCTGGTGCCGGGCGTGGTCCGCGTGTAGTTGCTGATCGCGGTGGCCTGGCGGCCTCCGAACGAGGTCGCCATGGCCGTGATCGTGAAGCTGACGACGTCGCCGACCGCCCCGGCCGGGGTCAGCGTCGAGGGGTCGACCGCGATGAACAGCGCCGGACCCGCCTGCTGGGCCTGGATCGTGAATCCGGCCACGTCGTTGCCGACCAGCGGCCTGAGGTACGTGATGGTGGCGCCCGCGATCGGCAGGGTCAACCCGGTGCCGTCCGCGGTCGCGCGTGCGAAGCCGATGAACTCCGACGAGGTCGGCATCGCGTCGGCGGGCGCGTCGGTGCGCGCGTCGGCGGCGGCGTCGACCGCGGCGTCGATCGCGGGCGCATCGATGCTGGCAGCGTCGGTCTCGGCGGCGTCGGCCAGCGGGGCATCGGCGCGGGGGGCGTCGACGGTGCCACCGCCGCCATCGTCCCCGCCGCAGGCGGCGAGGGTGAGCGTGGCGGCGAGGGTGAGCGTGGCGGCGAGGAGCGTGGCGAGGCGAGTACGCATGGCCGGCGTTTGTACACCAGGACCGCGGCAGGACAAGCGCCAAGCGTGACGTCCGATTGTCACGCTGGACCGTGAGGTGGCCCACGTCACGCACGTTACGATGGCGGCTCGTGAGCGAGCACCACGCCCAGGGCAACATCCGCGTCGACGGCTTCGGCCTGACGCTCGGCGGCGAGACGCGCCGGCTCGATTTTCCGCGCGCCGAGATCGAGGGCCTGCGCGGCGAGGCCGGGTCGGTGGAGTACGGTGCCGGCGACCTCTCGTTCGAGCGCCTGTGCGGGCGGTTGCAGGGGATCGAGTGGTCGACCGAGACGGCGTCGGCCGGCCGCTTCTGGCTGCGCGACAAGGAAGGCCGCTACGAGCTCCACGTCGCGCGCGTCGAGCTGCCGCATGGGGTCCGGGTCACCCGCTCGGCGGCCGGCGGCGTCGAGCTGGTCGCGGTGCATGCGTCGCTCGCCGATGTGCGCCTGCACATCCCCGACCTGGCGGCGCTGCGACGCTCACCCGAGCCCGACGCGCCGCCGCCGGCCGCCGACGCCGCGCGCGAGCCGACCCCGCCCCCGACACGCACGCCCGAGCCGCCGCCCGCGCCACCGCCCGATGGCGACTCGCCACCGACGCTGCGCCAGGAGCGGTTGCGGTTTCTCGATGCCATCGGCGGCGGGTTCGGCTTCACCATCAAGGTGGTGCTCGATCTGCCGGTGCTCGGCTCGCGCACGCTCGACCAGACCGTGAAGGTCGAGATCAAGGACGGCGCCTTCGATTACAAGAAGCTCGATGATGGCCTGACCTGGCTCGAGGGCGCGTTCCTCGACATCGGGGTCGAGGGCGGCCGGTTCCGCGTCGGCTACGGCGTGCCGCTGCTGGGTTCGAAGGAGATCATCTCGTTCGCGCTCGACAAGGACGCCAGCGCGACCGCGGCGTTCGATCGCATCCCGCTGCGTTCGCTCGCCGACTTCCGCATCCCGGGCAGCTCCGGTCGCCGCGCCGCCTCCGCCGACAAGGACAAGGGCGGGGACAAGGGCAACCGCGGCCGGCTCCAGTCGCTGACGCTCGGCGACCTCGGGGTCAACCTCCACATGGTGGCGCCGCGGAATCTGGAGACCGCGGGCGGTACCATCCGGTTCGGAGGCGAGGACGCTCCCGGCATCGTCGACCTCCGCATCGGTGGATCGCTGGTCCAGCCAGGGTCCGGCAACCTGACCGCCCAGGCCGGCGCGGTCGACATGACGGTGAAGGACGTGCGGATCGGCGGGCTCCAGGTCACCGCCGACCGCCTGCACCTCGGCCCAATGGACGAGCTGCTGGTGACCTTCGACGGGTTCACGCCGCGCTCCTTGACCGCCGTGCTGCACCGGGTCACGGCCACCAACCTGTCTCTGATTCTCGGAGGATCGCGCGCCGGTTGATCGGCTCCGATCGCGCCGCGAGCGGAGCTGTCCGGGTCCGGACAGCACGTGGCGCACGCAAGTGGCGGAGAAACCAGGGTTCACTTCACGGCACGCCGCGTGAACAAAGGTGAGCCATGCTGCAAGCCTTCCCACCATTGCCCCCCGTCTCGATTGACCGCGCCACCATGGGGACCCGCGCGCCCGAGGGTCCGGCCGCCACCATGGACCTCCTCCTGTCGGTGCTGGAGAGCGCCGAGGTCGGGGTCGTGGTCGCCGACTCCTCGGCGCGGGCCATGTACATGAACGCCAGCGCGCGCTCGATGCTGGACAGTCCGCTGGGCGTCATGCCGCCGTGGTTGACCGTGACCTTGCCGAGCCTCCGGGCCCAGGTCGAGCGTCACGGCCACGCCCTCGAGCGGCTGGTCCACGGCGAGCTCACGGTCCGGATCCGGGCCCGCGCCCTGGCCCGGCCGGGCACGATCTTGATCGAGCTGGCCATCGCCTCGGGGTCGGGCAGCCGGCAGATCGCCGAGCAGCTCGCGCGCGGGCTCGGCCTGCAGATCACCGACGCCCGCCTGCTCGCCCACCTGTGGGCGGGCCTCTCCAATGACGAGATCGCCCAGACGCTCGGGGTCCGCACCGGCACGATCAAGAGCCGGCTGTTCCGGCTCTACCAGAAGCTCGGCGTCAGGAAGCGGCCGGCCGCGGTGCTGCGAGCGCAAGAAGTGCTGGCCAGCTGATCCTGGCAGCGGCGTCATCGCATAATCGAGGGTGAGGTAGTGGAGACCGCACAGCCAGAGGTCGTGGCGCGCGATCGACGTGGCGGCGACCGGCGCCAGCGCGCGTAGCTCGGCCGGTGCCGCCGCGTCATCACGGGTCCAGACCCGGATGGTCTCGGCGAGCGGCAGGCGCAGCGGCCAGGTGCGGCCGAAGCCGCGCACGCACAGCCAGATGCCAGCATCGCCGCCGGTGCGCGTCGAGAGCTCGACGGCGCCGCCGGACCCGGCGAGCGGATCGAGGCGGAGGATGCTGGCCAGGTGTCCGCCGGGCAGCGGAAACGCGATGTTCATGTACGCGACGCCGGCGGTCACATGCGTGGCGTAGGCGGCCACGTACATGGCGCGGCCGTCGGCGAAGGTGCGAATCCACGCCCGCGGCGCCGGCCGGCCATCGGCGGCGGCGTCGATCGCGACGATGCGGCTGGTGATGCCCTCGTCACCGCGCTCGGCGTCGATCGGGAGCTCGAGCTGGCCGAGGCGACGCGCGATGCGGGCCCACAGGCGGGCGGCGGTGCGGAACCCGGCGCGCCAGTGCGGCCGGACGATCAGCGCATGATCGTGGGTGCGTTCATAGAAGGCACGGATCGCCGGCGCGACCACGGACGGATCGAGCCCGGGGTGGGCCAGCTCGTCGAGGTCGTCGACCAGTCCCCGCGGTGCCGTCGGGGGCGTGCGCTCGAGGCTGCGGCTGGCGAAGAAGTCGGCGCCGACCCGCCAGCCGGCCGACAGGTGCGAGAACGGCGGCGCGAACGGCGGCGCGGGTCGCGGCGGGGCGAGCGCGAACGCGGCCAGGGCGGCGAGCGCGAAGCCGGCGCCGTCGAGGACGCCGTGGGTGATCGCCATCGACGACAGTGGATCGAGGCCGGCGACGGTGAACGTCGGGACGTAGGCGCGCAGCGCGTAGGTGGCGGCCAGCGCCATCGCGACGAGCAACGAGATGCCGGCGATCGCGTGCAGCGAGCGCGCGGCGCGGCGACCGGGGCGCACGGCGGCGCGGAGCGAGAGCATCGCGACGCCGACGCCACCCGCCGCGGTGGCCAGCGCGGCGCCGGTCTCCAGCCAGCGCGGACCGTGGATCCCGGCGGCGGTGAGCGGGATCGCGAGCGCGACCACCAGCGCCACCGCCGCCGCCACCGCGCCGCCGCCGCGGGCGTGCAGCGCCGCCACGCCGCACAGATACGCGCCGGCGACGTGAAAATGCGCCGCCGTGAGCAGCACCCACAGCGGCGGGTAGCCGAGCAGCTCCACGCCGACGCGAGCGCTGGCCAGCCACAGCGCCGCACCGCCCAGGTAGACGAGCGCGAGCGCGCCGACCAGCTCGCTCACCGGCCGCCAGCCGCGCGCGACGACGCCTGCCGCCGCCACCGCCGCCAGCCACCAGCACACGAGCGTGTACGGGGCCACCAGCAGCCCTGCCGCGGCGCCGGCGGGCACCAGCAAGGCGGCGCCGGCCAGCGCCCCGGTTGCCACCGCGACGCAGACCACGCGGACGTCCCGGCCGCAGGCGCGCAACAGCAGCGGCGTCGCGACCAGCGCCGATCCGGCCACGATGCCGCGCGCGACCTCGTCGACGATCACGGCAACAGCTTGGCGCGCTCGTCGCTGGTCGGCAGCTGGCAGCTGTCGAACTTGCCGAACAGCCGATAGCGCAGCTTGGCCACCACCCAGTACATCGGATCGAGCATCAGCGCCGGCATCCAGCGCAGCGCGTACGCCCACCGCCACGGCCGGCGCAGGTGGCGAGCCGCATACAGGAAGACCTTGCTGCGCAGGTGCACGCGGCCGTCCTCGACGAACACCACCGAGTCGAGCTGGACCGGGATCCGGGGGTGCTCGGCGCGCAGACGGGCCGCGGTCTCGCCCTGCAGCGGCGCGTACCACAGCGTGCCGCCGTCGCGCTTCATCAGCCAGCGAACGGTGCGGCTGCACAGGCCACACACGCCGTCGTAGAGCACGATGCGCGGCGGCAGGACGGCGTCGCCGGCGATCGCGGAGGTCGGCACGGTCACGTCCATGTGATGCCCCGGGCGGCGCGCTCGCTACACGTCGTCGGCGAGCAGGCTGTCGATGGCATCGCCAGCCTCGTCGAGGCCACCGCGGCGGCCGCGACCGCCCCGCAGCCGGGCCAGCCGCTCGATGGCGTCGAGGAAGCCGGGGTCGCGCTTGACCACCATCTCGAAGTAGTAGACCGACTCGCGCGGATCGCCGAGCGCCTCGTAGGTCGCGCCGATCTCGTAGAGCAGGGTCTGACGCTCGCGATCGTTGATCGAGCCGGCGTGCAGCCCGGCCTTGAACTGGTGCACCGCCTCGGACAGGTTGCCTTGCTCGCGCTGGCACAGGCCAACCATCATGCGGCTCTGGACCTCGCGGCCCGGCGACGAGTGCGCGACCTTCTCGAACGCCTTGATGGCCTCGTCGAAGAGCCCCATCTCCTTGTAGGCGAGGCCGAGATCGAAGTGGGTGTCACCGTCGGAGTCCTCGACCGGCTTCTCCAGCACCACCGACGGCCGCGAGCTGTGGACGCCGGGATCGTCGTGGCGCCCGGCGATCACCCGCTGCGCCTCGTCGAAGGCCGCCGCCATGTCGTCGTCGTCGACCGGATCGGCCTCCTCGGCATCGATCTCCTCGAGATCACCGACGTCGACGGTCTCGGTGCCACCGGCAGCCGGCGCGACCGCGACCTCGGCCTCGGCCTCCTGATGCGCGATCAGGGCTTCGAGGTCGCGGAGCCGCGCCGCCACCAGGGGATGGCTGGGGTGGCGCTCGTGCAGGGCCCGCAGCACCTCCTCGGCCTCCTCGTACATGCCGTGGCTGATGTAATAGTCGGCATCGTCGAGATCATCCTCGAGGGTCCGAGGTGCAGCGCTGGCATGCGCGGTCGGCGCGAACGCCTCGACGTCCTGATCGATCGTGCCGCCGTGATCGTACGCGTACGGATCGACGTAGCCGGCATCAGCGTATTGCGCGTTGGCGTCGTAGGTCGGATCGACGTAGTCGGCCGGCGCCTCCTCCTCGGCGGTGGTGTAGCCGGTGACCGCCGGATCCGGATAGTGGCTCTCGAACGAGGCCGCCGGCAGCGCGTGCGCGCCGACCTCGGCGGCGGCCGGCGCGGCGCGGTGCGGTCCGACGTAGGCATCCCGTTCATTGTCGAACTCGGCGGCGGCGCCGGGATCGAAGGTTGGCCCCGACGTGCTCTCTTCGCCGGGGTCACCACGACGGCCACCGCGCATGACCGAGTCGAAGGCGCGGGCGGCGGCCGGATCGAAGGGCAGCTCGTCGTCGTCCTCGTCGATGCCGGGCGGCATCGCGTCGCCGGTGGTCGACTCGTAGCTGGGCTGGTCGAACCCGGCCCGCGCCGCCAGCTCGGCGGCGACACCCTCGTCGATGTCGTCGGCGAGCGCGTCGTCGAGCTCGGCATCGAGCGCGTCCGACAGCCGCCGCTGCTGCCAGGTGTCAGGCGAGTGGCCGGACTTCTGGGTCGCCACCGGTCTGCCGTGCGGCGACGGCGCCCGGAACGGCGGCGGCGAGCCCATCGCGACGTCGCCGTCGCGCGTCGAGCGCGCCACCAGCGCCTGGACCTCGGCGGCCGCGACCTGGCGGGTGGCGTCACCGGTGGCGAAGTCGTGCTCGCTGCCCACCGCGCGCGGCGAGCCGGCGCGCCCGCCGCTGCCGGCCGAGCTGGGCCGCGACTGGGCGCGGTCGAACATCGCCGGGTCGATGCCGTCGAATGACTCGGCGCGCGGCATGTTGTCGAACCGGGGCCGCGACGGATCGCCAAAATCGATGTCGTCGAAGTCGATGTCTTCCTCGACCGGGGCCACGCCGCCCGAGGCCAGCTCGTCGGGGTCGATGATGAGATCGCTGCCACCGTCGATGACCTCGACGTCGGGCGACAGGCTGATGTCGAGGCCGAACCGGCGGGTCAGCTCGAGCGCGGCCTGGTTGGCGCCATCGACGGCGAGCACCTCGCGCACGTAGCCCTCGGCACGACCGGCGTCGTGCGGCGCGGTGTTCTCGGCGAGGCGCAGCAGCTCGACGATGGCCTCGAGCTCGCGGCCCTGCGACAGCAGCACGTCCTTGAGCCGCTCGCGGGCCTCGAGGTTGTCGGGATCGAGCGCGAACACCCGCCGCAGGTGTTCGATGGCCTTCTGATGGAGGCCGTACTTCACGTAGACGTCGGTCTCGGTGAGGATCTTGGCGATCTCCTCGGCGTGCTCCTCGCCGGCCGCCGAGGCGTGGCGGTGCGACGAGCTCTCGTCGAAGTCGGCCGCGAAGTCGGCATCGCCGCGGCCCTGACCGGTGCCGCCGTCGTCGTCGGCGTCGACGAAGTCACCGGGCTCCGCCTCGATGTCATCGTCGGGCAACGCGAAGTCGCCGTCGAGCGACCGCTCGTCGACCAGCGGCATCGCGCCGGTCATGCGGGCATCGCCGGGTGCGCGCAGCGCCGGCACGTCGCTGGTCCAGTTGAGCTTGCGGGCGGGCTCGGGGGCCGCCGCCACGGCGGGCGGCGCCGCCGCCGCCGCCGCTGCTGCGGGCGCGCCGCCAAAGAAGGCGGTGGCGTCGGGATCGCCGGGCGAGAAGGCGAGGATCTTGCGATAGACCTCCTCGGCACGAACCCGCTGCTTGTTGTCGTCGAAGACGCGGGCCAGCTCCTTGAGGACCGAGACGGTCTTGCCCTTCTGGTCGAGGGCCTGGAACGCCTGCGCCAGCAGCGCCAGCGTCTCGACGTCGCGGGGATCGGCCTTGAAGCAGGTCTGGAGCTTCTGCAACGCTCGTCGCGGATCGCCGCGCCGCAGGTACAACCCGGCCAGCTCGCGGTTGAGATCCCGATTTTCGGGGCGGTGAAACAGGAGCCGTTCGGCGACCTTGAGGAAATCGTCCTGCCGGTTCTGGCGGCGGAGTTGCTCGCAGACCTGGGTGAACTCCAGGACCGCCTCGTCGGTCATCTGCTCCTTCGAGTACAGCTCGGCGAGCTTGATGCGCGTGGCGACGTTCTGCGGATCGAGATCGACGAGCTGGCGTACGGTGGCCAGCGCCTCCTTGGTCTTGCCCTCGCGGTGGAAATGCGCGGCCACCGACTCGAAGTGCTGCATCGCGTCCGACATCAGCCCGAGCTGCCGGTACAGCTCGGCGAGCTTGAGGTGGACCTCGACGAGCCGCGGATCCAGCTTGAGGATCTGCTTGTAGACCGCGACGGCCTTGGTGAAGAAGCCCTGGTCCTGGTAGTAGCGGGCGACCTTCAGGTAGGTCTCGGTGGCTTCCTGCTTCTGACCCTTGCGGGCGTAGAGGTCACCGATCTTCAGCCACACCCGGACGTCAGCCGGATCCTCTTTGACGACCCGGAGGTACTCCTTGATCGCCTTGTCGAGCTGACCCTTGTCGACAAACTTCCGGGCCGCGTCCATGACCTTCTCTTTATTGAAGGCCATGCCGCTACCTCTCCCTCACCGGCGAACCGGCGGGGCCCGCGAAGAAGGCATCGAATCGCAACAGACCTAGCGTACGGGCTGGCCGTCACCTCGGTCAAGACGGAGTTTCAATGATTCGGTAACTTTACGCCCCTTGCGCCCACATCGGAGACACCCACCCCACACGCCGCGGTCAGCGCGCCGTTCAACCCCGCGACTGGGCGAGAAAGCGGGCCACGAAACCGGTGTCGAAGTCGCCGGCCCGGAACTCGGGGGTGTCCATCAGGCGGCGCAAGAACGGGATGTTGGTACGCGGGCCCTCGATCACCATCTCGTCCAGGCAGCGCCGCGCCCGGCGGATCGCGCTCGGTCGGTCCTGATCGTGGACGATGACCTTGGCGATCATCGAGTCGTAGTTGGGCGGCACCCGGTAGCCCTCGTAGATGTGGGTGTCGACCCGCACGCCGGGGCCACCCGGCATGTGCAGCGCCGTGATGCGGCCCGGCCACGGCGCGAAGCTGTCGGGATCCTCGGCGTTGATGCGCATCTCGATGGCATGACCACGTGGCTTGCGCACCGCGGCGACGTCGAAGGACAGCGGCTCACCGGCGGCGATGCGGAGCTGCTCGCGGACCAGATCGAGGCCGGTGACCAGCTCGGTCACCGGGTGCTCGACCTGCAGCCGGGTGTTCATCTCCATGAAGTAGAAGCGGCCGTCGCCGTCGAGCAGGAACTCGAGCGTCCCGACGTTGTAGTAGCCGATCGACGAGATCGCGTTCACCGCCGCGGTGGTGAGCTCGTCGCGCACCTCGTCGGTCAGCGCCAGCGACGGCGCTTCCTCGATCACCTTCTGGTGGCGGCGCTGGATCGAGCACTCGCGTTCACCGAGGTGGGTGTAGTTGCCGTGGCGATCGGCGATGACCTGGATCTCGATGTGGCGCGGCCGCT
Source organism: Myxococcales bacterium (assembly GCA_947483555.1). Classification (GTDB taxonomy): domain Bacteria; phylum Myxococcota_A; class Polyangia; order Haliangiales; family Haliangiaceae; genus UBA2376. Next base: position 9,955 of record CANKMW010000134.1, read on the forward strand.
CGCAGTAGCGCTCCATGTACATGTCGGGGTTGCCGAACGCCGCCAGCGCCTCGGCCTTGCCGGTGTTCCAGTCGTTGCCGAGGCGCGCGCGGTCGTGGATGATCTTCATGCCGCGACCGCCACCGCCGGCCGCCGCCTTGAGGATGACCGGGAGGCCGATGCGATCGGCGTGCGCGCGCAGCTCGTCCTCGGTGTTGATGGTGCCGCTGCCGGGCAGGATCGGCACCCCGGCCTTCTGCATCGCGGCCCGCGCCGAGATCTTGTCGCCCATCAGGCGCATCGCCTCGGGCGGCGGGCCGATCCAGGTCAGCTTGCACTTCTTGCAGACCTCGGCGAACTCGGCGTCCTCGCTGAGGAAGCCGTAGCCGGGATGGATCGCGTCGGAGCCGGTGATCTCGGCGGCGCTGATGAGCTGCGGGATGTTGAGATAGCTCTGCCGCGACGGCGGCGGGCCGATGCACACCGCCTGATCGGCGAACTTCACGTGCAGCGAGTCGGCGTCGGCGGTCGAGTACACCGCCACCGACTCGAGGCCCATCTCGCGCACGGCGCGGATGATGCGAAGCGCGATCTCGCCGCGGTTGGCGACCAGGACCTTGCGGAACATGTCGCTACGGCGCGATCTTGAACAGCTGCTGGCCGTACTCGACCGGCGCGCTGTCCTCGGCGAGGATGCCGACGATCGTGCCGTCGATGTCGGCCTCGATCTCGTTCATCAGCTTCATCGCCTCGACGATGCACAGCACCTGGCCCTTGCGCACCCGGTCGTTGAGCTTCACGTACTCCGGCGAGTCCGGGTTGGATCGGCGATAGAAGGTGCCGACGAACGGTGACGTCACCACGTGCGACTTGTCGTCGACCGGGACCGCCTGGTAGCTCGCCGCGGCGGCCGCGATCGCGGCTCCGGTGCGCGGATCCGGGCCCGGATCCGGCATCGCGGAGGGCATGTGATGCGCCGCCATCGCCGGCATCGGCATCGTGCCGGGCATCTGAGCGTGCATGTGAGCCGGCATCTGGCGGCCGTCGCCGATGAGGCCGGTGCCACCACGGCGCAGCGTGAAGGTGACCTCGGGCGTGTCGACGATGAGCTCCGACAGGTCGTGCTCGGCCACGGCTTGCGCCAGGCCGCGGACGATCGACACCAGATCGTCGCTGCCAGCGCCACCGCCGCTGGCAGCGTCGTCGGTGCCCTCACCCGGCCAGCGCTTGCGCCCGCTGCCCCGGGCCTCGACGCCCGACGAGCCGGCCGAGGACGTGGTCGCGACCTTCTGACTCTTGCGTCCGTTCGCCATGATCGATCCTGCGCGCCACCCGGTGGCTAGCGGCGCCTACCTTCCACAATCGTCAGCGCGGCGTCCAGTCCCAGGTAGTAGCTTTGCGCACCAAAGCCGCAGATTTGTCCGACGCAGCGCGCCGCCGTGATCGATTCCCGTCGGAATTCTTCGCGGGCGTGCAGGTTGGACAGGTGAACCTCGACGGCGGGCAACGCCACCGCTTCGATCGCATCGCGGATCGCCACGCTGGTGTGGGTGTAGCCGCCAGGATTGATGACGATCGCGTCGGCGGTGCCGCGCGCCGACTGGATCGCATCGACCAGCTCACCCTCGAGGTTCGATTGCACGCAGGTGACGGTGGCGCCGCGAGCCGCGGCGCAGCGCGCAAGCTCGGCGTCGATCTCGGCCAGCGTCGTGGTGCCGTACACGGCGGGATCGCGGGTCCCGAGCAGGTTGAGGTTGGGGCCGTGCACGACCAGGATGCGCGGCACGGTGCCCGGCCCGGTCACCCGCCGCCCCTAGAGCTGCGCCGTCAGCGCCGGCGTCGCCAGCCGCATCAGGTAGCGACACTTGCCGAAGTTGCCATCGGGATGGAGCGCGACGGCGAGGAAGTACTGTGGCGACAGCATGCGCGTGCACAGCACCAGGCGTTCGGCCTTGACCGTCATCTCCTCGAAGGTGCCGATCTTGAGGCTCTCGGCCGCCTTGCGGACCTGGGTGAGGATGAAGCTGAACTCCATCGCCACCGTCGTGATGTCGACGCGGTCGGCGTGCCGTGTGTAGGTGTCGACGGGGATACCGTCGAGACCCATGATGATGGCGCCGAGGCCGCCATCGACGTTGTCGCAGACCTTCTTGAGGGTTTCGGCGAACAAGATTGCACCTCGGTGAGGACGCGCACGAAGGCCAAGGCCCCCGGCGGACTTCGTTATATCACTTCGCTGGCGGCGCCGCGCGGCCGCGGGCCCGGGTTCAGGTCCCGCTGGTGGTACGCGCCGGGCAGACCGTGAAGTTGTCGCAGCAGTCGAGCGCGCCATCCTGGACCAGGTTGCAGGTTCCGCCGGTGGCCGCCGAGAAGTCTGTCGGCAGCGTGGCGCAGGCGCCCTGATCGACCCGCAGGCAGCCGACGCACACCTCGACCGGATAGCGGAAGATGTTCGACTCGACCTCGCCGCCGCCCTTGGTGCCGACCATCTGGACCCGGACGTCGAGCACGGTTCGTGGTGCCGGAATCGCGACCGGGCCGAGCTGCACTCCGATCGCGGCCAGCAGCTCCTGGGGCACGATCTCGAACGAGAAGGCGCTGGTGCCGCCGCCGGGATCGATCACGCCAGCGACCGGGGTCTGGAACGTGAGCAGCGCGGCGTCGGCGGAGAATGCGGCGTCGTAGAACGCGATCTCGACCCGGGCGTGGGTGACGTAGATGGTCTTCGGACCGACCCGTTCGCCGTCGACCACCGTGATCTCGTTGATGACCGAGGGCGTGAAGACGTAGCCGATCGTGGAGCTCGCCTCGATGATGCCGTCATCGTTGAAGAGCTTGCTCGACGAGTCGACCGCGCAGCCCTCCTCGGGAACGACGTTGCCGAGGATGCGCATCGGCGCGTCGGCAGCGCCGTCGACGCAGGCGGCGGCGAGGCTGGCGAGGCCGGACAGGGCCAGGGTCTGGATGAACGTTGGACGGGACATGGTGGGCCTCCGTGACCGTGACGAGTGCGATCGTAGCAAAGGAGTTCTCAAGGTCGCAAAAGATCGGCGAGGTTCGCGGGCGCGACGTCGACCACGCGGCAGTCGCCGGGGCGCGCGCAGGCCACAAATCCAATGTGGGTGCCGTGGCGCTTCTTGTCTACCGCCACCCGGGCCACGACCTCGGGGCGCAGCCAGGGGTCGAGGTCGGTGGGCAGGCCGGACGCGGCGAGGCCATCGGTCACCTGCGCCTCGAGGTCGGCGGTCGCCAGCCCGAGCCGATGAGAGACCCGCGCCATCGCGATCAGTCCGAGGCCGACGCACTCGCCGTGCAGGAGGGTCCAGCCCGCGGCGGCCTCGATCGCGTGGCCGATGGTGTGGCCGAGGTTGAGCAGCGCGCGCTCGCCCCGACGTTCGCGCTCGTCGCGGCTGACGATCGCCGCCTTGAGGGCCGCCGCGCGCTCGATGACCCCGACCGCCTCGGCCGGCGTCGGCAACGCCGGTCCCGCCGCCCACGGCGCCAGGGCATGGACCGCGCTCCACAGCTGGTCGCCGTCGAGCAGCGCATACTTCCACAGCTCACCGAAGCCAGCGCGGCGCTCGCGCGGCGGCAGGGTCTCGAGGGTCGGCGTGTGGGCGTGGACCAATCGGGGCTGGTGAAACGCTCCCACCAGGTTCTTGCCGGACGGTAGATCGATCGCGGTCTTGCCGCCGATCGCCGAGTCGGTCATCGCCACCAGCGTGGTCGGCAGATGGATGACGTCGATGCCGCGGAACAGCGTGGCGGCGACGAACCCGGCCAGATCGCCGACCACCCCGCCACCCAGCGCCCAGATCGTTCCCCAGCGATCGACGCCAGCCGCGATGAGCGCGGTGGCGAGCTGCCCGAAGGTCGCGAGCGACTTCGAGGCCTCCCCGGCGGCGACGACCTCGACGTGAACATCGGCGCCGGCGGCGGTCAGCGCGTCGCGATAGGTGGGGATCCAGGCCGTCAGGTTGGCGTCGGCGACCAGCGCGGCGCGGCCGGGACGGACGTGCGGCGCCAGCGCGGCAGCAGGGGCCACATCATCGACGACGATCGGATAGCTGCGCTCGCCGAGGCTGACCCAGGCCGCGGCGCCGGGCAGCGCCTCGGCGCGGCGGACCAGCGCCACGACGTCGGCGGCGACCGCCGCCGGGGCGCGGTCATCGGTGACCACGACCGCGTGGGCGCGCCGGTAGGCGTTGGCGCGGCTCGCGAACAACGCCTCGATCGCCGATCGCGGCTGGGCGAGCAGCGGACGCGGTCCGCCGGCCGCAGCGCGGGCCAGCGCCGCCTCGAGCTCGACGGCGAGCGTGACCACGAAGCCAGCGCCGCGCATCCGCGCCAGGTTGTCGCCCCACGCCGCCGCTCCGCCGCCGGTGGCGTAGACATGTGGCGTGGTGGCAACGGCGACCAGGTCGAGCGCCTCGGCCTCGCGGCGGCGGAAGTCGGCTTCGTCGGCGGCGACCAGCGCGGCGGCCGGCCGCCCGGCGCGCGCCGCGATCGCGTCGTCCAGATCGACGAACCCGCGGCCGAGCTCGGCCGCGACTCGAGTGCCGATCGTGGTCTTGCCGGCGGCTGGAAAGCCGATCAGGAAGACGTGCCGCGCCACCGCGGCGCTCACGGGGTACAGCGCAGCGACGCCTTGTTGGTGATCTTGGGCGTGATGAAGATCAGCAGCTCGGCGCGGTCATCGGTCTCGCGACGGCTCTTGAACAGCCAGCCGAACACCGGCAGGTCACCGAAGAACGGAACCTTGCTGTAGGACAGGCCGCTGTTGCGGGTGTAGATGCCGCCCATCACCGAGGTCTCGCCGTCGGCGACCAGCATGCGGGTCTTGGCCTCCTTGTTGAGGATGGTCGGATCGCCGCGAGCGCCGGTGTTGACGAAGTCGGGCTCGTCCTTGGTGACCTGGACGTCCATCACGATGGCGCAGTCGCGCTGCGACACGTAGGGCGTGACCCGGAGCGACAGCAGGGCGTTCACGAACTGGGTCTGGGTGCCCTGGGCCGAGGTGATCGAGATCGGGATCTTCACGCCTTGCTTCATCTCGGCCTCGATGTTGTTGAGCACCGTGACCTTGGGCGCCGAGATGATGCGCACCGTGCCGCTCTCCTCGAGCGCCGACAGGCGGAGGTTGATGTTGACGTTGCCGCCCACCGAGCCCAGCGTCATGCCGATGACGCCGTTGTTGCCACCCGGGAGGTTGACCGCGAAGTCGGCCGGCGCGGCGACACCACTCTCGTTCTTGCTCTCGTCGCCGGCGCCGCCGGACAGGCCGATCGTCGACGGAAAGATCAGGCCGGTGGCGTTGCCGCCGGCGGCGCCCGACAGCGCCCGGCCACCCCACTGGATGCCGATCTGGCGCTCGAAGCTCGAGCGGGCCTCGACGATGCGGGCTTCGATCGAGATCTGTGGCGTCTGGGTGTCGAGCCGCGCCGCCAGGTCGATGATCTCGCGTCGGTTGCGGGCGACGTCATTGACGATGAGCGAGTTGGTGCGGGCGTCGACCTCGATCTTGCCCTTGGGCGACAGCAGCGGCTCGAGCGTGGGCTTGGCGCTCGCGGCGTCGGTGTAGTTGAGGGTGTAGACCTCCGGCTTGGGCGCCTCGAGCTCGACCATCGCCTTGAGGCGCAACGCCTCGGCCTCGTCTTCCTCGTCGAGCTGCTTGCGCGGCGCGACCCGGTACAGGTTGCCCTCCTTGCGGTACCACAGGCCCTTCGAGGCCAGGATGACCTCGAGCGCCTGATCCCACGGCACGCGCTTCATGCGGACGGTGACGTTGGCGCGGATCTCGTCGGGGATGACGATGTTGACGCGACCGACGTCGGCGAGCGTGCGCAGCAGGTCGTGGATGTCGGCGTCCTTGAAGTCGAGCTCGATGGTGGTGCCGCGGTAGACCTTGCGCTTGCCGAGCTGCGCGACCGAGGTCTGGGTCACCGGCATCGAGGTGGCACCGAAGCCGCCCACCACGGGGCCCGGCACGCTCTGGGTGCGGAGCTTGGCGCTGGCGGCGACGGCGGTGGTCGCGAACGTCAGCCGGACATCGCCGCCTGAGGTGTCGAGCCGCGGCGTGACCTCGGCGGTGAGGTCGACGACGATCCGGACGTCACCAGACTTGGGGTCACGGTAGGACGAGACGGCGCGAATCGGGCCACCGAAGCGGCTGGTGTCGAGCGTGCGCGCCAGGCGGGCCGGCAACGAAGCTCCATGCACGACCAGCTCCGCCTTCCGGGTGCCGGTCTTCACCAGCTCGGCGCTCGCGCCCGGCCCCTCGAGGTCGATGACGACGCTGTGCTCGGTGTCGGAGGGCGCGAATCGGACCGCGGCGATCGTGGCCAGCGGCGCCTTCGGGACCGGCTTCGCGGCCACGGGCGCGACTACGGATACGGGCGCGGCTACGGATACGGGCGCGGCTACGGCTACGGCTACGGGCGCGGCTACGGCTACGGGCGCGGCTACGGCTACGGGCGCGGGTGCGACAGCCGCGGCGGTCTTGCGCTCGGCGGCGGCGCGAGCCCGCCTGACCTCGGCGAGCAGCGCTTCCTCGCGCGAGCGCACCGCGCGGGCCTTCGCGACGGCCTGCTCGAGTCGTTCGACCTCGGCGGTCGCCGCGGCGCGATCGGCGGCCAGGCGCTCGGCCTCGGCACGAGCCGCGGCGATCTCGGCGGCCGACGCCTTGCGGCGCGCGGTGGCGCGGGCGTCGACCTCGGCGTCGTCGGCGGCGCGCTTGCGGTCGCGCGCCACGTGCTCCGCGGCGCGCGAGGCGCCCATGGCCTGCTCCTCCGCCTGCCGGGCGGCGCGGGCGCGGGCGGTGGCGACGTCCTCGGACTTGCGGGCCGCGGCGGCCTGCGCCATCGCCGTCTCCTCGATGCGCCGGCGCTCGGCGGCAGCCGCAGCCGCGTCCTCGGCCTGCGCCCGGCGGGTCTCGGCGCGCTCGGCGGCGGCCAGGGTGTCGGCGCGGCGCTGCTCGGCAGCGGCGCGCTGCGACTCGGCAGCGGCGCGCTGCGACTCGGCCGTGGCGCGCTTGGCCACCGCTGCGCGCGTCGCGGCGTCTGCGTGGGTGCGCGCGGCGGCGGCCGCGGCGACCGCAGCCTGGGCGGTGGCCGCGTCCTTGCGGGCGACGGCGGCCGCGCGCTCGGCGTCTTGCCGGGCGCGCTCGGCGGTGACCCGGGCCTGCTCGGCGCGGATCAGGCGCGCCTCGGCGTCCTTGATCTTGTCGTCGGCAGCGGCGCGAGCCCGCATCGCGTCGGCGCTGGAACCCGCCCTGCCCCGCTCGGATTCGGCCTGCTTCACCGCCTGCTCGGCGGCCTTGCGTTCGGCGGCGGCGCGGACCTCGGCGTCTCGTGCACTGCGCTCGCGGGCCTCCGCCTGGGCGGCGGCGGACCGGGCCTCGAGGCGCGCGGCCTCGGCACGACCGGCCTCGGCCTCGACGCGCTTGCGGTCGGCCTCGACCTTCGCGACCTGGTCCTGCGCCATGGCCATCGTCCGGTCGGCGGCGGTCCTGGCGGCCGCAGCGGCGTGGCGCTCGCGCGCGACGTCGGCCTTGGCCTGGCTGGTGGCGGCGGCGGCACCGGCCTCGGCCTTGGCAACCCGCTGATCGGCAGCCGCGCTGGTGGCGATCGCCGCCGCGCGCGCCTTGGCGATCTCCTGGTCGGCGGCCGCGCTGGTGGCGATCGCCGCCGCGCGCGCCTTGGCGATCTCCTGGTCGGCGGCCGCGCTGGTGGCGATCGCCGCCGCGCGCGCCTTGGCGATCTCCTGGTCGGCGGCGGTGCGGGCGCGGGCGAC
>CANKMW010000135.1 GCA_947483555.1 Myxococcales bacterium
AGCGCAGCGCGGACCTCGCTGTTGCTGCCTGACGCATACGCGAAGAACCGCGCCTGATCGCCCTTGGTGCGCTTGCGCCCCTCGTTGACGTTGAGCAGCACGCTGTTGGCGGCGCGGGTGATCTGACTGGCCAGATCGCGATCGTGTTTGCTGATGGTGGGGACGATCGGACGGAGCGTTGCGATCATCTGGAGCGTCACGGAATAAGCATCGAGCATCGCTGGACCTCAGGTGGTTGGTGAAGGATCTGCCCCCTCGCACCCCGGCCCGGGCGGTCGTGGCGTGGAGGGCTCGCCCGAACGCGCCAGCGCGCGCACGGATCGTGCCTGGCGCCCCACCACCCTCCCGCGCCGCCCCACGCCTCGCCTCGGCGGCGGTCCGTCCGCGCCACCACCACCCGTCCGCGCGCCTGGCACGATCCGCTGCGCGAGCGGCGCGTCGGGCGCCCTCCACGCCACGACCGCCACGGGCAGCCTCCATTCTCGCCTCTCTGCGGCTGCGGCTGCGGCTGCGGCTGCGGCTGCGGCTGCGGCTGCGGCTGCGGCTGCGGCTGCGGCTGCGGCTGCGGTTGCGGTTGCGGCTGCGCCTACGCGTCCGGGCGGACCGGTATCGTGAACGTCACCGTCGTCCCCTGTCCCACCTCACTCGCAATCCGAAACGCGCCACCCGACTTGCCGACGATCCGCTGGCACTGCGCCACCCCCAGCCCGGTGCCCTGACGCTTGGTGGTGAAGAACGGCGTGCCGATGCGCTGCAGCACCTCGGGCGTGATGCCGCCGCCGTTGTCGCGGACCTCGAAGCGCACCGCGTTGGCGTTGGCGTCGACGGTCGCCGAGACCACGACGCCGCCGTCGCCGGTGACCCGCTCGCCCACCGCCTGGGCCGCGTTGGTGACCACGTTGATCAACACCTGGGTGAGCTCGGTCGTGCTCATGCGCACCACCGGCAACGTGTCGGGCCCGTCGTAGCGCAGGAAGCTGCGCGCGCGCACCGCCACGTCCTGACACACGCCGAGCGCGTGGCGGATCACCGGCACCGGTTCGCTGGTGCCGGCCTGGCGCTGGCCGCCGCGCAGGAACTGATGCAGGTCGGCGGTCATGCCGCGCATGTGGTTGGCGCTGTGAGCCACCTCGTCGACGATCTCGGCCAGTTCGCTGACCAGGTCGTTGATCAGCTCGCGATCGCGCGGCGCCAGCGCCGCGCCCTCGGCGAGCCGCGCCACCAGCGGCACCGCGCGGGCCAGGTCGGCCAGCCGGTCGCAGTTCATCAGCATGCTGACGACCGGTTGGTTGAGGTCATGGACCACGGCGCCGACGATGCTGCCCAGCGTGGCCAGCCGTTCGGTCTCCAGCAGGCGGTGTTGTAGCGCCGACGAGTCGCGGGAGAACTGCCAGGCCGCGATCGCCCACCGCAGCAGCTGATCGAGCTCCTCGCGGTCCCATGGCTTCACGATGTAGCGAGCGACCAGGCCCTCGTTGATCGCGGCGAGGATGGGCTCGACGTCGGCGTACGCCGTGATGACCACGCGGACCACCGCCGGGTGATCCTTCTTGACCCGGCGCAGCAGCTCGTCACCGCTCATCAGCGGCATGCGCTGATCGGTGAGCAGGACGGCCACCGGCTCGGCGGCCAGGATGTCGAGCGCCTCGCGGCCGTCGGCGGCGGTCCTGACGCGGAACTTGCCGGCGAACGACCGCTCGAAGACCACGCGGTTGGGACGCTCGTCGTCGACGTAGAGGACCAAGGGTCGGGCGTCATCCGGAGCGCTGGGTTGGCCGGTCGTCATCAGCTCACCTCGGGTGGCTCGGGGAGATCGACGGCGAACACGGTGTGCTCGCCGCGGGCCCGAACCTCGAGTGTACCTCCATGTCGATGGACCAGGTCACGGGAAGTCGACAGTCCGAGGCCGGTGCCGTGGCCGGGCGGCTTGGTGGTGAAGAACGGCTCGAAGATCCGGTCGCGGAGGGCGAGCGGCACCCCCGGGCCGCTGTCGGTGACCTCGAGGGTCACGCGGCCCGGACGTCGGGTGGTCGCGATCTCGACCCATCCCCCGGGGCCGGCGGCGTGAGCCGCGTTCTCGAGCAGGTTGACCAGCACCTGCGACAGCACCGGTGTCGCACAACGAATCGCGCCGGTGTAGGTGGCGCGGGTCCGCAGCTCGACGCCGCACAGCGCCGCCGAGGCGTTGGCCAGGGCGCGGCCGATGACGTCGCCGACCGGCACCCGGCGAAGCTCGAGCTCGCCGGTGCGGCGAAAGCCGAGCAGCTGGCGCGACAGGTAGCCGACCTGCTCGGCGCACTCGGCCATGACGTCGATGAGCTGGGTCACCGGATGATCGGGGTCGGCGAGCTCGGGAGGCAGCGCCTCGCGCAGCGGTGCCACCGCGTTGACGATGCCATTGGCGGGGTTGCGGAGCTCGTGGGCGAGGCCGGCCGACAGCGCGCCGAGCGAGGCCAGGCTCTCGGCGGCGTAGAGCTGCCGCGTGAGCGCGCGGTGGGCGAGCTGGGCGCGGACCCGGGCCCGCAGCTCGACCGGATCGAACGGCTTGGTCAGGTAGTCGACCGCGCCGAGGCCGAACCCGGTCAGGCGATCGTCGAGGCCAGCGCGCGAGGTCAGGACCAGGACCGGGGCCGGCGGCACGCCGGGGATGGCGCGGAAGCGGCGGGTGAGCTCGAAGCCATCCATGCCCGGCATCTGGACGTCGGTGATCAGGAGGTCGGGGTGATGCTGCTCGGCCAGGGCCATCGCGGTGGCGCCGTCGTGGGCGACGAGGATGGTGTGATCACCGGCGAGCAGGCGCGCGATCGCGCTGGCCAGCGCCAGGTCGTCCTCGGCGAGCAGCACGGTGCCCAGGCTGGTGCTGGGTGGGTCGAGTCGGTGCAGCACCGAGCTGGCGACCGTCGCAACGCCGAAGTCGCTGGGCGTCAGGCGCGGCGCCGGCGGGTTGGTCATGGGTGCCGCGGCAGTCGAAGGCACCGAGAAGCGGAACACCGTGCCGCCGCCGGGGTTGGGCAGGCACTCGACGTCGCCGCCCTGGGCATGCACCAGCTCGCGCACCAGCGAGAGCCCGATGCCGGAGCCGCCGCGGCTGGCGATGCCACCCGTGCCCTGCTCGAAGCGGCCGAACAGGCGGAGGCGCAGATCGTCGTCGATCCCGATGCCGGTGTCGGCGACGGCGATCTGGAACGGTCGCGGTGGCGCTCCGCCTCCGGTGACGGTGAGCGTGACCCGGCCGCCGGGCGGAGTGAACTTCACGGCGTTCGAGAGCAGGTTGGCCAGCACGCGCTCGAGGGCGATCGGGTCGACCAGCGCGGCGCTCGCCGATGGACACTCGACGTCGAGGCTCAGTCCGGCGGCGTGGGCGGCGAGTCGCCAGCCGGCGGCGGCGGAGGCGATCGCCGCCCCCAGGTCGACGGGCTCCGGGTGCAGCGTCAGCTCGCGCTCGCGCCCGGCGGCGAGCAAGAGCAACTCGTCGACCATGCGGACCAGCTTGCGGGCGCCGGCGGTCACGGTCCCCAGGTGCGCGACGCTGGGCTGGTCGTCGCGAGCGCGCGCCTCGCCGAGCAAGGCGTCGACCGAAAGCAGGATCAACGCCAGCGGGGTGCGGAACTCGTGGCTGATGTTCTGGAACAGGCGCTCCCGGCTCGCCTGCACCTCCTCGAGGCGCGTCACCGTCGCGGCGAGCTGGTCCCGGGTGTCGCTGAGGTCGTGCGTGCGATCCGCGACCCGGCGTTCGAGGCTGTGCTGATGGTCGGCGAGCTCGCGGTAAGCGAGCGCATTGTCGATCGCCAGCGCGATGGTGGGCGCGACGAGCTCGAGCAGCGCCCGGGCGTGATCGTGGTCCGAGCTCGAGCTCGGCCAGATCCGTAGCCGGCCGTCGACCCGGCGCCCCGAGGTCAGGGCGGTCGCGATCGCGGCGTCGGGGTCGCCGCACGCACCGCCGCCAACGGCGGCCGCGTCGGGGGCGTAGCTCAGCTCCGCGCCCGCCACCCGGCGGTCCTCGAGCAGCCCGCTCAGGATGGTGTGAACGGCGGCGTCGACGTCGCGCTGGGCGAGGGCGCGTTGTCCGAGCAGGTACGCGGTCTGGAGCAGGGCGCGTTGCCGCTCGACCGCCGAACGCGCGCTGTCGAGCTCGGTGTAGCGGGCCTCGAGGCTGCGGTGGGCGTCGGCGAGCTCGTCGGCGGCCTGCCGCATGTTGAACGGCCAGGAGATGGCCCGGCGAATCCAGTCTGGCGCACCACGTGGCTCGTCGTACCGGATCGACAGGCTGACTCCATCGGGCAGATCGGTCGCGGTCACCCTCGCGAGCTTGGCGCCGATCATGCGCGGCATGGCAGCGTAGGTTCCCCGCGTGATCAGGAAAAACTCACGGGATGGCGGGTAGCCGGGGAGCATGCGCAACTCGATGACGACGCGGCCCGGCCCTTCGAAACTGTACGACGCGGCGATGCACGAGATCATCTGTCGGGCGACGCCGTCGGGGGCGGCCACCCACTGGTAGAAGCTGGCGACCGAGAAGCGGATCCGCGCGACGACGCCGATGAACTGCACCAGCGGGCTCTCGGTGCTGCGTTCGCCCAGGCGTATGAGCTGCGCGTCGGTCCAGATCCGGCCGCCATTCTCCATCATGCGGACCAGTGCCGACCATTCGACTCGCTCGTCCTTCTGCGCCAGCTGCGACGGCGCGTACGTCGTGCCTGCGGTCAAGCGCCGGGGTTCGACGCCGCGCGCCTGAAGGTCGCGCAGCAGCGTCTCGAAGAACCGGCAGGATACCTCTTTCACCTGGATGCTCTACCGGATGGATGGGGGGGCCTTCAGCGACCCCAGCGCATCACAAGACTCGACCACGTCTCGCCGAGCCCGCCGCTGAACGTCGCGACCACGGAGCCGTCGTGCAGCAGCCCCTCTCGATCCGCGCGCGCCAGGATGTACGGGACGTTGACGCTGTTCATGTTGCCGAGGTGCGGGAACGTGACGATCGTCGAGGCTCGGTCCAGGCCGGCGATCGCCTTGGTGGCGCGGGTCAGCCACGGCGTGCTCTGGTGCGAGGCGTAGAAGTCGACCTCCGCCGGTTCCATGTCAGCGCAGCGCAGCGCGGCTTCGATCGCGCCGCGACCGCGATCGACCATGCCGAGCAACATCGTGCGGGTACTGTCGCGGTTGACGGCATGGGTCGTGACCTCGCCGTCCTCCCACCATTGCTTGCCGGGTACGCCCAGCGTCAGCGCGTCGCAGACGCTGCCGTCGGTCTGGTGTACCGCCGCGAGCAAGCCCTTGCCGTCGGGCACCTTGCCGAACACGGCCGCGGCGGCGCCGTCGCCCCACCACGCGGAGTGGGGCTCGGCCGGGCCGTGCACGCGCGTGATGGCGGACGAGTGTACCGACAGGACGTGACGCGCTGTGCCGCTGGCGATCAGGGCACGAGCCAGCGTCGCGTGGAGGGCGAAGGCGTTGCACGCCGCCTCCGTGGAAAGCGCGAGGCAGCGCTGGGGCAACCCGAGCAGGCGGTGCGCCACGCAGGCGTGGTTGACCATGAGATACTCGGGGCATGGAGTCTGCGCCAGGATGACGTCGATGTCTCCGGGGCCGACCGCGGCGCGGGCCAGCGCATCCCGAGCCGCAGCGGCCTCCATCTGCGAGGACGTCATATCGTCGGGCATCACGCGGCGCTCGATCGCGCCGCGGAACGGATCGCCGGCGAATTCGGCCATCAGCTCGAGCGTGAGTCGCGTGCCTGGCGAGAGCGTGGATGCGTCGATGTTCTCCGTTCGCGTCGCCCGGTGCGCCATCTGATCCCGCCACCGCATGACGGCGTCCGCCGGCCACCAGTCGTTGCCGCGCACGATCGGCGGCAGGAACGTTCCCATCCCGAGAATGCCGACCGCCATCATCAGTTCACCAGCCGCAGCGGACGGGCCGCCACCTTGAGCTCGGCCATCCGGTCCTTGCGCGGCAGCCTCACCGCCGGGTCGATCTGGACGTCGACGACCACCGGGCCGGTGGGGTTGCGCAGCAGCGCGGCGGCGGCGGTGAGGTCACCCGGCCGGGTGGCGCGCACGAACTGGGCACCCAGCCCGTGGGCCAGGGCGCCGACGTCCATCGTGATCGGGTAGCTCGGCTGGCGGCCGTAGACCGCCTTGTGACCGAGCTCGACCATGCCGAGCCGGCGGTCGTTGAACACGAACACCACGATGGGCAGGCGCTCGGCGGCGGCGGTCGCGACCTCGAAGCCGTTCATCGCGAAGCAGCCGTCGCCGCAGATCGCGGCCACCGTCCGCCCGGGGCGCGCGAGCTTGGCGCCGATCGCACCACCGATGCTCTGGCCCATCGAGCCCAGCCCGGTCATGACGACGAAGGCGTCGGGGTCGGTGATCTCGAGGAAGTGGGTGGCGAACAGGAAGTGCTCGCCGGAATCGACGGTGTAGATCGTGTCGCGGGGCAGGATGGACTGGATCTCGGCGATGGCGTCCTGCGGGGCGAGCAGGTCGGGGTCGCTCGAGGCCATCTCGAAGCGGACCACCCCGGCCGGCGGCCGCGGCACCACGCGCGGCGAGCGCTCGGCCAGACCACCGAGGAAGGCGGCCGCCGGCGCCACCAGGGCGTGGGTCGGCGCGTAGCTGCGCCCGATCTGACGGGCGTCGATGTCGACGTGCACCAGGGCGCGGCGCGGCTTGAGCAAGGGGGTCCAGCCATCGGTGGCCAGATCGCCGAGGCTGGTGCCGACCGCGATCAGCATGTCGAGGCCACCTTCGACGTAGTCGCGCGCCGACGCGTGTCCGCCGAGCCCGAACACGCCGAGCGCCCGCGGGTGATCTTCGGGGAAGACGCCCTTGCCCTTGGGCGTGGTCGCGACCGGGCACTGGTAGCGGTCGGCCACCGCGCGCAGCATCGCCGGGGCGTTGCCGCCGCGCACCCCGGCGCCGGCCAGGATCAGGGGCCGGCCGGCGACCGCGAGCAGCGCCGCGATATCGTCGAGAGCGCGAGCGGCGACCGTGAACTCGAGGGACAGCTCGGCGGTGATGCGGGTCGCGACCTGGGCCGCCATCGCGACATCGAGCGGCAGCGTGAGGACGACCGGGCCGCGGCGGCCGGACAGCGCCGTGGTGATCGCGCGGTGGAGGAGCAGCGGGGCCTGCGCCGGGTCGATCATCTCGGCGGACAGCTTGGTGACGTGGTGGGTCATGCCGACGACGTTGAGGCCATGGCTCGACCCGTCCTGGAGGGCGCCCTTGCCCTGGACCCGGCGCGGCACCTCTCCGACCAGCAGCAGCACCGGCAGGCCGTCGCAGTGCGCCGAGGCCAGCCCGGTCATCGCGTTGAGCACGCCGGGCCCCGAGGTGACGGCGGCGACGCCGAGGCGGCCGGTGGTGTGGGCCCAGCCCGCGGCGGCGAACATCGCGCCGCTCTCGTGGCGCGTGGTCACCACGCGCAGCGACCGATCCATCAGGGCGTCGTGGAGCGGCGAGATGGGGCCGCCGGGCAGGCCGAAGACGATCTCGACGCCCGCCGCCTCGAGCACGTCGACCAGGACATCCGCGGTTCGTCGCGCCGCCGGTTCGGCGGCGGTCGACTCGGTCGTCGCGGGTTCCGTCTCGGGTCCATCGAACGTGCCCAATCGACTCCTTTGCTGGTCCTAGCGGGACAGCTGGGGCGGACTGAGCCCCAGCTCCTCGAGGACCGTGGCGACGTCGACGGGCTTGCGCAGCACCCGACGCGCACCGGCGGCACGTGCTGACTGCTCGAGCTCGCCGGTCATCCGGCCACTGGTGATGATGACGGCGATGTCCTTGGTTGCCGGGTTGCTCTTGAGGCGACGGCACACTTCGATGCCATCGATGCCCGGCATGTAGACGTCGATGAGGAGCGCGTGCGGGCGCGACGCCCCGATCTCGACCAGCGCGTCGATGCCGTTGTCGCACAGGGTCAGGTCGACCTTGTCGACCCAGCGCTTGAAGGCCCGCCCGATCGCCTTGAGCTGGATGGTGTCGTCATCGACCGCGAGGACGCGCCGTCGAGCGGCGTTGGCCAGCGGTCGCGGCACCGGGATCTTGTGATGATCGAGGAACACGACCAGATCCGCGGCGCGGATGCGACGGTGTCCGCCGGGGGTCCGGAACGCGACAATGTGACCGTCATTGACCCACTTCTTCACCGAGCTCGGGTTAACCTGCAGGAGGTTGCCGACCTGGGTGGAGGTGAGGAGCTGCTCGGAGGTGATGGCTTCGGGTGTCACGATTTTCGCAGTATCATCGTTTCGAGGATGGCGGTCAACGGTATCGACGTCGGACCGACCGCGCAGACAGCACGCATGGTGGCACGGGGTCGTGAGGAGCACCATCACCCGGCTAGGGTGATGCGCCCACGCGAACGCAACCTGGATTACCCGATCGGGGTGCCCTGAACTCCCGCC
The DNA here is from genome assembly GCA_947483555.1 of Myxococcales bacterium. Classification (GTDB taxonomy): domain Bacteria; phylum Myxococcota_A; class Polyangia; order Haliangiales; family Haliangiaceae; genus UBA2376. Next base: position 8,411 of record CANKMW010000135.1, read on the forward strand.
CGATGCGCAGCCGAGCCCGGGTCGCGGCCGGGAAAAAAGCACCGGCGGTGTTGATCCGCCACGGGTGACTCGACGTAGGCTGGGGCGGGGGATCCCGCCGTGCCCGATATCCAGCAACAGCTCGCCGCCTCTCACAAGATCGAGTTCGAGGACCTCGACTGGGCGCAGGCTCGCGCCGCCGGGCTCACCGGCCGCGAAACCGAGATGCTCCAGTACTTCGCCGATGTCGAGAGTCAGAGCGTCTTCTACATGCTCGAGGTCGCCAAGCTCGAGGTCGCCCGCGACCCCGACCTGCTCTCGTTCCTGACCATGTGGAACTACGAGGAGTACTTCCACTCGCACGCGATCTCGCGCCTCTTGCGGGAGTGCGGCGCCACCACCCAGCCGGCGTCGACGCGGGCCACCGGGCTGCGAGCGCGAGCGCGGCTGCGCGCCCGGCTCGAGGACCTGGCCCAGGTGACCATGGCGAAGACGATGCCGAAGGCGTTCCTCGCGCTGTGGATGAGCTGGGGCGCGGCCCAGGAGATGTTGACCGCACAAGGCTACGAGGAGATCGCCCGCACCACGCGCAACCCGGTGCTCGCCGAGCTGTTCCGCCGCATCGCCAAGCAAGAGCGTCGCCACTTCGCGTACTACTACATCTCGGCGCGCGAGCGGCTCACCGACTTCACGGGCGGGCAGCGGCTGGTCCGCTTCATCTTCGAGCGCAACTTCAACCCGGTCGGCTCGGGCGTGAAGTCGCCGGCGGAGCAGGCCGGGTTCCTGGCCCACATCTTCCCCGGCCCGCGGCTGTTCGAGGCCTTCGGTGAGCTCGACGACAAGCTCGAGGCGCTGCCCGGGCTCGCCGGCATGCGGGTGGGCACCGCCTACTGCCACCGGATCCAGTCCATGCTGCCGCCCGCGGCTCGTTACACCCCGCCGCTGGACCCGGTCAGAGCAGCACCGGCAGCGTTCTCATCGTCCCGCGCGTGACGCCAAACTGTTCGTGGGCGCGGGCGGCGCGCACGACCTCGGCGGGCGTGAGATCACCGGCGGCGAGCGCGGCGTAGGCCTGCCACAGCGCCGCGGCCTCGGCGCCGCTCTCGCGCACCAGCTCGACCCGCAGCCGCCGCACCCCGGCGGCCAGCAACTCGGGGACCAGCGCGGCGGCGCTCTGGGCCTGGGCATTGAACACCGTGTTGCGGCAGCCGACGTCGACCACGACCGGGTGGACGGCTCGGGTACGGTCGCGCAGCGAGACCTGATGATGCTCGCAGGGTCGGCCGCAGGTGCGAAAGTCGCGACCGTCCGAGAGCAGGTGAGCGTAGACGCAGTGCTCGGTGTGGAAGGTCGGGATGTGATGGTGGACGGTGACCGCCAGTTGACCGCCCGGCGCCGCCGCCAGCAACGCGGTGAGCTGGGGGTGGTCGAGGTCGTGAGCGACGGTGGCGGTGGTCAGGCCCTGGGCGAGGACGAAGCCAGCGGTGATCGAGTTGGTGATGTTGAGCGAGAAGTCGCCATGCAGGCGCACGCCCGAGGTCGCGAGCTGGACCAGCGCGGCCCAGCTGCGGACCAGGATGGCGTCGGGTTCGAGGCGGAGCAGATGGGCGGCGATCTTGTCCTCCCCCGGTTTCTGCACCCGCGGCGTGGCGACGACGACCGTGACGCCGGCGGCGCGCGCGCGGCTGACGGCCCGCGCGAGCCCGACCAGCTCCATCCAGTCGAGCTCGACCTCGGCGGCGCCAGCGGCGAGCACGGCGTCGAGCTGGGCGTCGGTCCGGCACAGGGGCACGACGAGCGGGGCGTCGGCTGTCCTTCGACTCGGCCCCCGAGGGGCCTCGCTCAGGACGACCGGAAAGGACCAGGCCGCCGTCCGGACCGCGTCGACGACCGGCGCGGGAGCGATCGGCCGGCGGCGGTGCTCGGCGGCATCGAGCGTCGCGTCGAGCGCCTCGACCAGCGCGCGGCGCACCGCCTTCAGCGCTGACACCGGGAGGTGCAGGCCGGGCGCGAGGCCGGCGGCGTCGAGCGCCGTCAGCTGGTAGCGAGTGCCGCCGAGCGCGCCCAGCTTGTCGCGCACCAGCGGCTCGTCGATGCCAGCGCCGCGGGCCGGCGCCAGCATGGCCGCCGACGCGCGCTCGACCACGGCGCCATCGGCGTACGCGCGGACGACCAGCGGCGCACCGTCGGCGCCGCGGACCTCGAGCGCCACCGCGATGCGTCCGGCCGGCACCGTCGCCGCCAGCTTCTCGGCGCGGCTGTGCGCCGACGGATCCGAGGTCAGCCACAACCGCGCGCCGGCGTGCACCAGCGCCAGATCGGGTCCCGGCGTGCCGAACCCGATCACCCAGCGACCGCCACCGAGATCGTCGACCGCGAAGATGGGCCCGCCGATCTCGTCGCGCTCCGGGTGACCCTCGTCGAAGACCACGCCGAGCCCGGGGCGCGGCACCACCGGTCGCGCGGCGGCCGACACCGGGGCGGCGCCGTCGGCGATCACCTCGACGTGCTGGCCGCCGACCGCGACCACCTTGCCGACGTACAGGCCGCGGTGCTTGGGGGCCCGCCCGACCACCAGGCGCTGATGATCGCCGCCGTCGAGGAACCCGGCCGACTGGCCGCGGGTGTAGGCCAGGCCCATCGCGGCCAGGTCGTCGGCGAGCGCCGCGTGGTCGGGCGCGCCATCCAGGATCGAGTCGCGCCAGCGCCGATAGCCGGCGACCGCACTGGCGACGTAGGTCGGGCCTTTCTGGCGGCCCTCGATCTTGAGGCTGGCCACGCCGATCTCGACCAGCGCCGGCACCGCGGGCGCGCCGGCCAGATCCTGCGGCGACAGCAGGTACTGGACGTCGCCGAGATCGCGGACCTCGCCGTCCACGATCAGGTCGTAGGGCAGGCGGCAGCTCTGCGCGCACTGGCCGCGGTTGGCCGATCGCCCGCCCCACGACTCCGAGGTCAGGCACTGGCCGCTCCACGACACGCACAGCGCACCGTGGATGAACACCTCGAGCTCGATCGGGCTGTCGGCGGCGAAGCGGCGGATCTCGTCGACCGATAGCTCGCGGGGCACCACCACCCGCGTCGCGCCCAGGCGGGCCGCGATCTGCGCCGCCTCGCCCGACGTGATCGTCATCTGGGTCGAGGCGTGGATCTCGAGCCGGGGACACACCGCGCCCGCCACCAGCGCCACCGCCGGGTCCTGGACGATGATGGCGTCGACCCCGGCGGCCGCCACGCCGCGCAGGATGCGCTCCACCGTCGTGAGCTCGGACTCGAACACCAGCGTGTTGAGGGTCACGTAGGCGCGGGCACCGGCGCGGTGGATGCGGGCCACGATCGCGGGCAGGTCGGCCAGCGAGAAGTTGGTGGCCCGGGCGCGGGCATTGAAGCCGTCGTCGAGGCCGAAGTACACCGCCTCGGCGCCGGCAGCCAGCGCGGCGCCCAGCGAGATCTCGTCGCCAGCCGGGGCGAGGATCTCGGGGCGGCGAGCCGCTCGAGCCGGGGGAAACATCCTCGCCCAACTAGCACGCTTAGCACAGCCGGGGTCGCGCGATCACCCTGCTGCGCACCGAATCATCTTCGGGACTTGCGCTCCAACCCGGTCGTGCCGTATCACGCGCGACCACAACACGAGCCCCGAGGTATTTCCATGACTGCCCTGTTTGCCGCGCTCGCCGCGGCGGCTGGACCCAACGGCGACGGTCGCAAGATGATCGAGTCCGAAGCCGACCTGGTCCTCCCCAGTTTCCACCACATCAACTTCCTCGGCATGTCCGGGTGGACCCTCCTGGCCCTCGGCCTCGCCGTCTGCGCGATCGGCCTCGCCTTCGGGATGTACATCTACAAGCAGCTCGAAAACATGCCCGTGCACAAGTCGATGCGCGACGTGTCCGAGCTGATCTACGAGACGTGCAAGACCTACCTGTTCACGCAGGGCAAGTTCATCGCGATGCTGTGGGTCCTGATCGGGACCGTCATCGTCGTCTACTTCGGCGTCCTCGAGAAAGTCGCGGCGCCCAAGGTGGCCGCGATCGCCGCCTTCAGTATCGTCGGCATCCTGGGCAGCTACGGCGTGGCGTGGTTCGGCATCCGGGTCAACACGTTCGCCAACAGCCGGGCGGCGTTCGCATCGCTGCGCGGCAAGCCGTACCCGACCTACGCCATCCCGATGGCGGCCGGCATGTCGATCGGCACCATGCTGATCTCGATCGAGCTCTTGCTGATGCTCGCCATCATGCTGTTCCTGCCCGGCGACTACGCCGGGCCGTGCTTCATCGGCTTCGCGGTCGGTGAGTCGCTGGGCGCCGCGGCGCTGCGCATCGCCGGCGGCATCTTCACCAAGATCGCCGACATCGGCTCCGATCTGATGAAGATCGTCTTCAACATCAAGGAAGACGACGCTCGTAACCCGGGCGTGATCGCCGACTGCACTGGTGACAACGCCGGCGACTCGGTGGGCCCGACCGCCGACGGCTTCGAGACCTACGGCGTCACCGGCGTCGCGCTCATCACGTTCGTGCTGGTCGCGCTGTCGCAGGTCGCCGAGTTCCAGACCATCCTGCTGGTGTGGCTGTTCGCGATGCGCATCTCGATGATCGTCGCCTCGATCGGCAGCTACCTGGTCAACGAGTTCTTCACCAAGCGCAAGTTCCAGAACGCCGACAAGATGGACTTCGAGCACCCGCTCACCTACCTGGTCTGGCTGACCTCGCTGGTCTCGGTCGGGATGACCTTCCTCATCTCGTACTTCCTGATCGGCCCGGGGGCCGGCACCATGATCGCGCAGAGCGGCGCCGGCTACGTCGGTACCTACCTGCCGTGGGGCCTGTGGTGGAAGCTGTCGGTCATCATCTCGTGCGGCACCCTGGCCGGCGCGATCATCCCCGAGACCGTCAAGATCTTCACCTCGACCCGTTCGCGCCACGTCCAGGAGGTCGTCACCGCCTCGCGCGAGGGCGGCGCCTCCCTCAACGTGCTCGCCGGCCTCACCGCCGGTAACTTCTCGGCCTACTGGATGGGCCTCATCATCGTCGGCCTGATGGGCATCGCCTACGGCGTGTCGACGACCGCTGGCCTGGCCGAGCTGATCATGACCGGCTCGGGCGGCACCATCGACGCCTTCGGCGCCAAGGCGGCGGCGGCGGTGTTCTCGTTCGGGCTGGTCGCCTTCGGCTTCCTGGGCATGGGCCCGGTGACGATCGCGGTCGACTCCTACGGACCGGTCACCGACAACGCGCAGTCGGTCTACGAGCTGTCGCTGATCGAGAGCCACGAGGGCATCTCGGAGGAGCTCGAGAAGGACTTCGGCTTCAAGCCCCACTTCGACAAGGCCAAGCACTTCCTCGAGGAGAACGACGGCGCCGGCAACACCTTCAAGGCGACCGCCAAGCCGGTGCTGATCGGGACCGCCGTGGTCGGTGCGACCACGATGATCTTCGCGATCATCATGCTGCTCACCAAGGGCCTGCAGCCGCACCTGATCGCCAACCTGTCGATCCTCCACCCGCCGTTCCTGCTCGGCCTGATCACCGGCGGCGCCGTGATCTACTGGTTCACCGGCGCCTCGACCCAGGCGGTCTCGACCGGCGCCTACCGCGCGGTCGAGTTCATCAAGGCCAACATCAAGCTCGACGACGGCGGCACCAAGGCGTCGATGGAGGACTCCAAGCGGGTGGTCGAGATCTGCACCATCTACGCCCAGAAGGGGATGATCAACATCTTCATGGTGCTGTTCTTCTCGACGCTGAGCTTCGCCTGCCTCGAGCCGTACTTCTTCATCGGGTACCTCATCTCGATGGCGCTGTTCGGGCTCTACCAGGCGATCTTCATGGCCAACGCGGGCGGCGCCTGGGACAACGCCAAGAAGGTGGTCGAGGTCGAGCTCAAGGAGAAGGGCACGCCGCTGCACGCCGCGGCCATCGTCGGCGACACCGTCGGCGACCCGTTCAAGGACACCTCGTCGGTGGCGCTCAACCCGGTGATCAAGTTCACCACCCTGTTCGGCGTGCTCGCGGTCGGCCTGGCTCACAAGCTGTCGCGCGACGTCAACACGGCGATCGCGGTGTCGGCGCTGCTGGTGGCGATGTTCTTCGCCTACCGCTCGTTCTACGGCATGCGGATCGACTCCGGCAAGAAGTGATCCGGTCGGCGGGCGCCGCTGGTCGGCGCCCGCGTCAGTCGTTCAGGCTCAGTCGTTCAGGCTCACAGCCCGGTGCAGATGAAGTCGGCGCCCTGGGCCGGGTAGTAGAACAGGTCGGTGAAGCACATCTCGTCGTCGGACGACTCGCCGAAGTTCACCTGCGCGCCGGGGTTGGTGTACGTGCAGTACGTGGTGAGGACGTCACCGGGCAGCAGCTGGATGTGCGGGTTCATGATCTGGAACCCCTGCTCCTCGAACCGGTAGTCGATGTCCTGCAGCATGATCGAGCTGGCGCCGCGCGTGATCACCGAGCGCATGTGGGTGCCGAGCTTGTGCATGTGCTGCGACAGCGAGAAGACCTGGACCGGGACGCTGGTGATGCTCGAGATGTTGCACCGGCCCGACTGCGTCGACGTGCCGGTCGGGACCCGCAGCCCCACGGTCGGTCCGGCGAGCACGATCTCGGCCTCGTTCTGGATCTCGGCGGCGGTGCCTTCCTGGAAGAACGTGCCCGAACGCCCGGTCAACACCGCGTCGCTGGAGTTGTAGAGGTGGAGGTTGAGCAGCAGGCGCTGGCCGGCGCGCAGGTGCAGGCCGACGCCGGCCGGAAACGTGAAGTCGGGCGAGCCGACCCCCGAGCCGTAGACCATGCTCTGGCCGTTGGTGCCCACGCCGCACGGCACGGTGCCGTCGGGGGTCGTGCCGCTGTACAGCGTCAGCACCGTGTGGTGCGTGCCGACCGGGCCGAGCGGGCGAAACGCCTTGATGTAGATGTCACGGGGGACGGTGGCGTAGACGCAGTAGTAGCTTTCCTCGCCGGGCTGGAGCGACCAGTCGCCCTCGAGGAGCGACGTCCATCCGGCGGGGATGGCGGAATCGGTGCCGGTGCCGGCGGCATCGACGACGTCGTCACCGGTGGGGTTGGCGCCATCGCAGGCGATGAGCCCGGACGACAGTGAAACGGCGAGCAGCCCGACGACCAAGAACGACGATCGTGACATCAGTGGGTCCCTCCGGTTGGCGCGCGAAGCTTGCCACCGAACGCCGACGAACGGATAGCTCCCGTTGCGTCGCCGGATGGGCGTCACACACCTACACGTCAGCCGGTGCGACCGCGGCGGGTGACCGGCCCCACGTCCGCTGGCGCTGGTGCCGGCTCGGTCGATCCGGTCAGCTTGCGCCCCGCCTTGCGCAGCGCCTCGCGGAGCAAGAACTCGATCTGGGCGTTGACGCTGCGCAGGTCGTCACCCGCCCAGGCCTCGATCGCCGCCAGCACGGAGGGATCGAGGCGGACCAGGAACGGCTTGCGGGCAGACACGGCCGGTCTCCCCTCATCCCTGGTGCAGCGTGCCGGCGTTGATGATCGGCTGCGTCGAGCGTTCGCCGCACAGGACGACCAGCAGGTTGGAGACCATCGCCGCCTTGCGATCTTCGTCGAGCTCGACGATGCGGTTCTTGGCCAGCAGGGTGAGCGCCATCTCGACCATCCCGACCGCGCCCTCGACGATGCGCTGGCGCGCCGCGATGATGGCGCCGGCTTGCTGGCGCTGCAGCATGGCCTGGGCGATCTCCTGGGCGTAGGCGAGGTGGGCGATGCGGGCCTCGATGACCTCGACGCCGGCGGCCTTGCAGCGGGTGTGGATCTCCTTCTTGAGCTCCTCGGCGACCGCGTCGGTGTGGCCCCGCAACGAGATCAGGTTCTCGTCGTGGCCGTCGTACGGGTGGCGGGTGGCCAGGGTGCGGACCGCGGCCTCGGCCTGGAAGCCGACGAACGACGGATAGTTCTCGACCGCGAACATCGCCTGCGCCGAGTCGACGACCTTCCACACCACGATGGCGCCGATCTCGATCGGGTTGCCCTCGACGTCGTTGACCTTGATGCGCGCGGTCTCGAAGTTGCGCATGCGCAACGAGATGCTGCTCTTGGTGTACAGCGGGTTGGCCCACCGCCAGCCCTCGTCACGCGCGGTGCCGACGTAGCGGCCGAACAGCTGCACGACCCGGGCCTCGTTGGGCGCGATCGTGAACATGCCGGCGAGCATGACGAGCGCGGCGAGGCCGAACAGCGAGCCGACCGTGATGGCGATCGCGATCTGACCCTGATGCTGGGCGGCGTTCCGGACCACGTGCGCCGGCAGCTGGCTGATGAGGGTGGCGAGCGAGACGCCGGCGAACCCGAGCGAGAGCAGCAACGCGACGCTGCCGGGGAGAGTGCGGACCTTCTGTTCTTGCATGACGACGCTCCTGGATAGTAGAACGACATCATTATGATATCACTTTGATGTCGCGCAAGGCCAGTTCGACGAACCCCGCGGCCCGGCGGAGGAATTTGCCCGCAGCCGGCGGGGCCATTACGATCCGGTCATGCCTCGCCTTCGCGCCGGTCGGTCCGGATTCGTGCTGTCGGCCATCCTGCTTGCCTCGTCGCCGGTGGCGGCCCAGCCGGCAGAAGGGACGCCGCAGAAGGAAGGCGACTACGGTGGCGTGATCCCCGGCGCGCCGCAGCCCGACGCCAGCAAGGGCAAGCCGAAGCGTCCACCGGCGAAGAAGTCGCTCAACTGGGTGGGCTTCGGCGCCAAGGACGACGGCAGCTCGGAGCTGTTCTTCCAGGCCGCGCAGTCGTTCACGGTCTCGCAGCGCCTCGAGGGCACGACGCTGGTGGTGCTGCTCGAGGGACTCACCAGGCAGGCCCGCAACGCGCGACGGCCGCTCGACACCCGCTTCTTCGAGACCTCGATCGCGCGCGTGACCACCAAGGTGGTGCGGGCGAAGCGGGCCCGGAAGGGCGTCCCCGGTCGCGGCGCCGGCGTCGAGGTCCGCGTCACGTTCAAGGATGCCAAGGACGCCCGCGAGGGATCGCAGCGCACCGACGTCGCCGCCGACGGCATGTTCTACGCCTACGTCGGCTTCGCGCCACCGTCGACGCCGGGCCAGATCCCCGAGTCGGCCGACCGTCCGACGATGTCGGATCCCGAGTAACGCGCCCAGGCTCTCAGAGCCTGGGCACGAATCGGGTTGACCGGGTGAAGACCGACTGAAGTGGGACCAGTCGGAGCCGGCCCGCGACGGCGCGTGAGGATGGGCGAGGGAA
>CANKMW010000136.1 GCA_947483555.1 Myxococcales bacterium
CGCAGGCGCCGAGCGGAGCGAGCTTGCCCTGGACGCGGCGGAGGCTCCGTGGCATCGGGGCGGCCGCGCCGGCGCCGTCGTCGGTTGATCCGGATCCTCTTCGTCCACGCGGTGGGTTCGAGCGAGCGGCCACTACATCCGTTCTTGGGCCTGCGCGCCGGGTCCTCGCTTGGGATGACCGCGCCACGCACTGCCACCGCGGAGCTCGCGGATCGATCCACCCGGGCTGCCCTCCCGTGGAGCTGCGGACGTCGCGCCGTCCACGTGGGCCGCCGCTCGGGCGGGCGGCCCCACCACGCCTCCGTGCCCGCACCACCAGCACCAGGCGATGAGTGACGCCCGCATGTGGTGCTGCGCCAGGAGTCTGTGGGGCGTGGGCCCGTCGCAGTTCCGCTCACCCTGAGCGAGGCCGAAGGCCGAGTCGGAGGGCGTGGGGCGTGGTGCGGCCTTCGTCGCCGCGGCCTTCGTCGCGACGTGCTGCAAGCCGTGCCGGGCGTCGTTCCCAAGCTGGGCCGGCGCTACGACGAGCTGCCCGCTGGTCGAGGCGCTGCTCGCCGAGTAGCGGGCCCGGACACCGAAACGCGGTGGCTCCGAATAGTGAATAGATCTTGGTCTGTTGCGAGTGGGGAGCCTGTCCCCACTCATGGTCGTGATCGCTCGAGGGCGAGGCGCTCCTCGGCGGTCCAGCGAAAGGTCGACGGACGCCACGCCCAGGCCGCGTTGATCGTGAAGGTGAGGTTGGCGACGCTCATGATGTAGAGCGTGGCTGCCGGGTGGCGGGCGGCCACCACGAAGGCGATCAGGAAGCCCAGCGTGCTGGGCGCGATCCGGCGATCGATCGAGATCGACACCATGCCGCCGATCGTGAAGAACAGGAAGAGCATCAGCACCTGGGTGGTCGCCACCGGGATGTCGAGGTGCCAGGCGCCGAGCCACAGCGCGGTCTGGGTGATGAACAGGTGGATCGCGGTCACGAACAGACGCCGGTTGATGAGGGTCTTGCTCATCGACTCGCGCGCCCAGTAGCCGAGGCCGAGCACCAACCCGGTCAGGGCGAGCGACCACACCACGTGGTCGACGTGGTGTCGGGTTCGAACCAGGTCCGGATCCAGGGCCCCGGCCAGCGGCGCCAACGTGAAGACCGTGCCCAGGATCAGCACGATGAACATGCGCGTGCGGGTGCCGATCTTGGCGTCGAGCTCGCGCTGCATCCCTTCCAGCGCGGCCTGGCGCGTCGCGTGATCGTCGGCGGCGGCGCGGGCGCGGGCCAGGAGCTGGGGTGGCGGAGCGTCGAGCTCGCTGAGCAGCCCGACGGCGGCGCGCGGATCGGCGTCGGCGAGCTCGTACTCGGCGACCGCGACGGTGGCCTCGATCAGGCCGGCGCGCGCGTCGTCGTTGTCGCGCCACGCCGACAGCGCCTCGTGGAATCCGAACTTGCACGCCCCGTACAGGCGGTAGATCTGCTCGCGCTCGCGTTCGGGCGCAGCGGCGGGGAGCGCGAGCAAGGCGAGCAGCTCGTCCTTGCGCGCCCGCGCCACCTCGGCGAGGCGGGCCGACCCGCGGTGCTCGACGTAGCTCGCGATCGCCGCGCGCATCTCGTCGATGGACCCGAAGCGATCGTCGGGATCGGCGGCCATGGCGCGCAAGCAGATGCGAGCCAGCTCGACGGGGGCATCGGCGGGCAGCGCGGGCCGCGACGCGATCACGCTGGTCACGACCTCGATCGCGGTCGAGCCCTGATGGGGCGGCTGGCCGGTGATGACCTCGTAGAGCACGGCCCCGGCCAGGTAGACGTCGGTGCGCTCCGACAGCGGCGGGCCGCCCTCACGACCGAGCATCTCGGGCGCCATGTAGCACGGCGTGCCCGCCATCTCGCTCGCCGCGCTGGCCAGCGGCAACCGCCCGCTGCCATCGTCGTGCAGGCTGACCGCGATGCCCCAGTCGAGCAGGTAGACCTCACCGAACTCGCCGATCATCACGTTGGCCGGCTTGAGGTCGCGATGGATGATGGCGCGGCTGTGCGCGAAGCGCACCGCGTTGAGGACCTGGAGCAGGATGTCGAGGTTCCACGCCAGGAGGTCGGTGGCGCCGAAGCGCGCTTGCACCAGGTCGGCGTCTTCGAGAATCGCGTGCCATTCGACGCCTTCGATGCGCTTGAGCACGATCAGCGGGCTGCCGTCGTCGTCGAGGCCGACGTGGTGGACCGGCACGATGTTGGGATGCTCGAGCGATCCGGTGACCCAGGCTTCGCGCAGCAGATCGAGCGCCGCCGCGGCGTCCTTCTTGTCGCCCTTGAGCGTCTTGACCGCCACCATGCGGCCCAGCGAGGTCTGCTCGGCGAGGCGGATGATGCCCATGCCGCCTTCGCCGATGGTGGCACCGGGCTTGAGCTGCGCCGACGCGCCGGCCGACAACCCCGACAGCTGCTCGAGCATCGCCATGGCGCGCCGGCCGCCGGTCGAGCGGATCTCGGTCGGCACGATCGTCGAGCCGGGCGCCGAGCGCAGCGTCTTCGACGAGTCGGCGGCGATGGTCTCGAGCCACGCCTCGATGTCGCGGGCGATCCCTGCGCCCGAGCTGTCCCCGCGGTTGCCGGCGGCCATCGGTCGGCCGAGCTTACCCCGGAGCGCGTGATGAAACCTTGGTGACGGGCACCGCGAAGCCGTCATGGACCCGGCCGGTGCCCGGAGGTATGCTGCGCGGCGATGAGGGTCGTCACCGTGGCGCTGTCCACCGCCATGCTCCTGGGGTTCGGCTGTGCCACCGGCGGCGAACGGCTGAGCGACGACGTGGCCGACCCGATCGACGCCCGCGCCAGCACCAGCGACGGCGCGCTCGGCGACGGTGCCGTCACCGACGCGCGCGTCGACGCGTCCAGCTCGACCGACGGCGGCAGCACCACCGACGCCGCCAGCTCGGTCGACGCCGGCGGCACCGGCGTCGAGTGCCCCGCGGACCTGCTCTATTACTTCCGCGCCATCGAGGCCCTGTCGCTGCCGAGCCCGCCGTTCTGCACCACCGGCGCCGAGTGCTCGTCCGCCGAGTGCTGCTACGGCGGCCTGGTCTGCGTCGGGTATCCCTGATCACCGGCCCGACGGCGGCGCGCCGCGGCTAGTCAGCGTCGAGCTGGGCGCAGAACCGGCGCAGCGGTTCGCGGCGCTCGGGTGGAACGTATTCGAGGTTCAGCTGCCGATCGGTGACCTCGAAGAACACCCGCGGCGACTCGAGCAGGGCGGTGGCGGCAGCGCGGATCTCGACCGCGTCGACGTCGTCGAGGTTGGCGCGCACGCGCGCCGCCTCGGCGTCGTGGCCGGTCTCGAGGAAGAAGCCACCCAGGATGAGCTTGGCCTTGACCGCCAGGGTGTGGACGTCGGTGCCGTGGCGGTGCGGGAGGCCGAGCGTGACGTCGAGCAGATCGCGCGACGCGGCCGACTTCGACTCGTAGGCGCGGCGCACGATGTAGCCGACATCGAAGACCGCGAGCTGGGGCGCGAACACCATGCCGTAGGCGTGGGCCATGCTGGCGTAGTAGACGAAGTGGCGCGCGATCTCGCGGATCAGCTCGTCGCGGTCGGTGAGGTCCTTGGCCAGCAGCCGGTACTGGTGGAACACGTCGTAGACCGCGTGGACGCTGCGCGCCTTGATGGCCTCGCGGGTGAAGTTGTTGAAGAACCGGATCGCCAGCCGCAGCGCTTCGTCGTCGCCGCGGCCGGCGGCCCGGAGCGCGATCACGCGGTTGGCGTCGGAGATGCTCGACACCGTGTCCGACGCCTTGCTCAACGCCTGCTGGTAGCCGAGGCTGAGCTGGAGCCCACACTTCATCTCGAACCAGGTGTGCGACTCGGTCACCATGTCGAGCGCCTCGGACGAGAAGCCGATGAAGTCGGCGCGGTCGACCTGGAACCAGGCCTTCGGCATGCGCGGCTTGACGGTGGCGTGGTGATCGATGAGCTGCTTGAGCGCCCACACGCCCTCGCGGGCGACGCCGCGGTCGGCGCGGTCGAGCGACTTGAGGACGATGGTGCCGAGCTGGTCGATGCGCTGCGCCACCTCCTCCTGGCCGCGAACCGCGTCGCGCTTGCCGGCGGCGACCTGGCGCATGATCGCCGCGGTCTCCTCGGACAGCCGGTTGACGACCCGCGACGGATCGAGGAAGCGCACGACGTAGAAGAAGTACGGGATCAGCAGGGCCCAGCCAGCCAGCGAGGCGAACACGGCGACCCGCACCGCCCAGATCGGCGCGAACCGGGGCCCGATGATGTAGGCCACGAACAGGACGTGGGCCGCGCCCAGGGCCATGAACGACAGCACGAAGCGGTTGATCCGATCGCGCAAGAACATGTCGATCAACTTCGGCGTGTGCATGTTGGCGGTCAGCGGGATCGCCAGGCCGATGGTGGCCAGCAGCATCGCCAGCACGTTGTTGTAGGCGCGCGCCATCGGCGACAGCAGGTCGACGAGCTTGGCGTTGTTGTTGTCGACCCAGCTCATGTCGTCGAGTCCGGGCCGGCCCAGGCGGTTCCACTCGAGGCCGAACTCGATGCCGAACAGGGTCGCGAAGACCGCGAACGCCAGGAGCAGAGAGCGGACGAATGCGCCACGCATCGTGGCGATCGTATCGCAGCCCGGTGGCAAGCCTGCGGTCAGGGCCGCGAAATCACGCCCGCCACGCCACCGTCACCAGGTTCTCGCCGAGCAGGGCCCCGTAGTAGAGCCGCTTGAGCAGCGCTCGCGCGCCCGTCGGCCGGGGCTCAGCTTGGCTCGGGCTCGGGCTCGGGCTCGGGCTCGGGCTCGGGCTCGGGCTCGGGCTCGGGCTGGTCGGAATCAGCGCCTGCACGCCGAGCCCCGCGGTCGTCATCGCCACCACCGCGAACCCGGCGTCACCGAGCGCGCGCCGCAACGTCGCCGGCGCGAAGTACGACAGGTGGATCGGGAACGCGCGGTGCCGCTCGTCGGCGCCCAGCCGCGTCACCACCGGCACGCTCAGCCGGGCCCGCAGCGACGCCACGTTGGGCACCTCGATGCACAGCCAGCCGCGATCGGCGAGCAGGCGGTGGCACGACGCCAGGGTCGCGCCGAGATCCGGCACGTGCTCGAGCACGTGGCTCATCACGATGCCATCGAAGCGGCGGCCGCGCAGGTCGTCGGCGCGCGCGGTCGCCTCGATGTCCTGGCGCCGGCACGCCGCCAGCGCGTGGGCCGCCACGTCCAGCCCGCACGGCACCGCGCCGCGTTCGCGGGCCAGGGCCAGGAACTGGCCGCCGCCGCAACCGATGTCGAGCACCGCGGCACCGCGCAGGCGTCCGCCGCTGCCCTCGATCACCTCGAGTTGCCCGCGCGCGCGCCGGCTCGCTTCGCCGTCGTCGACCGGCTCGTGAGCGGTGTAGTCCTGGGCCTGATAGAACTCCGCCAGGGCCGCGTCGTCGGGTCGCGGATCGACGAACTCGAAGCCGCAGCCGCGGCAGCGCCGCAGCCCGAGGCCGGCGGCGCCGGCGCCGCCGAAGCGGCCGCCGACGGTCCGCCGCGGCACCGGCAGCTCGTCGAGCCCGCGACCACGGCATAACGGGCACGCCCCGAGCGTGACGGTGGCGAACGGTGAGGGCACGAGCGTGGATTCTACGTCGACCTCCTGCCTTGCAATGCCGGGGGGGCGGCGATATCAACCCGGCATGATCAAGCGCCCCAAGATCGCAATCATCGGAGCCGGCGGTAACGTCGGTGCGGCCGTGGCCCAGTGGGCCGTGCAGAAGGAGCTCGGCGAGCTGGTGCTCATCGACATCAAGCCGGGTCCAGCCGAGGGCCGCGCACTCGATCTCGCCCAGTGCGGTCCGTGGGCCGGCTTCAACGCCCACCGCTACGTCGCCACCGACAAGGCCGAGGCGATGGCGGGCGCCGACGTGGTCGTGATGACCGCCGGCGTGCCGCGCAAGCCCGGCCAGTCGCGCGAGGAGCTGATCGGCATCAACGCCGGCATCGTCCGCGGCATCTGCGCCGACGTGAAGAAGTACGCGCCCGACTGCGTGCTGATCGTGGTCTCCAACCCGCTCGACGCCATGGTGTTCGTCGCCAAGCAGGTCACCGGCTTCCCGCGCGAGCGCGTGATCGGCTCGGCCGGCGTGCTCGACAGCGCCCGCTTCCGCACCTACCTGGCGATGGCCGCCGGGGTTTCGGTCGAGGACGTGCAGGCGTTCGTGCTCGGCGCGCACACCGACAAGGACATGGTGCCCATCGTCTCCAACGCGATGATCGGCAACGTCCCGGTGACCAGGTTCCTGTCGGCGGACAAGCTCACCGAGGTGGTCGAGAACACCAAGAAGGGTGGCGCGACGCTGACCGGCCTCATCGGCACCTCGGCGTGGCTGGCGCCCGGCGCCGGCACCTGCCTCATGGTCGAGGCCATCGTCCGCGATCAGGGCCGCGTGCTGCCGTGCTCGGTGGAGCTGCAGGGCGAGTACGGCATCAAGGACGCCTTCCTCGGCGTGCCGGTCAAGCTGACCGCCGCCGGCGCGGTCGAGATCTACGAGATCGAGCTGTCGGCATCCGAGCAGGAAGCCTTCGCCAAGGCGGTGGCCGCCAACACCGACCTCATGAACATCGCCCGCGGCTTCCTGGGCTGATCGCCCGCCACGCCGGCGGCGTCAGAACGGCGAGCGGATCAGGTTGCCGCTGAAGCTGCCGCTCACCACGGCGCTGCTGGTGGTGCCGGCCGGGCCGAGGTGCAGCGTGCCGTCGCCGATCAGGCCGACCAGCGCGAAGGTGTTGGTGGCCGGCGTGTAGCGATAGGCGACGCCGATGACGGTGCCCCAGTCGATCGCCAGGTCGACGTTGGGCGCGAACGCCGACGGCTCGATCTGGAACACCACGATGGCGGCCGTGCCGTCGGCGAGCGACGCGATCATCGCGACCTGGTTCTTGGCCGGCACGGCCTCGGGATCGACGCCGGAGGTGGCGCCGACCTGGGTCACCTGCAGCGCGGCGCCGCTGACGGTGCCGGTGAGCGTCCCGCTGCCGGTGGTGAACGGATTCGGGGCGCCGGCGGTCCCCCACCGGGTCGAGAACGTCCCGGCCAGGTTGCCGATGACCTCGAAGCACGGCTGGTCGCGGAGCGGCGCCGTCAAGACCGGCGGGCCGCCGGCGAGGTCGGCGTCGATCGCGGCGCGGCGCGTGGTCACGAAGTCGCGGACCAGGTCGATCGCGGTGGCCAGCTCGACGCGGTCGGCGGCGGCGGCGACCGGCGTGATCAGGGCCTCGACGCGGTCGACCTCGGCGAGCAACGAGTCTTCGTCCCAGGCGTCCTCGAGCAGCGCCCGCAGGCGGGCCACGTAGCGGTCGCGGGTTGCCGGCAGCTGGTAGAGCCGGCGCGGCAACAGCGACGTCGCCTGCACCGCCGCACTGCCGCCACCACCGAACGGGTTGGCGCCTGGCGCGAGCGTGCCGTCGACGCCCCAGGGCAAGAACTGGAACCGGCCCGAGATCGGATCGTGGTAGGCGTAGAAGTTGTTGGCGTTGCCGGTGTAGCCGTCCCAGTGCGTGATCAGCGTCTCGGCGGCCCAGTAGGTGAGAAAGTTGTCGACGTCGACGATCGGCTCCAGCCCGGCGAGCAGCTGGCTGTCGGGTAGCTGCAGCGCGGTCACCATGGCGTCGAGGTCGGCGCGATCGTTGACCAGCTCGTTGGTCTTGAGCTCGAACGTGCCGGTCCACCCGGGGCGGAAGTCGCTGAGCGTGCCTTCGTAGAGGTTGCCGTCCTCGTCGTCGAAGTGGCGGCGCAGCAGATCCTTGTTGGCGGCCTCGACGTTGACGAAGATGCCGAGGTCGACGCCGTTGACGCGGACGTGAGCGAAGTTGCAGCGTGACGCCGGCACGCCGGCGGCCGTGAAGGTCTGGTACGACAGGCACTGGCGCAGGAACGACGGATCCTGCTTCGAGTTGTTGAGCGTCAGCGTCTTGAGCCCGGCGAAGCGACGATCGATGTACTCGTCGAACTTGAGCTTGATGCTCGGCTTCTCGCCGTCGAGCGAACCGAGGAAGCCCTTCTTGCGCACGCCGACATCGGTGAGGCGCTGGCCGTCGACCGTGACGGTGCCGCGGAAGTACGTGAACGGGTCCGAGAACGGCTGGGCCAGGCAGTTGGCGCCGAACAGCGCGTTCAGGTTGCGGGTCTGCACCCGCAGCGCATTCCAGTCGGCGGCCGGCAGCTCGATGTCGACCTCGACGATGTGGGTCGGGTCGTAGACCGCCTCGGACGGGTCGGGGCCGGCATCGGGGCCGGCGTCGGGGCCGCCATCGTCGTCACCGGCAGCCCCATCGTCGCAGGCGCCGAGCAGGGCCGTCAGCGCGGCGAGGGCGGTCACGACGATCCGGCGCGAGCTCATTCCCGCCACACGATTGCACCCGGGATGCCATCCCCAGGTGCGCGAGATCGTTGCGCGCGCTCAGGCGCCGCGCGTGGCCGGATCCGACGGTGCCGCGGATTCCCTCACTTCTTGCCGGCGGCGTAGCGGTCGATCCAGCCCAGCACCTCGTCGTGCCACAGCTTCGAGTTGTGCGGCTTGAGCACCCAGTGGTTCTCGTCGGGGAAGTGGAGGAACCGGCTGGCGATGCCCTTGCGCTGCAGCGCCGTGAACGCCCCCATGCCCTGGGTATCGACGACGCGAAAGTCGTTGCCGCCGTGGATGATCAGGGTCGGCGTCTTCCAGTTCTTGATCAGGTCGATCGGGTTGTGCTCGGCGTAGCCGGCCGGGTTGTCCCACGGCGTGCCGCCGTGCTCCCACTCGGGGAACCACAGCTCCTCGGTGTCGAAGTACGCCATCCGCTCGTCGATGTTGCCGTCGTGGCAGACCAGGGCCTTGAAGCGGTCGGTGTTGCCGGCGATCCAGTTGATCATGTAGCCGCCGTAGCTGGCGCCGAGCGCGGCCATGCGCTGGTCGTCGAGCCACGGGTACTTCGCCAGCGCGGCGTCGAGGCCGAGCATGAGGTCGCGGTAGGGCGCGCCGCCCCAGTCGCCGCGGATGGCGTCGGTGAACGCCTGGCCGTAGCCGGTCGAGCCGTGGAAGTCGATGAACACCACGCCGTAGCCGCGGCCGGCGTAGACCTGCGGGTTCCAGCGATAGTGGAAGTGATCGCCGAAGCTGCCTTGCGGGCCGCCGTGGACCAGGAACGCGACTGGCGCCTTCTTGCCGGTGAAGCCGGCCGGCTTCACGACGTACCCGTAGACGGTGTCGCCCTTGTCGCCCTTGAACGAGAACTGCTCGTAGTCACCCCACGTGACCTTCTTCACGCGCTCGTCATTGAGATGGGTGACCTGGCGCAGGTCGCTGCCGTCGCGGGCGACGGTGAACAGCTCGACCGGCTGGCGCAGGGTGTCGCGCGCGAACAGGATGCGATCACCGGCGAGCCGCGGCTCGGTGTTGGTGCCCTTGCCGACCAGCGTCGTGACCTTGCCGACCGCGACGTCGATCGCGAACAGGGCGTGGTTGCCGACGTCGTCCGACGAGGTGTAGAGCGTCTTGCCGTCGGCGCTCCAGGTCAGCGAACCGGCCGAGCGGTCCCAGGCCTCGGTGACCACGCGCGGCTTGCGGGTCGCGAGATCGTAGACCGTGATGCGCTGGCGGTCGGCCTCGTAGCCGGCACGGGCCATCGACGTCACCGCGATCGACTTGCCGTCAGGCGAGTAGCTCGGCGCGAAGTCGTAGCCCTTGCTGGCCGCGGTCAGGTTCACGGCCTTGCCCTTGCCACCGGTGTCGACCAGGAACACGTCGGTGTTGGTGGTCCACGCCAGGTCGCGGCCGCCGACCCGGGCGACGTACGCCAGGGTCTTGCCGTCGGGCGACAGGCTGACCTCTTCCATGCCACCGAACGGATGGCTGGGCGTGTCGGTGGTCAGGCCGGGCGTCAGGTCGCGGGCGTCGTCGGCCTTGCCGCCCAGCTCGGGTGGCGTCCACACGAACAGGTGCGAGTAGCGGCCGTCCTCCCAGGTGTCCCAGTGGCGGAACAGCAGCTGATCGTAGGCCCGCGCCTTGACCGGCTTCTTGGCCTCGGCGGCGTCGCGGGTGATCGAGGCCGCCAGCGTCCTGGTCTCGGGCCACACCTCGAGCGCGACCACCAGCCGCTTGCCGTCGGGGAACAGGCGAAAGCCACCGACGTCGACCGGCAACCGGGTCACCTGCTCGGCCTCGCCGCCGGCTGGCGCGATCCGCCACACCTGCGACGAGCCGCCGCGCGACGACAGGAAGTAGAGCGTCTTGCCGTCGGGCGTCCACGCCGGGCTGGTGTCGCCGTCGGGGTGCGTGGTCAGGCGGCGGACGGTGGAGCCATCGACGGTGGCCAGCCAGACGTCGTTGCGGCCCTTGTTGGCGTCGAGGTCGGTGTCGCGGACCGTGAACGCGACCCAGGTGCCGTCGGGCGACACCGCCGGCTCGGAGATGCGCTGCATCGCCAGCAGGTCGTCGACGGTGGCGCCCTTGGCGGACGCGGTGGTGGCGGTGGCGGTGACGGTGGCGCACAGGGCGACGCCCAGCGCGGCGGCGGCGGCGGGCGAGATCGGCGAGCGTGACGGGCGTGAAGACATCGTCGTTCCTCCAGAAGAGGCGCGAGTATGTCGAAGGAGTCGCCGGCCGTCATGTCAGGCGCTGCGCGAACGCGCGCGCCAGCCGCCAGCTGTCGCCGGGCCAGCGGCCCGAGACGTAGGTGCCGTCCTCGACGATGAACGCCGGACCGTCGTCGTCGCGGCTGCCACGTGCGGTGAGCGTGCGCGGCCCGCGCTCGAGCTGGGCCGGCGCGGCCAGCGCGGCGGTGACCTCGTCCTCGACGTAGGCGGGGTAGGTCCGGTAGTAGCGGCCGAGCTTCCAGAACGTCAGCAGATAGGCCGAGCGCTCCATGTACTTCGGCAGGCACGTGGTGCGCCGCTGGTGCAGCACCGAGCGGCCGCTGCGCTCGTCGAGGGTGCGGGCCAGCACCAGCACGCCGTGGCAGATCGCCGCCACCGGCCGCTCGAGCCGCCAGAAGGCGGCGACCGTGGCGCGCAGCTGGTCCGAGCCGAGGTACTGGCGCATCCCGGGCGCGTGGCCACCGGCCAGGAACAGGCCGTCGAACGTGGTCGCATCGAGCTCGCGCCAGCGCCGCGGGGCGCGGAACGCCGGCTCGGACTCGAGCTCGCGGTAACACGCGATGGCGTCGGCGCGGGCGCCCAGCTTGCCGAAGATCACGCCGTCGAGCAGCCGCGGATCGGCGGCCGGCGTGGCGCCGTCCTCGGTGGCAAAGACGATCCGGTGGCCGGCCTCGGTGAGCACCTTCCACGGCACCGCGACCTCGGTGACGTCGAAGTCATGGTCGGGCAGCGGCATCAGGACGACGGCCATGGCCCATCCTCGCAGAACCCGGGCCGGTTCGCCTCCTCGGGGAGGATCGCCGATACTCGGACGATGCGGCGCCTCATCATCACCGTGCTCCGACTCCTGCCGATCGTGATCGGCGCCAGCGGCATCGCCATCCTCGGGCTGTGGCTGGTGCGACAGCTCGTGCCGCCGGCCGAGCTGCGCGCCAGCTCCGACGTGGTCGGCAACTACCTGCAGACCGTGGGCACCATCTACGCGGTGCTGCTCGCGTTCGTGGTCCAGTCGGTGTGGTCGCAGTTCAACGAGGCCCGGATCCTCGTCGAGCGCGAGGCCAACGAGATCGCCGACCTGCACCGGCTCGTCGAGGGCCTGCCCGGTCGGGCGCGGATCCCGCTCCAGAGCGCGCTCACCCGCTACCTCGACGCCGTGGTCAACGACGAGTGGCCGGCGATGGCCAAGGGCGACGAGGACACCATCGAGCGGATCGGTCGCGAGCTCGATGCGGTCTGGGACGGCCTGCACCGTCTCGAGCCGATCAGCGAGTGCGAGAAGTCGCTGCACGGCGAGGCCCTCAGCCGCTTCAACGATCTGTCCGACGCCCGGACCAACCGGCTGTCGGCGGCGCGAACCCGCATGCCGTTCGGGCTCAGCCTGCTGCTCTACGGCGGGGCCGTGATGCTGGTGGCGTCGATGTACCTGCTGTCGGTCGACAGCTTCGTCATCCACTCGATCATCACCGCCTCGCTCGCCGGCGCCATCTCCCACGTCCTGTACCTGGTGATCGATCTCGACGACGCCTTCAACGGGCTGTGGCGGGTCTCCACCGCGCCGTTCGAGCGCGCCCGGCGCCACTTCGAGCGCGCGCCGGCGGCGTGAACGCTCGCCGTCGCCGGTCAGGCCTGGTCAGGCCTGGGCCAGCTTGCCCTGGCTGCGCAGGACCTCGAGCTGGGCCTCCAGGCGGACCTGCTCGAGGTGATCGCGCAGCCCGGGGCGGGCGTCGACGAACGCCGACCACGCCGCGTGCATGAAGGCGTCGAGATCGACGTTGGCGGCACCGGCAGCCTGGGCCAGGATCTGCTGGTACGGGACCGGGCGGCGGTCGATGTTGGGTTCGGATGCCATGACTCCCAACAGAACCATCGTCGGGCCCGCCGTCAAGCCCCGGATGGGGAGGTGCCGCCCCACCCATGCGGGCAGGTTCCAGCGATGATGCGGCGATGATCGCCGCCGCTCGTGCCACCGCCGCCGGCACCGCTCGCTTTCACACCCGCCACGCGGCCGCGGTGGTCGCCGATCACGTCCGCCGCCTGGGTGACCTGTCGCTGTCGTCGGTCGGCCTCGGTTCGTATCTGGCGCCGCCCGACGACGCCACCGACGCCCGCTACGAGGCGGCGGTGGCGCGCTCGCTGGCGCTGGGCGTCAACGTCGTCGACGCCGCCATCGTGTACCGCAACCAGCGCAGCGAGCGCGCCATCGGTCGCGCGCTGCGGGTTGCCGCCGCCGCCGGCGTCGCCCGCGACGAGATCGTGGTCGCCACCAAGGCCGGCTTTCTCGGCTTCGACGGCCACCGCCCACCCGATCCGCGGGCCTACTTCCAGCGCGCGATCGTCGACGCCGGACTCGCCGGCTGGGACGAGATCGCCGCCGGCTGCCACTGTCTGGCGCCCCGCTTCCTCGTCGATCAGCTGGCGCGCAGCCGGGCCAACCTCGGCGTCGAGACCATCGATATCTACTACCTGCACAACCCCGAGACCCAGCTCGACGACGTCGACCGCGCGACCCTTCTGAGTCGCATGCGGAGCGGGTTCGAGGTGCTCGAGCGGGCCCGCGCCGACGGCGCCATCGCTCGCTACGGCGTGGCGACCTGGTTCGGCTTCCGCGCCCTGCCGGACGCGCGCCCGCACCTCGATCTGGCCGAGCTGGTGGCGCTGGCGCGCCAGGTCGGCGGCGACCGCCACGGCTTCGAGGTCGTCCAGGTGCCGCTCAATCGCACCATGCCCGAGGCCGCCGAGGCACCGACCCAGGCCGGGCGCTCGCTGCTCGCGGCGGCCCGCGATCTCGGCCTCTACGTCATGTCGTCGGCGTCCATCATGCAGGGCAAGCTGGCGCCCGATCCGGCCGCCGCCCGCGCCGCGCTCGACTGGACGCGGACCCGGCCTGGCCTGGGCACCGCGCTGGTCGGCACCAGCAGCGCCGAGCACGTCGAGCACAACGCCGCCGTGTTCCGGCGTTGATCGATCAGCGGGCTGGCCGCATCACGAGCGGCAGGAGATCGAGGGCCATCCGGCACGGCAGGCCGTCGCCGAGGCTGGTCAGCCCGAAATGTCCGTAGAAGTCTACGGCTCGCTGATCGATGGCGTCGGTCACCAGCAAGCGGAACCCGATCGGACCGCTCCGGGCGAGCTGCAACGTGAGGCCAAGCGCCTCCTCGAACAGGTAGCGACCGAGCCCTTGTCCCTGGGCACGACCGTCGACGGCCAGGCGGGCGAGCAGGACGCCGGGAACCGGAAACCGGGGCAGCCGGTCGAGCGCAGGAACCACGGCCACGGAATCACGTTCGACGCTCACCGCCGACAAGCTGAAGTAGCCGGCCAGGCGCTCTGTGCCGCCGACGGTATCGATGGCGACGAACGTGCGCGAGAGCAAGTCGCGTTCGCCGTGTCGGGTCGCGAACCGCTGCAGGTACAGGACCAGCGTCGCGTGCTGGTTGCGGAAATCGGCAAGCAACGCGCGGTGGCCGCGGCGCAGCGGTTCGATGCGGAGGGCCATCGCTCACCTGGGCTTCTTGCGCCACCGCAGGGCCGGTGGGCGTCGTTTCGGCGAAGCGAGGTTGGCGAGCGCAGCGCGAAGGGCAGGCGTGGGGGTGAAGGGCCGGTTCAGGATGTCGGCGAGACGCGTGACCTCGTCAACACCAAGCGCGATCCGTTCGCTGGCGCGCAACGAGCCGGTTCCCCGCAGCCGCTCCAGCGCCGGATGATCGAGCGACTCGACGTCGGTCCCGTTGCGGGCCTCGACGCGCCGTCCCTGGGCGGCCTGGCGGACCACCCAGCCAGCGAGCGCCGCCACCTCGCGTAGCAAGTCGGCCTTCTGGCTGGGGCCAAGCCCCAGCCGTCGCCGGAGCATCTCGAGCTCGGAATCGACGACCTTGTTGGTGAGCGCCTGAAAGCGGGACATGCGAAACCTCTATGTGAGTAGAAGATTACTCACATCCGGGCGGCCCGCAACAGCATTCCTGCATGCGCGAGCGATCGGCGCAGTTCGGCGTACCATGCCGGCATGTCGACACCGCTGACGCTCTACGGCGAGTCCACGTGGGTCAGCCCGTGGGTGTTCCACGCCATGACCGCGCTCGAGGAGAAACGGCTGCCCTACACGCTCGAGCTGGTGCCGCTGCCGATCCCGCCCCAGCAAAGCGCGCGGCTGTCGGAGCGCGCCATCCTCGGCAAGGTCCCGGTGCTGGTGCACGGTGACCTGTGGCTCACCGAGTCGCTGGCGATCTCGGAGTACCTGGCCGAGACCTTCCCGTACCCCGATCATCCGCGCCTGTTCCCGGCCGACCTGGTGGAGCGCGCTCGGGCCCGCCAGCTGATGTCGTTCCTGCGCACCGATCTGATGGCGCTGCGCGAAGCACGACCGACCACGTCGGTGTTCGGCGCCCCGGTCTCGGCACCGATGCCCCCGCGGGCGCAGGAGCAAGCCGATGATCTGATTCGCATCGCCTCGCGCCTGGTGCCGGCCGGTTGCCTCACCATGTTCACGTCGTGGTCGATCGCCGACGCCGATCTCGCGCTGGCGCTGATGCGCCTGATCAAGAACGGCGATCCGGTCCCCGACCCCATCCGCGCCTACGCCGAGGCCCAGTGGGCCCGCCGGTCGCTGCGCGCCTACCTCGACCGCGCCGGCTGATCTCGCGCCGGCGGATCAACGGTCGCCGGGCGCGTGCTCGATCCGGCCGTCGACGTATGTCCGCTGCGCTTGCAGCCTGCACTGCAGGTTAGATCCAGGTCGGCCACGCCACGATGCCATCAGCTGCTCCGCATTCTCTCGTGCTACGTTCTGATCATGTCGGAGCGAGCCCGCAAGGTGCTGCAGGACGCCATGGAGCTCCCGGTCCCCGAGCGTGCCGCGCTCGCGGCGGACCTCCTCGCGAGTCTCGACGGAGAACCTGACGCCGACGTCGAGGCGGCTTGGGTCTCCGAGATCGAGCGGCGAGCTCGCGAGGCGCTGGCAGATCCCGATGACGACGTGGCCTGGGAAGCGGTGCGCGCCGAGCTTCACGCGAATCCGACTGCTGGATGAGCAAGGCCGTACGCCTATCCCGGCAGGCCCGCGACGAGGTCCTCGAGGCCGCGCGGCGCTATGCCGAGCAGCGAGCCGAGTTGCGCGCCGATTTCCTCGCCGCGGTCGATGAGGCTCTCGGGCGAGTCGTACGATACGCGCCCCACCTCGGGTCTCCGCCGGGTGTTGATCCAGCCCTCGGCGTGAAGCGCGTGTTCATGAAGCGGTTCCCGTACTCCGTGTATTTCATCGAGTTGCCGACGCGATTCAGAGTTCTGGCCTTCGCTCATGCAAGCCGACGACCACAGTACTGGCTCGGACGTCGCTGACGGGACTCGGTGGCGTGGCAAATCTTGGCCACGACCCAGCCGATCGTGATCACGGCAAGGCTGCGCGGTCGTTGTGGTTCCCGCCTACCTTCATAGGGGTTCGATTCCCGTCCTGTTGATTCCCGCATCGCGTCTTCGCGCGTGATAGTAGACCGGCATGACGCCGACCTGGATCGCGGAGGAGCACGTCATCTTCGTCGAGCCCGACGGGCGCCGGAACGCCGGCCGGATCGCGGTCGCCCAGCCCGTGCCGATCGACGACGGTGATGCGAGCTGCCAGGTTGTCCTGGAGCGCGACCGCACGCTCACGTACCCGCCGATGTTCGGGGCATCGACGCTGCAGGCGCTTCTGCTCGGCGTGCAACTACTCGGCTACGAGCTCCACGATTTTCTCGAGCGCGGCGGACGCGTGCTAGGCGCCGAAGACGGTGAGGACTTCCCACTCGATGTGCTCTTCGGTCCATTGCTTCGTGCGCCGAGCTCGGCGTCACCGCGCTAGCCGCAATCGTTGTGCGATCTCCCAAGCATCTTCAGGAGGCCGGCCCGGCTCGCCGGCGCGGCCAGGCCCTGCGTGACGTCGACGAACAGACGCCCTCCGGCCTCTGCCATGGGCCGGCGGGTTGTCAGCTGCCACAGGGACAGCCCGAGGGGCTTCATCGGGTCGGTCATCATCTGCTGATCTCGCGCTGGCGGATCAACGGTCGCCGGGCGCGTGCTCGACCCGGCCGTCGACGTGGCGGGCGAAGCGGCCGGCGTCGCGGGCGTGCACCGGGCCGTCGACGGTCCACGGCCAGCCGCCGAACTGGGTGCGGCGGTAGTCGGAGATCGCCTGCTGGATCTCCTGCGCGGTGTTCATCACGAACGGGCCGTGCTGCACCACCGGCTCGCCGATCGGCCGGCCCTGGAGCAGGAGCAGCTCGGCGCCGTCGGCACCGGCGGTCACCGGCACCGGTAGGTCGGGACGCAACAGCGCCACCACGCCGCCGGTCACCGTGCGTTCGCCGAGCCGCACGTCGCGGCCGCGGAACACGTACAGGGTGCGGTTGGTCCCCGCCTGTGCCGGCGGCAGCGTCCACGACCCGCCGGGGGCCAGCTTCACGGTCCAGATCGCGACGTCGCTCTCGGGCCGCGACGCCCACGACTGCGGTGGTGGGGCCGGCGGCCGGACGTCGCCGAGCGCACCGGCGATGATCGTCACCTCGGCGCCGCCGTCGCGCACCACCGGGATGGAGTCGGCCCACAGCATCGTGAAGTGCGGCGCCGCCATCTTGTCGGCGCGCGGCAGGTTGAGCCAGAGCTGGAACAGCTCGACCGGGTTGGGCCCGGCCGGGTCGACGAGCGGAAACATCTCGCTGTGCACGATGCCGCTGCCGGCGGTGAGCCACTGGGCGTCGCCGCGCCCGAAGCGCGCGGTCGCGCCCAGCGAGTCGGAGTGATCGATGTAGCCGCGGCGGGCCAGCG
>CANKMW010000137.1 GCA_947483555.1 Myxococcales bacterium
GACGCGCGAGTTCGACGCTCGCGCCGTTGCGGCGTGGCCCGGCAACGGTGCGACCTGGACACCACGTCCGTGAACCTCGCGTCACCCGCATCGGATTTGCGCCAGCTCCCGCGCGCCCCGCGCGCACGACCGTTCAACCTGGGTCTGGATCTCCCGACCGTTCAACCTGGGTCTGGATCTCCCGGGTCTGGATCTCCCCGCGCCCCGCGCGCACGACCGTTCAACCTGGGTCTGGATCTCCGGGTCTGGATCTCCCGGGATCTCCCGCATCGGATTTGCGCCAGCTCCCGCGCGCCCCGCGCGCACGACCGTTCAACCTGGGTCTGGATCTCCGGGATCTCCGGATCTCCGATCTCCCGCGAGCCACCCGCATCGGATTGCGCCGCTCCCGCGCGCGCGACCGTTCAACCTGGGTCCGGATCTCCCGGGCCCCCTCATTCTACGTATCCCTCGGGCCAATGCGCAGCCCTCCCGACCTCGAGCACTCGCACGGCAACCGTTTCGTGAAAGCGGATAACAGCGAACAGCGGCTCGCTACAGCTGCCGCACTCGGCGTGGCATGCTTCTTCCTCGAAATCTGTCTCGATGACCCCATGTCGGCCGCCGACCTGCCACAAACCCCACCTGGCATGGTCGCGCGGCCACCACGCCATCGGCTGGCCCAGGACGTATTCGCGGTCGTGGAAGCGACCGCCCTCGCGGCCAGCATAGTCCGAGGCAACATGGGTCTGGCAGCGCAAGGTGGATAGCTTCCCGCACGCCGGGCATGTTGCCTGCGCGATGATCCAATTGAATGCGGCCATCAGAATGACTCCGCCGGTAGTCCAACCCAGCCAAGAAAATTGCGGAACTGTCTGTCTCGAGTAACAACTGACAGCCCCTCACGGGAGGCTGAGGCGGCGATACGAGAGTCTCCTAGCCCGAGTGATCGGCCACCAACGCTCGCCTGCGTGCGTAGTCGGCTCGCAACATCCTCCCTCCCCGCTAGTCCCAGCCTGCCGCCGTTCAGTCGCAGGAAAGTGCGAAGCGCGTTTGCCGATCCGCCGCCTTGGAGGAACTCCTTCGCCGCCGTAATCGGAACCACAGGACTACGCCCCTGGAGGATGGCGCTGATTTCCCCTTTCTCCACAGCAGCGATCACAGCGTTCGTGTCGAGGATCACCGCCGGGGCTCCGGCGGCTCCTCCACCCCTCGCAGCCGCACGCGCAACATCGTCGGCGGAACCGCCGACGGCGCCCTCGCCGCCGGCCATGATCATGAAGAGGCCGCGCCCGGCAGACTTGTTGCAATCGCCGTCGGGACAGACAGCCGCAGCGACCGACGACGGGCTGAGTGAGCTGACGTCAATCTGGCCAAGGCCGTCAATGGCTTCGAAGCCGACGGTTCCGACGGCGCAGACCACGTTGCCGAGGCAGTTCCCGAAGACCGTCACCGAGTGGCGCACCGTGGTCGTCGCTTCCTTCACGAAGCCCCGAACCACCTTCAGGTTGGCCTCCGGGTTGAACACCGAGTGCCTCCACAGGATGCGAGCCACGCGACCGCCGGGGGCGCCGCTCACCCGAGACTGCCGGACGCGCGGTATCTCACCGATCGGCATGTGGAACACCGGCACGCCCTTGCCGTCGGCGACCGCGACCGGTTCGACGCCGCTGTTCGAGGCGTCCATCGTTCCCCCGCTGGTGCAGATGAAGCACTCCTGGTACACGCCGATCGGGCTGCCCTCCGGTCCCATCCCGCTCGGATCGGTGAGGTTCACCGGGTCGTTGAAGGCGAAGGCGTACGGGTTCGCCGTCACCGACCGCTGCGTCAGCATCAGCGGATCGCGCTGGAGAAAACGGCCGAGCTCGGGATCGTAGACGCGGGCGCCGATGATCGTGATGCCCAGCTCGGGGATGTGAGCGCCGCCGTTCCAGAGGTCGTCGGTGTACGACAGCGAGGTCGGGTCGCCGCTGTCGCTGGTCACCTTGCCGAACAGGCTGTAGGTGGCGTCCTGGATGACGGTGCCGTCAGCGTCGGTGAAGAACCGGCTGCCGCGGGCGTCGCCGTGCGCGTAGACCGTGTCGGTGTTGCCCGCCCGGTCCGTGCGCAGGCTGGCCACGATGCCGAGCGGCCCGGGGATCCGACGCTGGGTCTGGAGTCGGTGTGCGCCGGTGGTGCCATCGTAGTGGTCGACCTCCTCGATCAGCCCGCCGAAGTGCCAGATCGTGCGCGCGCTGGTCATGCTCGAGACCGACGACCGAGCAAGCCCGGCCGGGCCGTACCAAAAACCAGCGGTGGCGTACACCGACCTGCGCGCCTGCACGATTCGATTCGCCGCGTCGTACCTGTAGAGGCGCATCCCCTGGAACCCCGGCGTCGTGCGGTCGATCGTGATGTTGCCGGCACCGTCGTACGTGAACTGGCAGCCGCTGCCGCCACCGCCGGGCGCATCGGCCCGGCACAGGCGGTCCGGATCGGCGGGGTCGAAGCTGTAGGCCCGATTGCTCGCCCCGGTGGTCGCCGTCCGTGTGAGCACGTTGCCGAGCGGATCGTGGGTGTAGGACTCCTGGCCGGCGCCGACGCCGCCGAACTGGATCGAGCGCGTGACGCGGCCGAGGTCGTCGAACGCGTACGCGCGCATCATCGTCGACGCGGGCGTCTCGTGCGACTCCATCGTGATGCGGCCGGCGCCGTCGTGGCCGAGGTTGGTTGACCGGTAGGTCCCGGTGCCGGTGACCGCCGACCAGTCGAGCAGCTCCTCGGGACCGTTCGGGGCGTAGTTGAACGTCTCGCCGACCCCGTTGCCGTAGGCGACGCGGCGGTATTGCCCCTTCGCGGTGACCTCCGCCGCGTCGAACAACGTCTCGTCGTTGACCCGCACCTTGCGCACGCGGCCGGCGCTGTCGTGCTGGTAGGTGACCTGGTCGCTGATCCGCGGCGTCTCGAAGTCGATCCCGGTCAGGCGCCCACCGGCGCTGAAGTTCGCGCTCTCGCGGACGCGCTCGCCGTGCGCGAGATAGCGGTACGTCGTGCTGCTGGTCCGCCCGTGGTCGTCGTACCCGTAGAAGACGCTCCCGACGCCGACCGTCTCGACCGCCGACAGCCGGCCGAGCAGCGGGCTCTCCGGCTGGTCGTCACCACCCGCGTGGGTGTCCCAGGTCATGCGATCGTGAGATTCGACCGTCCCCATGTCGCCGGCCGGGGTCCTCATCAGCAGCCGCGAGGTCATGCGCCCCAGACCGTCGTACTGACTCACGACGCTGCGCCGCGTGGTGCCGTCCATCCACCACGATCCGATCTCGTTGCCGAGCTCGTCGTACTCGAACGTCTTCGTCGCCACGCCGGGCTCGCTCAGTGACAGCCGGTTGCCGAGCGAATCGAACGTGCTCTGCCACACCACCGCCCCGGCGCTCACGCCGGGGATCAGAAATCGCTTGGTCTGCGTCACCCGCGCCAGCCGGTCCCACTCCTGGTCGACGCGATCGAGCCAGGTCCCGCTCGCCGTCGCCCGCACGCGCCGCACCTGGCGACCGATCGCCGTCGACCAGGTGTCGTCATGCGCCCCGTAGCGCGGCGAGCCCGGATCGCTCTCGTCGCCGCCGCGACTGCTGGTGTACCCCATGCCACTCTCGTAGCCGTAGCCAACGTGACGCACGTAGGTGTCCGCCGCCACGTTGGTGTTCGACGCCGTCTCGTTCAGTCCCTGGGCGGTGATCACGCGCGTCACGCGGCCACGGCCGTCGTACTTCGTGGTCGTGCCGTAGGGCAGCACCATCGTGCTCACCGGTGAGAACCCCATCGGCGCCTCGAACGGCGCCGCCTCGTAGACCGGCCGCCCGAGCTCGTCGAACCTCGTGAACCCCGACACCAGCGTGCTGTTGCCGTAGTCGCCGCCGAGCTCGACTTGCGTGAAGCGCGTCCGACCCAGCGCGTCGAGCGTGGTGTGGGCGCGGACGCGATCCGTCGCCGCGTCCTCGGCGCCGGCCGGCGTCGTGCCCGGGTACGTCTCCAGGATCAGGCGCCGCGGTATTGTTGCATCCTGGTACTGGAAGCGACGCCGCGTGGTCTTCTGGGTGGCCGTCTTGGCGATCTCGCGCAGCATCCGACCGTGGCCGTCGTACGTGATCTCGGTCGTGACGCCGGCGTGATCGGTCTCGCGCGACCCGGACGACGGCCACGTCGAGGTCGCCGCGGTGGCGACCAGGTTCGCCGTGGTGTCCGAGGCCTGGGTCCCGAGCTGGGTCACCGTGGCGCCGAAGTCGTCGTACGCGAACCAGGTTGCCTGGGTCGCGCCGGTGCTCAGGCTGCGCGTCGACGTCGACGACTCGATCTCACCGAGCTCGTTGTACGTGAACGCCTCGACCTCGTGGCCGTCGAGGAAGCCGTCCGGCCCGTAGCGGTCGACGTCACGGGCGGTCAGCCGCCCGCGCTCGACTTGCCCCAGCGGCAGCCCGTCGTACCGGAAATGTGCCGCCGACAGGATCGTCGGGGTACCCAGCTGAGCGTCCTTGGCTCGGCCCCAGCCGCAATCGGTGAGCACGATGCTCGACACCACCGACGGGAACGCGCTCTCGACCAGGAACTTCTCATCGCTCGCCGGCGTCGCGTACATGATCTCGGTGCACACGTCGTCGTCGGTGCGCCGCAGGTCGCCCTTGCCGACGAGCCGGGTGGGCCGGCCGAACTGGTCGCCGCTGGTCACGACCGAGCCCGACATCACGTTGGCCAGCGACGGCGGCGCCGCGCTGCCCTCCCAGCTCTCGTTGCTGCGTGTCTGCACGACCCCGGCGGTGCGACACATGCCCGTGCCGACCAGCTCGCCGGTGAACGGATCGAGATCGCCGCACTCGAGCGCCTCGGGCGCCACCACCGGTGGGCCACCGCCCTGCTGGTCGGAGAACACCACCGCACCGTGGGTCTGCGTGGCCTGGGCGTGGATCGGCGTCCCGTTCCAGCCCAGCAGCAGCTCCGGTCGCGGCACCATCGTCATCTCGAACCGCGACACCGTGCCGACTCGACCCGCGGTAACCTGCTGGTCGTACGTCGAGCCGGCGGGCGCGGTCGGATCGCGATCGGTGATCGTGACCATGCCTGTGATGCTCACATCGCCGGCGCGCTCGGTCTTGCCGCGTAAAGCGACTTGACGCCGATAGCCGGGGAACACCCACGACACCGCCAGCGGGTCGTAGACCATGGTCGCGCCGCCGTAGGCGTAGTAGGTCGGCGCGAGGTGCGGTCCCGATCCGTCGAGGACGAGCGTGCCGGTCTCGCCGACCACGATCTCGGGGAACGGGACGTCGTGGCTGGTGAGGCTGTCGGCCTTGGCGTTGCGATACTTGACGTAGGTCACGGCGCCGTACCGGTTGTCGATCGAGACCAGGCGCTGGGCGTCAAGGGGCCCGGCACCGCTGCCGACGTCGAGCCGCGACATCCACAACCCACCGTCGACGATGCGAAGGAGCTCGGGCTTGCCGTCGCCGTCGAGGTCGGTGAGTCCGGCCGTGTTCCGCCCCACCGACCCGCAGCGCCCGGTGGTGAGCGACAACTCGAACGGCATCGAGCCCGGCGGTTCGATCACGCGAGCGGGACCGTAGCCGGCGCCGACATTGAAGCGAACCTCGAACGATGCTCCCCGGCGCTGGAACAGGTCGCCGAGCCCATCGCCGTCCAGATCCGCCTCGCCGCTCACCTGCCGCGACGAGAAGACGTCATCGTCCACGCAGGCCGTGTACCCGTCGTTGTCGAACGCGGGCATGACGTTGTCGGGCGAGTAGCTGTTGTACGTTCGCACCGTTGCGACTCCGTCACCGCGCGGGTCGGCGTAGCCCTCCGACTGCCAGCTCAGGCCCGGTGAGGCCGCCGGCGAAACCGGCGGCGACTCCGGCTCCAGCGGGCGACCGTTGCCCGAGGTCCAGCGAGCGACGCCATGATACGCATCGCCCCCGATCTGGCCCTTCGGCGCGAACGGCGATTCGTTGATGCCCTGGAACGCACCGTGCCGGTTCAGGAACGCAGCCCGCTCGCTGCCAGCCAGGAAGGCCGGGGTTCCTTCCCCCCCGAGCCCGCTCCAGCGCATGGCATCGATCCACTGCGTGTGGCGGAAGAAGCATCGACGAGTGACAGGATTGCCGATGCCGCTCGGAGTGTCCGTACACACCGGGACGCCGCCGCCGTCGACAGGACTCCATTCCCCGGTCTCGTGCTGCCGCACCGGGAACGTTCCGGCGACGAAATCGAGGAACCCGTCGCCGTTGAGGTCCTTGAGCATCCAGTCGGTCAACGTGTCGACGTGCGACGAGAAATCGTGATTGGACGGCACCGGCGGGAATCCGTCGGGGCTCTCCCCGTCCGGGCAATCGACCGCCGGCCCGCAGGTCGAGCCGAGGCAGGACTGAATCGTGCACGTCTGGCGGTCGTAACGCGGCCAGCTCTGAGCGCGGTCGATGGCGACCCGTTCGTCATGGCGAACGAAAGGAGCGCCGTCGGGAGCATCCCGCAGGTGGTTGCGCAGCGGGGTGATGTCGACCTGGACCGGGTGCCACTCGATCCCGCCGTCAGCGGCGCGACGATTCAGCCAGACCTTCCAGTAACGCACGTCGGATCCACCCTTCACGTCGATGACGTCGAGGCGTCCGTCGCCGTCCCAGTCCGTGAACTGATTCCAGGTCTGGGTGGTGATCATGGCGGCGCGGGCTTCCGGCCCGGAGTCGGTGCGCCGGGTCGTCGTCTGCTCGAACAGCTCGGACGGCTGCGCCCACGTCATCGCCACACCGCCGAACTGCGGACCGCCGGCCGTCAGACGGTTCTGATGCAGCAGCCACTGGTCGCCGACCTTGTAGACGAGGTCGGGCAAGCCGTCGCCCGTGAAGTCCCGGATCATGTGCCGCGCACGGCTGCGCTCGGTGCGCACGTCATCGTCGTTCGTGACCGTCACCTCGGTCGTCGACATCTCGTTCGTGAACGACGTCCCGGGCAGGAAGTTCCGCGCCACCGGAACCGGTTCGACGAACCGGATGCGCGGCGCGGCGTCGGCAGCGTCGACCTGAGCCAGCGTCCCGTAGCGGTAGGTGGCGACCGGCAGCGTCGATCCGGCGACGCCCTCCTCGCCCGTCGTCGTGACGGTGCTCAGCCGCGGTCGCTGGTTGGTCGGATCGAGATCGTAGTCGAGCTGATAGGCTCGGATCACCTTGGGAGCCCACGACGGCACCAGGTTGTTGCGCGCCTTCACCCTCACGGTTCGCAGCACCTGTGCCCGATCGAAGCTGAGGTGATCCTCGGCGACGTGTTCGAACGGGTAGGCCGCCTCGTCCCCCCGGCGCGCACACTCGCGAAGATAGGTCGAGTCGGGTCGCGTCAGCGGCGGACGCCAGTACGGCTGGTAGTCGAGCTCGACCTCGTAGAGCGGCGTGGTCCCGGCGGCGTCGAACGTGTACGCCAGACTGCGGAGCGCGACACCGGCGCTGCAACCCTGGACCCGGGGTACGTCGTAGCGCAGCACCACCTTGTCGCCTCCGATCGGGTCGCGGACCTCGGCGAGCAACCAAAGGCCATCGCCGCCGGCGTCAGCCCCCGACTGGCGGCGGAAGACGCACACCGACGTCGAGCGCCGCACGTACGTGAGCGGCACGTCCCAGCCCTGCCCGGCCGCGCCCGCGCGTGCCGAGCCGGTGTAGACGATCGACAGCGGGATCGGGACCGATCCTCGCGGTGACGGAAGATCGAGCGGCACCGCGGCCGCGAAGCCACCGGTCGGCGACACCGCGCCGTCCATGCCGGCCCCGGCACCGCTGGTGGTGTGGCCCGGCCCCGGTGCCACCTGCGCGGACGCGACGGCGGCGAGCGTGAGGAGGAAGCCAGCCGATGCGGCCAGGCCGCGACGAATCGGACTCACGTTGCGGAGGGCACGCGTGTGGAGTTGCACGTTCATGACCGCCCCTATCGCGCCCGCCTCGCCAGAGTTGCGTGCGATCGGTGGGAAAAATGCGGCAACTGCCGAACCCCCAGCAACTACTCGCAGATCTCGGCGCGGAGGTGCTCGCGCGGCGCGCCGCCTGTCGGCGCGCACGCAGCGCCGGGCACGGTGCTACGGTGACGGCGATGGTTCGTGTGCCCTGGAGACACCTGATCGGCGGCGTGATCGGCGGCACCGCCGGCTTCGCCTACTACTACTTCCTCGGCTGCGACTCGGGTTGAGGTTGGAAGAGCAACCCCGTCATCACGCCGTTGCTCGGTGTGGTGCTGGGCTTGCTGCTGGTCGGCGGTCGTCGACCACAGCCGTAGTCACGCAGTCGCACCGGTCGGTGAGTCCGAGCTGGCCGTAGCTCAAGGCAGCCGGAAGTGAACGGTGAAGGCCGCCGGCAGGGGCGACGGCAAGGCTCCGAACCAGACCCGGGCGGCCGCGTCCGGGCGGAACCCGTCGTAGCCGGCCACGATATCGACGTCGAGCACGAGCATGCTGTCGTAGCCACCGAACGGAGCATCGGGCACGCGCGGATACACCAGGCGCGTGCGATCGGGCGGCGTCACGAACCGCCAGGTCGAGGTGACCTCGCCCTTCTCGCCGAGTTGCTCGGTGAAGACCAGGATCCCGTCGGCGGCCCCCGGCCCCGTGAGCGTCCAGCTCACGCCGGTCGCGTCCCCGGCTGCGCCGCTGATCGCCGGCAACCGCGGCGTCGCATCGATCGCGACCGGTGTCGCGGGCACCGGCGCGACGTAGCGGGTCACGAAGTAGCTGCCGGTGGTGTTGAACGAGAGGCTGACGCTCATCCCGTCGTCGAACCCGGCCGGACGGACGAAGGTCAGTCCCAGTGGGTCGCCGGGCGTCTGCGTCGCCGGGACCGCGACCACCGCGCGATCGTCGGCGAAGATCGTCCCGGTCGCGCGGATCGAGGTCGCGCCGACCGGGATCCCGGTGACCGACGCGGTCACGCCACCGACGCCATCGGTCCATGGCCCGACGATGGCCAGCGTCGCGCCGTCGACCGGGGTCGCCGCGGGCACGACGATGTACTGGCTTGGCAAGGCGCCGCGCTCGGCGACGGCGAGCAGCGGCCGGGTCGTGGAGCAGCCCGGGGCCAGGGTGACGACGATCGTGGTGGTCGCCGCCTGGACCGAGGACGCGCACGGTCCCCGGACCTCGTACCGGATGGCGCCGCTGGCCACCGGCACGGTCGCGGTCATCTGTCCGGCGCCCTGCCGGGCGGGGTCGCCAAACCACAGCTCGTCGCCGATGGCGACGTCGGTGACGGTCCACCATGACGGGACGCCGCCACCGCCGTGGCGCACGGTGACGCTGCCGCCGTCGGCGACCACGCCGGTGGCGAGCCCGGTCGCGTCCGGCGTGGTCATCCCGATGAACGTGCCGTCAGCCGCGGCGAAGAACACCGTGGCCCCGAGATCGGGCAGGCCGCTGCCGTCGCGGGTCGTGACGTGGACCGTGACCGGACCCTGCCCCCCACCGCCGTCGTCGCGGGCGTCGACGGCGCCTGGCCCGTCAGCCCCGCCATCGCCGAAGGGCGGCGGATCGTCGCTGCAGGCAGCGATGATGAGGGCCAGGAGGGTCAGGACGGGCAGGACGCGGAGGGTGGTGGGCGGCATCGTCACCAGGCAGAGGCGGAGGCCGCAGCGATGTGAGGTGCCGGGCCTCAACGCGGGGCGCCGCTCAGCCGTTCCGCCTCGGCTTCGATCTGGCGGAGAAATCGGTACCAAGCGCGACCGATCGATCCATATGCCGACGCCCCGCGTAGAGCCCACGCCGACGGAGGATCGCTCTGGCGGCGCAATGCGGCACCGATGCCGCCCTCAACCAAGGACCCCTTGTGTCGACTCGTCATGTCTCGTTCGCTCTCTTCTCCAGCTGTCTCCTGCTCGCCGTTGGATGCGGATCCGATCCGATCGAGGCGCGCGCACCCGGCGGCGCCCAGATGACCCTGCCGGCGCTCGACGGCACGTCGATCACCGCCGACGTCGTCGCGCTCGAGCGCAGCGGCGACGACCTGCACGCGCGCGTCTGGGTCGCAGACGCGCCTTTCGAGCTCGAGGTGGACAACGACCCCGCGACCCAGATCGCGCGCGGCAGCGTGGTCTCCGACGACGGTACCCGGTACGAGTACTCCTTCGGCGCGGCCCAGCCGGGCGTGACGTTCACGCTGATCGACGAGCTCGGTACGCGGCAGATCGCGGGTGACCCGGCGTCGCTCGCGCTCGGCCGGCTCGCGGACCCCACCGCGGGCGCGCTGCTCCAGGCGTTGTGGCTCGGCGCGTTCGACGACGATGACGAACAGGACCCGAACCTCGCCAACGCCTACGCCTGCGTCATCTACCACTGGAACGGTGGCTGCTACCTGCGCTGCGCGTTCCTCTGCGACGCCTCCGACGCCGGCGGCTGCATCGACTACCGCCTCGATTGCTACACGCAGTCCCGGTAGTGCCCACCGTCCCGCCATGCAACCTCGATCCCGATCCGGAGAACCGACCATGAAGATCTCATTCACCCGTCCTCGACTCCTCCTCACCCTCGCGCTCACGGCCTCGCTCGCGGCCTGCGCCGACACCGCTGCGCTCCACGGCGACACGACCACACGGGTCGCGGTCGCCGAGCTCACAACGCAGGAGCTCGGCGTCGTCGACGTCGAGATCGACGCCCGCCGCGAATCCGCGGGCCGACTGCACCGCGAGCTCCGCGGGCTCGGCGCCGACGGCCAGGAGGTCATCCGCATCGAGATGACCGCCGCCCTGGCCAGCTCCGACAGCACGCTGCGCATCCACCACGCCGGTCACGACTTCGCGCTCGACCGCTCCGGCGACGAGGTGCGCGTGTACCAGGACGGCGACCCCGGCACTGCCGTCGGCATCGACGAGCTGTTGTCCGAGTCCTCGGCGCTCGACCCGGCGTGGAGCCAGGAGGCGCTCGACGTGTTCCAAGCCGCCCTCGTCGTCATCGAGGACGACCACCTCCAGGACCACCTGAGCGGCGAGCAGCCCGCCGACGCAGTGTTCGCGGTCCGCGACTGCCCGTGGTGGGTCACCGGCGCCGCCTGCTTGGGGTGCATCCCATCAGGCTGGTCGTGCATCCTGTGCGCCGCGTGCGGTGCCTCATACCTGCTCTGACCCTGCGAACCCGGTGCGCGCCGCCGACGACCTCCATCCGCGTCGGCGGCGATCGTGCCGTGATCGGCTCAGGTCGTCGACGGCTGCCACAGCGGCTCGGGGCGACCGTCCTTCATGGCCGCCCAGCGGCCGAAGACGAACAGCGCGTCGGACAGCCGGTTGAGGTACGTGACCGGCAGCTCGCCGAGATCCTCGCGCTCGCCGAGGGCGACGATCAGGCGCTCGCCGCGGCGGCACACGGTGCGCGCCAGGTGAAATGCCGCCGAGGCGGCGCCGCCGCCGGGCAGCACGAAGCTGGTCAACGGCGGCAGCGAATCGTTGATGGCGTCGATGTCGTGCTCGAGCTGCTCGACATGGCGCAGCTCGACGCGCGGCAGCCGGGCGCGCCGCTCGGGATCGGGCGTGGCCAGCTCGGCGCCCAGGTTGAAGAGCTCGTTCTGGATCCGGTGGATGATCGGGATCAGGTGGCCGCCGGCCGCCGACGCCTCGAGCGCGGTCCGCACCAGGCCGAGCGTAGCGTTGACCTCGTCGACCGTGCCGTAGGCCTCGATCCGCGGCGCCGCCTTGCTCGCCCGGTCACCGCCGATCAGCGACGTCTGTCCGCGATCACCACCCTTGGTGTAGACCTTGTCGATGCGCATCGCGGCGGACCTTAGCCCGAGGGCCGCGCGTCGTGGGCAAGATGGGATTCGAACCCACAAATGACGCCGGGTTTAAGCCAGCCGCCTTTACCAATTCGGCCACTCGCCCAGCGCTGAGCATACGTGCCGGTCGGCGCATGTCAACCGGCCCCCCGAGCGGCGCGCTACAGCACGACCGGCAGCGTCGGCTTGCGCGGCGCCGGTACCGACGCCACCGCGGCCGGGTCAGGCATGACGACCGCACCGTCGGGCAGCTCGAGGCTGAAGCCGGCATCGAGGATCATCTGGTGATCGGCGGCCGGGCCGGCGCCGACCGTGGTCAGGTAGCCCTGCGTGAACAGCGAGTTCGCTGGCCACAGCGCCATCACGCCCAGCGACCGCAGCACGACCTCGCGGCCGCCGGCGACCCGCAGGTCGGTGCGGGGATGGACGAACCGGAACATGCACAGCGCGCGCAGGGCGTCGGTCGGTGCGATCTTCGGGCGGTCGGCGAGCGGCGTCCCGGGCCGTGGATCGAGGAAGTTCACCGGCACCGAGTCGACGTCGAGATCGCGGAGCGCGAACGCCAGGTCGAGCAGATCGTCCTCGTGCTCGCCGAGCCCGACGATGCCGCCGACGCAGGTCTGCATCCCGGCGGCGCGGGCGATGCGAACCGTCGCCACGCGGTCGGCCCAGCTGTGGGTGGTGACGATCTGGTCGTAGAAGCGCTCGCTGGTCTCGAGGTTGTGGTTGAAGCGATCGACGCCGGAGTCGCGGAGCCGACGGGCCTTGGCCTCGGTGAGCAGGCCGAGCGACGCACACAGCTCGATGCCGCTCTCGGCCTTGATGCGGGTCGCCGCCTCGCAGATGGTGTCGAGCTCGCGCTGCGACGGGCCGCGGGTCGCCGTCACCATGCAGTAGCGACGGGCCTTGGCCGCCACCGCGCGGCGCGCGCCCTCGACCAGCTCGTCGACCGACTTCATCGCCGCCTCGCCGGCCGGCGAGCCGTGGCGCGACGACTGCGAGCAGAAGCCGCAGTCCTCGGGACAGGCGCCGGCCTTGGCGTTGTCGAGCACGTGCAGGAGCACGCGGTGGCCCCAGTGGTGGCGCCGCACCTGGTACGCGGCGTCGAGGATGGTGAGCAACTCGACCGCCGGCGCGTTCAGCACGGCGCGCGCGTCGTCGCGGGTTGCCGGCTCACCGGCGATCGCGCGGGCGGCGAGGGCGTGCCAGCGCGAGGAGACGGAGGAGATCATCGCGCGCACACTACACGGCGAGTCAGCCCCAGGCCAGTCCGTCTCGGCTGGGCCGCGTCAGGGCGCGCGCTCGACCGGGGTCGCGACCTCGGCCGCGACCGCGAAGCTGCGCATGATGTGATCCTGTTCGGCCCACAGCTTGCCGACCAGCGTGAGGGTAGTGCCGAGCGCCGCATCGGCCAGCGGCAACGGCACCTCGACCACGACGGCCGTGCCGGCATCGACGAGCCGGTAGCCCAGCTCGAGCTCGCCGTGCGTGGTCTGCGCGCCGGCTGACGCGAACGTGTACTGCAGCCGCTGCAACCGCATCGGACGCTTGGCGTGATTGACCACCTCGACGTAGACGACCATGTCGCGGTCCGGTGTCGACGCTTGCTCGACGGAGAGCACGTTGAGCTGGGCCTGCTGCGCGCCGCGGCAGCCAGCGAGGGCAAGGGAGCCTGCGATCAGGGCGAACACGATATGTAGGCGATGGTGCGACATCAGGACAAGGCTATCTATTGCGGATCCCGTGCCGGATCGCAAGAAACTGGAACTGCTAATCCTGACGCTGAGTTGCCATCATCCGTCCACACCCGATCGTGAACCGATCTTCACGCGGGGCCGGCCACGCGCCGCGGTCCGACTCCCTGCTGTAGCCGCGCGCGACAGCGGCGACTTGCCCACCGATGGCTTCGGGGCCCGGCTCCGCGCTGACGCACGCGTCAGGCGGTGGGGCCGCTGTTGGATCGGGCACCCGCTCCGGAAAACCCGCCGTGGGCATCGTGTACCGTAGGAACGTGAAGATCGAAAAAGGCGCCCGGGTCCGCATGAAGGTCCACCTCGCGGTGGCCGGCGGCGACACGCTCGAGAAGAGTGTCGTCGAGTACATCCAGGGCGGCGGCACCATGCTCGCCGGCCTCGAGAAGCTCCTCGAGGGCCTCGAGAAGGGCGCCAAGCGGGACGGCACGCTCAAGGCCAAGGACGCGTTCGGCAACCCGGCGATGCACCCGATCAAGAAGATCAAGCGCGCCGAGTTCCCGAAGGACGCCAAGCTCGAGGTCGGCGAAAAGTTGACCGCGCACGGCGCCGACGGCCTCAACGTCGTGATGCACGTCGTCAAGGTGACCGCTGACGAGGTCGAGACCCGCCTCGTGCACCCGCTGGCCGAGAAGGACATCCGCTACGAGGTGGAGATCCTCTCGGTGACCGATCCGAAGCCGCCGCCGCTGCCGGCGAGCGCGCTCGAGCTCGAAGACGACGCCTGAGCGCGATCCGTCGCGATCAGTTGAAGGCGACCGGATAGCCGACCTTGGTCTCCTCGGCGCCGGTCGGAAAGGTCAGCGCCTTGAAGACGCCGACCAGGCAGGCCTCGATCGCCGGGTCGCCGATGGCTTCCTTCACCACGACATTCTTGGTGGTGCCGTCGGCGCGGATCGTGAAGCGCGTCACCACCTTGCCCTTGCCCTTGCCCTTGCGGCCGCACGCGATCAGCCGGGGCCGGGCGGCGGTGAGCACCGGGCGGACCTGATCCACGGCCAGCCCGCCGGCGATGCTGCCACCGTCGGGGGTCGGCGGCGGGCCGCCGGCATCGCCACCGACGGCCGCGCCCTTGCCGGCGAACGCGACCGCGAGCTGATACTTGATCGGCGCGCTGCCACCGAAGGCGTCGAGCCTGGTGGCCGCCACCGCGCGCTGGACGCAGCCGTCGAGCTTGGCGCCCAGCGTGGAGCTGACCTCGACGTCGGTGATCGTTCCGTCGGGGTGGATCTTCATCTTGATGCCGACCGGACCTGCCGCCGTCGGTGCCTGTGACTGGCAGGCCTTGATCGCGGCGCTCTTGGCCAGCAGCTGGGTCTGGATCGTCGCGGCGAGATCCTGCGGCGCGGCGGCGGCCGCGAACTCGACCTCGCCGCTCCACGGGCCGCCGGGCAGCGTCCACACCGCGAGCACGCCGGCGGCGCACTGGGCCGCGGCGGCCCGGGTGACGGCGGTGGAGATCACCGCGCCATCGGCGGCGACCGCGACCTTGACCGTCACCTTCGCCGGCGGCGAGCCGCGCCAGCACACGCCCATCGCCGCGGCGGCCACGGCGAGTGCGGACTCGACCTTGGGGCGATCGGCCTTGGGCCCGCCCTTCACGATCGTCGGTCCGGCGATGGCGCCCGCGGGTGCGAGCATGGTGAACACGAAGGTGGCAGCGAGTGCGACGTGGCGGCGCATCACGAGCGTAAGGTAGCACGCACGTGACCCACGACTTTCGCCTCTACGCTCACCGCGGCGCCTCGGCCGAGCTGCCCGAGAACACCCTGCCCGCGTTCCGTCGCGCCCTCGAGATCGGCGTCGACGCGCTCGAGATGGACGTCCACCTGACGCGCGACGGCCACCCGCTGGTGTCGCACGACGACGGCGGTGGTCGCATGGGCGGGATCGAGACCCGCTGGAGCGACCTCGATCTGGTCGATGCCCAGCGCCTCGACCTCGGCCACGGGTTCGTCGACCCCGATGGTGGTCGGCCGCATGCCGGCCGCGGCTTCCGCGCCCCGTCGTTCGAGGAGGTGATGGTCGAGCTGCCGGGCGTTCGCCTCAACGTCGACATCAAGCAGGCGCGGCCGCCGATGGTGTCGCCGCTGTTGCGCCTCATCCGCCGGCTCAAGGCCGAGGATCGCGTCACGCTGGCGAGCTTCCGCACCCGCACGCTGCTGGCGGTGCGGCAGCGCGGCTACGGCGGCGAGACCGCGCTGGCCCAGGCCGAAGTGGCGGCGCTGTGCGCGTTGCCGGTGCGCGTGATCGAGGCCCTGCCGTTCGTCGGTGACGCCGCGCAGGTGCCGGTGCGCGCTGGCCCGATCGTGATGGGCAGCAAGTGGTTCATCGACAAGTGTCACGCGCTCGGGATGCGCGTCGACTTCTGGACCATCAACGATCCGGCCGAGGCCCGGCGCCTGATCGCCCTCGGTGCCGATGGCATCATGACCGACGACCCGGCGCGGCTGGCGCCAGCGCTGGCCGACGTCGCGCGCGCGCCGGGCCGTTGAGCTTCGAGCGGAGCGCGGCCCGAGGTGTTCGATTTCTGGCACCCGCGGCTGCTGCGGAACCACCGTCCGCGCTTGCATCGCCGTCGGATCTTGGGGTAACTCGGTGCGTCTTTTCGGCGCCCGAGCGGTCCGTCACCAGGTCCGACCAGCGCCCGGTTCTTGCATCCATCCGTTGGTAAACACGGCAACCGATCGTTGGGAGAAGCAGCATGGCACTCAAGAAGGGCGTCGACGTCAAACCCGCCACCGGCAAGCTCGGCATCCTGATGCCGGGCATGGGCGCCGTGGCCACCACGTTCATCGCCGGTGTGATGGCGGTGCGACGCGGACTCGCCAAGCCGATCGGTTCGATGACCCAGATGGGCACCATCCGGCTCGGCAAGCGCACCGAAGGCAGGACGCCGGCGATCAAGGACTACATCTCGCTCGCCCAGCTCGACGACATCGAGTTCGGTGGCTGGGACATCTTCCTCGACAACGCCTACGAGGCGGCGACCCGGGCCGGCGTGCTCGATCAGCGCCTGCTCGATCAGCTCAAGGACGAGCTCGAGCAGGTCAAGCCGATGCCGGCCGTGTTCGAGCAGACCTGGGTCAAGAAGCTCAACGGGCCCAACGTCAAGAAGGGCGCCAACAAGATGGACCTGGCCGACCAGCTCATGGACGACATCAAGCGCTTCAAGGCCGAGCGCGGCTGCGAGCGCCTGGTCGCGGTGTGGTGCGGCTCGACCGAGGTCTACCGCAAGCCGACCGAGACCCACGCCACGCTGGCCAGCTTCGAGGCCGGCCTGCGCGCGTCGTCGGACGA
The DNA here is from genome assembly GCA_947483555.1 of Myxococcales bacterium. Classification (GTDB taxonomy): domain Bacteria; phylum Myxococcota_A; class Polyangia; order Haliangiales; family Haliangiaceae; genus UBA2376. Next base: position 16,784 of record CANKMW010000137.1, read on the forward strand.
CATCGCCCCGTCGCAGATCTACGCCTATGCCTGCCTCAAGCTCGGCGTGCCGTACTGCAACGGCGCCCCCAACATGGCGCTCGATCCGCCGGCGATGATGGAGCTGGCGCGCAAGCACCAGGTCCCCATCGGCGGCAAGGACTTCAAGACCGGCCAGACCTTGATGAAGACCATCCTGGCCCCCGGCTTCAAGGCCCGCCTGCTCGGGCTCCAGGGCTGGTACTCGACCAACATCCTCGGCAACCGCGACGGCGAGGTGCTCGAGGATCCCGAGTCGTTAAAGAGCAAGGAGGTGACCAAGCTCGGCGTGCTCGATCACATCCTGCAGCCCGAGCTGTACCCCGACCTCTACGGCCACTTCGACCACGTGGTCCGCATCAACTATTACCCGCCGCGCGGCGACAACAAGGAAGGCTGGGACAACATCGACATCGTCGGTTGGCTCGGCTACCCGATGCAGATCAAGGTCAACTTCCTGTGCCGCGACTCGATCCTCGCCGCGCCGCTGGTGCTCGATCTGGCGCTGTTCACCGACTTCGCC
>CANKMW010000138.1 GCA_947483555.1 Myxococcales bacterium
CACTCGGCCGCCTCGACGAACACCGTCCCGACCGCGGCCTCATCGTTCCCCGGCGCCGGCGCGGAGCGAAGAAAGTGTCAGGGATGTCCTTGCTCTGATTGTCAGGGATGTCCGTGGGCAAGAGTGTCCAGGATGTCTGTGCTTGAACAGATCGAGCCCGACAGCTTGATCGGGCCGCTGCCGAGGCCGAGCGCGCCCTTGACCACGCCGATCACGCCGGTGTCCGACGGCGTCACGGTGGCGAACACGTTGACGCCGGCGCGGAGCGCGAGCGTGCCGTCGCCGGTGAAGTCGGTGACCTTGGAGGCGATCGACGGCGGCAGATCGGCCTTGGGCACGACGTCGGCTGCCTTGGCGACCACCACCGCGACGCTGGTGAGGTTCACGTCGCCCAGGCGATCGGTGATCGTGCTGCCCAGCTCGAACTGGCTGGAGGTCGAGAACCCGGCGGCGACGTGCCAGCCCTCGGGACCGGCGAAGGCCTCGAGCGTCACCCCGCTCACCGACGTGTTCAGCGTGACGAATTCGCCGCTGGCGACCGCGGTGACCGCGCCGCCGAGCTGCTTGATGACCGGCAGCTCCTTCACCCACGCCAGGACGTCCTCGGCCGAGCCCCCGACCGCGGGCGCGTAGGCGGTGCGCGTCGACGGCTCGGGCGGCAGAATGATACCGAGGACGAGCTCGTGGACCTTGCGATGCACGCCGCGTGACCACAGCACTTCACCGTGGTTGAGCGGGTTGGTGAAGTGCTGGTCTTCCCAGACCAGCTTCGAGCTGGTGTCGGTCACCAGCAGATCGCCCACGCCGGGCTGCATCTCGGGGAACGGCGACGGGAACGCGTCGGGCAAGGCCACCAGCTGGGTCGGCCTGGCCTCGAAGCCGTTGCCGGGGGTCGCGCTGGCCGCGGTGTAGACCCACGCGTGCAGCCGCCACAGGTTCACCGACGTGCCGCCGAAGGTGTAGACCTTCACGCCCGCCGGCTTGGACTCACCGCTGGTGAGCGCGGTGTAGATGGGGCCGCCTGGTGCCAGCTCGCGGGCGCCCTTGAGCCCGACGGTCGTCACCAGCCTCTCGATGATCCCGTTGGGGGTGGCGAGGATCGGTGACAGGAGCGGGTTCACCACGTCGGCGACCCCGGCCGGTACGGCGCCGGTCACGCTGGTCTGCAGGGTGGTGAACAGGTTCTGAACCTCCACGCCCTTGCCGGCCATGCCGGTGCCCTGGTGCGGCGTGTGGATCGTGATCGCGGTCTTGACCTGGCTGCGGCCGGGCAGCGCGGTGTCCTTGAGCAGGCGCCGGACGATCAGCCCGCCGCGCGAGTGACCGACGAGCACGATGTCCTCGCTGGTCAGGCTGGCCAGCTTGGCCAGCGCCTGCGGCGCGGTCTTGTAGGCGTTGTCGAAGGTGTCACTGTCGAAGCACGTGGCCACCGGGATGGTGCCGGCCTCGATGCACGGCGCCTGATCCCAGGTCGCGACCGTGAAGCCCTGATCGACGAGGTACGCCCACATGCTGGTCTCGGGGTTCGACTGCGGATCGTTGCCCGAGCCCTCGACGGCGAGGAGCCCGACCCTTGGCAGCGACGACGTCCCGGTGGCGGCGGTGACCGGCCGATCGTGATCGTAGTGGGTGTTGGCGACGTTCCAGGCCTTGAGCGGGTTGGTGAAGTGGTAGCTCGACGCCGCCAGGCCGTGGATGAGCAGCACCGCCGGCATGCCGGGGCGGCCCGGCGAGAACTCCCAGCCCGGCGGCGGCGGCGGCGCGGTGACGACGACCTGGAACTCGCCCCAGGCCGGGGACTTCGAGGCGGTGCCTATGCCCGGGCCGAACATGTCGCCGGCGGCGTCCATCATCAGGATCCGCGAGTTGACGGTGAACCTCCGGTTGGTGCCCACGGTCGCGATCGTGAATCGCTCCGCGGTCCACGACCCGGGGAGCGCGTCGACCTGGCTGGCCGAGTCGACCTCGCCCGCGGCGGTGATGCGCACGAAGCGGCGATGGACCGCGCTGTAGAGCGCGACCTTGCCGCCGCCCGCGTCGACCACGCGGAACCGCTCCGCGAGCAGGGCCGCCGACACCGGGCTGGCGCCCGGATACGTCGCGACCGAAGCGCGCAGGTAGCCGGTCACCTCCATGCGCATGTAGCGCTTGTGCGTCGGTGACCACAACACGACCTCGGATCCCGGCACCAGCGCCTGGGCGCGCGCTTCGACTCGCAGCGCGATCAAGCACGCGAGAACGACGACGACGACGACGACGACATGCCCGATGATCGAATGACGGTGGCTGGTGCGCATGGTTCCTGGACGCAAGCAGGCCATCCCGATTCACCACGGTCAAGAATATTTGTCATTGTTTTCGATAGTTTAGACGTTCGTGTAAACAGCGTCAGCGGCCGTCGATCAGCGGCGGACGACCGGTAGGTAGCGCGGCTGCCAGGCGTGGGCGGCGGCGAGCGCGGACGGCGTCGACGCGGACGCCGCGGCCTCGGCGACGTCGTCGCGCAGCGCGGCGGTGATGACCGCCTCGGCGACGCAGCGCGACACGGCCGGGAGCTCCGACACCGGGGGGAAGAGCGCGTCGGGATGGTGGGTGGCGGTGTAATCGGAGACCGCGCGTGACGCGGCCATGACCATGCCATCGGTGATGCGGGTCGCACCACACGCGATCGCGCCGCCGCCGAGGCCGGGAAACACGAACGCGTTGTTGCCCTGCGGGACTGGACGGAGACCGTCGCCGAGCGGCACCGGCGCGAACGGTGATCCGGCGGCGACCAGCGCCGTGCCATCGGTCCACGCCCAGACGTCGGCCGGCGTGGCCTCGGCGTTGCTGGTCGGGTTGGACAGCGGGAAGATGATCGGCCGCGGCGTGTTGCGAGCGACGGCACGCACCACGTCCTCGGTGAACGCGCCGGCGCTGCCCGACAAGCCGAGCAGCGCGGTCGCACCGCCGTGGGTGATCGTCGCCAGCAGATCGGGCGACCCGCCGACGCCCCAGGCCGCGATGCGCTCGCGCGGCTGCGCGAACTGACGCTTGTAGTCGTCAAGCGGCCGGTCGTCGACCAGCAGGCCACGCGAGTCGAGGACGAACAGGCGGGCGCGAGCCTGTTCCCAGGTCAGGCCGTCGGCGACCAGGCCGCGCGCGATCATCGACGCGACACCGATGCCACCGGCGCCGGCACCGTGGACCACGAACACCTGGTCGCGCAACGGACGCCCGACCAGGCGCGTCGCCGACGTCAACCCGGCGAGGGCGACGGCACCGGTGCCCTGGATGTCGTCGTTGAAGGACGGGTGCTGGCCGCGGAAGCTCTCGAGCACGGTGAACGCCGTGTCCTTGGCCAGGTCCTCCCACTGGATGACGGCGCGCGGCCAGCGCCGCGCCACGGCACGCACGAAGCGCTCGACGAAGTCGACGTACTCGGCGCCGCTCAGGCGGCGGCGACGGGTCCCGAGGTACAGCGGATCGGCGAGCAGGTCATCGCGGTCGGTGCCGACGTCGAGCGCGACCGGCATGGTGTGGAACGGCGACACGCCGCCGCCGGAGGTGTACAGCGCCAGCTTGCCGATCGGGATCGCCAGCCCGCCCCAGCCCTGATCGCCGATGCCGAGGATCGCCGACGAGTCGGTGGCGACGATCATGCGCACGTCGTTGAGCGGATACCGAGCGAGGATGTCGTCGGCGCGATCGATGTTCTCCGGCGACAGCGACAGGCCGCGCGGGTTCTGGTACAGGGCGCTGAACTTCTGCACCGCCTCGCCGACCGTCGGCGTGTACACCACCGGCAACATCTCCTCGAGATGGCGCTCGAGCAGGGCGTAGAACAGGATCTCCTGTCGCTCCTGCAGGCCGCGCAGGAACTGGTACTTGGCAAGCCGGGTCGGCTCGCCGCAGTAGCCGCGGTAGGCGCGCGCCACCTGCAGCTCGAGGTCGTTGACCTGCGGCGGCAAGAGGCCGTCGAGACCCAGCGCGGTGCGCTCGTCGCGCGTGAACGCGGTGCCCTTGTTGATCAGCACCAGGCGCAGGAGCGCGATGCCGTCGACGGCGACCACCATGCGATCCTGTCCGTCGGGACCAGGGATGATGTCGAAGTACGGCGACAGCGGTGGGCGCGCGGGCGATGGCTGGGGCACGACGGTGGCGGCGGCGGTGTGGGGCATGGTGATCGGTTCAGATCGAGCGGGCGAGCATGGCGGACGACGCGTCGGCGGCGGCCTCTTCGAGGCGATCGCGGACCGCGCCACCCATCGCCTCGGTGGTGAACGTGCCGCCGAGATCGCGGGTGTGACAGCCGTCGCGCAGCGCGTCCTCGACCGCGCGCTCGATGACCTGGGCCTCGCGCTCGAGGCCGAGCGAGAAGCGGAACATCATCGCCACCGACAGGATGGTGCCGACCGGGTTGGCGACCGAGTGGCCGGCGATGTCGGGCGCCGAGCCGTGGATCGGCTCGTACAGGCCGCGCGGTCCGTCACCCAGCGAGGCCGACGGCAGCAGGCCGATCGAGCCCGACAGCACCGCCGCCTCGTCGGTGAGGATGTCGCCGAACATGTTCTCGGTGACGATGACGTCGAACTGCGACGGGTGCGTGATGAGCCGCATCGCCGCCGAGTCGACCAGCATGTGCTCGACGCGGATGCGCGGGTGTTGCTCGGCGACCTCGATCGCGACCTGGCGCCATAGCCGCGACGACTCGAGCACGTTGGCCTTGTCGATCGACGTGACCTTGCAGCGCCGCGTGGCCGCGATGCGGAACGCCATCTCGACGACGCGGCGGATCTCGTGCTCGGTGTAGACCAGGGTGTCGACGGCGCGGCGACCGTCGGGACCGATGGTGCGTTCCTTCGGGGTGCCAAAGTACAGGCCGCCGGTGAGCTCGCGAATGACCACCAGGTCGACGCCGGCCAGCCGTTCGGGGCGCAGGCTCGAGCGATCGTAGAGGCACGGATAGGGTGCCACCGGACGCAGGTTGGCCCACAGCCCGAGGCGCTGGCGCACCGCCAGCAGGCCTTGCTCGGGACGGACCGTGGCCTTGGGGTCGTCCCACTTCGGCCCACCGACGGCGCCCAGCAGCACCGCGTCGGCGGCCGCGCAGGCGGCGAAGGTGTCGTCGGGCAGTGCGGTCCCGGTGGCGTCGATCGCCGCACCACCGATCAGGTGCTCGGAGTACGAGATGCTGTGACCGAACCGATCGGCCACGGCGTCGAGGACCTTGCGAGCCTCGACCAGGACCTCGGGGCCGATACCGTCACCAGGACAGAGAGCGATCCGCGCGTGCATGCTGGCTCCTAGGGGACTTGGGGGGCGTGAGAGCGAGCTCGAGGCCGTCGACCAGGGCCTGCCAGGTGGCCTCGAGGATGTTCGGTGAGGCGCCGACGGTGGCGAAGCGGCGCTCGCCGTGGCGCCAGTCGATGAGCACGCGGGTGACCGCGCGGGTGCCGGCGACGCCGTCGACGATGCGGACCTTGTAGTCGACCAGCGCCAGCTGCGCGAGCTCGGGGAACGACGGCGTCAGCGCGGTGCGCAACGCGGCGTCGAGGGCGTGGACCGGGCCGTCGCCATCGGCGGCGGCGTGCACGGGTCGATCGCCGACGTGCAGCTTGACGGTGGCCTCGGACGTGGTCACCGCGCCACGATTGCCGGCGACCACGCGGTATCCATCGACCGCGAACGGCGGCGCGTGATCGGGGCGGGCGCGCAAGACCAGCAGCGCCACCGAGCCATCGGCAGCCTCGTAGGCGAAGCCGTCGGCCTCGCGCTCCTTGACGGTGCGCACGGCGGCGGCCGCGGTGTCGGCGTCGAGGTCGCCGAGCCCGAGCGCGGCCGCCTTCTCGACCAGGTTGGCGCGTCCCGACAGCTCGGAGACCATGAAGCGCGCCGCGTTGCCCACCAGCGCCGGATCGACGTGCTGGTAGCTATCGGCGTGGCGCATCATGGCGGCGACGTGGACGCCGCCCTTGTGCGCGAAGGCGTGGACGCCGACGTAGGCGGCGTGATCGTCGGGCGCCAGGTTGGCGACCTCGGCGACCAGGCGGGCGACCGCCGGCAGCGCGGCCAGCTTGCCGTCGGGCAGCGCGGACCGGCCGAGCTTGAGGGCCAGCCCGGGGATGACCGCGGTGAGATCGGCGTTGCCGCAGCGCTCGCCGTAGCCGTTGATCGTGCCCTGCACGTGGCGGGCGCCGGCGCGCACGGCGGCCAGCGAGCTGGCGGTGGCGCAGTCGCTATCGTCGTGAGCGTGGATGCCGAGCCGGGGGCCGTGCTCGCCGAGCTGCGCGCGCGCGGCGCGGACCGCGACGTCGACGTCCCAGGGCAGCGTGCCGCCGTTGGTATCGCACAGCACGATGGTCTCGGCGCCGGCGTCCGCCGCCGCCGCGATCGTGGCCAGCGCGTAGGCCGGGTCGACCGCGAAGCCATCGAAGAAGTGCTCGGCGTCGTAGATGACCCGGCGTCCGGCGGCGCGCAGGAAGGCGACCGAATCGGCGATCATCGCCAGGTTGTCCTCGGCCGTGGTGCGCAAGATCTCGGTGGCCTGGAACCGTGACGACTTGCCGAAGATGGTGCACACCGGCGTGCCGGCCTCGACCAGGGCGCGCAGGTTGGCGTCCTCGGCGGGCGCGACGCCGGCGCGCCGGGTGGCGCCGAACGCGCACAGCGTGGCGTGGCGCCAGGTCTCGGCGCGAGCGCGCTCGAAGAACAGCGCGTCCTTGGGGTTGGAGCCTGGCCAGCCGGCCTCGATGAACGTGATGCCGAGCTCGTCGAGCGCGCGGGCGATGCGCAGCTTGTCCTCGACCGAATACGAGATGCCGGCGCGCTGGGCACCGTCGCGCAGCGTGGTGTCGTAGATCTGGACGGCCGCTTCGGTCACGCGCGCGGCTCCTGCGCCCGCTCGTGGGCCTCGATCTGGGCCAGGTGCGACAGCAGATACCCGAGCTCGTCGATGCCCTCGAGCAGGCAACGGCGCGCAAACGGGTCGACGGTGAAGCTGGCCCGCAGCGACGACGGCGCGCCGACCGTGAGCTGCTCGGTGGCGAGGTCGATCGTCAGCGCGATGCGGGGATCGGCGGTCAGCGCCGCGACCAGCGCCGCGTGATCGGCGTCGGCGAGCGCCACCGGCAGCAGGCCGTTCTTGAGCGCGTTGTCGCGGAAGATGTCGGCGAACGACGGCGCCACCACGGCCCGGAAGCCCGCCGCGACCAGCGCCCACGGCGCATGCTCGCGCGACGAACCGCAGCCGAAGTTCTTGCCCACCACCAGCACCTCGGCGCCGACGGCCGCGGGGCGGTCGAGCGGAAAGTCGGCGCCATAGCTGTTCTTGAAGTCGCAGAACAGCGCGTCGCCGAGGCCGGCCTTGTCGGTGACCTTGAGGAAGCGGGCCGGCACGATCTGGTCGGTGTCGACGTCGTTGGCGAGCAACAGCACGCCGCGGCCGGTGAGGGTGGTGAAGCGGGCGGTCATACGGCGGCCTCGGGTGCGAGCGTGCGCGGATCGGTGACCTTGCCGGTCACCGCGGCGGCGGCGGCGGTGAGCGGCGACGCCAGCAAGGTGCGGCCGCCCTGCCCTTGCCGACCCTCGAAGTTGCGATTTGACGTCGAGACCGCGAGCTGGCCCGGCCGGAGCTGGTCGCCGTTCATGGCGATACACATCGAGCAGCCCGGCGTCCGCCACTCGGCGCCGGCGTCCTTGAACACCTGATCGAGCCCTTCCGCCTCGGCGGCGCGAGCCACCGCCTCGGAGCCCGGCACGATCAGCGCGCGCACGCCGGGTGCGACCTTGCGGCCCCGCATCACGGCGGCGGCGGTGCGTAGATCGGACAGCCGGCCGTTGGTGCACGAACCCACGAAGACCACGTCGACAGCGCGGCCGAGCAGCGGTCGGCCGGGCTCGACCTGCATGTACGCCAGCGCGCGGCGCAGCGCGGCGCGCTCGTCGGCGTCGCCGAGGGCGTCCGGATCCGGCACCGGCGCCCCGATCGGTCCACCCATGCCGGGGTTGGTGCCGTAGGTGATCATCGGCTCGAGCGCCGCACCGTCGAGGATGACCTCGGCGTCGAAGCTCGCGCCGGCGTCGGTCGGCAAGCCGCGCCAGGCCGCGACGGCGCGATCCCAGGCCGCACCGGTGGGGGCATGCGCGCGGCCGGCCAGGTACGCGAACGTGGTGTCGTCGGGCGCGATCATGCCGGCGCGGGCGCCGGCCTCGATCGACATGTTGCACACCGTCATGCGCGCCTCCATGTCGAGGGCGCGGATCGCAGCACCGGCGTACTCGAGGACGTGACCGGTGGCGCCGCCGGTGCCGACCCGGGCGATGAACGCCAGCACCACGTCCTTGGCGGTGACCCCGGCCGCGAGCCGGCCGTCGACCGTGACCCGCATCGTGCGCGGCCGCCGCTGCAGCAGGCACTGGGTGGCGAGCACGTGCTCGACCTCCGAGGTGCCGATGCCGAACGCCAGGGCGCCGAACGCGCCGTGGGTCGAGGTGTGGCTGTCGCCGCACACGATGGTCATGCCGGGATGCGTGAACCCCAGCTCGGGACCGATCACGTGGACGATGCCCTGCTGCGCCGACCCCATCCCGAACAGGCGGACGTCGTGGGCGGCGCAGTTGCGGGCCAGGGTGTCGAGCTGGATCTTGCCGGCATCGTCGAGGACGGTGAGCACCGCCCGGCCATCGTCGCCGCCACCGCCGCCGGTGGAGCGAGCCACGGTCGGCACCGAATGATCCATGGTCGCGACGGTGCGATCCGGGCGGCGGACGCGCAGCCCACGGCGCACCAGCCCGGCGAACGCCTGTGGCGAGGTCACCTCGTGCACCAGGTGCAGATCGACGGCCAGGATCGCCGGCGCACCGTCGTCCTGGTGGACGACGTGGGCGTCCCAGATCTTGGCGAACATCGTTCGCGACGGCGACGAGGTGCCCGGCGACCTCATACCGCGATCCCGCTGGCGGCGATCGCGTTGGCGCGCAGCGACGGCGAGCGGGCGAGACCCGGGCGACGCGCCACCACGTGATTGAGCGCCGCCAGGTAGGCCTTGGCGCTGGCCACGACGATGTCGGTGTCGGCGCCGCTGCCGTGAGTGGCCCGCTCGTCGCCCTCGCGAACCCGCACGCTGACCTCGCCGAGGGCGTCGATGCCTTCGGTGACGGCGTTGACGTTGAACTCGAGCAGCTCGACCGGGGCGCCGACGATGGCGTCGATCGCCTTGTAGGTGGCGTCGACCGGCCCGGTGCCGACCGCGGCCTGGACCCGGATGGTCCCCTCGGGGTCGCGCAACCGCACCGTCGCGGTCGCCAGGCCGGCGGTGCCGCACGCGACCTGCAGATCCTCGAGCACGAACAGCTCGGGCGCCGACGCCCGCTCGCCGGCGGCGAGCGCGACCAGATCGGCGTCGTGCACGGCGCGCTTGCGATCGGCCAGCACCTTGAAGCGGGCGAAGGCGCGGGTCAGGGCCTCGCCGTCGAGCGCCATGCCGAGCGCGACCAGGCGCTCGGCGAACGCGTGCTTGCCGGAGTGCTTGCCGAGCACCAGCTTGGTCTGGACCGCGCCGACATCCTCGGGCTTCATGATCTCGTAGGTGCGCTGATGCTTGAGCATCCCGTCCTGGTGGATGCCGCTCTCGTGCGCGAAGGCGTTGCCGCCGACCACCGCCTTGTTGGGCGGGACCGGGTAGCTGGTGGCGCGCGAGATCACGCGGCTCACGGCCAGCAGCTGGGTGGTGTCGATCCCGGTGCTCAGCCCGAGCACCGGCTCGCGCGTGCGCAGCAGCATCACCAGCTCCTCGAGCGACGCGTTGCCGGCCCGCTCGCCGATGCCGTTGACGGTCACCTCGGCCTGGCCAGCGCCGGCGCGCAGGCCGGCCAGCGAGTTGGCGACCGCGAGGCCGAGATCATCGTGACAGTGCACCGAGATCACGACCTCGCGCGCGCCCGCGACCTCGGCGAGGATGCCGGCGATCAGCCCGCCGAACTCGTCGGGCATGGTGTAGCCGACGGTGTCGGGGATGTTGAGCACCGTGGCGCCGGCCTCGATGGCGACCGCCAGCACCTGGTGCAGGAACGCCGGATCGCTGCGGCCGGCGTCCTCGGGCGAGAACTCGACCGCCGCGCACAGCCGGCGGGCGTGGCGCACCATCACGTCGACCCTGGCGAGCACCTCGGCGCGGGTCATGCGCAGCTTGTGCTCGAGGTGGAGATCGCTGGTGGCCAGGAAGGTGTGGATCCGCGGCCGCGCCGCGCCCTTGATCGCGCTCCACGCCGCGTCGATGTCGCCCTCGTGGGCGCGGGCCAGGGCCTGGATCACCGGCGGCTCGACGCCCGGTCGGCCGCGCACGGCGTCGCGACCGACCTCGGCGGCGATCGCGGCCACCGCCGCATGGTCGTCCGCGGAGGCGGCCGGGAAGCCGGCCTCGATCACGTCGACGCCGAGGCGGGCCAGCGCGCGCGCCACCTCGAGCTTCTCGGGCGAGGTCATGCTGGCACCCGGCGCTTGCTCGCCGTCGCGGAGACTGGTGTCGAGGATGTGGACGCGGCGCCCCTGGCTCAGGACAGGCATGGATCAGTCTCCCGGCTTGACGGTGACGGCATCGAGGAACGGCATCAGCGCGCGCAGCTTGGCGCCGACCTCCTCCAGCGGCTGGTTCCGCTCGGCCTCGCGGCGGGCATGGAAGCGCGGCGCGCCGGCCTCGTTCTCGGCCACCCAGTCCCGGGCGAACGAGCCGTCCTGGATCTCGGCCAGGATCTGCTGCATCGCCGCCTTCACCTCGGGCCCGATGATGCGCGGCCCCGACGCGTAGTCACCCCACTCGGCGGTGTCGCTCACCGAGTAGCGCATGTAGTTGAGGCCGCCGCGGTACATCAGATCGACGATCAACTTCAGCTCGTGCAGGCACTCGAAGTACGCCACCTCGGGCTGGTAGCCGGCCGCGGTCAGGGTCTCGAAGCCGGCGCGGACCAGGTGCGAGACGCCGCCGCACAACACCGCCTGCTCGCCGAACAGGTCGGTCTCGGTCTCCTCGGCGAACGTGGTCTCGATCAGGCCGGCGCGCGTCGAGCCGAGCGCGTGGGCGTAGCTCATGGCCAGCGGTTTGGCGGCCGGCGACGACGTCGTGTGCACCGCGATCAGCGCCGGCACCCCGCCGCCTTCCTTGTAGGTCTCGCGGACGCGATGGCCGGGCGCCTTGGGCGCGATCAGCGCGACGTCGAGGCCGGCGGCCGGCGCGACGGTGCCGTAGTGGATGTTGAAGCCGTGCGCGAACATGAGCATCTTGTCGGCGCGACCGTCGAAGTGCGGCGCCAGCTGCTCGCGCCACAGCTTGGGCTGCGTGGTGTCGGGCGTCAGCACCATCACCACGTCGGCCCAGGCCGCGACCTCGGACGGCGGCGCCACCTCGTGGCCGGCGGCCTTGGCCACCGCGATGCTCTTCGAGGTCGGCGGCAGGCCGACCTTCACGGTCACCCCCGAGTCGGCCAGGTTGCCGGCGTGGGCGTGGCCCTGCGAGCCGTAGCCGATGATGCCCACCTTGCGGGCGCGGATGAGGGCGGGGTTGGCGTCCTTGTCGTAATAGAGCGTGGCCATCTGGGTCTCCTGATCAGGTGCCGCTGGCAGATTTCTGGGACTGGGACTGGGACTGGGTGCGAGTGGGATCGTCGACGCCGGCGCGCGGCATCGCGATGGCGCCGGTGCGCACCAGCGCGACGACGCCGAAGGTCTCGAGCACGCGGCGCAGATCGTCGACGCGCTCGCGGGTCGCGGCGATCTCGACCACCAGCTCGTCGGGGGCGACGTCGACGACGCGGCCGGCGAACAGCTCGACGGCCTGGACGACCTGGGCCCGCGTGGTCTTGTCGGCCTTGACCTTGATGAGCGCGAGATCGCGCTCGACCGCCTCGCCGGCGGCCAGCTCGTGGACCTCGACCAGGTCGACCAGCTTCCACAGGTTGGCCTCCAGCCGAGCCGCGGTGGCGTCGTCGCACGCGACCACGATCGTCAGCCGCGACAGCCCGGACAGCTCGGACTGACCGACGGTGAGCGAGGTGATGTTGTAGCCGCGGCGGCGGAACAGCGAGGCGACCCGGTTGAGCACGCCGGGCACGTCCTCGACGGTGGCGACGAACGTCCGCAGCCGCGGACGCGCCGGTACGAGCGCAGGGCTCATCGCGGCACCTCGTCTTCGTCGGAGTCGGCGGCGGTCTCGACCAGCACCGACGGTGCCGGGCGCCGGATCATGTCACCCAGGTCGGCGCCCGACGGCACCATCGGGTAGACCGAGTCTTCCTGCTCGACGCGGAAGTCGATCACCACCGTGCCCGGTGCGCTGCGGGCCGCGGCGACCACCGCGGCCAGCTCGCTGCGCTTGGTGACCCGGAACCCGGTCAGGCCGTGGGCCTCGGCCAGCTTGACGAAGTCGGGCGACCGCATCGGCGTCGCGACGTAGCGACCGCCGTAGAACATCTCCTGCCACTGCCGGACCATGCCGAGGTAGCCGTTGTTGATGATGGCGATGTTGACCTTGATGCCCTCCTGGGCGCACGTCGACAGCTCGGCGGCGGTCATCTGGAAGCCGCCGTCACCGGCGATGACCCAGACCTCGTCGTGGGGGCGGGCGAAGCGAGCGCCGATCGCCGCCGGCAGCGCGAAGCCCATCGTGCCGAGGCCGCCCGACGTCACCAGCCCGCGCGCGTGGTCGTGCTTGTAGTACTGGGCCTCCCACATCTGGTGCTGGCCGACGTCGGTGACGACCACCGCCCGGCCCTCGGTGAGGCGCCACAGATCGTGGATGACGTGGGCGGCATGCAGCTTGCCGGTGTCGGGCAGTTGCTGGATGTCGCGGACCGCGGCGTCGCCCTTCTCGTTCGCGATGCGCGCGATCCACGGCCCGCGATCGGCGGGCTTGCAGCGCGGGGTGAGCGCGGCCAGCACCCGCTTGACGTCGTCGACGATGGCGATATCGACGGCGACGTTCTTGCCGATCTCCGACGAATCGAGGTCGACGTGGATCTTGCGGGCCCGCGGCGCGTAGGTCTTGAGGTTGCCGGTGACGCGGTCGTCGAAGCGCATGCCGAGCGCGATCAACAGATCGGCCTCCTGCACCGCGCGATTGACCCACGCCTCGCCGTGCATGCCCATCATGCCGAGCGCGCGCGGGTGGGTGGCCGGGAAGCCGCCGAGGCCGAGCAGGGTCGAGGCGACCGGCGCCCCGGTGCGCTCGACGAACGCCATCAACTCGGCGGTCGCCCCGGCCTGCACGATGCCGTGACCGGCGAGGATCAGGGGCCGCTCGGCGACGTCGATCAGCGCCGCGGCCCGCTCGTAGGCGTCGGCCGAGGTGCCGCGCGCGGGACGGCCGTGCGGGACTCGCGCCAGCCGGCGGTCGGCCGGATCGAAGTCGCAGCTGCCCTGCTGGGCGTCCTTGGTGATGTCGACCAGCACCGGGCCGGGGCGGCCGGTGCGGGCGACCACGAACGCCTCGCGCAGCACTGGACCGACGTCGGCGGCACGGGTGACCAGCCAGTTGTGCTTGGTGATCGGCAGGGTCACGCCGGTGACGTCGGTCTCCTGGAAACCGTCGGTGCCGATGAGGTGCGACGACACCTGGCCGGTGATGAACACGCACGGGATGCTGTCGAGCATCGCGGTGGCGATCCCGGTGACCAGGTTGGTGGCGCCCGGTCCGCTGGTGGCGATCGCGACCCCGACACGGCCCGAGGCGCGGGCGTAGCCGTCGGCCATGTGGGCCGCGCCCTGCTCGTGGCGGACCAGCACGTGACGGACCGCGTATTTCGGCAGCGCGTCGTACGCCGGCATGATGGCGCCGCCGGGATAGCCGAAGACCACATCCACGCCCTCCTGCTCCAGCACCTCCCAGATCATCTCGGCGCCGGTCCGCCGCCCGGGCGCCTTGTCGGCGGTGGTCGCGGCAGCGGCGGTCAGACCTACGGTTGCGGAGCTCACGGCGTCCCCCGGTCGGTCGTCGTCGTCATGTCCAGCGTCGTCACCGCGCCCTCGGCGGCCGAGGCGACCGTCGCGGCGTACTTGCCCAGCACGCCGCGCGGACGCGGACGCGGCGGCGGGGCGTTGTCGCGCACCGACAGATCGGCGTCGACGTCGAGCCGGCGCGTCGCCACGTCGATGATCACGCGGTCGCCCTCGCGGATGCGCGCGATCGGACCGCCGAGCGCGGCCTCGGGCGCCACATGCCCGATCATGAAGCCGACCGTGGCGCCGGAGAACCGGCCATCGGTGAGCAGGGCGATCTCGCCGCCGATGCCCTGGCCGACCAGGGCGGCGGTCACCGCCAGCATCTCGCGCATGCCGGGCCCGCCGGCCGGGCCCTCGAAGCGGATCACCACCACGTCACCGGCCTTGATGTCGCCGGCCTGCACCGCCGCGAACGCCGCCTCTTCGCTGTCGAACACCCGCGCCGGTCCTTCGTGGCGGACGCGGGCGTGGCCGGACAGCTTGATGACGCAGCCGTCGGGCGCCAGGTTGCCACGCAGGATCGCCAGCCCACCAGTGGCCGCCTTGGGATGTTCGAGCGACGTGATGACCTGTTGCCCGGGCGTCTCGCGCGCCGCGTCCGCCTCCTCGCGCAGGCTCTTGCCGCTCACCGTCGGCGCGTCGTGCAGCAGCCCGGCGGTGAACAAGCGCTGGCACAGCACGGCGAGGCCGCCGGCGCGGTACAGGTCGACCGCCGTGAAGCGGCCGCCGGGCTTGAGGTCGGCGATCGTCGGGGTGCGAGCTGCCAGGTGGTCGAAGTCGTCGATGACCAGCGGCACGCCGGCCTCGCGCGCGATGGCCAGCAGGTGCAGGACCGCGTTGGTCGATCCTCCGGTCGCGGCGACCGCGGTGATCGCGTTCTCGATCGAGGCCCGGGTGATGAAGGTGCGCGCGCTGGTGCCGGACGCGAACAGCTGCATCACCAGCCGTCCGGCCGCCTCGGCCGCCGGCTTGCGTTCGGGGGCGGTGGCCGGGATCTCACCGATCCCCATCGGCCCCAGTCCCATCACGGTCAGCGCGGTCGCCATCGTGTTGGCGGTGAACTGTCCACCGCAGGCGCCGGCGCCGGGACAGGCGCGATCCTCGAGCGTGCGCAGATCGGCGAGCGTCATCTTGCCGGCGGCGTGCGCGCCGACCGCTTCGAAGACGTCCTGGATCGTGACGTCGCGATCCTGGAAGCGGCCGGGCGCGATCGGTCCGCCGTACAGCACCAGCCCGGGCAGATCGAGGCGGGCCAGCGCCATCGCCGCCGCCGGCAACGTCTTGTCGCAGCCGACCAGGCAGACCACGGCGTCGACCAGGTGGCCGAGGCAGACCAGCTCGATGGAATCGGCGATCAGCTCCCGCGACACCAGGCTCGCGCGCATGCCCTCGGTGCCCATGGTGACGCCGTCGCTGACCGCGATGGTGTTCCACTCGATCGGCGTGCCGCCGGCGGCGCGCACGCCGCGCTTGACGTCATCGGCGAGCGCGCGCAGATGCAGGTTGCACGGCATCACCTCGGTCCAGGTGTTCACGATCGCGACCAGGGGACGCTCGAGATCGGCGTCGCCGAGACCGGTGGCCTTGAGCATCGCGCGCGCCGGTGCACGGTCGGCGTTGCGCACCAGCGCGTCGGAGCGTCGAGTTGGTCGTGATGGGTCGGGCATGTTGGATGGATTCTTCTCGGCCAGAACAAACACGCTGCGAACGACGAAGCCCCCGCCACCTCTCCGGTGCGGGGGCCAATCTCTGTTTCGGTCAGGTCCGAATCAGGTCAGAGGCCGCCCGCATGAGGCGGAATCAGCAGGACGATCCCGATAATCAGGACCAGGCCCCCAAGGCCATCGACGGACTCGACGAGGTAGGAGGAGGCCGTCATCACGACCCGAAGCCTACGGACTCAAGACGCGGTGTGTCAATCAAAAATACACGTCCTGCGCGCCCATCCGGGGCGTGAACTGGTCTCGGCGCCCTTGAGCTTTGCTCACGTCCGGCGAGCGGACAGATCTGTCCGGAGCGCGGACGTGCGAGGATGCAAGCGTGAGCGTGGGTAGCGCCGAGGCCGAGCCGATCGCCGCTGCCGCCGAGGCCCTCTACGGAGTCCCGCTGTCGGCGTTCACGGGCGAGCGCAAGCGCCTGGCTGATCAGCTCAAGGCCGCGGAATCGAAGGCGTTCGCGGCCATCGTGGCCAGGTTGCCACGACCCACCATGAGCGCGTGGGTGGTCAACCAGCTGTGGCGCATGGCCCGTCCCGACCTCGACGCCCTGCTGGCCGCCGGCGCCCGGGTCCGTGACGGCGATCGAGGCGGCCTGGACGAGCAGCGAGCGGCGCTCGGCCGCCTGCGGACCCGTGCCGCCGCTGTGCTGGCCGCCGACGGCCACGCCGCCAGCCCGGCCACGATCCAGCGGGTCGCGACCACGCTGCAGGCGCTCTCGGCGCTCGGCACGTGGGAGCCGGATCGGCCCGGCCGCATGATCGCGGATCGCGATCCGCCCGGCTTCGACGTGATGCTCGGGGCGCTGCTCGATGGCCCCGAGGGCCCGACGCCGATCGCGACGCCGATCGCGACGCCGCCGCCGATCGCGGGGCCGCGGATCGCACCGACGCCGATCGCGTGTCCGCCGTTCGCGGTGGTCGTCGAGCCGGCCCCGATCGACGAGCTCGCCGCCCGCCGCGCGACCGACGACCGCGCCACCGTCGAGAAGGTCGCCCATGAGCGCGCCGCCCGCGCCCGCGTGCGCGCCGCCGAGCGCGCCCTGCACGACCGCGCCGTCGAAGGCATGGGCCGCGCCGTCGTGCAGCGGACCGCCGAGCTCGCCAACGCCCGCGCCGAGGTCGAGGTCGCCGAGGCCGCGCTGGCGCGCGCCCAGACCCACGTCAGAACGGCCACCGATGCGCTGGCGACCGCCGAGCAGCGCGCCGCCGACGCCGACGCCGCCCGCGCCGAGCACGATCGTGCCGACCGCAGCTAGAGCACCGACCGGTTTGAAACCGATCTGTTCGGTTTGAAACCGATCTGTTTTCGCGACGTTCCACGACGGTGGGAATCCGTTCGCCCTGAGCGAGGACGCGCAGCGGCCGAGTCGAAGGGCGCATGTCGACGAAGTCCGTCCTTC
>CANKMW010000139.1 GCA_947483555.1 Myxococcales bacterium
GCCTTCGTTGAGCCACTCCGGGACCTTCAGCATGGGGCGTGCTTCTACTGTGAGAAGGCGATCCGATCCTCCGAGCAGGCGAAGGGCGTCGTCGATCACTTCGTCCCGTGGTCGCGCTACGAGGTGGACTTCGGGCACAACTTCGTTCTGGCCGACGACAGGTGCAACGCCGCCAAGAGCGATACGCTGGCGGCCGTCGCTCACCTGGAGCGCTGGTGGCGCCGGAACGACGACCACGGCGCCCAGCTCGGCGTGGTCTTCGACAAGAAGGGGCTCCTGCACGACCTGAAGGCATCGACGAGGATCACCAGGTGGGCCTACGAGAGCGCTGAGCACTCCAAGGCGCAAGTCTGGGAGAGCGGCAAGAACTTCGTGTCCCTCGGCCAAGAGTGGCGCGGGATTCTCGGGGCCGCATGACCGCTGCGCTCCACCGGCGCCGACGCAGATGTCCGAACCTCGGCCACCAACGGACGGCAACCGGCCGTGTCCGGCCGGGATCCGGCCACGATCAACGAGATCTTCAGGCGTTAGCGCCGGCACGCGGCGTGCTCCTGGTCGTGGTCATGACCAAGCCGAACCAGCAAAAGCACCGCCCACCATCCCCGATCGACAACGCCCTCTGGCTCCGCGCCCTGGCCGTTCACGCCGGCGAACCGCCCGACATCGACGCCGAGCTGGCGATGTTGATCGACGAGGCGCTGGTGGTGTGGCCGCCGACGGCGCTGGCGTAGCTGGTCGCTACTTGGTTGCGGACGAGCGGATGGGACCAGCTGCCGCGTCATTGCTCAACGGCTCAGCTTGGCAACGGCCTGCGCGTAGGCGCTGTCCGACTCCCAGGTCTTGGCGAAGCCTCGGCCCTGATCAAGCGCAGCCTGCGCCGCCTGCGCGAACTCCGGGAACCTGGCTAAGGCGTCAGCGTTCGACGTGTCGAGTCTTGCCAGGCCCTGGGCGATGAGTTCGTAGTTCACGTTCAGCTTGCCTGCGGGGTCCAGCAACAACACCCCGCCGTCGAAGGAGACAGACTGGAGGCTCGTGGCCCTGAAACCGGAGAGGAATCGCTCGATCGTCTTGCCCTCAACCGTCGCAGGGCCGGGCATCACCGCCAGGAGCATCCGTGCGGCCCGTTTCCCGTCCTCGCCAAGGAAGTCGACCTTTCCGTTGTCGAGGAGCAAGGTCCCAGCCAACTGGATGCCCACCGGCAGGGCGTCGGCCCAGAGCCCGCTTGCTGACCCTGAGACAACGTCGCCGAGGACGCCAGCGATACCGCCGCCGACTGTCTCGATGCCGAGCGCGGGGAGAACGTAGTAGGCCGCGACGAGCACGGCAGCCACCTTGATCGTGCCGGGGTCGATGCTCCCTTTGGACTTGGCGGCGGACTTGAACTCGTCGAAAGCGGCACGGCTGACCAGGACGAAATCCTGGTCGAACAGGGACGTGGCACCCGCGATCTTCTCGGTAACGAAGACGGTCGGATCCTCGATACCCAAGGAGGCGACGACATTCATGCCGAAGTAGGTGTCGTTAGCGATTGGGAAGTACACCAACACGACATCGTTGTCGCCGAGGGTGCGGTAGTAGGCTGTGGCCGAATCGGAGAAAGTGGGTCGCGCGGCGGCGTCGGGGATCGCGTGCAGCGTGTACTTATCACCGCCTGCGTGCCGCCCGCTCGGATCGCGAAGCGTCAGCGAGTGTTCGGCCCAGTCGTTCTTCCCAGACAGGTCACCTTTCACAGCGTCGGTGTAGGCCATACTCACAAGGTAGTGGCTCATGAACATGACGGCCGCACCATCCTCGACGCCCAAGTAGACCGCGTGGCCCTCGTGGCAGTACGTGTCGTCGAAAAGGAGATCCTCCTCCCGGGCGCACAACTTGGCTGCGAGGGTCGAGGTCTTTGCGCGCTCAAGGATCGCGGTCGGCGAGATCGCCCGCGCTGCCAGCGCATCGTAGACCGCGTCGGAGTAACGCAGGGGGGACTGCATCGCGCCGCTATCGATATCGTTGGCCTCCGCAGTCCGGGTAGCGGAGCCGCCCCTGGCCCGCCCCACGCTGGTGACGGCCACGACGGCGGCGATCGTAGCGAGCGCCGCTGCGGATCTCGCCCACCTCCGCGGCCGTGCTTGCGCTGGCCAGGCCCTGGTCTTCTCCTGCTCGTCGACCGTCGCGTTCTCTGCCTCTGGGGCGAGCGGCACCCAGCAGATGGCGCACCCCGCTGCGTTTCGATCGCTAAGACCGCGCTCGGGGCACCTTCCGTTTCTTCGAGCTCTCATCGTCTCCTCCCTGACCGCCCTGGATAGCGAGCATCGTGCCAGCCGTGGCCAGCTGCGGCGGCCCATGGTTCCGGTTCGTTGCGCGATGGCGTTTCCCAACGGCAACGGCCGCACACCACAGCCATGTGCGGCGCACGCACTCTTTCTTGGCCATGGCGCTTGAGGCGGGGGGCGTACCGGTTGGACCGCCAGACCGCGATCAGGGTCGCTGCTGCGCCAGCGCCCGCTCCTCGACGCCGCCCACATCGTGCCCGACCGCTTGCCAGAAGGCGTCGCCGAGGTCCGCAACGGCATGGCCATGTGCCCGACCCACCACGATCGAGGCATCCTGCTCATCCACGACAACTACGCGACGGAGGTGCGGCGGGACCGCCTGGTCGCCGCCGAGTCGCCGGAGACGCAGCGCGTGCTGCTCGACTTCGCGGGCCGACAAATCCATCGACCGAAGCACGAGGCACTATGGCCGGATCCGGCGCTTCTGCGAAGAAAACTCGAACTCGTCGCGTGAAACGGACCGTTGACCCGCTCCACCGAGAGTGCATCCAGGATACCGTGATAGTGTTCCAGTGTTCGCCACCGTCGCGCGGTACGCCGTCGCAAAAGCGACCTCGGTCGCGCCGGCCGCCACAAGGAGATTCGAGTGTGTACCAGGGTCGCCCCTAGATGTGCATCGGCGGCGTGCCTTGTCGCACCTGTGACAGCGGACAAGCCGATCTGGATGCGACGGGCAAGGGTACGACCCCGACAATCGCGGCGAGTTCGACGGCCCAGCTGGACTTCAATGCTCGTCTCGGAACGAATTTCGACTGCAAGTCGTGCAAGTCCCAGAAGTGCACGATCACGGCGGTCACCGATCAGTGACGTGATGGGCCCGGGCCCGGTACGGTCAGTTGTCGACGGCTTGAGTCACGATCGCAGTGACGGCGGCCCCCGACAAGTACCGCAGGTCCGGCCGGTCTCGACTGGCGCCTACAGCCCATGCCCCCCATGCCCGGTTTGCGCTGAGCCACTCCTCGCGCCGGCGGAACATGACCGCTGACAGGCCCCACGACGAGTTCCCATCGCTGTGGCGCGCGCTCGAAGAGCGTTTCGTTGGGTTTGCCAACCTCGAAGCGTTGGAGCGACTCGCTCGGGTCAACCCGGACGGCCTTGGTGGCGTCCTCGCGCGCGGCATGGTGGCTCTCCGGCGCGAGCACGGGTACATGTCAGCGTCAACAAGGCACAAACTATTTGCCTGGTATGAGTGGGCGCGCGATGACATCAAGGTGTACCGGGAACTCTGGGCCCTTCTGGACGACCACGCGCGAAATGGTAGCTGGAATGGCGCATCATGGGTCCGCACCGAGCCAGCCGCGGTCGGGAACGGCACGATCATCAGTGGGTACAAGCGCCGGGATGGCCGACTCGGGAACGTCGGTGCGATCCTCGGCAGCGCGCTGGGCGGAACCGTGGCGGCGAACCCCATCCAAGCCGAGGTCGAGGCCGCAGAGAGTGAGTTCCTCTCCGGGCTCCAGCGCTGGGGTGTCGCGATCGAGGCGCACTTCGCGAGCGACGTCGCACCCGGCCTTCGGGCCGATGGCCAACATCGCCAGCAAGCTGCGCTTGCGGCGCCAGCAAATCCGTCAGACCCCAACGCCCCCACCCTGCGGGGCTTGCGGCGGCCAGCCAAGTCGGGCGTCC
This sequence comes from Myxococcales bacterium, assembly GCA_947483555.1. GTDB lineage: Bacteria > Myxococcota_A > Polyangia > Haliangiales > Haliangiaceae > UBA2376. Next base: position 3,948 of record CANKMW010000139.1, read on the forward strand.
GATGGGTGCCCGTGCTTGTACTGGTACTCATGGTTGGCGCAGGCGCGGCATTACTCTTCGGACGGAAGGCCGCCAGCGTGGATGGAACTGTTGAGAGCCTGCTCGCCAACGAAAGGATTGGCGCGATCGTATCTTGGACCAAGACCGGGAATCACTGGATCGTGGCGGCATCTTGTACCGTCGTACTGCTTGGCCTGCTCGGATACATCGGCGCGTACTGCAGCAATTGTGGGTCGCGGGAGAAGGAGACCGACGCCGGCACCAGCGCGCTTGTGACGGCTGTAGGGTCAATGCTGAAAGGTGGCTTCTCGTTGGAGCTGAGCTATCGTTGCGGAGCGTGCGGCGAGCCATGGGATACGGCGGCCTTCTGGGGTTGGCTGCGCGCGCTCGTTGTACTCCTTGCCCTCGGAGTCGCCTTCCTTGTGTACGCGAGCGTGGATTGGTCGAGCGAAAAGGATCCGCCGATGACCTACGACCGGAACTACGGGCGTTAGGTTTCGCACAACGCGACGTAACGGCTGATGTCCATCAAGTCGCGCGGCGGCGACCATGCGTCGAGCTGTGCCACTTCGACCGGCGGCGCCCCCGCCCTTCCGCGGCCCTCGAACGGCGTCGACCTCCATGCGAACCGGCGACCTTCGGCCCACGTTTCCTGTCGGACCAGCAGGCGCCGCATGGGGTGAACGCCGCGCACAAGCGTGGACGCATCCCGTGGCCCCTTGGGCAGCGATCGAGCCCATGCAGCAAAGGTCGCAAGCGCCGCGCTCGTGGCGGCCGAGGGATCCGCGGTCGCGTTCGGGTCGACGTCGACCAGCAGCGAGTAGTCGGTCGACGGTGGCGGCCCGAAGGTCGGCGCCGCGGCTGACTGGACGGGACGCGCCGCCGCCCGCCGTCGTGCGTGGGTCCTCGCCATGTGGACCAGTCCCGCGATGACCGCGATTGCGCCGACGACCATGGCGTAGATGACGACGGCGGCCGCGGACAAGGCAAGGAAGCCGACGACGATCAGCGACGCGTCGGCCCGACGCGAGCTGCGAACCGACCACGAACGGCGTCGCCCCACTCGTCGATTGTCTCACGACACGGGTCGCCGCAAGTCACCCGAGCGGGATGACGGCTCGGGCCGCTCAACTGGATCAAGACCGCGCCGGCCTTGGTCGGTTCATCGGACGGCTACCGAATCGCTACTTCGCCCCGTTGTTCTCCGGCAGGTCGAACATCCCAACCGTGGCGACTGCGTGTCCAACTCCGCCGGCGCTGTTGCTGTAGTCGTACGTTCCAGTCACGACGCCGCAGAACCTGGCCTTGTTGCGCTCAACGAGTGATCCGGTACTCCCAGCCGCGAAGAACGAGAGAATGTCGCCGCTTCTCGTGAGCAAAAGGCCCCCATAGATCTTGTTGCCGCCGAGGTCGCCGAAGTCCTGCTTGGAGATCTGGATGAGCGTTCCCGAGGCACACATGCGCTTGCCGCGGGCCTCGTCTGAGTCCTTCTTCACAAGCGCGAATGAGGTCTCGTTCTTCGTCACCCCGACGTCTTCCCACCGCAGGTGACTCGCTGCCCACACGGTCAACAGCAGTGTGCCCCCGCTATGCTCGTCGTGCGTGTCGGCCATATCTGGCTTGACCATCTCGACGGCGGCGGAGAACGACTGCACCTTCTGTATCAGGTCACGCGGAGTCTCCCTGGGTGGCGGCGCCGGCGGCGCCAGCTCCTCTACCGTCGTGCCGCGTTGGCTGGGCTGGCCAGCTTTGTCGGCCCTTACCTCCTTGGGCGGCTCTTTGTCACACCCAAGGACAACCGCGGACGCCAGAACGAGGACGGCTCCCGCCGAGACACGAGCGATCGTCATGGTCTTGTTCCCCCAAAGCCGATTCCTGGAGATCCTATCACTCGTGGCTCACCCCCGATGGCTCAACGCGCGGCGACCGTCAACATCTCGTCGCGTATCGACTGCGCGAGCAACTGCGCCAGCTCCTCGCAATCAAGATCGACCTTGTCCAGATCGCTTGGCCCGGATTCACGAATCAAGTTCCCAAGTCTCTCGTGGGCCGCAGCGAAGGCGCCCAGCGTGTATTCCACCGCCGCTATTCTTTCCTTGTTGTGGTCGAGAAATTCGACGCGCGCGCACGCGACCACGGTGTCTACCAGTCTCTCGTCGAGCGATCGTCCGGCCGCTTGTATCGAGAGAACCCCGGAGCGATCGGGCATGGTGTCCACCACCTCGATCGCGGCGTTCGTTGGAAAGGCGAACATCTGTAGCTTGGTCATCGCCTCCGCATACGCCTCTTGAAGCCGCGCCAAGTGTTGTCGGCGATGATCCTCCGCGACCGCATCCTGTTGTGCCTTCAACTGCGAAGCGAAGCTCTCGCGCTGATCCTTCAATGCCACCCGTTGCAGGTTGAGGCCATGCACCGCGAAGTAGGTGGCACCCACGCTCAGGACGGCAGCAACAGCGCCAAGGGCATCACCAGCGTGCGCGTACTGTTGCTGCATGTCGCCGCTTGCCATCATCACGACGATCCACGCAACCGAAACCAAGATGATCGCGAGGACGGCCTTCTCGGTATCCTCGAAGCTCCACGGGGTCTCGTCCTGTTTCGTCGTGCTCTCGTCGGAGTCTTTGTCGGCATCCATCCCGTCATTGTAGCGCCTGCATCTGAGGGCAGCGGGGGCCGCGTCGTGCCAGGGATTCGGCGACCTGCCGCGGATTTGGAGGTTGCGCCCTGCATCAGCTCGTCGCTATGGTCGGCGCGTGCGGCGTTCCGATCGGCATTGGGCCGCTCTGATTCTCCTGCGTTGCAGCCCAGCGTGGGTCGCGAGCGCGTGCGGCGGTGACGCGACGGGCGATCCCGATGCGGCGACCACGAACGGCGACTCGGCCGGCGGCTGCATGTTCACCGCGCCCTGGTCGTCAGGGCCGGAGTTGCCGCTCGGGCCGACACAGGAGACGGCAACCGTCGCCGTCGACGGCAGGGTTTACATCCTCGGCGGCTTCAACGGCAGCCTGGGGGTGATCGCCGCGGTGCAGGTGTTCGACACCGTGACCTGCCTGTGGTCAGCCGGACCGGACCTGCCGCGCGCCGTGCATCACGCAAACGCCGCGGTCGTAGGCGGGACCATCTATCTCCTTGGCGCGATGGAGACCCTCAGCTTCACGGCCGTTGGCCACGCTTGGTCATGGAACCCGGCGACTGAGACGAGCTGGACGACGCTGACCTCGATGCCGAGCGGGACGCAGCGCGGATCGTCGATCGTCGGCGTGATCGGTGAGAAGATCTACCTGGCTGGCGGGTTGCGCAGCGGGGCCGTAGCCGAGGTCTCGGCGTTCGACACCGTCACGAAGCAGTGGGACACGACGCCGACGGCCTTGCCCGAGCCCCGCGATCACGGCTGCGGCGGCGCGGTCGGCGGAAGGCTCTACGTGACCGGCGGGCGCCGTGGGGTCGTCAACTCGATCGCCGGTAGCGTCTACGAGTACACGCCCGGCGGGTCCTGGGTCGAGCGCATGGCGATGCCGACCGCCCGCGGTGGAACTGCGTGCGGCGTGATCGGCGACCGGATCATCGTCGTGGGCGGGGAGGGGAACCCCAACGATCCGTCTGGCGTGTTCCCGCAGGTCGAGGCGTACACGCCGACGACCAACGAGTGGGAGTCGCTCACGCCGATGACGACGCCGCGGCACGGGATGGGCGCCGCTGCGTGGGACGGTCGCCTCTACGTGCCCGGCGGCGCGACGCAGGACGGATTCGGTGCAGTCGCCACGCACGAGGTGTTCACGCCGTAGCTCAGGCGCCGGTTTCGAAGCGGGCGCGGAACTCGCGGAGGATTCGGAGGACCTCGTCGTGGGCGGTCTTCTTCTGCGCGTCGGTTGCGTTGGCGGCGACCAAGTAGACCATCTGCTCGCGGAGGTAGGGCATCACGTCGCGGATGGCCTTCTCGTGGAAGGGCAGACAGTGCGCGAGCACGTGCTCCAGCGTTCGGACGGCGAGCGGCGTGTAGAACGGGTCCTTGCCCTTGACCAGGCCGTCGATGAAGAAGTCGAGGTCCGCCTTCGCCTTGTCGCATAACTGATCGCACCCGCGAGGTGGGGCGGTCAGCCCGGCGTCGGGCGGCGCCGGCTTCTCCGTCGTCGCAGTCGACGAGCCGCCGCGACCCCATCCCGTGAACAGGGCGACGACCAAGGCGACGTTCGCGAGGCCGCTGACGGTGAGCAGTGCGGAGGCAGGCTTCACGGGATCGGGACCGACGATACTCGCATACCCTGGGTGGCGGCCGGATTCACGTTCGTGCCGGAGTTTCCTACGACGACCGGGAGCGTCGCGCGTGCGTTGCCGATCTGCACCGTGATCTCCACCTGGACGCCGAACCACGCGCCGGACGGGGGGAACGTGCTGACCCTGAACTGGAGCAGGCCCTCCACAGTGTTCTGTGCGGGCTCGGTCACAAGCCCGTTGGACACGACGAAGGGGACGGCGCGCGTGGAGAGCGCCCCGGCGGATTTTCCGGGGTCGAGGACGGTGCTCGCCGTCTGCCACATCGCCGTGATGACGAAGCGGTTGTCGCTGATGGCGACGTTCGTGACCTGGCCCGCGGCGAGGTCGAGGGGCGCGGACGACCTGTTGACGATACGGATCCACTCGTACTCGGTCATGCTCGTGGGTTCGCCGCCGATGGTCCATTGGCTGACGAACCCGACATCGAACGCGACCTGCGCGGCAGCATCAGTCGGCGCGTCGCCAGTCCCCGCGTCGCCAGTCCCCGCGTCGGCGTCGACACCGGCGTCGACCGCAGCAGCCGGCACGCACTCGCCGCTGATCGGCTCCTCGACATCGTAGTCCGACCAACGAAATCCGGTTGGGCACTCGACGTCGGGGTAGGCGCAGAACCGGTGCCCGGTGTCCGCGTTGACGAGGCACTCCCCCCCGACCGCGAGGCCGCAGCTCGTGTCATCGACGCATTCGATGTAGTCCCGCGGCGCCGGGCAGCCCGCCAGCCCGGATGCAATGGCGGCGAGCCCGAGGGGCGCAATGATGCGGAAGGCCATGTTCATGATGAACTCCGGTAAGGTCACCGATCTCGGGCGCCGAGCCAAGCACCAGGTCGGGCCGGGTGGGCGACAGGTCATTCAGGCGAACAGTCGGGCGGGCGTCGGTCCATCATTTGTCGTCGTCGGGGTCGTCGATGTGCCGCAGACCGATGAGGTCGCCGGTGCTCTCGTCACGCTTGGCGATCACACGGCCGCTCGCCATGTCATCGGCTCGCTGGGCAAGCCAGTCGCCGACGCTCGGCGCGATGACGTTCCGGTCCTTCATGTCGCCAAAATACTGGATGAGTTGGCCGACTGTGCCACCTTCGGCGGGAGCGAGGTCAAGGCACACCATGTCGCGAGAGCCGTTGGCCGCGATGGGCAGCCACGCCTCGTGGAACCAGCTCTTTCTCACACCCGGCCCGGGTCGCGCATTGCCGTCGATCTCTGGCGGCCACACCCCATCGGCCTTGAACTTGAGCATCATCGCTCGCGTCGAGATCACCTTGGTCAGGGGCCAGAGCATGTGGCCCATCACACCGTACGAGTCTTGTTCCTCGCCTGCGTGGCACAGCAGCGACGCCCGATAGTCGTCGGGCAGGGTCATTCCGAGCGTTGCCTCCGCCTTCGCGATCGCGGCGAGCGTGGTTGGGGGGAGCAACTCGGATGCGGCCTCCGGCGCGCCCGCTTCGAGCCATCGCTCGATGCGCTTCCAGCTGGATTCGACATCCGTCATGGAGCCGTTCCTCTACCAGGAGTCGGCTGCCCCGTCGTGACGAGCAACCCGAGCATCGCGCGCAGGTGCTGCAGGTGCACGCCCATGCGGACCTGCTGTGGCGTCCAGCGGGATCCGGGAATGCCGGGGCCGACGATCACGCGTTCGAAGTAGAGCGGCTTGTCGATGTATTTCATGTCGCCAGTGAGCGTGAACAGTCGCTGACGCTCGTTCTCGATGTTGCTGTCGATGAGACTGCCGGAGCTGCTATTCGCGGGTTCTTCGAGCAACTCGAAGTTGGCGATCGAGTTCGCCCAGCCACGGTCCGAGGCGAGCGTGAGCTGCAATTCGATGACGTGATCGACGTCCATGTCGATCTGCGGCGACACCGGGCTCCAATGCGGGATGATGATCTCCTTCTGCTTGCGCCCGGTTCGTTCCATGAGGTCGACGCCGTCTGCGTACGCACCTGCGGTGATGCCGTCTGACTTCCCGGGCGCCATCTCGGCTCTCCACTTGTCAGCTTGCTTGGGGTTCTTCCGCTTGAACTTGGGGTCGTGCACCAGCCTTCGCTCGTTGGCGACCTGCTGGTAGCGGCCGAGGTGGTCAGCCTTGCCCAGTGGCAGGATCAGGGTCGGAACCGCGCGCGGCCCCTCGCGCGTGCGAGCGTCATCGTCGGTTGCACCTCCCGCGGCAGGGCCCGCTCCCCATTCCTGCAACTCCTCGACGTCGGCAGCGCGTGCGCGAACCGCCGCGAGCAGTACGGCGCGGCGGACCCCGCCGCCCGGATCGTCGTTCGGGCGCCGAAGGTCAACCAGCCCCCACTGGATCGCCGACGCCGCCGCGCCGCCAGGAAGCCGCCGGTCGCCGTACGGCACTTCCCAGCCCTGCTTCGCCTCGTCGTCCGAGGTCGGGATCTTGGCTGTCAGGCGATCCGCGCCCGATCGCGCTGCCCGCCGCCCGTGAGACCACGGCGCGGGCTGCGACGCGTCGAGCAGGTAGAGCGTCCAGAGCGTGTCGATCTCCTCGATGGACCGCGCAAGCCTGACGTCGAACTTGATCGCCTCGATCGCGTGGAACAAGCGCGGGCTGTAGTCCACGTAGACGTTGTGAGGGCTATCTGGGTCAGGGCCTTGCACGGTCTGAGCGGGCTCGTCGCTCACGGTCACGAACGTCGGCGGTGTGCCGCCAGGCCGGATCGTCAGCGTCGGAGTCTCCATCTGCGCTTGGCCTGCCCCGCGTCGGCGTGCGCCTTCCGCAGCCTGGCGTCGCCCCACGAGGTCACCTGGTTGGGGACCGCGCGCGTTCTGGTTGCCGAGCGGAGCCCGGGCGGTCACGTACGCAGGCCGTGCAACCGGCATCGCGCCAGCGAATCGGGCCACGGTCGCTGGCGTCGACGTCACGCGGATCGGGGCGACCTCGCGGCCACCGAGCGAGGCGAGGAACGACTCGCCGGCCATGTCGGCCTCGACCTCGGACGCATCGCCCGGCGTGCTGGTCCGCGCCTTGGCGGCCATCAGCGGCGCGGCGCCGCGCTGCTGGGCTGTGTGGGCCAGCTCATGGCCGAGCAGCTGATCGCCATGGGCGGTGCCGGGCTCGTAGGCGCCGGCCCCGAAGGCGATGTCCTGGCCGAAGGCGACGGCGTGGGCATCGTGGGTCGAGGCCACGGCATGCGCGGCGGCATCGGTGTGAAGCCGCACACCGCTGACGTCGCCCAGGCCGATCCGCGCCGCAGCGTCGATGGCACGGGCCGGTGGTGCCTCGCCGGCGGACCGTCCGAAGAAGAAGGGATCGTCGGGCTGATGTGGCTTGGCGACCGGGGCCGACGCTAGGAATCCGAGCCCGGACTGGTCGGCCTCGCCGACGTGATCGCCGGCGTCAGCACGTGGCGGGAGGTGCTGGGTCAGCGTGCGCTTGCCCGGCGCGCCACGGGTGCCTTCCTCGCCAAGCTGGTCTTCCTCGGCCTGGTAACGCCTGTCGTACAGCGAGGTCATGGGCAGCTCGATCGGTGGAGAATCGCCGATGGCGCCGCGGAAGCCAAGGCGCTTGCGTTCACCCCAGGAGGGTGAACGCCCGCCGTTGGTGGGTGCGACGTCCGCATCGTGCCCCGTTCTACGGGTCGTCCGCCGCACATGCCCCCGGTGTACGGGGCCAGCGCGCGGATCGGCTGTAGGCCCCGATCACCGCGGGTTACGGCTGGACAACGCTGTCGGGATCGAACTCGTCGGACCCGCGGCCCGGCGGACGAGGCCGCACCCGGCGCGTTCCCGCGTCGATCGGCGCGGCCGGGGCGTCGACGGCAGCGTCGGCCAACGGCACCAGTACAAGCCGGACCGTGGCGGGCTCAGCGCCGACGCGCACGCGCTCGACCGCGGCCACGTGGCCGACCAACTCGGCGCGGATCTCGACCTCGGTGCCAACCGTCGCCGGTAGGTTGAGCGGCGCGGCGCCCTTCGCGACGCCATCGACGATCACGACCGCGCCCGGCGGCTCGGTGATGACCGCGAGCGCCGACATCACCGGCGTTGGAGCGGCTGGAGCCGTCGGAGCCGCGGCGGTCCCCTTGCCGGGAGCGCTGGTTTCGCCGCCTCCAACGGTCACCGCAACGACGACGATGGCGCCGAGCCCGGCCAGCCCCAGGGCGGCGACCAGCTGCGCCCGGGACCGGCGCGGCGGCGGCGGCATCGTGGCGGGCGTCATGCTCTGCCCCGTGGCTCCGCCGAGCGTGGTCGGCTGACCCGGCGTGGCCGCCGCGGGCGCAGGCACGATGACGATCGGCACCGCGCCAGGCGTGCGGCTCGCTTGCGGAACCGTCGCCACCGCCGGCGGCCGGCCGAGTTGAGCGTACGCGGGTGTCATCTGCGGGACGGGAAGCGGTGTCGCGCCGTCGGCCACGGCGCGGACCGTCGGCGTGCCGACGTGCGAGACGGGCACCGGTCGGCCGGCCGTCTCGGCGTCGGTCTCGGCGATCGTCAGCTCGTTGGCGTAGCGGCGCAGGATCTCGACCCCGTTCTCGTTCCAGTCCGATCCGGGCAACGCGTGGGCGAGCGCCAGCGCGAACGCCTGTGCTGACGGCCAGCGGTCCTCGGGGCGGAACGCGAGGGCCTTGGCGACGACCGCGCCCCATGCCGGCGGGACGTTCGCGAGGACGTGGCACGGGTTGAGCGGACGCGCCCCGGCGACCTGCTGCTCCATGATCGCGCCGGGGCTGGTCAGGTCGCCCCACAAGCGGCAGCCGGTGGTCATCTCCCAGGCGATCACGCCGAGCGCGTAGATGTCCGCGCGGCGGTCGACGTCCTTCGACGCGCGCAGCTGCTCGGGCGCCATATAGGTCGGCGTACCGATCACCGTGTTGGTCTTGGTGCTGACGCCGCCGTGCTCCTCGTCGATCTTGGCGATCCCGAAGTCCAGGACCGTGACGTGGTGCGGGTTGGTGACGAGCTGGACGAGGAACAGGTTCTCGGGCTTCACGTCGCGGTGAACGATGCCGCTATCGTGGGCGACGTTGAGGCCGTTCGCGGCCTGGCCGAGGATGTGGACGATCGACGGCAGCGCGATCGGCCCGCCGTGCGACTCGATGAAGCGCGAGAGCGGGCTCCCGTCGAGGAACTCCATCGCGATGAACCACTGACCGTTGGCGCGCTGGCCGCAATCGTGAACCGTGACGATGTTGCGATGCTTGAGCGCGCTCGCGGTACGGGCTTCGTTGACGAAGCGGGCACTCACCTCAGCGTGCGCCGAGAGCTGGGGATGGAGCACCTTCACGACCGCGCGGGTCCGCATGTGGATGTGCTCGGCGAGGTGGACCGCGCCCATGCCGCCTTCGCCGAGCTTGGACAGGATGCGGTAGTGGCCGACGATTTCGCCGTCAGTGAGCGGCGACGGCGGTGGCGGCGCGATCGGCGTGTTCACCAGAACCGCCCCTCCATGGCGAGCCCGGTCGGCGACACGCGCAGCGACGTGCGCGCCGGCGTCGACCTCGGAGCGTCCGAAGTCAGCGCGAGCTTGACGATGCCGCCAAGCAGAATCGCGGCGCCGGCCGCGGTGGCGACGGTGCCCCAGGTCTGCCGTCCGTCGGCTTTCTCGCGCAGCTCGATGCGGACGTCGTCGCGCGGCTCGTCGTTGATCTGGGCGCGCAGGCTACGCGCGTCGAGCAACAGGAACGCGCCGAGCCCGGCCACGGCGGCGCCACCGCCGGAAATCCCCCAGCCGACGCCGTCGGAGTACCAGCGCACGGGCGGCGTAGTCCGCGCATCGAGGTGCAGGTCGATCGGCGGTGCGGGCGTCGCTAGGCTTGCATCCGGCGGCGGCGTGGCCGGCGGAACCATCGTCGTCGTCTCGATTCTGTCGGGCTCCTGCGGCGAGACCGGCTCGTGCGGTGGGGCTTTCGCCGCCGCGTGCTCCAGCTCGGCGGTCATGCTCTCGATGTGGCACTCGACGAGCCGACGCAGCGGGCGGCGCGGCTTGGCGCGATCGAGGAACTGGCGATATTGCGGGATAGCCTTCTCGTAGTCGCCGCTCGCGCGATACGTGACCGCGAGGTTGTAGAGCACCGCGGGCGCGGGCGAGATCATCGCCGCCGCGACGTAGGCGTCGATCGCTGCCTGGAACTCGGCGCCAGCCTGGTCCTGGGTCGCGACCACTCGTTGCCGCTTGAGCGCCTCCTGGTGGCGCTGGTTGCCTTCCTTCATGCGCTCGATCGCCGTCGGGTCCGTGGGGCTGACCATCGATGGATCGCGCCCGGCCCTCTTGGCCGCCGCCGCCTCCGCGTCACACGGCCCGGCGTGCGCGACCGCCGGGATCGCGCAGAACAGCGTCAGGGCCAGCAACCGACGGATCATGGGATCGGCTTCATCCTGTCGGTCGCAAGCCGCTCGGTCAACTCGTTGTCGAGCACGTCGGGCAGGCAGCGTAGCTCGCCGAGGAGCTGGTCGAGCTTGTGGAGGGTGCCGGCGAGGTGCCCGCGGACACGCAGGAGCACCGAGAGCCGATGCTCGGAGGGCAACTCGACCGCGCCCAGGAGCACACTGGCATGGCGGAGCCGGCGGCGCAGCTCGGCGGGAGAGTGCGTGGATAGTTCGGGTTCGTCGGACGGGGTCGCGGCGGATGGGGGCATCTTGATCGGTGGTACGGACCGAGGTCCAGCAAGACTCCCGGTGATCGGGGTCGCCGGCCTGATCCGTGCCCGGCCCCGATCACCCCCGCGGCCGGCGCGGCGGCTGGCGTACTGTGCCGTCATTGTGAACCCACCGGATGACCCCGATGCCCCCCGGCCGCCTGTCGTGGGTGCGACGCCGATCCACGCCGACGCGGCATTGCCCGCCGTGGAGCCCGTGACCGCGCTACGCGTGGTCGGCCGGAACGTCGAGCTGCTGCTATCGCCCGCGCAAGCGTCCTTCACGCTGGGCGGCGCGGCCTCGCCCGAGGTCGACGTGACGCTCGACGGCGACGGCGTCTCCCGGCTCCACGTGATCCTTCAGCGCAAGGGCCCCAAGCTGCGCGTGCTCGACCAGCGCTCAACGAACGGGACCTACTACCGGGACCGCTTCGATCCCGATTTTGAGCTCGCCCCGGGCGACGTCTTCGAGGTGACGCGGCGGATCAAGTTGATCGCGCTCGACGAGCACCTCCGTCTCTTGCGGCCTCGGCTTCAGTGGGCGCTCGGGCTGCGCGCCCATGCCGCGGTCGACGACGCTCTCGCAGCCATCGCTACCAACGAGCCGATCCTGCTGGCCGGGCCCGCGTGGTGCGAGCAACGCACCCTGGCCGAAGAGATCCACCGCCGGTCCCCGTTCCGCGCCCGCGACTTCGTCACGGCACCGGCCACGTTCGAGACGCGGCAGGAGCAGGACGCGAAGCTGGAGCACGCCGCACGCGGAACCCTCTACCTGGACCTGACCGGCGCCACCGACCCCCTGCCGAACCACTTCGTCTCCAGCTTGTTCGCCGGCGCCATTCGTCCGATCGTCGTCGCGTCGACGGAGGCGCAGGCGGAGAAGATGATCGACAGCTACGCGCGCCGGCTGCTGGTCATCAAGCTGCCGCCACTCGCGGCGCGGCGCGAGGACATCCCGCGCCTCCTCGACGCGCTGATCCTCCAGGCTGGCATGGGCAAGGGCCAGGCCGAGCCCGCACCACTCGCCGCGCTCGGCGACGACAACGTCGCCGGGCTCAAGGCGTACGACTGGCCGGGCAACTTTGCCGACGTGCGGCGCGCGGTGCCGCGACTCCACGCGCTGCTGACCAACGGGATCAAGCTGCGACCGGCGGCGCGCGCCCTCGGCCTCAAGTCGGTGTCGTCCCTGATCGAGGCCCTGCACCGGATCAATGTTCATATGCGGCCGTCAGACGACGACGCCGACGAAATCGACGACGCCGACGGCAGCAGCGCCGATCCGTTCCGCAACGACGAGTTGCTCACGCCGCCCGACGCGCCGGTCGCGTAGCCGCTTGAGAACCAGCGCCGACGCCCGGCGATCAGAGAACGTCGAGAGTCGGCTCGCAGGTCGACAGACCCCAGTACGCCTCTTGCGCTCCATGCGTCTCCAACATGTCGGCCGTGGCCCAGCAGAACGTGAAGATGTGCTCGGCGTCCGCCGGTTCGTCGCCGGCATCGGGGTCGAGGGTCGACCGGATCCGCTGCCAATTTCGGATGTGCGTCGACGGGCGAGGATGCCCTCGCTCCTCGATCTGGTCCTCGAAGTGATCAAGGACGTGCGAGGCTTCCCGCACCGTGATCGGCGGGTAGTCCAAGCGCTCGCCCGGCGTCGGCAGGTAGTCGTGACGCTCTGCCAGGCAGCCGACGAGCGCCGCCCATCTCTCGATCGCATCGCTTGCGCCGGTCACCACGAAGCCGTGCGCGGTGCGTCGCGCCCGAGGAATCCGAGCCCACCGGTTTTCCGACGGCGATCCCGCCTCCGCCGCGAGGACATCCGTGATGCGCTCGGCCATGTGGCCGTGCTCGGCCAGCGTCAACGCTCGCCAGTCCGGGGGCACCTCGTGGTCGTCGGGCTCGGCGACGC
>CANKMW010000140.1 GCA_947483555.1 Myxococcales bacterium
CACTGCAAGTCCGATCGCTTGCGCTGCCCCTACCGGTCGTCCTGAGCCGGACCGAGCGCAAGCGAGGTCCGTGTCGAAGGACGGACTTCGTCGAGATGAGCCCTTCGACTCGGCCGCTCCGCGGCCTCGCTCAGGGCAAACGGATTTCCTCCGTCGTGGAACGTCGCGAAATCAGATCCGTTTCAAACCGTTCGGTGTTCTAGGTCCAGTGCCGCTCACGTAGCGCGACGACCTGGATCATTCCGATCAGTCATCCGTCGAGCCCGAGCCCGAGCCCGAGCCCGATCTTCGGCTCGTCGAGCGCTCGGTCGTCGGAATCGGACCAAATCGGGCTCGGGCTCGGGCTCGGGCTCGACGGAAGGGCGTCGTCAGACGCCAAGGAAGAGGCGGTTGCCGAAGTTGCGCTCGAGGTCGGTGGCGAAGATCTTCTGCGCCGACGCGTCGATGTTGTACGGCACGCGCTTGAACTCGAAGACCTTCTCGCTGGAGTCGTAGATCGTGTAGCTGGCCCGGTTGTCGTAGTCGCGCGGCTGGCCGACCGAGCCGACGCTGATGATGTAGCGGTGGTCGGCGCGGATGGCGAACTTCTGCGCCACCACCTCGAAGACGTCGTCGCGCGACAGCGCGAACGACTTGCACAGGTGGGAGTGGCCGATGAACGTCACCGTGTTGAGGTCGTCCCAGATCTCGAGACAGCGCGCCGCCTGCTCGGTCGAGAAGATGTACTCGAACTCCTCGAGGTTGATCGGCGAGCCGTGACAGAACGTGACCTCACCCTCGCGCCGCTCGTACGGCAACCCCTTGAGCCACGCCATGTTCTCGGGCGTGAGCTGGCGGGCATGGAGGTCGAGGGCGTGACGGGCAGCGTCGTAGTAGTACGAGTAGTCCATCCGCCCGGCTACGGCGGCGTCGTGGTTGCCGAGGATCGTGAACTTGGCGACCTCGCGGATCAGATCACAGCATTCGTTGGGTGACGCGCCGTAGCCGACGGTGTCGCCGATGCACACGTACTGGTCGATCCGCTCGCTCTTGAAGGCCTCCATCACGGCCGTGAGGGCCTCGATGTTGGCGTGGGTGTCGCTGAAGATGCCGATGCGCATGGGACTGCGGTGGACCGGCGGCCGGTCGATTTGAAAATGATACCCGTTTTTGGTCGTGACGGTGGGCGATCAGCCGGGCAACAGATCGCTCTCGTCGAGCTCGGCCTCGCTCCCGCCGTCATCGTCGGTCTGCTCGTCGAGATCGTCGATCAGATCGTCCTCGTCGAGCAGCTCCATCGGGCCCGAGGCGTCCATCGCCTGCAGCTCGCCGGCTGCGACCTCGGGCAAGCCGCGCTCGAGCGCCTCGAAGAAGCGGCGCGAGAAGGCGCGGTTGACGGTCACCTCGCGGGCCGGGCCGCGGCCGTGGACGTCGTCGCTGGCCGCCGGCTCGAGTCGCTCGAGCGCCATCGCCGCCACCGGCGCCACGGCGCTCTGGCCGGCGGCCAGGGTCTCGATCGCGCCCTTGCCGCCGCGCACCCCGACGTGGGCCATCGCCCACGCGATGCGCTCCTTTTCGACCGCGCCGGCGCGGTCACCGAGACGGCCGAGGCGGGCCGCCAGGGGCATCAGCGCCGCCGGGCCGATGTGGCCCACCGCGCGCGCGATCTCGCGCCAGATCTCGGTCGGCTCGGCGAGCAGGGCGTCGACCACCGCTTCGGTCCCGGCCTCGGTGCGCAGCAGCGCGAGCGCCAGCGCACAGCCATGGCGCAGGAACGACTTCGAGCTCGACAATCCAGCCGTCAACGCTGGGGCCGCCGCCGGGCCGAGCTTGACCATCGCGCCGAGGACGCGCACCGCCTCGGAGCGGCCCATCCGGCGGGCCGCGTTCATCACCGGCCGCACCGCGCCGGCGTCGCCACGATCGCACAGCTCCAGCGCCGCCTCGACGCGGCGCTGGCGGTCGTCGAGTGCGGCGATCAGCTCGGCGACGGTGCGCCCCTTCGCCGCCGCCGGGGTCGGTGACGTGCGGGGCGCGATCGTCCCCGACACCACCGGCTCGGCGTCGCTGACCACCGCGCCTCCGACGCCGGCGATGCCGAGCGCCTGCGCCTCGTCGGCCAGGGCCTTGCGGTTGTCCTCGATGGCATCGGGATCGAGGTCGTTGGCGACCGCGTCGGCGAGCAGCGCCGTGAAGCCGTGCTCGAGCTTGCCGACCAGATCCTTGCGCGACCGGGCCAGACCCTCGGAGACCGCGGCCTGCGCCAGCTCCGGGCCCATCCACAGGCCCATCGCCACGGCACGAGTCAGGACGCCGGCGCGGAGCTCGCGCCAGCGCGCCAGCGGAAAGCCGCGCACCGTGACCAGATAGTCCTCGCGGGCCGGCTTGATGAAGCGGCGCGCCATGGCCAGCGCGCGCCGCACCTGATTGGCGGTGGCCAGCGACTCGAGCTTGTCGACGCGCAGCTCGCCGTGCTCGACGTGCTCGATGCCGAGGAGATCGTGGCCGGCCGCGGTGACCGCCGCCACGGCGCGCGCGAAGCTCGCGGTGGCCGCCGGCACGGCGCGCAGGTGATCGGACGCGGCGCGCAGGACGTAGCCGGCGTTCTCGCCCAGCGGCGCCCGCATCCGGGCCCGGCGCAGGCGGCGGCGATCGACCAGCACGTCGACCTCGAACGCGAAGTCGCGGCCGAGCTGGGCCAGGATCTTGCGGTCGCCGTCGGCGGCGATGTCGAGCGGCACTACCACGCGGTGGGTGGGGCCGACGCCGCGCAGGGCCGCCGGCGTGCCCAGCACCAGCGCCACCACCGGGTACTCGGCGTGGCGGAAGGCGAGCAGGCGGACGTCGAGCGGCGACGCGGTCAGCGGTGCGGCGCTGGTGGTCGGGACTCGGATCGCGACCCGCACCCGGCCGTCCTCGAGGACGATCGACGCCGACGAGCTGCCGGTCGCGAACGCCTCGGTCCAGGCGTCGCCGTTGCCGAGCGGGCCGTCGGCGGTGGCGGTGGTGAGCGGATCGGCGGACGGCGGCAACGCCGGCGTGTCGATCGACTCGATCAGCTCGAACGGGCTGGTGCGGTCCTCGGGCTGGTCGCGGCGAGCGGGCACCGGCGCCGACGCGGCCCTCGGCGCCGCGATCGGCACCTCGGTCTCGTCGGTCAGCGCCGCGACCGGCCGGGTCGGGAGCTCGCTGTCGGGGCGCCGATCGGGCACCGCGGCGTCGCCGTCGGCGTCGGCGTCGGCGTGCACGCCCGGTTGCGTGATCAGGCCCTCGGCGAGCACCGACACCGGGGGCTGCGAGGCGCGGCCGGGGCGCGGCGGGTCGCTGCCGCGCCGGGTGCGGTCACCGGCGGCCGGCCCCGCGCTGGCCTCGTCGCCGCCGGTGCGCAGCCGGCGCTCGCGCTCGAGCTCGAGGCGGGCGCGATCCATGTCGCCGCGGGTCCGTTCCATCTCGGTGCGGATCCGATCGGCGTCGGCCAGCTTGCGATCGAGATCGGCGGTCGAGACGTCGATCTCGGCGGCCCGGCGATCGTGCTCCCGGGTCCGGCGATCCAGCTCGCTGGCGCGCCGCTCGAGCTCCGTGGCCCGCCGCTCCAGCTCGCTGGCGCGGCGCTCGAGGTCGGCTTCACGGCTGGCGACCTCCCCCTTCTTGCGCTCGAGCGCGTGCCGGTCACGTTCGACGTCACGCACGCTGTCAGAGGCGCGTTGCTCACCGAGCGAGCGCTCGGCGAGTTGCTCGAGGTGGGCGCGCAAGCCGGCGGCGCCGAACACGACGGCGAAGTCGCGGACGTAGGCCGGCACCGGGGCCTGGGTGTCGCGCGCCATCTCGGTGTACAGGCTGGCGCGAGCCTCGAGCTGGCGATGGCGATCGCCGTCGGGCAACACCAGGGCCAGGATCTCGTTGGCGGGGTCGTGATAGACGACCGGCACGCTGATGACGACCGCGGCACCGTCGCCACCGCGCACCACGTTGAGCGAGCGCTCGGGGCTCTCGGCGAGCAGGCGCTGGCCCAGCTCGGGGTCCGAGATCACGTCGACCCCGACGTAGATCGAGGCCGCGACGATCTCGCCGCCGGGTACGGTCACCAGCATCGAGCTCTGACGGGTAGCGCCGATGGCGCCGCGATAGGCGTTGTGGGACGGCGCGCGATCACGCCCCCGGGCGATGGCCATGCCCGGGGAATAACACGATCAGGGTGCGGGCGATCGCACGTGCGGGCGCCAGCGGGCGATCAGTTCAGCGGCTCGTCGCCGCGCTCCGGCTCGGGCGCTGACCCGGGCTCGGGGTCGGCCGCGGCGGCGTCGTCATCGCCATCGTCATCGCCGTCGTCATCCCCGGCCGGTTCGTCGCCGAGCTCCTCGCCCAGCATGTTCGCCGCCACCGCCACCAGCACCTCGTGGACGTGCTCGAGGGTGTCGAGCCGGCCGCACAGCGAATAGTAGTCGTCCTCGGTGACATCGCCCATGCGGGCCAGGGCTTGCTCGACGAACGGCCGCATCCGCGGCGGAGCGTCGATGGTGGTGTCGAGATCATCGAGGTCGGCGCGCACGATCGCCGCCGCCGCGAAGCCGGCCGGCGAGAAGTTCAGCCCGGTCGGCAAGAACACGCGCCACTCGGTCACATCCTCGGTGCTGGCTTCCCAGCGACCACCGAGGAGCCGGCGCACGACCTCGCCGAAGTAGGCGCCCGAGGTGGTCGCGACCAGCTCGATGGTCGCCGGCTGGTCGGCGGGCACCGAGCGCAGGTAGTGATCCAGCAACGGCAACGTGTCGCTGTCGTAGGCCAGGTCGAGACCGACCGCCCGGCGCACGTACTCGACCGTCGCCTGGGCGAGCTCGGCCACGCGCGGCGGCGTGACGGCGGCGGACGATGATTCCATCGCGAAAGCTTAGCGCGGAACCCCGACAGAACCCCGACAGAACCACCGAGCCCGAGCCCGAGCCCGAGCCCGAGCCCGATTCCAACGAGAGTGCGCTCGACGAGCCGAAGATCGGATTCGGGCTCCGGCCTGCGGCCTGGGCTCGGGCTCGGGCTCGGGCTCGGGCTCGATCAGCGAGTGAGCGGCATGATCCGGGTTGTCGCCCGTTCTGACCGGCTACGGATTGACGACGCTGAACGCGACGTCGCCGTACCGCGACTCGAGGCGAATGGTCCCGAGCTGGCTCGGCCGGCCGGCATGACCGAACTGGCCCTCGACCCAGCGATCGCGACCGGCCCGCGACGCCGCCCCGGCGAACACGACCCGACCGCCGGCCCGGGCGCGCACCTTGAGCCGCACGGTGGACCTGACCGCGACCTCGACGTTGCCGCGCAGGCTGGACACCACGATCGCGCCGCGCCACGGTCCGCCGCCGCCGCCGCCGGTCTCGGCGTCGACGTGGATGTCACCGTCGATGGCGTACAGGCGTACATCGCGCGACGCCACCCGCCGCGCGTCGATCGAGCCGGAGTGGATCTGCGCGCTGAGCGAGCGGCCGCGGATGGTGTCGAGCGCCAGGTCGGCATCGATGGCGTGGGCGTCCAGATCGCCGAACACCGTCGTGAAGCGTTGATCGCCATCGACCGAGCGAGCGACCACGGCACCGGCCACGTTGACGACCTGGATGCTGCCGGCGCCGGCGTCGAGGTCGGCCCCGCCATCGACGTTCTTGACCTCGAGCCGGCCGCTGCCGATCCGGGCCTCGACCCGAGCCGCGCGCGGCACCCGGATGGTCAGATCGATCCGCAGACCGGCCAGCGCCGCCAGCGGGCGCTCGCGTCCGTCGCCGAGCGCGGTGGTCAGGCGCACCGTGCCATCGGGATCGGTCACCAGCGTGACGCGCAGGCGCTCGAGGGTGTCGACCTCGGGCGCGTGCTTGACCGACACGATCGAGACGTTGTCGCCGTCGTGACCTTCGACCCGCACGTCGCCGAGCGCGTTGTCGACCACCACGGCGCGGATCGGCCGCCGCGATGGCGCCACCGTCAACTCGCCGCGCTCGACCACCTCGCCGTCGGTCTCGCCACGCGGTGGGTCGGCGGCGGCGCTGCCGGCCAGGGTCGCGAACACGATCGCCATCATGGCGGCGGCACGCCTCACCGGTTCACCGCCACCCGCGCCGCGGCCTCACCCAGCGCCGAGCGTTCGAGAAACGAGACCAGCGCATGCCACGCCTGATCACGGGCCTTGCCGGCCGGCGCGCGCACCACCGCAGCCTCGAGCGCGGCCACGTCGCGATCGAAGCGCTGGACCGCAGCGCCGCGCTGTTCGGCGCGCGCCAGCGGCAGCAGCTCGGCGGTGGTGGTGCGGAAGACCTCCTCGAGGCGGGCAACCTCGCCAGCCAGCTCGGCGCTGGCGTCGACGGTCGGCCGCGGTGCCGGCGGCGGCGCCACCTCGACCGGCACCTGGGTCGCCAGCTCGCGTCGCTGACCCCCACCGTACGCCGCTTCGCGTCGGGACGGAGCCGGGCCCTGGGGGGCATCGTGGGCCCAGGTCGATGCGCTCGGGGCCGGTGCGCCGCCAGCGTCGTCGCTGCGCAGGTGCATGAACAGCACCGCCGCCGCGCACGCGGCCGTGGCCAGGCCAGCCGGCAGCAGGTGGGGGCGAACGCGGTCGAACCACCGCGCCCAGCGCGAACGCCGGGCGTCGTCGATCTCGGCCTCGCCCAGGCGCGCCAGCACGCCGGCCCACACCGCCGGCGCCGGGTCGGGGCGCTCGAGCTCGGCGAGCCCATCGCGGATCGCCGCGTGATCCTCGGCGACGGTGCGACAGGCCGGGCACAGCCGGAGGTGGCCACGCACCGCGCTCGCGGTCGCCGCGTCGAGCTCGCCATCGAGGTACGCGGTGAGCTCGTCGAGAGCGGTGCGGCAGTTCATTCGGCCTCCGCGGGCCGATCGGCCGCGGCCACACCAGCGTGCCGACCGAGGTCGCGCTCGGCGGCCAGCGCGGGTCCGAGCAGCTCGCGCATCTTGCCCCGCGCCTTGTGCAGCTGTGACTTCGACGTGCCGACGCGGCAATCGAGGATCGCCGCGCACTCTTCGTGGGACAGGCCCTCGACGTCGTGGAGGACCAGGATGGCGCGGTAGCCGGCCGGCAAGCGCGCCATCGCCGCCTCGACGCGATCCGACAGCCGCGGATCGCGCTGCATGGCGGCCGGCGCGGCCACCTGGGCGAGATGATCGTCGTCGCCGATCTCGGCCCGCCGCCGCTGCTTGCCGGCGTGGGTCAACGCCGCGTTCACGGCCAGCCGGTAGACCCAGGTGCCGAGCTGCGAGTCGCCGCGGAAGTTGCCCAGACCGCGGAAGACGCGGACGAAGACGTCCTGCGCGACCTCCTCGGCCTCACCAGGCCCGACGATGCGGTGGCAGAGCCCGAACACGCGGCGCTTGTACTGGTGGTAGATCGCCTCCATCGCGCGGCGCTCGCCGCGCTGACAGGCCGCGACCAGCTCGCGGTCATCGAGCACCGGCGTGGCCACCAGGGTCCGGGGACCGGGAAGATCGTGATCTGTCGCTGCGCGCGCTGTCGGCACGGGGTCCTCGCTGCCGGTTGGACCGGCACCGCCGCCTCCGGGTTGCCCAGGTTCGCGCACCCACTCCCTATACACCGTCTCGGTCCCCGGCCCGTACCGGTGCCGTCGGGGCCGATCTCGCGGCCTGACCGGTTCGCGGATCCCCGCGCCATCCCTGCGATTCTCGCGCCCATGCTACGCTGTAGCTCGTGACGTACCCCACGCTCGGTGCCGGGGGTGTCCGACCGATCGTGGTCGGTCTGGGGCGCATCGGCGTCTCGGTCACCGCGCTCGCCCACCGTGTCCCAGAAGCGGGCTCCGGCGACGCCGGCGAGCTCGCCGCGGTCTCGCTGTCTCCCGGCGCCGGCGTCGCGGTGGCGATCCGCGCCGCGCAAGCGCTGGGCTGCCGCGGCCGCATCGGCGGCTGGGTCGGCTCCGACGGCATGGGCGCGTTCGCCCGCGCCGCCCTGACCCGCGCTGGTCTGGACGTCGAGCTGGTGCGGACGACCCCGGGTGGCACGTCCTGCGAGATCGTCACCGTGGACATCACCGGTCGTCGCTTGCTGCAGCGCGGCGGTGGCGAGGAGGTCGACGAGGACGCCATGCCGGTCGACCTCGACGCGCTGCTCGCCGGCGCTCAGGCGCTGCTGCTCGACGACTCGTGCCCACGAGCGCAGGCGCGGGCCGCGGCGCGGGCCCGCGAACGCGGCATCCTGGTCGTGGTCGACGTCACCTCGCCCGCCGAGGGGGCCGCCGAGCTGATCGCGTTCGCCGACGTGCTGATCTCCTCGGAGCGCATGGTCTCGGAGCTGGCGCCACGCCGTGATCTCATGACCGCGCTGGGCGATCTGATCTCGCTCGGGCCGCGCGCGGTGGTGGTGACGCTGGGCGCCGCCGGCGCGGTCGGGCGGCACGGCGGCGAGGTGATCGAGGTGCCCGGATATCCGGTCGAGACCGTCGATGCGTGCGGTGCCGGCTCGGTGTTCCACGGCGCGTTCGTCGCCGGGCTGCTCGGCGAGTTGCCGTTCGCGCGCTGCGTCGAGCTGGCCAGCGCGGCGGCGGCGATGTCGTGCCAGACGCTCGGTCCGTGGGACGGGATCCCCGAGCGCGACGAGACGGTCACGTTCATCACCGACCGGCGCTGACCCGCCGGGCCGAGATCCCGATCGTCCCGGCGAGCCCCGGTGGGCGCGTCGAAGGACGGGCGGCGTGGTAACGATCCGGCATGCCCGACGTCGCGGCGACCGTGCCGCAGCATCCCCATCGCGACGGCTTCGTCGCCGGCTTCGGCTGCGCGCTCGTGGTCGGTCTCCTGCTGGCGCTGATCGACGGCGCCGCTGCGTCGTCGGGGCCCGCCGGCGCCGGCGTCGTGCTCACGGTGCTCGGCCTGTGGGCACCGGCGGTGCTCGGCTTCGCCCTCTACGCTGGCGCCATCGGCGCCGGCCTGGCCGGCCTCGGACCGCGACCGTTCGCACGCCTGCGCGACGACGCGCCCCTCGACGCCAACCTGGCGGCCGCGATCGCCAGCGCCGCCATCATGCTGGTCGCGCTGGCGATCGCGCTCGGCCCACCGATGACGATGCTGGTCGTGAAGGCCAAGCGCAACGTGGCCGGCGCCCACCTGATGAAGGTCATCGCCGTGCTCGCCGTCATCGGCCTGGCCGCCGCCGCGCTTCCGGCGCAGCGCTTGCTGCGCCGGGTCACCGCGGCGCTGCCGGTGATCGGGCCGCTGCCGCGCACGGCGACGGTCGGCATCATCGTCGGGCTGGCCGTGCTGGTGTGGTCGCGCCGCGTGCTGTACACCGCCGGCTTCGAGACCCAGGCCCTGCCCATCGGTGCGCTCGCCTTGCTGGTGCTGCTCCCGGTCGCGACCATCGCCGTCGCCGCGCTGGCGTATGGACCGCTGGCCGGGCTGCGGGGCCGGATCCCGCTCCGCGGCGCCGCGGTCGCCGCCGGCGCGCTGGCGGCCGTGGTCCTGGCGGCGCTGACGTTCGGCGGCCAGCCGTCGGCGGCGGTCGCCGCGTCGGTGAGCAACAAGGGCGTCGCCAGCCGGCTCATCGTGCAGCTCGGCCAGCAGCTCATCGATCGCGACCACGACGGCGCCTCCGCGTTCTTCCGTGGTCCCGACTGCGATGATCGGGACCCCAAGATTCGCCCCGGCGCGACCGACGAGCCGGGCAACGGCGTCGACGAGAACTGCGCCTTTGGTGACGCCCCGGTCGTCGCCGCGGACGGCCCGCCGCACGGTCCGGTCGCCGCCACGCTGTGCCCGTGTCCGACCGCGACCGCCGCCGGGCCGCGCAAGAACGTGGTCGTCATCATGGTCGATACCCTGCGCGCCGATCGGTTCGGCGTCGCCGGCTATCGACGCGACGGCAAGAACCTGACGCCGCGGATGGACGGCTTCCTGGGCCAGGCGGCCTGGTTCCGCCACGCCTACGCGCAGGCCAACAACACGCCGCGCTCGATGCCGTCGTTCATGACCTCGCGCTATCCGTCGCTGGTCAAGGTCGACAAGATGTACTCCAAGTACCCGCGGGTCGACGACGCCAACGACATGCTGTTCGAGCGCCTGCAGGCCGGCGGCTGGAACACGATCGGCATCGCCTCGCACTTCTACTTCCGCGCCGAGCGCAACTTCACCCAGGGCTTCGACGAGTTCGACAACGAGGGCGCGCTCGATATCGGACCGTCCAACAAGGACGTCGCGGCGCCGCGCATCGTGCCCCGGGTCGAGGCCCGGCTGGCAGCCCTCGGAACCCAGCAGGGCGGCAAGCCGTTCGCCATGTTCGTGCACCTGTTCGAGCCCCACTCGAGCTGGATCGAGCACGACGGCATGCCGGCGATCACGGAGAAGGGGAGCAAGGCCCATGCCCAGCGGTACGACTACGAGATCGCGTTCGTCGACGGCTGGGTCGGCAAGATCCTCGACGCCATCGAGCGCGAGGGCCTGGCCGACGACACCGTGGTGGTGCTGATGAGCGATCACGGCGAGTCGTTCGGCGATCACTCGTTCGCCGGCGAGAGCATGTTCCACGGCACCAACCTGTACGACGAGCAGCTGCGGGTGCCGTTCGCGTTTCGCGTGCCGGGTGCGGCGCCGCGCACCGTCGACGGCGCGGTCCAGCTCCTCGACCTGGCCCCGACCGTCGCCGAGCTGGTCGGCGCGCCGCCGTCGCCGGCCTGGCTCGGTCGCAGCCTGGCGCCGGCGATCCGTGGCGAGGCGCTGGCGCCGCGGCCGGCGTTCGCCGAACTGCTCGCCTACCCGGGCTGGGACCACGACCTCAAGACCGTGATCGCCGGCGACGGCGGCAAGAAGCTCATCCACGTCATCTCGCAGCGCCGCTTCGAGCTGTACGATCTGGCGGCCGATCCGAAGGAACAGACCGACCTGTGGGGTGCGGCGGCGGCCCGATCGGCACAGGACCAGATGACCGCCCTGATGGCCAACTTCGTCGACGTCGTGCTCGCCAAGTAGCAGGAGCCTGAATCATGTCCAGCGCTGGTCCCTACCGCAATCCCACCCCGACGGTCGACGTGCTCATCGAGCTCGACGGCCGACCCGGCACCGTGGTCATGATCGAGCGCCGCAACGAGCCGCAGGGCTGGGCCATCCCCGGCGGCTTCGTCGACTACGGCGAGACCCTGGCCGCCGCCGCGGTACGCGAGGCCAAGGAGGAGACCGGGCTCGACGTCGAGCTGACCGAGCTCTTTCACTGCTACAGCGAGCCGAGCCGCGATCCGCGCGGCCACACCGTCTCGACCGTGTTCCTGGCCCGCGCCGCCGGGACACCCACCGGCGCCGACGACGCCGCGGTCGCCGCGGTGTACGCGCTCGACGCCCTGCCGGCGGGCATCGTGTTCGATCACGGCACGATCCTGACCGACTACGCCGCCTATCGCGCCACCGGCCAGCGACCGCCGCCGCAGCGCTGAGGCCGGTGCCGGTCAGTTCGCGCGCTTGGGATGCGTGGTGTCGGAGAACACCTGGGCCTGGAACGCGGTCACCTTGGCCGCCGCATGCTGCCAGGCGTCGAGGGGCAGCTCGGCCTTGTGGCAGGTCTTGGCCAGGAACGTGGCCGCGTCCCAGCCGGCCTGCGCGGCCACCTGCGGCAGCAGCAGGCCACGGCGATCGCCCTCCACGATCCACAGCCCGTCGGTGCCGACGACGATGTCGCCCGGCGCGCGAACGATCCGGGTCCGGCCGAGGACCGAGATCTCGATGGTCAGCCCCTCGAGCTCGTCTTCCTCCACCGGCGGGAAGCGCGGATCGCGGTTGGCCGCCGCCACCGCCATCTCCTGGATGATCCGGTACAGCGGCTTGTCGGCCTCGATGGTGCCGATGCAGCCCCGCAGGTGCTCGCCCTCGTGCAGGCTCACGAACACGCCGGCCAGCGCGCACAGCGACTCGCGGTGCGGCTTGCCGGGTGGGATTCGACCGGAGAACGCATGTTCCTTCAGGGTGGCGCGCGCGATGCGAAGCAGCTCGCGTTTCTCGTCATCGGCGAGGATGTGGTCGTACTCCACGGGCGTCATGGTACCTCTGGATCGCGCCGCGGGGCCAGTTGCGCGCGGAGCGCAGATGCGGCGAGGCGGGCCAGGCTCGGATCGGCGGCCGACGCGAGGTGCGCGAGGCGCGCGAGCGCGGCGCGCCGAGTCGGCGAGCCGCGGGTGGCGGCGGCCGTGACGGCGGCCACGGACTCACGGCCGTCGCGGCCGTCCCACGCCCCGGGCACCGGCGCCAGCGCGCGCAGCGCGGCGGCGTTGTCGGCGCGTCCCAGATCATCGAGCAGCGCCGCGGCGAGCGCGGCGCCGGGCGCCTCGTCGCCGGGCGCCGTCAGCTCGATGGCGCTGCGCACCAGCGTGAGCGCCTCGACCGTGTGACCGGCGGCCGCGAAGCCGCGGGCACCACGCAACATGGCGTCGCCAGCGTCGCCCCAGGAGGCGGCGGCGCGGGTCATCGCGACCAGGCCGGCGGCCGGATCGCCGGCCTCGGCCAGCGCCAGCGCGAGACCGAGCGCGACCGCGCCGTCTTCAGGACTGACATCGAACGCGCGCTGCCACAGCGCGCGGGCGCGCGCCGGATCGCCGAGCAGCGCGAACAGGCGGGCCAGCGGCGGGGCGGCGGCGGCGAGATCGATGGCCACCGCGAGGACGTCCTCGGCTCGCCGATCGGCGAGCGCCGGATCGACACCGTAGGCGTGCGCGACCTCGACCAGCGCGAGGCCCCACCGGCTGACGCGGGAGCGCGTCAGCGCGGAGCCGGGCCCCGAAGCCATCGGTGGGCGATCGTCGGTGGTCACGGCGGCGAGCGCCGCGGCGACGTCGGTCCACGCCGCGTCGTCGAGAGACGCCAACCCGTCGAGGGCGGCGATCGGGGTCAGGCCGTGATCACGCTCGGCGACCACGACCCGCCGCGGGCCGGCCGCCAGCGCCGCGGCGTCGAGCGCCAGCGCCCCGCCCTCGTCGGGCGGACGTCCTGCCAGGCGAGCGATCGCCGGCGCCGCCCAGGGCGGCAGCCGTGGCTCGGCGGCCAGCCCGGCGACGTCGACGTGATCGCGGACCGCGCGCTCCCACGACGCCAGCTGGCCGCGATCGACGGCGCGGCGGGCCACGATCATCCACGCCAACGCCTGATCGAGACCGGCCGCCTGGACGCCGTCGCGTTCCCAGACCGTGACCAGGGTGGGCTCCCACGGTGGCCCGGCGGGCTCGACGCTGGCGGCGGCGGCGATCACGTCACAGGCGCCGCGCGGTCGCGCATACCAGCACGGACCGGCCCCGGCGGCCTCGGCACGCTCGAGGGTGAGCACGTCGGGGCGGCCGTCCTCGCCCGCCCACCAGCGTCGCGCCGCCAGCCAGCGATCGGCGGCGCCCGGGGCGGCGGCAAGTCCGGCGACGCCACGGGTTCGGACCGCGGCGTCGAGCATCTCGCCGAGCACCCGCCGGGCCCGCGCGGCGTCGAGCCAGGCTGCCGTCAACGAGAGCGTCGCCAGCGGGCCGTCGCCGACGAGCGCCGCCGCCCGCGCCGGATCAGTCACCGTCAACCGACCGCGGCCACGGCGGCGGCGGACCGGATCGGTGTGCCGCAGGTCGGCCGCGATCGCCGCCAGCGCCGCCGTCCGCGCCAGCGCCTCGGGCACGGTCACGCCGAGTCGTCGGGCGCGGATCAGATCGGCCTCGGCGTCGGGGCTGTGGCGCGCGGCGCGCACCTCGGCGCGCGCCAGCAGGAGCCGACCCAGCCGGGTGCGATCGCTGCTCCCGAGTCCGCCGCGGAAGGCGCGGCCGAGCTGCTCGGCGGCCTCGAGCGCGACCAGCGCCGCCCCCGGCCGCCCGCGCTCCAGCTCGATCTCGGCCAGCGCGACGTACAGGTCGCGATCGCGCGGCGAGGTGGCGAGTCGGTAGCGGAGCTCGTCGGCGGCGCACGCCAGGCCGCAGGTCTTGGCCACGGCGCGAACGTCGAAGCCAGCGCCGCCGCAGCCGAGCGCGGCGACGAGGACGAGGGCGACCGCGGCGAGACGGCTCACGGCGCGCATCATGGCATGGGCCCAGCGCAGCATGGGTTCACGGCTCCTGGCCGTTGGCGCCGTCGGCGAACGGAGGCGGTGTTCGATCGGCGGCGAGATAGCTGACCATGACGCCCGGCTCGTCGAACAACGCGGCGGTCCCCGCCATCCCCCGTTCGTCCCGGGCGAGGTGCGGAGCGCCGAGTCGAAGGACGTCGGCGCCGGCGAAGGCGGCGGCCTCGAACGCCGCCAGCTCGGCGGTCCGGCGCTCGCGGCGCCGGCGGCGGGCCGCAGCCTCGCGACGCAAGGCCGGGTCGGGCACCAGCTCCGGATCTTCGAGGGCGCGCACCGTCCACGCCGCGATCGCCTCGTCGAACCAGCGCGACGGTGGCTCGGCGGCGAGCAGCGAACCGCCGTTCTGTTGCGCACGGTAGAGCGCGTGCCCGGCTTCGTGCAGCGCCAGCGCCAGCGTGGCGAGTGCGTCGTCGCCGCGGCCGACCGATGAGCGTGCGTGGCCGGGCGCGATCGTGACGGTCAGCGAGCCGGAGCCCGGGCGCAGGTCCACGCCGGCCGTCGCCAGGCCGTGCCGCGCCGCGAAGGCGGCGATCAGGGTGCGGGCGTCGGGGACCACGACGGTGGCGGTTTCGGTTTCGGCGACGGTGGCGGTTTCGGTTTCGGCGACGGTTTCGGCGACGGTCTCGGCTTCGGTCTCGGTTTCGGTTTCGGCGACGGTTCGGGCGTCGGCCCCCGGTACCGCTCCGTACAGCCCGTCGGCCAGCCGGCGCGAGGAGCCGTACCCGAACCGCAGCGCGGCGTCGGCGAACGCCGCGTGGCGCGTCGCCAGCCCTGCGAGCGTCCGAGGTGCGGCGCGCGCGGCCCGCATCGCCGGGTCCTCGTCGAGCCGCGCCGCCAGCGACCAGCGCGCCAGCGTCCGTCCGCGGATCGCCAGCTCGGGCTCCGGGCGTGCCGAGGCGTCGCGCGCCAGCCGCGCCGCCGCGGCGCTGGTCAGCCAGGCCGGCCAAGGCGGGGGCGACGGGCGCCGATCCACCAGCGCGCGTTCGACGTAGGCGTGGGCACCGGCGGCCCACTCGGGCGCCAGCATGGCCTCGATCCGATCCAGCTCGAGCTCGATCGCCAGCGCGGCCGGGGTCATGCCTTCGGCGGCCGCGGCGACGGGACGCCCAGCCGCTCGAGCTCGGCGATGACCTGCTTGAGATCCGACCAGGTGTCGCGCTTGCGATCGGGCTCGCGCAGCAGGTACGCGGG
This sequence comes from Myxococcales bacterium, assembly GCA_947483555.1. Lineage (GTDB taxonomy): Bacteria > Myxococcota_A > Polyangia > Haliangiales > Haliangiaceae > UBA2376. Next base: position 15,242 of record CANKMW010000140.1, read on the forward strand.
ATGGAAGGTCGGCATCACGCGCACGCCGCGGAACTCGTGAAAGCGGCCGCGCAAGGAGCTGATCGGCGCGTCGACGCCGAGCACCACGTTGGCGGCCGGTCGGCCGAGCGTGACCATGATGCGCGGCCGGACCGCCTGGATCTGGGCGTCGAGGAACGGCCGACATGCGGCGATCTCGTCGGGCTCGGGGTTGCGATTACCGGGCGGCCGGCACTTGAGCACGTTGGCGATGTAGACGTCGGCGCGCCCCCAGCCCATCGCGACGATCATCTTGTCGAGCAGCTCGCCGGCCTTGCCCACGAACGGATCGCCGAGCCGATCTTCGTCGGCGCCCGGCGCCTCGCCCACGAACATGAGCGGCGCCGGCTCGGGGCCGACGCCGAACACGATGTGCTTGCGCGTCGAGCACAGCTTGCAGCGCTGGCAGTCGCCGAGCTCGGCGCGGATGGCGGACAGGGAGCGGAGCCCGAGGACGGAGACCGCGTCCACCGGCGAGACCGTGACCGAAACCGAGTCCGCGACCGCAGCCGAGTCCGGATCCGTGACCGATCGGAACGATGGCGTGCCGGGCGCGGCCCAGGCACCGGCGCGGCGATGGTAGGCCAGCGAATGGCGGAAGGCGCGGGTCAGTGCGAAGAGCTCGTCGCGATCGTCGGCGGGCGTGCTACCCATGATGCGATCTATGCCACGCAAGGCCCTCGCCGCGCTCGCCCTGGTACCGCTTCTCGCATGCACGAAGCCAGCGCCACCACCCGCGGGCAACATCGCGGCCATGCTCACCGTGCCGCTGGCCGACGGACAGACCTTCGACCCGGCGACGCTCGGCGGCAAACCGGCGGTGGTCGTGTTCTGGCGACCTGGCTGCCCGCACTGCCGCGACGAGCTTCCCGATGTCGCCAAGGTCTGCAAGGACAAGGGCGCCACCGCGGTGGCGGTCCAGGTCGCCGAGCCGCCGCCGTCGGGCAAGCGGGTCCTCGACAGCCTGAAGTGGGAAGGCGTCTCGCTGGTCGACGACGGCACCCTGCGCAAGGGACTGACCGTCAGCAAGGTGCCGTGGACCCTGGTCCTGCGGCCCGACGGCACCGCTGCCCGCGCCTACGTCGGTCGCCAGAGCTACGACACCCTGGCCGGCGCCATCGCCGCCGCCAGCCGCTAGAACACCGCTCGATTTGGAACGGATCTGATTTCGCGACGTTCCACGAGGGTGGAGTCCGTTTGCCCTGAGCGAGGCGCGGAGCGGCCGAGTCGAAGGGCGCATCTCAAGATCCTACACATCGTCGCGTCAGGGACTTCACCCAGAACAGCAGGCAAGTCGATCACTTCCCCATCCGTTTGCCCTGAGCGAGGCCGCGCAGCGGCCGAGTCGAAGGGCACATTTCGGCGGAATGCGTCCTTCGGCTCGGCCTCGCTGAAGCTCGGC
>CANKMW010000141.1 GCA_947483555.1 Myxococcales bacterium
CCGTGCGGTACCAGCATCCGCTGCACCAGCTTGGTCTTGAAGGTCTCGCTATACAGTGCCACTGGGTCTCGTTCTTCTGCCCCTCGGCCTCAGACTCGCTGGCGCTCAGGCCGCCAGCGTCGTGCGACAACTACCCTGGCACAGGGGGGCACAGTCATCGCCACGGTTGCGCCAACCGCTCCGGCCGCCTCTCCGCAGCTCCCGTCTGGGCAGATCTTCCCGAGCGCCCCCAAGGGGTCATCAACGGCAGCCGCACCCGCGTTGGCCAGGAGCCCAGGTGCCGCGGCAGCGGCGCGACCCAGGTTCAACGTAGCTTGTGCACCACAGTAGAGTGCAAATCCCTTGCACTCCCATAGCTGCTCACCCGCTTGGGTCGCGGTGTCCGTGACGACTCCCACGAATCCCTTCGCGTACGAGATGTGGAACGCAGGTCCCATAGGGAGGTTCCACAGGAACCGCCCCACACAACCAGGGCACATGGTGCCGGTCGCGGTCGGCATCGGCCGGACCCGAAAGTCGCCGAGCTGGAAGCCTCCCCCGAACACTGACACGCCGCTGGCGCCCGGGAGGCTGATCTGATCGCCGTGGCCGGCGTCGCGGTCACCGCCGCTGGCACCGCCGAAGGTCCCGCCCTCGCAGGCGAAGCACGGGAAGCCCTCGTCCGGGATCCCGAGTGGATTCTCCTCGGCCGGCTGCATGCCGGACGGATCGGTGAGGTTGACCGGGTCGTTGAAGGCGAAGGCGTAGGGGTTGGCGGTGACCGAGCGCTGGGTGAGCATCATCGGATCGCGCTGGAGGAAGCGGCCGAGCTCGGGGTCGTAGGCGCGGGCGCCGAGCAAGGTGAGGCCGACCTCGGGGACGTGATCGCCGCCGTTCCAGAGGTCGTCGGTGTAGGCCAGCGACGCGGGGTCGCCGGTGTTGCTGGTGAGCTTGCCGAACAGGCTGTACGTGGCGTCCTGGATCACGGTGCCGTCGGCGTCGGTGAAGAACCGGCTGCCGCGGGCGTCGCCGTGCGAATACACCGTGTCGCTGCGGCCGGCGCTGTCGGTGCGCAGACTGGCAACGATGCCGAGCGGGCCCGGGACGCGGCGCCGGCTCTGGATCTGCAATGGCCAGCCCGAGCGATGGACCTCCTCGATCAGGCCGCCGAAGTGCCACACCGTGCGCGCATCCGGCGCGTTGATGACCCGCGTGCGGGCGCGACCAGCGGGGCCATACTGGAAGCTGACCAGCGTCGAGAACCTGCGCGCCAGCACGAGGCGGCTGGCCGCGTCGTATTGGTTGAAGCGGAAGTTCCAGAAGCCGGAGCCGGTGCGGTCGGCGGTGACGTTACCGGCGCCGTCGTAGAGCAGCTGGCACGGGCCGCTGCCGCCGCCGGGCGCGTCGGCGCGACACAGGCGATCCGGATCGGCGGGGTCGAAGGAGTAGACGCGGTTGGTGGCGCCGGTGGTCGCCGTCCGCGTCAGCACGTTGCCGAGCGGATCGTGGGTGTACGACTCGGTGCCGGCACCGACGCCGCCGAGCTGCACCGAGCTGCTCACGCGGCCGAGGTCGTCGAACACGTAGGCCCGGTTGGTGGTCGACGACGGGGTCTCGTGGGTCTCCATCGTGACCCGGCCGGCGCCGTCGTGGTCGACGTTCACCGACCGGTAGGTCCCGCTGCCGGTGAGCGCCGACCACGACAGCAGCTGCTCGGGCCCACCGTCGGCGTACTGGAAGTCCTCGTCGACGCCATTGCCGTAGCTGACGCGGAGGTACTGGCCCTTCGCGGTGACCCGCGTGGCGTCGAACAGCGTCTCGCCGCCGACCACCACCTGGCGCACCCGGCCGGCGCTGTCGTGCTGATACCTGATCTGGTCGGTGGTGCGCGGGGTCTCGAGATCGAGGCCGACCAGGCGGCCGCCGGGCGTGAACGTCGCCGCCTCGCGCACCCGCTCGCCGTGCTCGGCGTAGCGGTAGGTCGTGCTGCTGGTGCGGCCGTGCTCGTCGTAGCCGTAGAACACCTTGCCCACGCCGACGGTCTCGACCGCCGACAGCCGGCCGAGCAGCGGGCTGTCCGGCTGATCGGCGCCGCCGACGTGCGTGTCCCAGGTCAAGCGGTCCTGCGACTCGATCGTCGTCGGCCCGCCGGCCGGCGTGGTGGCCAGCAGGCGGTGCGTCAAGCGACCGAGACCGTCGTACTGGGTGGCGATCAGGCGCCGCGTCGTGCCGTCCATCCACGACGACGCGATCTCGTTGCCGAGCTCGTCGTAGTCGAAGATCTTGGTCGCGACGCCTGGCTCGGTCAGTGACAGCCGGTTGCCGAGCGAATCGAACGTGCTCTGCCAGACCACCGCGCCGGCCCCCATGGCCGGCACCAGGTAGCGCCGGGTCTGCGTCACCCGCGCCAGCCGGTCCCACTCCTGGTCCACGCGATCGAGCGTGGTCCCGCTGGCCGCCGCGCGGACGCGGCGCACCTGGCGGCCGATCGCCGTCGACCAGGCATCGTCGTGCGCGCCGTAGCGCGGTGAGCCGGGATCGTTCTCGTCGCTGCCGCGGCTGGTGGTGCGGACCATGCCGGAGTCGTAGGCGTAGGCGATGTTGCGAACGAAGACGTCGCCGCTGACGCTGGTCGTGGACGCGGTCGGGTTCTGACCCTGGGCCGTGGTCACCCGCGTCACGCGACCGCGGGGGTCGTAGGTCGTCGTCGTCCCGTAGGGCAGCACGGTCGTGGCGGTCGGCGAGAATCCGGCCGGCGCCTCGAACGGCGCCGCCACGTACACCGGCCGCCCGAGCTCGTCGTGGCGCGTGAACCCCGACACCAGCGTCTGGTGGTCGTAGTCGGCGCCGAGCTCGACCTGCGTGAAGCGCGCGCGGCCCAGCGCATCGAGCGTGGTGTGAGCGCGGATGCGATCCGTCGCGGCGTCTTCCGCGCCGGCCAGCGTGGTGCCCGGGAAGGTCTCGAGCGTCATCCGCCGCGGCGCGGTGTCCTGGTACTGGAAGCGTCGCCGCGTGGTCTTCTGGGCGCTCGTCCTGGCGATCTCGCGCACCATCCGGCCGTGGGCGTCGTAGGTGACGAGCGTGGTGAGGCCGGCATGATCGGTCTCCGCCGAGCCGCCCGACGGCCAGGTCGAGGTGGCCGCGGTGGCGACCAGGCTCGCGGTGGTATCGGACGCCTGGGTGCCGAGCTGGGTGACGGTGGCGCCGAAGCCGTCGTACGTGAACCAGGTCGCCTGGGTCGCGCCGCTGCTCAGGCTGCGGGTCGAGGTCGAGGTCTCGACCTCGCCGAGCTCGTTGTACGTGAACGCCTCGACCTCGTGGCCGTCGAGGTAGCCGCTGGGTCCGTAGCGGTCGACGTCGCGCGCGGTCAAGAGGCCGCGCGCGACCTGCCCGAGGGGCAGCCCGTCGTAGCGGAAGTGCGCCGCCGACAGGATCGCCGGCGTGCCCTGCTCGCCGTCCTTGATCCGGCCCAGGCCGCAGTCGGTGAGCACGATGCTCGACACCACCGACGGGAACGGGCTTTCGACCGGGAACTTCTCATCGCTCGCCGGGGTCGCGTAGCTGATCGCGGTGCAGACGTCGTCGTCAGTGCGCCGCAGGTCGCCCTTGCCCGACAGCCCGGTCGGTCGGCCGTAGCGGTCGCCGCTGGTGACGACAGAGCCCGACATCAGGTTGGCCAGCGACGGCGGCGCCGCGCTGCCCTCCCAGCTCTCGCTCGAGCGCGGCTGGGCCAGGCCGGCGATCCGGCACATCGCCGTGCCGACCAGCTCGCCGCTCACCGGATCGAGATCGCCGCACTCCAGCGCCTCGGGCGCCACGATCGGTGGTCCGCCGCCGCCCTGGCCGCTGGCCAGCACCACCGCGCCGTGGGTCTGCGTGGCCTGGGCGTGGATGGGCGTGCCGTTCCAGCCCAGGAACAGCTCGGGCTGCGGCACCGTCGTGGTCTCGAAGCGCGACACCTGGCTGACCCGGCCCGCGGTCACCTGATCGGCGTAGGTCGAGCCGGCCGGTGCCGCCGGATCGCGATCGGTGATCGTGACCAGGCCGGCGATGCTGGAATCGCCGGCGCGCTCGGGCTTGCCGCGCATCGCGACGTGCCGCCGGTATCCCGGGAACACCCACGACGCGGCCAGCGGGTCGTAGATCATCTGGGCCCCGCCGTAGGCGTGGTAGGTCGGCGCGAGGTTGGGTCCCGAGCCGTCGAGCACCCGCGTGCCGGTCTCGCCGACCACGATCTCCGGGAATGGCACGTCGTGGCCGGCGAGATCGTCGCGCTTGGCGTTCTTGTACTTGATGTACGTGACCGCGCCGTAGCCGTTGTCGATCGTGATCAACCGCTGCGCATCGACCGCGTCGGCACCCGCCGCGACCTCGAACCGTGACATCCACAGCTGGCCATCGATGACGCGCAGCAGGTCCGGCTTGCCGTCGCCGTCGAGGTCGGTGAGCCCGGAGATGTTGTGGGCGGCGCCGCCACACTCGGCGTCGCTGAGCGACAGCTCGAACGGCATCGCCATCGGCGACGCGATCGTGCGGGGTCGACCAAGGCCGGTGCCGAGGTTGAACCGGACCGTGCGGCCGGAGATGTCGTCCGGGCGACCGTCGCCGTCGAGATCGATCTCGCCCTTGACCTGGCGCGACGTGTACCGGTCCTCGGTCGCGCAGCGCGGTTCGCGGTCGTCGAGGAACGCCGGCATCGCGTTGATCTCGTCGTACGAGCCGAAGCTGCGCACCGTCGCCATCCCGTCGCCGCGCCGATCGGCGTAGCCGCTCGCTTGCCAGTGCGGTGGCGAGGTCGCCGGCGGGATCGGACTGCCGTTGCCGGGGCTCGCGTAGGGGCCCAGGTTGCTGGTGCCGGACGTCCACCGCGTGACGCCGTGGGCGGCGTCGCCAGCGGCACGGCCGACCGGCGAGAACGGCGATTCGTTGAGGCCCTGAAACGCGCCGTGGCGGTTGAGGAACTCGACCCGCTGACCGAGCGCCACCGGCAGCGCCGCTTGCCCGGGGTCACCGTTGGCGTGCTCCCAGCGGATCGCGTCGATCCATTGCTGGTGACTCAGGCGGCAGATGCGCGCGTAGGCGTCGTTCGGGTGGTTGAGGTCGTCCGGGACCGTCTCGCACACCGTCGTGTAGTCCTCGCCCCACAGGCCGTCCTCGTGGTGCTGCACCGGGATGGTCCCGGCGACCACGTCGAGGAAGCCATCGCCGTTCAGATCGGTGAGCGTCCAGTCGCTCATCGTGTCGATGCGCCAGGTGTAGTCGTGGTTGGGCGGGAACTGCGGAGCATCCGTGTTCGACGACGAGGGGCACGGTGTCACCGCCTCGCAGCCCGCGGTCGTGCAGTGCTGGGTGGTGCATCGGGTCACGTCGTAGCGGGGCCACGAACGAGCGCGATCGATCGCGATCCGCTGTTCGTTGCCGAGGTCCTGCAGCACACCGACGAAGCCGCGCTGGAGCAGGTGGGCGCGGATGGGTGCGATGTCGACCTGCACCGCCGTCCACGCGATGTCCCCGTTGGTGGCGCGGCGGTTCAGCCACACCTGCCAGTGCGACCCGTCCGAGCCACCGTTGACGTCGATGACGTCGAGGCGACCGTCGCCGTCCCAGTCGACGAACTGACTCCAGGTCTCGGTGGTGATCATCGCGGCCCGGGCCGCCGGGTCGTCGTCGGTGCGTCGCTTCGTGGTCTGCTCGAACAGCTCGGCCGGCTCCGACCAGGTCATCGCGGCGCCGCCGAACTGCGGACCGCTGGCCGTCACCCGGCCGCGGTGGAGCACCCACTGCCCGCCGAACTTGTAGACCAGGTCGGGCAGCCCGTCGCCCGTGAAGTCGCGCATCATGTGGCGCGCGCGGCTGCGCTCGGTGCGGAGGTCGCCGTCCTCGGCGACGTCGACCTGCGTCGTCGAGATCTCCCGCGAGTACGACGTGCCGGGCAGGAACGCACGTCCGATCGCCACTGGCGCCCCGAACCGGATCATTTTTCGGTCGCCAGCGCCCGGTCACCGCCGCCGGCCGCCGAAGCCGACGCCGATGCCGATCAGGATGACGGCGCCGCCGGCCGCCGCGGTCCAGGGCGGCACCTCGCCGAACGCCGCCCACGAGATGAGCGAGGCGCCGATCGGCTCGCCGAGGATCGCGAGCGCGACCAGGTGGGTCGGCGTCTTGCGCACCGCGACGTTGAGCAGGGTGTGGCCGCCGACCGACGCGATCAGCGCGCTGGCGGCGATCGCGGCGTACGACCAGCTCGGGCCGGTGGTGAGCGGCGTGCCCAGCGCGAGCGCGACCGCGAGGAGCGCGAGGCCGGCGACCCCGTTGATCGCGGCCAGGTACGGGAACAGCGGCAGCGCGGCGCGCAGGCGACGGCCGACGACGAGATAGGCGGCGGCGGTGGCGGCGCCGAGGACGGCCAGGCCATCGCCGATGAGCGCGTCGCCGCCGGCCTGCCAGTCGCCGCCCGCCAGCACCGCGCAGCCCAGCGCCGCGACGCCGATCCCGCCCCACTGGCGGCCGGTGACGGCGTCGCCGATCATCCAGCCGAGCAGCGCCGCAAACATCGGGTTGGTGGCGACCAGCGCCACCGACGCGGCGGTCGACGTGAACGACAAGGACGTGATCCAGACCCCGAAGTGGACGCCGAGCAAGAGCCCGGCCGCCACGACCAGCAGCCGCTCGCGCCGACCGAGGCGGGCCAGCGCGCCCAGGTCGCGGCCCGCGATCGCCGCCAGCGCCACCGCCGCCAGGCACACCCGCAGCGCCGCGATGGCGAGCGCCGGCACCGGCGCCGCGGCGCGGATCAGCGGTGCCGCCATCGACAGCAGGACGATCGCGATCAGAAGGAGGACTCGCACGCCCGACGCAGCCTACCGAGTTCGTGCGACAATGGGTCGGCTGTCGATGCCTTCGGTGCTCGTCGTTCACGGCGACCGCAAGACCCAGCGAATGCTGGGTCGGGTCGTCGCAAGTGGAGTCGGCGCGATGAGCGTGGCCGACAGCATCGCGATCGCGCGCGCTCAGCTCGCCGGCGCCACCCTCGCCGGCCCCACCGTCGCCGTGGTGAGCGCCGCGCTGGCCAGCGGCCCCGGCTTCTCGCAGCTGGTGACCGACGTGCGCGCCGGCGGCGGCGAGATCATCCTGTCGGGCGACGGCGGCCCCACCGAGATCCTCACGCTGGTGCGCGATCACGCCATCGATCACATCGTCACCTGCGACCCGATCGGCTTCGCCGACGAGCTCCCGCTCACGATTCGCGGCCTCGCCGCCACCGCCGCGCTCGACGGCATCGGCGTCGAGCGCTACCTGACCCACGGCGCACCGCTGACCACGGTCGTCCTCGACCGGACCCAGGCTCGAGGCCCCTTGCTGATCGACCTGCGTGATCGCCTGACCGCGATGGACCTGTCGGCGCGCCACCAGCGCCAGGCGGCGCTGATCGCCGACGAGCTGCTCACCAACGCGATCTACGACGCCCCGGATGGGCCCGACCTCTCCAGCCACGACCACGCGCGGGTCGCCGATCGGCCGCTGCTCGGTCGCGAGCGCCCCCGGCTGCGCTGGGGCGGCGACGGCCGCTTGCTGGCCATCGAGGTCACCGATCGGTTCGGCTCCCTCGACGCCCGGACCGTCCGAACGTACATCGCCAAGCTGCTCGACCGCTCGACGGTGCCTCGGCAGGGCCACGGCGGCGCCGGGCTTGGCCTGGCGATGACGTTCCTGGCCACCAGCCAGCTGGTGTTCCACCTCGACCGCGGCCGGGTCACCCAGGCCATCGGCATCATCGATCTGCGGCCGCGCCCCGACGGCGGTCACCCTCGGGTACCCTCGCTGCACGTGTTCACGGCGACCTCCGCAACCCAGGAGCCACATGGCTGACCACGTCGAGCCACCGTTCACTGCCGTCTCGTCGCCCGGCCGGCTCGTGCTCGGCGGCCGGATCGACGAACGCTCGCGGCTGACCGACCTGGCCGGCGCCATCGCCTCCGGTCCGCTGACGATCGATCTCTCCGACGTCTGCTACATCAACTCGCTCGGCGTTCGTGACTGGGTGACCTTCCTGCGCCGGCTGGCCCACCAGCAGGTCACGATCACCCTGGAGCGCTGCGCCGAGGTGATGGTGCTGCAGATGAACATGATCGTGGACGCGCGCGGCGACGCCCGCATCGCGTCGTTCTTCGCGCCGTTCGCGTGCGACGCCTGCGGCTGGGAGGGCGCCAGCCTGGTGGTCACCGATCAGGTGCAAGCGCTGATCGCCGCCGGTCACACGCCCGAGGACGACTGCCCGGACTGCGGCGCCCGGGCCCGCTTCGCGGATTTCGTCGACCGCTACTTCCTGTTCCTCAACGCGACCGCTTGAGGACGCTGCGATCGAGCGTGCCGTCCTTGGCCAGCCAGTAGACCGCCCCGATGCGATCGTCGTCCCACGGCACGTGGATCGGATCGGCGTCGGGCGCCGGGGCCTCGGCGTAGCTGTCCTCGTCCCAGCCGACCGCCGGCCCGGCCTTCACCACCAGCACCCGGCGCGCGCCCTTGGCCTGCTTCCACGGCCGGGCGCTCTCGACCGTCCATCCGCTGGCCAGGCGGTTGCTGGCCTGCTCCTTGCCGACCTCGATGGTGTGCAACTCCTCGAGCTTGCCGTTGCGCGCCGCGTACAGGACCAGCAGGTGGCGGGTGCCACCGCCGCCGGCCTGGTGCAGCTGCACCGCGACGTGGCGGCGGCCATCGCCGGTGAGATCGACCAGCTCGACCTTGCTGACGTCGGCGGCCTTCGCCACCGGCAGCTGCACGAAGCCGTAGCTGTCGGTGACCAAGGCCAGCCGGGTGCCGCCGGCGATCAACCGCTCTGGACCGGGCCGGGTCGGATCGAGATCCGCGGTGGTGTCGAGGGTCACCTGCGCCTTCGTGATCTTGAGGTCGGCCAGCACCTGCGCGAACAGCGAGTCGGCGTTGCCGAGCGCCAGGGTCCCGCTCCACGCCACCGTGTTCTCGGTGATCGACAGCTTGGCGACGTCGGCGTCGTGCAAGGTCAACGTGGCGGTCACCTCGGGCACGCTCGCGCCCCAGCCAACCACCCGGGCCAGCGGCACGATCAGCTCGAACGACCAGCCCTTGGGCTGCAGGGTGTCCTCGACGGTGAGCCAGCGCGGCGCCGGCTTGCCACCGATCAGACGGCGCGGCGCCGCTCGATCCTTGCCGGGGAAGATGGTGATGGTCAGCGGCGCCTTGCCGGCGGCGAGCACGATCTCGACCCGATCCTCACCGGCCGGCGTCTTGCCGGCGCGCACCACGTACTCGTCGCGCACGTCGACCGACAGGTAGAGCTGGCTGCCGTCGTACAGGCAGCGCAGATCGAAGCTGGCCTCGGGCGCGTTGGAGCCGGCGCGGGCCCTGGCCACGCCGTCCCAGTCGTCGAGCATGCCGTCGACGTCGACGGTGTCCGGACCGGCGGCGGCGCACAGCTGCCGCGGCCCCGCGACCGCAGCCCCGGGGATCGCCAGCCACCCGGTGAGCACGAGCCCGATTCCAGCCCCGACATGTCCGCGCGTCATCGCCGGTAGGACACCGCACCCGGCGCCCGGATTCAACCTGTCTGGCTCCCCGGGCGGCACTCCGTTAGACTCGACGGGGAGGTACGGCATGCCACGCGCGCTCGGGTCCTGGTTCGCCTTGATCGCCCTGATGGCGTCGTGCAGCGACGGCGGCGTCGAGGTCCCGAACCCGCTGACCGATCCCGAGGATGGCCCGCCGGCCGGCAACCCGGACGGCACCTGCACCATCCCGGCCGAGGGTGGGCTGGCCGGCGTGGCCACGCCGCGCACCGTGGTCGGCAGCGGCGCGGCGGCCAGTTGCACCGCCGACGCCGTCATCGCGGCGGTCGCCGCCGGCGGCGTGATCACGTTCGACTGCGGACCCGACCCGGTGACCATCACGCTCGACCGTCCAGCCAAGATCTTCAACGACACCGGCCCCGACATCGTGATCGACGGCGGCGGCAAGGTGACGCTCAGCGGCGGCGGCCGGACCCGCATCCTGTACATGAACACCTGCGATCCCGACCAGCGCTGGACCACGTCGATGTGCAACAACCAGGATCACCCGCGCCTCACGGTCCAGAACCTCACGTTCATCGACGGTAACTCCAAGGGCGAGACCGAGTACGACGGCGGCGGCGCGATCTGGTCCCGCGGTGGCCGCCTCAAGCTGGTCAACACGCGCTTCTTCGGCAACGTCTGTGCCGACACCGGCCCCGACGTCGGCGGCGCCGGCGTCCGGGCCTTCGATCAGTACGAGGACCAGCCCATCTACGTCGTCAACACCACGTTCGGTGGCGCCGCGGGCTTCGGCAACACCTGCTCGAACGGCGGCGGCCTCAGCAGCATCGGCGTGTCGTGGTCGATCTACAACAGCCGCTTCTCGCACAACCATGCGATCGGCAACGGCGGCAACCCGCCCCAGGGCGGGGCTCCCGGCGGTGGCAGCGGCGGCGCGATCTACAACGACGGCAACCAGATGACGCTGTCGCTGTGCGGCGTCGCGATCCAGGACAACGACGTGGTCCAGCACGGCAGCGCGATCTTCTTCGTGACCAACAACCACACCGGCGACGTCCGCATCGATCGCTCGGTCATCACCCGCAACCTCGGCGGCTCCTGGTACACCCAGTACCCGCAGATCTCGGCCCACGACGACACCCCGATCGTGGTCACCGGCTCGACGATCGAGTAGCCGGCTTCCCGTGCTATAGCTCGCCAGCCGCGCCGCAAGGCGAGCTTGTCCGAGAACAGGAGCCGACGACGTGTTCGAGACCATCTCCAAAGGCTTCCGTGCCGCCAAGCAGCGGCTGACCGGCAAGGCCGAGCTCGACGACGACATCATCGACGAGGCGCTGCGCGACGTCCGGCTGTCCTTGCTCGAGGCCGACGTCGAGTTCCGCGTGGTCAAGCGCTTCCTCGACCGGGTCCGCGAGGCGGCCAAGGGCGAGCAGGTGACGCTCAAGGCCCGCTCCGAGGAGTACGGCGTCCAGCGCATCACGCCCGAGCAGGCCTTCATCAAGATCTGCCAGGACGAGCTCACCAAGATGATGGGCCCGGTCGACACCGAGCTGCGCTGGGCCAAGAAGGGGGCGACCGGCTTCATGATGGTGGGCCTGCAGGGCTCGGGCAAGACCACCAGCTGCGGCAAGCTCGCCCGCCACCTCGAGAAGGCCCACAAGAAGCGGCCGCTGCTGGTGGCCGCCGACGTCTACCGCCCGGCCGCCGTCGATCAGCTGCAGACGCTCGGCAAGCAGCTCGGCATGCCGGTGTTCTCGATCCCGGGCTCCGACCCGGTGACGATCTGCAAGGGCGCGATCGACTTCGCGGCCACCGAGGGCTGCGACGTCATCATCTTCGACACCGCCGGCCGGCTCGCCATCGACGAGCCGCTGATGCAGGAGCTCGAGGACATCGACAAGGGCGTGCAGCCCGCCAACATCTTCCTGGTCCTCGACGCGATGACCGGTCAGGACGCGGTCAACGTCGCCGACACCTTCAACCAGCGCCTCAACCTCGACGGCGTGATCCTGACCAAGCTCGATGGCGATGCCCGCGGTGGCGCCGCGCTGTCGGTCAAGGAGATCACCGGCAAGCCGATCAAGTTCCTCGGCATGGGCGAGGGGCTCGACAAGCTCGAGGAGTTCCGGCCCGAGGGCCTGGCGTCGCGCATCCTGGGCATGGGCGACATCGTCGGCCTGGTCAAGGACTTCGAGCAGGTGGTCGATGCGGAGAAGGCGGAAGAAGACGCCATCCGCATGCTCAAGGGCAAGTTCGACATGCAGGACTTCGTCGAACAGATCCGCATGATCCAGAAGATGGGGTCGCTCAAGGACCTGTTCGACAAGCTGCCGTTCTTCGGCGGCCAGATGCCCGAGGGCGTCAACCTCGACGATCGCGAGCTGGTCAAGATCGAGGCGATGATCAACTCCATGACGATGCAGGAGCGGACCAAGCCCGAGGTGTTCGTGACCACGTCGTGGGAGGACTTCACCTCGACCGCCGGCCGCAACGCCAAGCGCCGCCGCGCCGACTTCGCGCCCGGCCGCGTCCGCCGCATCTCCAAGGGCTCGGGCCGCACCGAGACCGAGGTGAAGGAGCTGCTGCAGAAGTTCGCGACCATGCGCCAGATGATGGTGCAGCTGGGCGCCTCGACCGGGCTGATGGGCAAGCTGCCCGGCTTCAAGCAATTCTCGCAGATGAAGAAGCTGGCCAACATGGATCTCGGCGCGATCATGGGCGCCGAGGGCGGCCTGCCGCCCGGCTTCGGCGGTGGCGGCATGCCCGGCATGCCCAACATGCCGATGATGCCCGGCGTGCCGAGCGGGAACATCCCCGGCATGCCCAAGGGCTACACCGCGCCCGGCACCAAGAACACACCCGGCGCCCGCCCCCACGACAAGCACGACAAGAAGGACAAGCGCAAGGCCGCCAAGGCCGCGCGCAAGAAGTCACGGCGCTAGCCGCCGGGCCGCCCGCCCATGCGCAGCGCGACGGTCCACGCCGGCTGGCACCTGGTCGGCGACGACGACCTGGCGGCGTCGCATGATGGGCTGGCCGCGGCGTGGTCCAGCGACCGATCGGTGGTGCTCGCGCCGACGCGGCGGGGCGTGAACCCGGCCTGGTTTCGCGACGCCCTCGATCGCCTGCCCGCAGCGCTGGCCCACGATCACGTCGCGCTGCTCACCTCGGGCTCGACCGGCACGCCGCGGCTGGTGGTCGGCACCAAGTCGCGCGCCCGCGCGATGGCGAGCTGCATCCACGTCCACCAGGACAACCACGCGGTGGCTCGCACCGTGACGCTGTTGCCGCTCACCTACAGCTACGCGTTCGTCAACCAGTGGGTGTGGGCCCACGCGCACGACCGCACGCTGGTGGTGTCGCCCGGGTTGGCCGACGTGTCCGCGACCCGGGCGCTGCTTCGCGACGGGCCCGACACCATGGTGTGCCTGGTCGGCCCGCTGTTCTCGCTGCTCGCCCGCCACGTCCCCGACGGCGAGCCGCTGACCTCGGTGACGCGGGTGAACTTCGCCGGCGCACCGTTCCCGTGGCCCGAGCGCGCGGCGCTGGCGCGGGTGTTCCCGCGGGCCCGCGTGTTCAACAACTACGGTTGCACCGAGGCGATGCCGCGGCTGACAATCACGGCGATGGACGCGCTGACCGGGCCCAGCGATCTCGGGGTGCCGTTGCCCGGCGTCGAGCTCGGCATCGACGCCGCCGGCGAGCTGCGCTTCCGCAGCGCCTACGGCGCCGTCGGGTTGGTCGAGGACGGGGCGTACCGCGAGGTCGCGGCCGACCAGTGGCTGGGCACCCAGGACGTCGCGGTCGCGCACGACGACGGCCGCTTCGCGTTGCTCGGCCGGCGCAGCGAGGTCTACAAGCGCCACGGCGAGAAGGTCAGCGTCGCGCAGCAACTCGAAGCGGTGCGCGCGGTGTGGGTGGGCCAGGCGGCGGCGATGATGGAGCGCGACCCGGCCGGCGACCCGGCCCACGTGGTGGTGCTGGCGCCGACGCCGAGCGCCGACCAGCTGCGCGCCGTGCTCAAGGTGTTCCGCGCCCGCTTTCCGCGCGCGCACTGGCCGCTGCGCGTCGACTGCGTCGACACCATGCCGCTCCTCGAGACCAACAAGCCTGATCTCCAGGCCCTGGCCGCGACCGTCCGGCGCGTGTGCTGGCAACTGCCGCGGTGAACCCGAGCCCGACAGCCCCATGATGTCCAACCGCGCCAAGCTGCGGCAGCTGATGCTGGACGTCTTCCTGCTCGACGAGCACGAGTTCCGCTTCGACCTGCGGCGCAGCGAGATCGACACCTGGGACTCGCTCGGCGTGGTGTCGCTGGCGGTCGGCATTCACCAGACCTTCGGCTATCACCCGACGCCGGAGGAGGCCACCGGGCTCGCCGGCGTGGCCGACGTGATCGCGCTGCTCGAAGGGCGAGGGATCGATCTTGCCGGGTGAGCTGACCCTGTTGCCGTGGGCCGAGGTGACCGCGCGGGCCGCGCGCAGCGCCACGGTGGTGTGGGCCAGCGACCGCGCCCGGCGCGCGCTCGGTCCCGAGTGGCCGACCGCGACCTGGCTGACTCCCGACGGCCGCGACGCCGGCGCCGCGGCGTCGGCGTCGACCGTGATCGCGGTCGGCGGCGGCGCCCTGCTCGATCACGTCAAGCTGACCTGGCGGGCGCGGGCGCCGGCGGCGACCACGCTGGTCGCGGTGCCGACCGTGTGGGGCAGCGGCGCCGAGGCCTCGCCGGTGGCGGTGTGGACCGCGGACGGCCGGAAGCAGTTCCGCCTCGATCCGGAGCTGCGCCCGCATGCGATCGGGTTCGATCCGCGCTTCGCCGCCACCGTGTCGCGCGACCGGGCCCGGGCGGCGTGCGGCGACGTCTGGGCCCACGCGATCGAAGGCTTCCTGTCACCGCTGGCCAGCGACGCGCTGCGGGCGCGACTGGCGGCGCTGATCGGGCGCCTGCTCGAGCTGCCGGTCGCCGCCGATGGCCGCTGGTTCGAGCCCGGCGCCGAGGCGGCGGCGCTGCAGGCCCGCTCGTCGGTCGGCCTGGTCCACGGCCTCGCCCACGTGCTGGAGCCGGTGCTCGCGCCCGGCGTCCTCGGCCACGCCCGGTTGTGCGCCCTGCTGCTCGCGCCGGTGCTGCGCTGGAACGCGGCGACCTCGACGACCTGGGCCGAGCTCAGCGCGCGCTTCGGCGTCGACCGGACCGGGGTCGAGGCCACGGTGGCGACGCTGGGCGAGGTCGAGGCGCGACGCGCGCTGATCCCGGCGGTGGAGGCGAGCTGGCGGCAGGTCCTGCGCGATCCGTGCACCCGAACCAACTCGGCGCTGGTCCGGCCCAACAGCCTGGCCGGGCTGGTCGCCGAGCTCGAGGCAGCGCCGGTGGGCTCGCCCGACGCCCGGCCATGACCGCGCTGCTCGACGCCCCACCGTACGCGCCGCGCGACGACGCCCGCTTCCTCGCCGAGGCCAGCGCGCTCACCCGGGCCCACCTGGCCGACTGCGCCGACTACGCGCGCATCTGGCCGGACTTCATGGATGCCGCGACCGTCGAGGACCTGCCCTGGCTGCACGTCGGCCTGTTCAAGCAGATCCACTTTCGCACCGCATCACCGGGGCTCACCCACCAGCGCGTCTTGCGGTCGTCGGCGACCACCAGCGGCACGTCGAGTCAGGTCGCGCTCGACGACAAGAGCAGCGCGCTGCAGGCCCGCAGCTCGCTCGCCATCCTCCAGGACTTCGTCGGCGCCGAGCGGCGGCCGCTGATCGTGCTCGACGACGCCGGCGCGTTGCGGCAGCGCGGCCAGATCGCCGCGCGGGTGGCGGCCGCGCTCAGCCTGGTGCCGCTGGCCTCGACCACCACCTTCGCGCTCGATGCGACGCGCCCCGACCACACCCAGTGGAGCGCGATCGCGGCGGCGCTGTCCGGCGCCGCGAGCTTCCTGGTCTACGGCTTCACCTGGGTGCTGTGGCAGCGCTGGGCGCGCGGCGCGATGCCCGACGACGTGCGCGCGCTGCTGCGCACCCGCCGCGGCCACTTCGTGCACTCGGGGGGCTGGAAGAAGCTCGAGGCCGAGGCGGTGGCGCCCGAGGTCCTGGAGCACGCGCTGCTCGACGGCGTCGCGTCCGGCTCGCAGGTGATCGACTTCTACGGGCTGGTCGAGCAGAACGGCGTGGTCTTCCCGCGCTGCGCCGCCGGCGCCCGCCACGTGCCGCGCTGGGCCCAGATCGTCGTGCGCGATCCGTGGAGCTTCGCGGCGCTGCCGCCGGGCCAACCCGGGCTGCTGCAGTTCATCAACGTGCTGGCGCACGGCGCGCCCTACCACTCGGTGCTGACCGAGGATCTGGGCCAGCGCATCGCCGGCGACTGTTCGTGTGGCCGCGGCGGACCGCGCTTCACGCTGCTCGGCCGGGTGCCGCGTGCCGAGCTGCGGGGCTGCGCCAATGTCTGAGCGCGGCGCGCCGGCCGAGATCGCGGCGGCGTGGAGCGACCTGCGGGCGGCGATGATCCGTGACCGCCCGGTCGCCTTCAGCCGCGACGAGTGGGCCTACCTGATCGAGTTCCTCGCCGTCGACTCGCTGGCGCCGTTCATCGGGTCGGGGCGCGGCCGCGAGCGGGTCGCGCTGGTGCTGCCCAACAACGTGTCGTTGCTCGGGCCGCTGCTGGTGGTGGTGGCGACGCTCGGCGCGCGGTCGATCCGGGTCAAGCTCGGCAGCCGGAGCGACGACGTGGTGTCGCCGTTCCTCGACTTCGCGCGCACCCACGCCGGGCCAGCGCTCGTCGAGGTGCTGGGCGGCGTCGAAGGTCAGCGGCTCGACCGCGACGACCCGCGACTGGCGGCCTGGCTGGCCGACGCCGACGTGCGGGTCGCGTTCGGCTCCGATGCGGCGATCGCCGCGGTGGCCGCCCTGCCCCACCGCGCCGACAGCCCGTTCCTCGGCTCCTAACGAACGGCATCGCTAACAGGCCGGAGTTGCGAGGGATCGATCTCGAGGCCGAGGCTGCGGAGTCGGTTGACCGCGCTGCGGACGGCGCGCTGGCGATGGGAGATGTCGAAGTGGTCCTTGCCGATGTCCCGATACGGGA
>CANKMW010000142.1 GCA_947483555.1 Myxococcales bacterium
GCCGCGCTGGTGGCGATCGCCGCCGCGCGCGCCTTGGCGATCTCCTGGTCGGCGGCCGCGCTGGTGGCGATCGCCGCCGCGCGCGCCTTGGCGATCTCCTGGTCGGCGGCGGTGCGGGCGCGGGCGACCTCCTTGGTCGCCGCGGCCTGCGCGGCGCGGGCATCGGTCTGGGCGCGTCCGGCGGCGGCAACCGCGCCGGCAGCGGCGGCGGCCGCGCTGTCGGCGGCGGCGCGCGCTCGGGCGGCGTCGGCCTTGGCGGCGGCGACCCGCTGGTCCGCGGCCGCCCGTTCGCTCGACGACGCGGTCGCAGCGGTACGACCGGCCTCATCGACGACCTTGCGGGCCTGCGCGGCAGCGTCGACCGCGGCGCGGGCGCGCAGTTGTTCCTGTTCGGCGGCGCGCTGGGCAGCCGTGGCCTCGGCGCGGGCGGCACCGGCCTCGGTCCGCGCGGTCGCGGCGTCGGTGCGCGCCTTCGCCGCATCGGTGCGCGCCTTCGCCGCATCGGTGCGCGCGGCTGCGGCCGCGGCGCGTAGCGCGTCGACTTCACCGCGCGCAGCGACTGCCTCGGCGTTGACCCGCGCTGCGTCCGCTCGCGCCGCGTCAGCCTCGGCCGTGGCCTTGGCCAGGTCGGCGCTCGACACCGTCGCCGGCGCCACATCGCGCGCCATCACCTTCACGACCACATCCTTGCCGTCGGCCTTGACGTCGTATCGACCCGGCCGCGCCAGCGTGACGACGACGCGGACCGAGGTGCTGCCGTCCTCCATCGACATCGCCGCGACCTGACTGACCGCCCAGCTGTTGACGGCGAAGGTCGCGCTCGGCTCGTCGCCGCGCACGCTGCGTTCGAGCGTCGCGTGGGCGACGTCGACGACGACGCGGGTCGGCCGTTCGAGCTTGTAGACCGTGAAGGTCGGGGTCCCCGAGCCCTGGATCCGGACCGCGGTCGCGCCGCCGTCATCGCGGATCGCGACGCCCCGGATCTGGTTCGCGCCACCGGCGTGTGCTGGCGGCGCACCACCCAGCACGACAAATGCGACGAACGCGGCCAGCGCGGCGAGCCGCGACGGTAGCCATGCGACGTTGTGGTTGAGGACCGGCTTTCGATCGAGCATGTTGACTCCTCGGGGGAAGCCCCGCGGCACGAAACCTTCGCAGTGCCCAGGACAGGCACACGGCAGACCTGTGACGGCGCGCGCCACGCGGCGCACGAACAACCGGCGGCACCATGGGCCGACGGATTCTCGAATTCTCGCCCCCGCAGGCGGGGATCACAAATTTTTCGCAAGCAAGCGGAACGTGAATCGTCGGTGCTAGAGCGGTTGAGCGTTTCCTTTGGTCGCCGGCGGCGCGGTGAACTTGCTGTCGCCGCGACCACGCGGGCGAGGATCGTCGGCCGTGATCTCGTCGATGTCGTCGCCGAGCGGCAGCTGCTGGGGATGAAGCAGGTAGGTGATGATCTCGGCCGGTCGCGGCTGCTGGTTGGGCAACACTTCGGGCGACACCTCGGCCTTGGCGTAGGTGGCGCCGATCTCGATGACCCGCCCCTTCTCGCGGCCGACGCAGTCGTTGCGGTGAACGATGTGCCCGCGCTGCGCGGTATCGCTGAACAAGGCCCAGCGCGTGGTGCCCTTGGCGACGATGCCGACCAGCTTGAGCTCGCGGGCGGCGTAGGTCGAAGCGATCTGTTTCTTGCGCGGACATAGCTCGGTCGGCTCGGCGGTGATCGCGGCGTCGCCGGTGGCGGAGACGCCGGGCTGGTTGATCACGAAGCTGCGAAACGGGTCGCGGTTCACGGTGCCGGTCGGATCGATCTGGAAGTCGGTCTCGCGGAAGGCGTGGCGCAGCGACTTGGCCTCCTTCTCGTCAACGGCCAGCGACTCGATCTGCTTGAACACCTCGAGCGTGGTGCCCGAGACCACACCAGCGGCGCGACCGGCCCCCCGCGGCGCAGCGGCCTGGCCGCCGGCCTTGGGCGGGGGGCCTTCATCTTCCTCGCCGCACGCCGCGAACAGGAGTGCGGCCAGCATCGCAAAACGTCGCGTCGACGGCATGGTCACATGCCTCCCTTCAGCCGATCGACGCCCTTGTCGACGGCGCTGCCGGTGCCAACTCCGCCGCCGGCCGGTGGATCGCGGTCGGCCTTGTCGCCACCGCTGGTCTCGACCGCCTTCTGGACCCGGCCGTCGGACGCGTCCATCGCCTTCTCGGTCTTGGCCTTCATGGTATCGGGCTTCACCGCCGGCCCGGTCGCTGGCGCGCCGGCCGGTGGCGGTGCGGGTTTCGGCGCCGGCGCCGCCGCGGGTGCCGCCTCCGACACCTTGGCCCGGAAGGTCGACGCGGTGAACCGCGCGGTCAGGATGATCTCGTTGTTCTTGACCATCGGATTGCTGATGGTCAGGGCCTCGATCGTGACGATGCGGTCCTTCTCCTCGACGGAGTCGGGATTGGTCGACGGTGCGGCGGCCCGGCGCGGGCGCAACGAGGCCATGAACTTCTTGATCTGGTAGTAGGTCCCGATCACCTCGAGCTCGACCGGCACCTTGACGAAGGACGACGGTGCCGCGCCCGGGGCGGCCGGTGCCGCGCCCGCCGCGACGGCGTCGATCACGATGTCGGCCTTGATGTCGCGCTTGACCAGCTCGATCCCGGCCTCTCCGGACTTGCGCGACAGCATGTCGATGAAGGCCGGCATCTCGGCCTCGGTCGGCAGCGCCTTCTGGTTCTGCTCGATATCGGCGCGCAGCTTGGCCTCGGCGGCGACCAGCTCGTCGTACTTCTTCTTCTGCTGTCGCAGCCGGCCCTGTTCCGCCTTCTGGCCGTCGAGATCAGCCGACGCGCCATCGCGCTCCTTGATCAAGGGCGACATCATGAACTGCCAGTAGAGGAGCCCGAGCAGCACCCCGATCCCGCCGAACACCAGGACCTTGAACTGCAGCGGACGGCGCGAGAACTCTGTAAGTGCGCCGGCCATCAGTACACCACCTTTCCGCTGATGGTGAACTTGTAGTAGGTGAGCGAGTTGCTCTTGTCCTCGTAGCGCGAGCTCGACGGCGAGGTCACCTCGCCGAAGTACACCGACGCCTGCATCCGCTTGGCGAGCTGCGGGATGTCGGCCTCCGACTGCGCCCCGCCCTCGAGCGTGAACGTCTCGCCCTTGGTCCCGAAGCTGGTGATCCACACGTGCTTGGGATCCCAGTCGAGCGCGAAGCGCCGGTTGGCGTCGCCCTTGGGGCCGTCGCTGATGCGCTCGGCCATCGCCCGCGTCATGGTCGGCATGCGCGCCGGGGTGAGCAGCTCGCCGAGCTCGTGCAGCACGTTGTCGGGGACGACGATGGTGCTGACCAGCTGCTTGATGGCGGCGTTGCGCGATTCCTCGGCCTTGAACGCCGCCTCGCGTTGCGGCAAGTCGGCGATCCGGGCCCGCTGCGAGTTGTTGTCGGTGGTGAGCGCGTTGGACTCGTCGGCGAACGCGTCGCGCTCGTCGGCCATCGGTCGATGGGCCACGAAGTACACCGCAGCCGCGACCGCCAGCAGCACCCCGCCGCCGATGGCGACGTCGAGCTGTCCGGGCTCCGCCTGGCGCTTGTGCTTGCGCGCCGGAAGCAGGTTGATCTTGATCATCGCCAGCATCGGGTCACCTGTCTCCCGGCAGGCGCAACGCGAGGCCCAGCCCGACCAGGGCCTCGGGGCCGTGCGCGGCCAGGTAGCCGCGATCAAGACCAGCTTCGATCTCGATCTTCTTCCATGTATCGATGACCTCGACGGTCAGCCGCGAACGGCGCTCGATCGCGCGGTGCAGCGCCGCCACCTTGGCGGTGCCGCCAGCCAGGCACACGCGGGTGATGTTGGCCTCGGCGGTGGTGGCCATGAAGAAGTCGAGCGAGCGCTGGAACTCGCCGGCGATCACCTCGCCGACGCCCTCGACGATGTGCTCGACGTCCTGGGGCACCACGCCGTTCTCGTCGTGAGCACCACCGACCTTGTAGGCCTCGGCCTCGTCGGCGGAGACGCCCAGCTTCTTCTGGATCTCCTCGGTGAAGGCGTTGCCGCCGATGGTCACGTCGCGAGTGAACAGGCTGACCCCGCCCTTGACGATGTTGATGTTCGAGATGGCGGCGCCGACCGTGATCACGACCGCGGTCTCGCGCGGATCGAGCGCGTAGTTGAGCTCGAAGGCGTTCTGGCACGCGAACGCGGCGACATCGACGACCTGGGGCGACAGCGCGGCGTCGCGCACCACCTGGATGTAGTCGGCGACGGTCTCCTTCTTGGCCGCGACCAGCAGCAGCTCGGTCTGCCCCATCGCGTTCTGCTGGTTGACGACGTGGTAGTCGATCTCGACGTCGTCCTTGGCAAACGGGATGTGGTGCTCGGCTTCCTGCTTGATCTGCACCGCCAGATCGTCGGGCCGCATCTGCGGCACCGCGATCTTCTTGATGATCACCGAGTGGCCGGCGATGGCGATCGCGACCTCCTTGTGGCGCAAGCGGAGCCGGCTCCACAGCGCGCGGATCGCCTCGACCACGGCCGACTGGTCCATGATGGCCCCGTCGACGATGGTCTGCGGTACCAGCGGCTGCATGCCGAAGGCGGACAGCGCAAAGCCGTTGCGCGTCTTCTTGA
Source organism: Myxococcales bacterium (assembly GCA_947483555.1). GTDB lineage: Bacteria > Myxococcota_A > Polyangia > Haliangiales > Haliangiaceae > UBA2376. The sequence goes on from CANKMW010000142.1 coordinate 4,627, forward strand.
GCTGCACCGCCTTGATGCTGCTCGAACCGATATCGAGACCGATGCAGTTCTTTGCCATGGTGCTACCCTGTCCTACATCGTAGGTGCAGGTCGGATGAGATCGCAATTTTTTGTCTCATCACGACCGGCCACCGACCCCGTATTCCTTGATCTTGTATAGAAGTGCCCGGTGGCTGATCTCCAGCAGCCGGGCCGCGGCGGTTCGATTGCCAGCCGTGGATTCCAGGGCGCGGCGAATCAGGTCGGACTCGAGCGAACGGGTCGCGCGCTTGATCGACAGCTGTGCGGCGGGGTCGGACGACGGGCCGGCGGAACGCCCGGCCGGTGCCAGCACGGTGGCCAGAAACGTCGCGTCGATCTCGTCCGACTCGGCGAGCACCAGCGCGCGCTCGACCGTGTTCTCGAGCTCGCGCACGTTGCCCGGCCACGCCGCGCGCTGGAGCAGCTCGATCGCGGGCGCGGTGAAGCGCGCCGGGACGGTGCCGGCACGGCGGCGGGCCACGAACGACTCGACCAGCGCCGGGATGTCGCCGGACCGCTCGCGCAGCGGCGCGATCGCGACCGGTAGCACGTTGAGCCGGTAGTAGAGGTCCTCGCGGAAGCGGCCGGTCTTCACCTCGGCCTCGAGATCGCGCAACGTCGCGGCGACGACCCGGACGTCGACCCGGATGGTCACGGTGTCGCCGACCCGCCGGATCTCCGACTCCTGGATGGCGCGCAGCAGCTTGACCTGCAGCGCCAGCGGCAGCTCACCAACCTCGTCGAGAAACAGGGTGCCGCCGTCGGCTTCCTCGAACAGGCCGGACTTGTCGCGGATGGCGTCGGTGAAGGCGCCCTTCTTGTGGCCGAACAGCTCGCTCTCGAGCAGCGGCGCCGGGATCGCCGCGCAATTCACCGCCACGAAGCGGCCGCGGCGCGCCGAGCCGTCGTGGATCGCCCGCGCCACCAGCTCCTTACCGGTCCCGCTCTCGCCGCTGATGAGCACCGTCGATCGATGCGGCGCCAGGCGACCGATCGTCGACCGCAGGGCCGCCATCTCTGCCGAGGCGCCGACCAGCCGGGAGGTCGCGGCCGCCGGCGCCGCGACGGCGACGAAGCGACGGGCGAGCCGCTCCAGGACCAGCGCGACCTCGGCGTCGTTGTCGCCCAGCAGGCAGTCGACGGCGCCCCGATCGAGGGCCTCGGCGGCGGCCGCGACGTCGCCGCGGCACAGCGCGATCACGGGGCCGAGGCCGCTCGCGACCAGGTCCTGGATCAGCGCCGCCGGAGCGACGAACACGTGCCACGGACCGTCGACTTCGGCCGCCCGGAGGGTGCTGTCGACCGCGGCGACCTCGTGACCGAGGCGGTCGAACGTGAGATGGATCGCTCGCCGCGTGGACTCGTCAGGGTCCACGATGAGCACCCGGTGAGTCGATCGGACGACGCGCCCGACCCACCCCGGGCTCGACGACGTCGCGAGCGAAGACACCGAAAACGAAGCTACCATGGTCGATCCAGCGGGGCACGAATTACGCCGGCGGCGGTGGACAGCGCCTTGCGCGGCCGTTAGCCCTCGATCTAGGATGCGCGGTCGCCAGCGATCAGGCGCAACGTAGTTGACTCTGCCAACACGGTTGGCAGGACGACCGGCCGCAGAGATTCCTAACCTGTTGACACTGCAGCCGTTCTAGACTCGTGGCGCTGGCCATCCCTTTGCAGCACTGGATCGAGTTCCGCTCCTCCTGGAGGCCTCATGTCTACGCTCGTCTCATCGCAGTCTTCGCTCGGACGCCGCTTCACGCTGATCGCCCTCGGGCTGGTCTCGACAGGTGCCCTGGCCGGTTGTCCTGACCGCGAGGTCTCGCGCGTCGACCCGATCCAGGACCCGGTGCTCGACAAGAGCATCCCGGTCAACATCAACCGCAACCTCGACCTGCTGTTCGTCATCGACAACTCCGGGTCGATGCTCGCCGAGCAAGCCGCGCTGGCGACCAACTTCCCGGAATTCATCAACGTCCTGCAGCAGATCGAGGGTGGACTCCCCGACATCCACCTCGGCGTCATCTCGTCGAACGTGGGCGCCGCCGGCGCGCAATCCGTGCCCGGCTGCCCGGCCTCCGGCGACGACGGCAATCTCTTGACCGGTCCGCCCGGCAACAACTGCGCCGCGACCTACGCGCTGCAGGGCTCGTTCATCTCGGATATCGCGCAGTCGAACGGCACCCGCACGCGCAACTACAACCCGACCGCCACCGGCACGGACGGTCAGGGCCTCGCCGGCCTGTTCTCCTGCATGGCGAAGCTCGGCACCAGCGGCTGCGGCTTCGAGATGCACCTCGAGTCGATGTACCGCGCCCTGCAGCCGGGCAAGAACGCCGGCTTCTACCGCAACGAGGCGTTCCTCGCCGTGATCTTCATCGCCGACGAGGATGACTGCTCGACCGAGATGGGCGCCATGTTCGGCGATCCCAACGCCGGCATCGCGTCGCAGCTCGGTCCGCGTACCTCGTTCCGCTGTCACGAGTTCGGCGTCCGCTGTGACGCCGACGCCAACCCGCGCGCGCTCGGCCCCAAGACCGGATGCGAGCCGGACACCAACTCGCAGTACGAGTACGAGGTCCAGCGCTACATCGACTTCCTGCGCAACCTGAAGATGACGGATCCCAAGCTGGCGATCGTCGCCGGCATCATCGGCAACTTCGACGCCCTCACCGGCAACCTGGCGGTCGGCCCGGACCGCCGCACCAACGACCCCAACCTCCCCGAGGTGTCGCGCTCGTGTGACTCGGGCAACCCCACCGATCCCGACGACGGCGCCGCGCCCCCGGTCCGCCTCCAGGCGTTCCTGTCCTCCTTCCCCGACCGCAACACGTTCACCACCATCTGCAACAACAACCTGTCGGACGCGCTGGTGCAGATCGCGAGCCTCCTCAAGACCGCGATCGGCAACCCCTGCATCGACAAGCCGCTCGACGACCGCAACGCCGGTCTCGATGGCCTGCAGCCCGAGTGCTCGGTCGTGGACGTGCAGAACCCCGACAGCGACAACCGGAGCGAAGAGGTCATCCCGCAGTGCAGCGTCGCGATCCAGACCACCCCGATGTGCGATCCGGGCAGCGTCGTCACGCCGTGCTGGTGCATCCACCCGGACGCCGTCGCGTGCCCGCCCAGCACCGACAACCCGCAGAGCTACTCGATCGAGGTCAACCGCGGCGGCGCCACGCCGGCGCTCGGGACCGTGCTCGAGGTCCAGTGCGTGACTGAAGGCCGCTGAGCTCGAGCGACCACGAAATCGGCGATCCCGTGGGGGGATGCCCAAGGAGACGGCCTGGCCTGTGCCAGGCCGTTTTTTTTTCGTTGTGCGCGGGTCGTCCGCGTGACGGATCTCGCGGGTGGCGCGCACTCATCGATATGCGCCGCTCACGCCTCCGCTCCTCGCTTCCCGTGCTCCCCGTGGCTCTGCTCTCACTCGCCGCATGCGTCGATCGCACGGTGTCGCGGGTCGATCCGAAGGGCGATCGCGTCGAGACCTTCGAGGTCCCGACCGTGGTCGAACGCGACATCGACATCCTGTTCGTGATCGACAGCTCGCCGTCGATGACCGAGGAGCACGCGTCCTTGCGCACCAACTTCGGCGCGCTGCTCGAGCGGCTCGACGACATCGGCGGCCTGCCCAACGTGCACCTGGGCGTGGTGTCGTCGGACCTCGGCACCGCCCCCTACAACGTCAACAGCCAGTGTCGGGCCGATGGCGGCGACCGCGGCATCCTGCACGGCGCCACCTGCGCCGCGCTCGGCGGCGCCGCGTTCATCGAGGACGTGCTCGACGCCGACGGCACTCGCCGCCGCAACTACAGCGGCACGATCGAGGCCGCGTTCGGCTGCACCGCCGACGTCGGCGTGAACGGCTGCGGCTTCGAGCAGCACCTCGAGGCGATGCGCCGCGCGCTCACCCGCGGCGCCAACCCCGGCTTCGTGCGCGACGACGCGCTGCTCGGCGTGGTGTTCCTGGCTGACGAGGACGATTGTTCGGCGTCGGATCCGCGGCTCTACGATCCGAACAGCACCACCCTCGGCGCGATCACCGATTTCCGCTGCCATGCCCAGGGCATCGTGTGCGACGACGACCCGGTCCCGGCTTCGCCCGGCGTCAAGACCGGCTGCGTCCCCAACCCCGACTCGGCGTACCTGGAGCACGTCGACACCTACGTCGACTTCCTCGTCGACCTGAAGGGCGGCGACCCCGATCGGGTCATCGTCGCCGGCATCATCGGCGATCCCGAGCAGGTCGAGATCGGCCCCGACGCGCAGGGGCGGCCGGCGGTGCTCGCGACCTGTCCGACCGGTGGGCTCGGCGCCTCCGAGCCTGGCATCCGGCTCGACGCGTTCCTGTCGCGGTTCGACAACAGCACCCGCGCCACGCTGTGTGCCGGCGACCTCGAGGCCGCGCTCGCCGAGGTCGGCGCTCACATCATCGACGACCTCGGCATCATGTGCCTGGGCCGGCCGGTCGACGACCGCAATCTGGAGTTGCCCGGCGTCCAGGCCGAGTGCTCCATGGTCGAATCCGTGGCGGGGATCCCCGACCGTGTGGTCCCGGCCTGCGACGCCGACGCGGCGCGCCCGTGCTGGCGCATCGTGAACGACGGCATGTGCTCCACCGAGCACGGCCAGCGCGTCGAGATCGATCGCGGCGGCACGCCGCCGGTCGGCGGCAAGATCCACGTCCAGTGCGTCGTCCAGTGACGGGCCGGCGAGATTGAGCTAGCTTCCGCGGGTGACTCCGCCCTCCGGCCCGGCCGGCAAGCGCAAGCGTCCGCTCATCACCGCCAACATGGTGACGTTCGCGCGGCTGTTGCCGATGCCGCTGGTGTCGTGGTGGGTCTACCAGGGCTGGAACGACAAGTACGACAAGGGCAGCCTGTGGCTGGCGCTGGTCGTGGGCACGCTGATCGGCTGCACCGACTTCGTCGACGGCTACCTGGCTCGCCGCCAGGGCCCGACGGTGCTGGGCGGCCTGCTCGACCCGATCGCCGACAAGGTCTTCATCGCCTTCGCGTACGTCCCGTTCGCCGACACCGGGCTGGTGCCAGCGTGGGCGGTGGCGCTGATGTTCGTGCGCGAGTTCTTCGTCACCGCGTTGCGCTCGGCCTACGAGCAGCGCGACCTGTCGCTCAAGACCAGCTACCTGGCCAAGGCCAAGACCTGGACCCAGATGCAGGGCATCGGCGTGATCGTGCTGTTCCCGCTGCTGGCGGGTGGGCGCGGCATGACCTACGTGTTCTGGTTCGGCATCCTCGCCCCGGTGGTCGCCGCCGGGGTGCTGTGGGTGATCAAGCGCAAGCTGTGGCGGGGCGCGTTCTTCATGAGCGCCGCGTTCGTCGCGCTCCAGGTCGTCCACCAGCGCGGCGACGACCTGTTCACGATGAAGGTCTCCATGGCCATGATCGTGGCGATCACGTGGATCAGCGGCTTCGACTACATCGCCGGTGGCTGGCAGCAGCTGCGCGGACGTGGCGACTTCAATCGCGCCGACGCCGTCCGCCTGGCCGGTTCCTTCCTCTTGCCAGCGGCGGTGTTCGCGGCGCTGGTCGAGAGCCCGGCGCCCGCGTGGCCGGTGATCACGGTGCTCGCGCTCGAGCTGGCGGCGGGTGGCCTCGACAACCTGCTGTCACACCACAAGCGGGCCTCGGGGGCGCTGGCCTGGGGCGCGCGCTCGCTCGGCGCCGCCGCGCTGCTCGGTGCCGCCACGCTGCTCGATGGCGACCTCGCCACCTGGCTCGCGATCACCGCCGCCGCCATCACCACCGTCGGCGTGGCGTGGGAGTTCTGGCGCGGCCGCGACTACTACCTGGACCAGCGCATCCGCGCCAAGGCCAGCCGCGACGCCGCGCTGCGCGAACCGTCGCCGGTCGTCTCGCCCTGATGTCGGCCGCGGTCGTGTTGCTCTCGGGGGGGCTCGACTCCACGACCGCGCTGGCGATGGCGCGCCGCGACGGCTTTGCCTGCCACGCGTTGACGGTCCGCTACGGCCAGCTCCACGCGTGCGAGATCGACGCCGCCCGCCGGGTCGCCGCCGCGCTCGGCGCCGCCGACCACCGCGTGATCGAGCTCGACCTGCGACCGCTGGCGCGCTCGGCGCTGACCAGCGCCGACATCGCCGTCCCCAAGGACCGACCGGCCGCGGAGATCGGTGCCCCCGGCGACGTCCCGGTGACCTACGTGCCGGCGCGCAACACGATCTTGCTCGCGCTGGCCCTGGCGTGGGCCGAGACCCTCGGAGCGCGCGACCTGTTCGTCGGGGTCAACGTGCTCGACGCCAGCGGCTACCCCGACTGCCGACCCGAGTTCGTGACCGCCTTCGAAGCGCTGGCTCAGGTCGCGACCCGCGGCGGTGGCTTCCGCGTCCATGCGCCGCTGATCGAGCTGACCAAGGCCGAGATCATCCGCGCCGGCACCGCGCTGGGCGTCGACTACGGCATGACGCACTCCTGCTACGACCCCGCCACCGACGGCGCGGCGTGCGGCCGCTGCGACGCCTGCCATCTGCGTCGCAAGGGCTTCGTCGACGCCGGCCTAGTCGACCCGACCCGGTACGTCGCCGGCTTCGGCGCCTGACGCCGCGCCGTCGTCGGGGTCGGTGCGGCCGATCGGCGGTCCGACACAGGATGCGATGTCGAACACCATGAACGCCAGCACCTTCTCCTGCGGCGTGAGGCCGGTGGTGGTGCAGCCGCCGGGGAAGCGCAGCGCGGCGCTGGAGTCGTCGCCGGCCGACACGTGGATGTCGGAGAACACCACCTTGCCGCAGCGCTGGTCGTCATCGACGGTGAGCGGGGTGGTGAACTGGTAGTACTGGACCGAGGTGCGGTTGTTGGCGGTCTGGGCCAGCGAGATCCAGCGCTCGGTGGTGGCCGGGTTGACGGCCTCGACGGTGTGCTTGCTCTCGGTGAGGTCGATCTTGCCGGTCAGGCCGGGGGGCGAGCCGCCGACGTTGGCCAGCCAGGTCGCCAGCGAGTTGCCCTTGGGGAACCCGGTGTTGATGTCGGCGCGGACGCTGTTCAGCGCCCCGAGGTGGTTGGGCGTGATCGTCGTCGGCCACAAGGTCGGCGCCGGCGCCGCCTCGATCCAGTAGTTGTGCCAGTGCGAGGCGAAGACGCGACCACCGACGTTGGTGTAGTCGGACAGCGCCTGCAGCGAGGTCTGCGGCTTGGTGTTCGGGTTCTGGGCCCCCTCGCACGACAAGAAGGTGACGTCGTACGGCATGAGGTGCGGGGTCGTGTCCCACAGCGTGGTGGCATTGGCGAAGTCGGCGCCGCCGTTCAGGGTGGTCGCGAACCGCGGCGTGCCGTCGACGCCACCGAACAGGTGGACGCGGCCGGTGCCGGACCGGTTGGTGAACTCGGCATCGTCGAGGCCGATCTTGCGCAGCAGACACTCGAGCGAGTCAGCGCCGCCGGTGGTCAGCGCCATCTGCGGGATGTCGCCCTCGCTCTTGTTGCGGGGCAGCCGGGCCTGGTCGGCGGTGAGCGCGGTATCGACGCAGGCCGCCACCGCCGGGACGACGATCTGGCGCCGCCACTTGCCGACCTGGATCACCAGCGGCACGGCGCTGGTCGCGGGCACGTTCTCGAGGGTGAACTGGCCGGCCTCGTTGGATGTGGCCGACACCAGGGGGTTACCCGACAGCGGAGCGCCACATCGATCACACGTGGCGCCGGACGGCAGCGCGTCGACCGGGCCGTTGGGGACGTACACGGTCACGCCGTAGAGCGGCAGGGTCCCGTTCGGCGCGTAGACCGTGCCGCTGAGGGTGGTGCTTCCGCCCCCGGGACAACTGACCTGGAAGCACGCCAGCCCCACGCAGGCGTCGGCGCCGGTCCCGCCGTCGCTGGCACCACCATCTCCGTCGCCACTCTCGATGGTTCCGGGCCCGCAGGCGAGGAGCAGACACGACAGGACGATGGACGCGACCCCGGTGGACGTACGCATGAAACCTCGCATTGCACGCGGCGCGCCAGGCCGAACCGGTGTCCGGGGACGCTCGGGTAGGCGGGTTCGGGATATGCTCCGACGCGGATGAAGCTGGGGACGCTGCTGCTGCGCAACGCCGCCATCTCGCTGTCGCAGCTGGAGGCCGGGCTGCGGACGCAGGTGCTGTACGGCGGTCGGCTGGGCACCAACCTGGTCGAGCTCGGCTATCTCGACGTCGACGCGCTCACCGCCCACCTCGGCGAGCTGTACCAGCTGCCAACCGCGACACCGGCGATTTTCGACGCCATCCCCGCCGAGGTGCTGGGCCGGATCGACGCCCGCACCGCCGAGCAGCTGGGCTCCATCCCGCTCGGCTTCCTGGATCCGTTCCCCGACGCGCTGGCGGTCGCGATGATCGACCCCCGTGACGAGACCGCGCTCGAGCAGCTCGGCGACCAGACCAGCAGCCAGATCACGCCACACGTGGTGTCGGAGCTACGCGCGCTCTACTACCTGGAGAAGCTGTACGGTTTGCCGCGCAAGGCCCGCTACGTCCGGCCGGGTACCCGCCGCGTGCTGTCGAGCGCCGCTGATCGGCGCCGCGCCCAGCCGGTCGGCGGCCTGGTCACGCCGACCACGATCCGCCTCGAGCCGCGCCGCAAGAGCCGCGAGCTGACGGTGCCGCCGACCGCGATCGAGCCGCCGCCGCTCAGCTACGGCGCCGCCTGCGATCGCATCGACTCCGCCAAGCATCGCGACGAGATCGGCCAGGCCCTGCTCGATTTCGCGCCCGGCCGGTTTGCCGCCCTGGTGGTGTTCCTGATCCGCGACGGCAACGCGCTCGGCTGGCGCGCGTATTCGAGCGCGGCGTTGACGCGCCCGATCGCCGACGTCAGCCTGCCCATCGGCGGTGCATCGTCGCTGCAGACCGCGGCCGACGATCTGCGCCCGTTCCGCGGTCGGTCGCCGGCGCCCGGACACCCGACGGAGACGCTGCTGTGGGCGTCGGTGGGCGTCGAACCGTCGGACGACGTGTTCGTCGCCCCGGTGGTCGTCAAGCAGCGTCCGGTCAACCTGATCTACGCCCACCCGCTGCCGGGCCGCGGCTTCGTCGAGGGCGTCGTCGACGAGCTGTCGGAGCTCGCGGTGCGGGCGTCGGGCGCCTACGTGCGGTTGATCAAGCAGACCAAGGGCCACTGACCCGGCGACAGACGGGCGACAGACGATGTCCAGACGATGTCCGATTGCCGGCCCGGGCCGGCGGGCGGAACGTCCGTGGCCATGCGTGGGAAGCACTACCTGATCATGGCCTGGCTGCTGTCGTTGGCCGCCTGCGGACCGGCGGGCGGCGGCGACGACGACAACGACAACTGTCCCAACCGATGTACGTCGTTCGGCTGGGAACGCTGTGTCGAACCCGGGGTCTACGAGGTGCCGATCCGCTGCGAGGACGGCCAGATCTGCGACGTCGACCTCGGATGCACGGTGTGCCTCCCCGATCGAGCGTACTGCGGCGCCGACAACGAGGTCTGGCAGTGCAACGGCGAAGGCACCGGCGGCGCGCTGGTGATGCAGTGCGCGGCCGGCGAGGTGTGCAGCAATGGCCTGTGCACGACGCCCTGCCAGCGCGCGCTCAGCGAACCGTCCAACGTCGGTTGCGACTTCTGGGCCGTCGATCTCGACAACGAAGCCGTGACCAGCCCGGTCAACAACGACGCCGCCGCCCAGCAGTTCTCGGTGGTGATCGCCAACAACCAGGACTACGAGGTCCAGATCCAGGTGCTCAAGAACGCCGGGCGCGTCGGCGCGCTGCAGGAGGACGTCGTGCTCAACACGACGGTCGCCCCGCACGCGATCCGCCAGCTCGATCTACCGATGCGCGAGGTCGACGGCACGATGGGCCAGAACGGGCCGTACCGGATCGGCACCGGGTCGCACACGTTCGTGTCGCCGCACGGCTACCACGTCATCACGTCGGGCCCGGTGGTCGCGTACCAGTTCAACCCGATCATCCAGCAGTTCTCGAACGACGCCTCGATCCTGATCCCGATCCAGGCCCTCGGTCACCACTACTACGTGTTCGGTTGGCCGACCGCGAACTTCTGCGGTCCGCCGGCCGGGCAATTCGGCCATTTCGAGAGCGTCCCCGACCGCACGTCGATCACGATCCTCGGCGTCGAGGACAACACCACCGTCACGGTCAACGCGACTCACCCGATCACCGCATCGGGCGGCGACTCGGGGTTCTCGATCCCGGCCACCGCCGCCGGCCAGCCGTTCAGCTTCACCGTCAATCGCTACGATGTCGTCAACCTGGAATCCGATCAGCCGTCGGTGCCGATCCAGGAGTGCCTGAGCCTCACCGATCGCGACGGCGACTTCACCGGCTCGCTGGTGACGTCGACCAAGAAGATCGCGGTCTTCACCGGCCTCGAGCGCGGCATCGGCTACGGCGGCGCCACGCCACCGCCGGCGCCGGGCTGGGAGGACGGCGAGACCTGCTGCACCGACCACCTCGAGGAACAGCTGTTTCCGACCACGGCGCTCGGCCGCGAGTTCGTGGTCAGCCGCAGCCCGGTGCGCTCGACCGACCCGAGCTGGAAGGAGCCCGATGTCTATCGGGTGCTGGCTTCCGAGGACGGCGTGATCGTGACGACCAACCTGCCGGCGCCGCTGGACTCGTTCACGCTCGACGCTGGCCAGTTCAAGGCGCTCGATTCCAATCGCGGCTTCACGGTCCACGCCACCGGTGCGGTCACGCTCGGCCAGGTGCTGATCAGCCAGCAGCGCATCCCCCAGGGCGGCATCGGCGATCCGTCGCTGCTCATCTTTCCGGCCGCCGAGCAGCATCGCAAGGACTACGTCTTCCTGGTGCCCTCCACGTTCACGGTCAACTACTTCGTGCTGGCCAAGCCGATCACCGGCACCTTCACCGTCGACGGCCAGAGCCTCGGCGAGCTCGCGGATTGCACCCGGGCCCCGATCGGGACCGCGCAGGGCATCACCTACGAGCAGGTCACGTGCCGCATCAGCGAGGGCAAGCACACCGTGGAGGGCAGCGAGCCGTTCGGGATCAGCGTGTACGGCTACTACAACGTCGGCTCGTACGCGTTCGCCGGCGGCGCCGACGTCAAGATCATCAACCCGATCGACTAGACCGGGCCCTGAAGCCGAGCAGGAGCAAGACGACCAGCCAGCCCAGGCCCGGGCCACCGCCGGCATCGCAGCAACCGTCGCCGGGTGTGAGCGGCGCCTCGTCGCAGGCGTCGCCGACGCCGTCGTCATCGGTGTCGGTCTGGCCGCTGTTGCGGACCGTCGGGCAGTTGTCGCAGTCCGCGCCGAGCCCATCGTCGTCGTCGTCGAAGCCGCTACCCTCGACGCTCGGACAAAGATCGCAGGCGTCGCCGACGGTGTCGGCGTCGCTGTCGACCTGGCCGGCGTCGGCGACCAGCGGACACACGTCGCACCAGTCGCCGAGTCCATCGCCATCGCCGTCCTCCTGCAGCGGGTTGAGCCACGCTGGACAGTTGTCGCAGGCGTCGCCGACGGTGTCGCCGTCGGCGTCTAGCTGACCGGCGTTGGCGATCGCCGGACACAGGTCGCAGGGGTCGCCATCGCCGTCGCCGTCGCCGTCGGTCTGGGCCGGGTTCGCCACCGCGGTGCAGTTGTCACAGGCGTCGCCGAGCAGGTCGCCATCGCGGTTGCGGAGCCTGTCAACGAGTTTGAGACACCAGCAGGCATTAGTTTAGTGCCGCGTTCGCGGGCTGATCAGGCGCGGCAGTCTTCGGCTTGTTGATCCAGACGGCGGTCGGCAGCGCGGCGGGGCGCGGCACGCCGCGCACGAAGCGC
>CANKMW010000143.1 GCA_947483555.1 Myxococcales bacterium
CCGACCGTGGAGCCGCCCCGAGACCGTCACCCTCAACCCGGAGGCCAATCACGCAGCAGCCAAGCCCGACCGACTCGCAGCATGACGATTCACGCGACAACTACCTTGATTCCTGCCGCACCCGATCGCAGCGTCGCGAGAAGAACACGTAGAGGTGGCCGGACAGCGGGTCGTGGCCGAGCAGGTCGCGCACGATCGCCATCAAGCTATCGGCGCCCTTGCGACCATCGATCGGCTGGGTCGCGACGAAGACGCGAACGCTCGGCGGTAGGCTCAGCATCCGCGCTCGAGCGCCGTGACCAGCCGCGCCAGCGCGGCCGGCTCGATCGTCTCGGCGACGCGAAGCGTGACGCCGGACGTCAGCACGATCTCGATCGGCTCCACCGGCCGCAGGTTCGGGCTCGGGAGCAGCTCGATCACCGCCGCCGGGCGGCGCACTTCACGAGCGAGCTGGCGTCGCCAACGGCGCAGCCGCTGCGGCTCGAGCCCCTTCCGGATCGCGAATTCGGGCAACGACAGCCCCGAAGAGGCCAGCGCCGCGAGGATCGATCGCGCCTCGGCGATCTTCCAGCGACGACGGCGGGGCGACGACGGGGCAGCGGCAGCAGGCTTCGGCATCTGAGACCTCCGCCCCGATCCCAGGCACGCCGCTCGCATCCGGGCTACACGCCACTGGTGGAGGGGTTACCGAGCTTCGGCTTGAGCGGCGATCCGCGATGGTCGGCGGACACCAGCGCGGGCACATCGGTCACGCAAGAAATGGCCGCTTTCAGGCAAAGGTGGCCATGTCCTGGGGTCGGTTGACACCAGCCGGGACCGCCGCCGTCAGCGGGGGCGATGCGCTCCGCGCGCGCGCTGGTGGTTCCGGAAGGCACGTCCTGCCTACCTCGACCTTGCCGGAGGTTGGCTGCTGCGCTCGGGGATCGCCGTCGCGGTGGGCAAGTCCGCCTCGAATACCGGGGGCTCTGGACGCCGCACCACGAGAGTCACCAAGGCGACGACTACGAGCACGAGCACGCCGCCGACCAGGCTGTAGTCGTACCAGCGCATGCGCAATTCGTCGCTGTGAGAGAAGAAATCGATGAGCCTGTAGATCTCGGGGCCGACGCAAATGAGCACGACCGCGGCGGGCCACTTGCCGCGAACCACCGCAAGCACCGCGACGACGGCCACGACTGTCGCAAGGAAGATGCCTCCCACGTGCAGGTTGAACAACATGCTCGTCGAGATGCGGAACGGCCAGAGCACGAAGATGAAGTAGAGGTGCGAGAAGAGCGCCATGAGACCGGCCACCATCATCACCTTCCACGGGCGCTTCGCAGCGACTGCGTACCGATCACGGAGGGTCTGGGCCTCGTAGGGGTCCAAGAACTCGTTGCTCATGGACCGCTACCATCCGGCTGCAGTCGTTCGAGGGCCTCCACGAAGGTCGCCAGGTCCGGTCGCTCGGTCGCGTCGGGTCGCAGGCCACTCACGAGTAGGTCGGCGAGGCGGCGTTCGAGGGCGAGCTCGCGATGCCGTCCTGCACAGAGGTTCGAGTAGCCCCATCGGCCGTCCATTGCGTAGGGATATTCGCCGGTGGCCCACTCGGCGATCATGACCGCGAGCGTGAGTACGAGCGCTCGATCATCATGTGGCTCCCCGCGATAGACCTCAGGCGCGAAGTACTTCTGTGTGAAGAGTGGTGCCGTCGGAAGGTCACGACGTCGCGCCGCCGAGGCCAGGAACATTCCGCTGCGCCCGCCAAGACCGGACACGATCGGGTTCTCCCCTTCCATCCGCACCCAGACGAACTCAGGGCGCAAGCCAGTCAGGTTCTCGCCGCCGGCAGCTACCGCAGCGGATAGAAGCGCGCCGACCTGGCGACCGAGGGACGTCGCCCAGGGGCGCGCATCTGGGACAACGCGCTTCAGTGGACCTCCTTCGGGGAGCCGCTCGACGAGGCCGCACCTCGTCGTCCGGTAGCTGTCCAGTTCCGCGTCATCCCTGACCGCATCGAAGTGGCCGACGAACATCGGCTCGAAGAAACCTGGCACGACCTGCATGAGCTTCGGACGGAGCCGCTCGAGGGCCAAGCCGCTGTCCGGAGCCATGGTGATGAGGTAGCGCTCCCCGGGCCGCGCTGGACTGTGTCCAAAGTACAGCTGGTCCGCGCCGCCGCCAAGATAGTGCTCGTCCGGGTGGTACTCGCCACCGCCCAGCGTGTCCTCAAGGGGGAAATCAGAGACCGAAGCGGAGCTGCTCATGTTCACGTACCTGGTTCCGATCCTACGGCCGAGCCGGAGTCAGCCCTGCGGGGATCTCGTCGCTGTCGAGGCGCATCTCCTCGCCATCGACGATCGCCCAGCACTCGTGGCCATACCGCCACAAGGTGGGCAGATGCGCCCGTGCCCGTGATTCCTCTGGGAAGATGAAGCGAACGCTCTCGATGGGCTGGTCCGCCCCGAGGCGCTGGTTCGCGCGGATCGCGGCCCACTCGAGCAGCTCGCGCGGTGGGACATCGCGACCGTGCACGACGACCTTGAGGACTCGCTCGGCCGCGTCGTAGAGACCGCCCAGGTCGAAGCGGTAGTTGAACGGGATCTGCAGGAACCCGGTCTCGTCGGTGATCCCGATCTGCGCGTGCCCGGACTTCGCCTGCGCGAGCGCGACCTCGGGCGCGGCGTCCAGGTCGTGGAAGATGACCACGCTCGTGTCGTCCGATCCCTTCAACAGGCGCCACGGACCAGTCTCCAGCCACCGGCGTGACACGAGCCGGTCATGGCCAGCGCCCTTGAACGCCACAGCCCAGTCCATACGGTGATGCCCATCACTCCAACCAGGGGCCTGGTAGGCATCTTCGTCCACTGCGGGGTTACCCCAATCGAAGTGGAAACGGCCAATGCTCGCGATCGTAAACGGAATCAGTGAGAGGGTCTCGACAAGCTTGCCAGCGTCCAGCTCGACGCTGTCACGCCGCAGCTGGATGGCACTTCGACCTGAAGACACCTTGGGTCGTATCAGTACCAGGTTGAGATCGTGGTCGTACTGGACAGAACTCTTCGCTTGCTGCAAGGCATCGGCGTAGCTCAGCGCAGTGTGTTCGACGAAGTCGATCGAGAGTGACGCGGGCTCCGTGGTGAACACCCAGCCAGCCCGGTCCGCGGCGCCGACAACAGCGGGTACGTCCTCGCCTTCAAGGGTGACGTCAAGTGTGATGTTGCTCATCTCATGAACCTGTGAACATTCTGATTGCCTGGATGAGGCCCGGTCGACCCCCGACCGTATTGAACTGGCCCTTGACCAGATCGACACTCGAGATCACGCGCCGTTCGCCTCGTGCGTTGAATATCTCTGCAGTGAATTGCGGCCCGCGCGCGACGAGCTCACCGATGAACGAGGCATTCGCGGCCCCGCCCGCCGGCTCAGTGAATGCGACGCTCATAGACTCCAACTTCAGCGACTTGCCATCGACAGTCAAGGACCTGTCGACGAGGAGAGAGAACTCGTTCAACTGGAGCTGATTGTCGCTGTCCAGTGTGCCCGTGACGTGTTTGACGTCCTTCAGACGGTTGCCGTCAATGATGTCCGGGACGCGGTCCTTGGTGAGGGTGATCCCCTGCTTCGCCATCTCCTCCTTCGTGAACTTGATGTGCGCGACCGCATCGGGGCTCGCATACATCTTCAGGTACCACCGTTCGGCGATGGAGCCGCGATCCGCCGATCCTAGCCTGGCGGTCATCCCGAGCATCGCCTTGTGGCTCGCCGCTCGGTCGGCCTTCTGCATCGCCTTGTCGTCGGACGTGTTCACGCCTTCATAGGTGTCGGGATACTTGATCTGGAGCCTTGCGCGATCCGTCAGCGCCTCCATGAGCCTCGGCGTGACCTGGTCCTTGATCGGATGACGCACCCCCCGATGGGTCTTTCCTCCTGGCTCGGTCATCATCCCGATCAGCTGCTCCTTCGTGATGCCGAGCTCCTTCCCAACCAGCGCCACCCAGGCGCCGAACTCCTCACTGGGGTCGTGACCACCGAGCTCGTCGAACGCATCCACCTTCGACGCGTTCTTCTCGAAGACGTTGTCGCCCTTCCTCCCGGGGGCATCCACGAGCGCTTCCTTCTTGTCGTCGTACATCCGCTTCGGGCGCGCGACGCCGTCATCGACGTCCTCCCGCACGTACCGAAGGTCGCCTTCGTGGAGCGCCCAGTGGTAGCCCTTCTCGGCGGTCGGACGCCCCTGGAACGCGGCCTCGTCCGCACCGGTCCAGCGCAGCTTCCCGCCCTTCGGACCGACGACCTGAGGGTCCTTGATGTCCTTGGGGCGGCGAGCCGCCAGTCGCATGTGCGCATCGACGGCCGCAACGATCGCCGCCTCTTGGGTGCCGCTCTTGTAGTGCACCTCAAGGTGGTCGCCATCGGCTCGAACGCTCACGTGCTCGAACGCGGCGTGCCCGTTCATCGTGAGCTTGTCGACGGTGATGCCCGTCCTCTTCGAGACGAGCTGCGTCACCTTCGTCTCTGCCGCGCCGGCGTCGTCGGTCGAGGCCACCGTAGCGCGCGTCCTTGCGCCTTCAGGTCCGCCGTGATCAGCCGCGGCGGACTTCCGCGGCGCGAGTTCGGGCCGACTGAGGAAGTGACTTCCCGGATCCACGTTCGGGCCCTCGTCTCCGCCTTCGTACTGAACCCGCTTGGGCTCGACGGACCAGACCTTCCTCTGCGCAACCTGCTTGCCGCCGGCCTCCGCGACGAGGATCGTCTCGAACACCGTGTCGCCGTCGGGCGTCTCGCCGATCTCCCGCGGTTTCCGTAGCACCCACTCTAGGCGGGGAGAGTCGTCGCCGGGCTTCGCGTTCGAGACGTGCCCATCGTCGAGGACGAACGAGGTGATCACCCGGTGTCCATCGACACCCTTGCGGGCCATGATCCGGAAGTCGGAAGGGCTCGGGTAGATGAGCTCGCGGGCGACCATCGGCGCGTCGGTCGCCTCGAACAGCTTCGCGAGTGGGACGCGCTCGACCATCGCGTGCTTCTTGAGGTCGTTCCCTTCGGTCGACGGATGCGTGTGCGCCATGGGCTTGAGGCCCGGCACCTGGTTCCAGTCGACGTGGTCGCCTGCACCGATGACGACCACGAAGCGCCCGTCGGCCAGCTTGCCAAGCCCGAACTCGACGGGATGCGCGAGCGTCATCCCATCCGGCACGTCCACGCCCACCTTCGCCAGCGCCTGTAGGCGACCGGCGCTGACGTCGCGGAGGACCTGCTGGCCTACCGCCAAGCTCGTCAGCGGCTCGCCGATGACTCGGTTGCGAACAGAAGCGAGCTCGGCCGCGCTCATGATCCGCGGCGGGACCTCCGCGGTCACGAAGATCCGACGCCCGCCCTGCTTGACCTCGAAGTGCACCTGGTTCGCGTGCGGGTCGTACTCGATCTTCCCGACCTTTGCGCCCTTCCACTCGGTCTTCAGCGAGTCGCGAATGTGCGTGAGGGCGCGCGGATCGGCGGTGTACAGGTTGTCGTCGATCTGGTTGAGCCGCGGATCTACAGGGCCGGCAGCCTTCGCGTCGTCCGGGCGGGCCGGATCACCGTCTGGCGCTCGGGTCTTCCCGCTGGGGTCACCACCGTCGGGCTTCGGCTTGGTCCCGGCGGGCAGGACATCATCGGGGCTGTCGTTCAGAAGAGACGACTGGTCGGCAAGGATCCTCTCGTAGGCGTCGAGGAGCTTGTTCGCGGCTGCCGTGTCGCCCTTCATCGCGAGGGCTGACGAGTCGCCATGCAGCTGCTCGCTGCGGCTGGCAAGCGCATCGAAGACGGCGCGCCGCGCCCCGGTGCGGAGCTTCTCGAGCCGCGACGCGATCATCTTGCTGCGAACCGAGAGGTGGCGACCGATCGCCATCGCGGCGCCCTGATAGAGCCAGTCCTCGGCCTGCTGCTCGGTCGGGTCCTGCGACCGCGCCTGCAGCAGCGTCCGGCTCGCGTGATCGAAGGCGGCCCCGGCGATCATCTCCAGCGAGAGCACCAGCTTGTCGTGCGCAAAGTCCGCCGCACCAACCGCGAGACGTTGGAGCCGGCCGGCGGTCGCGTTGACCCTGCCGATCGGGCCGAACGTCTTCTGGATGCGACCGATCACGATCGGGCTGAAGGCGTTGAGCGTGAGCAGCGTGAGCAGCGAGGCGTCGTCGCCCTGCGCCACCTGGCCAGCCGTGTTCACGGCTACATCGGTGACGACGCTGACGACGGTCCCGAAGGTCTCGGCGCGGGCGGCGATGACGGCGGCCTCGGATTCCGTGGCGCCCGCGCGCGCTGAACGGGCGAGCCAGGCACCCTCCGCGGTCCCCTTGGCGAGCTGGGCGGCGGCGCTCCCCGCGAGCGTGAGCGCGACCGTCGTGATGAGCTGCTGCGCGAAGGCTCGCGTCTGGGCGGACTCCGCCTTCCGTTGGGCGGCTTGCAACGTCTCCAGGAACTCGCTCCGTCCGAGGAACCGCTGCACCGCACCTTCGAGCTCGTCGAGAGAGGCCTCGCGCGCTCGCAGGAGTGGCCACTGGCCCTCGACGTGGCCACCGTGCTCGTCCTCGGCCTTCTCCACCCGGCGCGCGTAGCGCTCGCGCTGGTAGGGGAACTCCTCGGCAAGGCTGAGAAGATCAGTGCGAATCCTGGCGAGCTCCAGGTCGAACGAGTTCGACGTGATCTTGGCGAGGTCACCGAGTGCCTGCGCAAGCTGTCGCGCTTGCGCTTCGAGGAGCTGGGTCCGGTGGCGAAGCGTCTGTTCGCGCGCATCGACCTCGAACTTGCGGAGCTCGAAGTCGCTGGTGCGACCGCCGGCAAGCTTCTTATCGAGCGCGGTGTGCCGGGCCTCCATCGCCGCGTGCTCGCCCTTCGCCTTGCCACCGACCTTTGGATCGATCTCGTTGATCTCGAGTGTGGCCACCTCGTCGCCCTCGAGCATCTGGGCGGCCCGCGCGAGCGGCATGCGACGTCGTGCCTTGCGGGCGCTCTCGGCGAGGGGCGCGGCGATCGACTTGCGCTCGGTCGACTTCGACATCGCGAGGACGTATGCCTCGACGGTCTCGCGCATCGACGGTCCGGGTTTGGCGAGGACGTCGTCGAGGTCGGTGACCAGGTCGAAGAGAAGTGCCTGCTGCTGCAGCACCGCGTTCGAGAGCTTGCGGGCGTCGGCCGTCGATGTGTCTGGCTGAGACAGCGTGGCGATCCAGCCGGACGTCTTCTCGATGGTCGCGTCCAGCTTCGAGGTGTCGATCGCCAGCACCGTGTACACCCGGTCGCGAACCCGCTCGAGCTGCTCCAGGCTGATCTCCGCCTGTACGCGCAGCTCCGTGGCCGTGATATCCACAGCGCCGCGGTCTTCACCGCCGGAAGCCAGACGCTCGATCATTCCGATACGCTGGCGAAGCTCGTCTTCGTGCGTGGTCCGACCCGTGTGCCCGCTGTTCAGCTTGTCGGCCACCGCCTGCGCATCACGCAGTGCCTTGCGCAGCGCCCGCTCGTCCGCCGCGCCGCGCTCACCGGCGTGCTGGTGCAGCGCTTCGCCAAGCACCCCGAGCTTCTGATTCAAGCGAAGGAGATCACTGTCGGGCGGCTGCCGCCGCTGGAGTGCGGCGTATGCGAACCCCGCATACTCGGAGACCTCGTCCGCGGCGGCGGCCAGGCCAGTCGCTTGCGGACCGCCCTCGGCGGGGGCGTCGCCCTTCTTCATCTGGATAGACTGTGTGGCGGCTGCTCCGTCCCCGCCGTGACCCTGCGTGTGCCCCGCCATCTGGTCGAGCAGCACCTCGGCCGACTCGCCGCGGACCACCTTGTCGGCGACCGCGTCTGCATGCCGCTCGTACGAGTCGCCCTCCTCGCCGACGCCGCCCTTGAGCTGCACTCCGCCCTTCTGCTGCACGACGTGCGCGGCCTCGTGCGCGGCGGTGTGGAAATCGGGCGTGCTGGCGAACGCGACGTGGTCGCCCGTGGCGTAGGCGGTAGCGCCCATCGCGGTGCTGGCCTCGGCCGCTGCGCCGCCGACGTGCGCATGGACGTGGGAGACATCGTGGCGGCCGAAGGACGGCTGGATCTTGTCCAAGTGCGGCAGCTGGCCGGCTGGGCCTTCGACGCCGCGTGCCGCGGCGGCGTGGACCGCGTCCGGGTGGGCCTCGGTGCCGCCTGCGCCGGCGAGTTGGATCGGCGTGCCGATGAGGTGCATCGCGAACGCGTCATCGTCCGGGAAGCGATTCGGCACGGCCTTCTGCTGGACCGGCTGCGCGAGGTAGGCGATGCCGTCGAGCGGCGCGCCAGATCCGGACACGGCGCGACGCTGCACCGGCTGAAGCCGCGACGTGAGCGTTACCTTGCCGGGAGCGGGACGTTGTGGCTCCTCGCCTTCAGGCTCCTCGCCGTCCCACCAGTGCCGGAAGTCCCAGTTCATGGCGCCACCTCGGTCGACAGCGAGGTGTTCGAGGTGCGCCTGCCCGGGGTAGCCGCGATCTGTCGGTCGCCTTCGGGGACGACATGAGGAACGCGGGTGGGGCGGGGCCTGATCATGACTGCGTTATCGAGAGACGAGGCTGGCGGTTGCTTGTCGACGCGAGGAATCGTGTAACTGCGCGGTCCTCATACAGAATCGCCGGCATCGAACCGGTCCTGCATCGTCTCTCTCTCCATCCTACGGCTGCCGGCGTTGTTCCTTCCTCAAGTGCAACCTTGCGTGGCGAGAACGAGGTTCAGGTTGCGGCTGCGGCGCGTCAGGATTCAGAAGGCCAACCGATTATTGTCATTCTGAATGTAGTAGTACGGAAACGAGAACGCAGGCCCAGTCACCGTGCCCGATGGGAGACTCACGCCGTTAAACGTCGTGCCTACGAACGAGGGGACCGGCCCGTCTGCAGCCGGTCGCGTAGTTCGTATGTCCTCGATGCACCGTGGGGTACAAACCAATACATTTGCGCCTGGCGATCCGGCCGTCCCGAAGTCCAGGGACTGGAAGTCATTTAGAGCAAGGCGGACGGCGTGCGACGCCTCAATTCGAGTGCGGCGCACCCGAACCGAATACAAAGTTCCGGCCGGCGGATACACATACAGGCCGTAGGAACTGGAACGGTCGGAGACCGGATCCGATACAACCGAGTCCTCGATCACGATCGTTCCAGCTCCAGTGAATTCCGAGCCGTATCCGACCTGTATCCCGGTCCAGCTTTGCTGCGTTTGCGGCGCGGTGGAAACGACCTGCACTCTTCGCAGGACGATGTCTCCGCCGTCGAAGGGCTGGATTTCGATCCCTTGTGCCGGGCTGCGAACAACACAGTCCTCGATCAATGCAGAGTCTCTCGCAAGAATCCCGAGAGTCGTGCATTGTTCGAGAGACAGGTTCCGCAGTGTAATCGTCTCCCCACCGACGCAGTACGAGAAGCCCATGATCGTCATCGCTTCCAGGGTCAGGTTTGGGGCGTCGGCGAACCGGAAGGCGCCATTGCCGTTGATCACCGTGACTCCGGCGCCGTCTCCCTTCAGGGTGGAGCCACTCGTTACGAACAGAGGCCAAGTTTCCAGCGGTCCGTAGTTGCCGGCCAGTAGGTGCAAAGTGTCGCCAGAGTGGGTGTAGAGAACAGCATGTGACGCCGTCTTAAAGGGCGAATCAGGGGTTCCGCGACCGCTTGTGTCATTCCCACTCGGACCTGCTGTGATCTCGGTGATCGCGACGGCACTCGCGACGGTATCGCCGCCACCAGGAGTCACGACGCGCAGGTTGCGATAGCCAAGGGCGACACCGTTCGAGACGAAGACGTCAAGCAGAACCAGCGTGTCGCTACCGCCCGGCGCGACCGTGACTTGCAGATCCTCGAGGGAAACAGACGATAGGGGGGAAAGGTTCGAGCCGGAGACTGTCAACCGTATCATCCCGGCACCTTGTCTGATCTGAACGCTGTTTCCGTATCCGACAATCGAGATTGATGCGATTGCAGGCGGCAATGCGGCGTCCACCGACGCATCGACGGGAGCGTCAGTCGATGCGTCGATCATCGGAGAGTCGATGGTGAGGGCGTCCGCCGCGCTGGCGTCGGTCATGGCATCGGGCTCGGGACCATCGATCTTGGCGGCGTCGACAACTGGCCCATCAGGACTGTTTGCGTCAATCGATGCTGCGTCGACTGCAGAGCCGGCTGGAATGCCTTGATCATCGCCTCCACAACCCATCGCGATGCTGATGCAGAGCAGAGCGAACAGCGCCACGTTTCCGAACATGGTCGTTTCGGGGGTTTCGGGGACATCACCGGTTGTGCGACGGCGCGAACGGGGGTGGGATGGCGGGTTCATCATGAGGTTGTTATCGAGACCCGAGGTTGGTGGTTGCCGGTCACGAGCAAGAATCGTGGATGTGCTCGGGACTCAAGGAAGTTCTGTCAGCGTTGGCGGTGTCGGGCGTCGTTCTCGCTGCATCCTACGGCTGGTGGCGTTCGCTCCTCCCCGAACCGCAACCTCGCGCGCGTGGAACGCGGTTCAGGTTGCGGCTGTGGTGCGTGACTATTGAGCAGGGACGAGGCAGATGGCGTACGCGACGGTCGTCACCTCGACCATCGTTGTGTTGCTCCAGCGGCAGCCGTACGCCGTCGTTCCACCCGACGGTTCGCCACTCATGATCAGTCTGGGAGTCAAGCTCTCGTTGCCCTCGGTGTAGCACCCGCCACCGAGGAGAGTTGCTCCGCTCGGGCAGCGGGCAGTCGGTACCAAGACGCTGAAGCTACCCGTAGTCCGGTCTTCAACTCGCACAACGCGTCCAGCCAGGGGTGGCTCAGCAGCGGGACAGTCACAGACGGCGGCGTCCGCATCACCTGGGCTGTCGTCGCTACACGCGACGATGAAGGCGGCTGCGGCGACGGCGCCCGCGAGCACCAAGACAAGGCTCTTAATCATGATCAGTCTCCGTTGTCAGTTGATCGAACTGGTCGTCGAGGTCGGGACGTCGGGATCACATGCGCCGCCCGTGAAGTTGGACATTTTCTCGCAGTTCTCCCAGTTGAGCGCGTCGGTCGGGAAGACGAAGTTGTCGGCCGCCTGTTGGTCAGGGACTTTCTCGACGGTCGCGGTCGTTGCGCTCGATGCGCGCTGTCGCGCGTAGACGCGGAGCGACTGGGCCGCAATGTTGATGCGCGCCTCGACGGTGGCCCGGAACCGACGCTTGAGCCGAATGGCCTGGCAGTTGACGCCCTCGGTGTAGCAGTCGGCCCAGCGCTCGTAGGAAACGCGCGTCATCGTCGGGACGTTGTTCGTCACGGAGTGCTTGACGATCTCGGCACCGGGGCCGTTGTCCTCGAACACGCTCTCGGTGAACTGGTCCACGATGGGTGTGTACAGGTCCAGGTTCGGCAGCGAAACGAACACGCGCATCCGCACGGCCGTCGTCGACGCGATGGGCCGGGCTGGCACGGTGAACTCGTAGAACGAGTAGGTCGTTCCGCCTTCAACGATCGTGGTCTGGAGACTCAGCGGAGATACTACCGCCCAGCCGCCGTTTCCATCGGTGGACAGCACGCGCGCCTCGACCGTCAGGTACGCACTCGTCAAGCCCGCCCACTCGGCCGTGCTCGGGATGTTCTCCGTGGGCTGGAGCCACCCGCCCGCGCCGTTACAGGTACACGTCGCGTTCGAGCCACAAGTCGCCGGCGAGGCGCTGCCTGAGACCCTCATGCTGATCGCGTTGCTTGGCCAGCTGCAGAAGCCGGTGGGGGGGCTGATTACGCCGAACGAGGCGTTCAGCCACGGATCGATGTTCCAGATCTTCCGGCTCCACGTGCCGCCGCCGAAGTTGGGAACGAAGAACCCCACGTTGACCGGCACTGTATGCGGGTTCCAGACCTCGAACTCGTAGAGCGCCCGTGGGGCCGAGATGCCGAAGCCGCCAGAGGACATCGCGCCAGCGAGACCGATCTGGTTGCCCTGCGGCGTGAGCGAGTGGCGGAGGATGGACCCGTTGAAGACCTCCTCGGGGTCGTTGGCGTCGTACGTTCCCGCCTCGGGGGCGGCGGGTGGGAGGCCCTGATAGCCCACATAGACCGGTAGCGCGAGAGGCTTGTGGCTCCACACGCGGTTCTGCGTCACGGCGCTCGGCGTCCCAAGCCGATCCACCGCACGCACCGCGATCACAAAGGAGTCCGTGTAGGAAAGCAACTCGGGCCAGTCGGCGGAGGTGACGATCCCGTCCGCGTCGAGCGCGCTGACCGCGGACTGGTTCAGGTTCGTCGTGTTCACCCAGGTGGCGCCTGGTGGCTGACCGAGCCGATAGATCTGGAACTGGATCGTGGTCCCAGTGTTGGCCAACCCGGAGCCGGCATCGGTGGCCGAGAGCTTCCACAGCAACGGGTTTTCCGCCGAGTTTGCGGTGATGCGCGACACGAACTTGCCGACAACCTGGGAGCCAAGATTGAGATCGCGCAGCGTGGCGGTGTCGCAGGAGGAGTAGTTGACGGGGCCGATGATCGTGCCGTTGAGCGGGCTGACGTTCACATTGATGTCGCATGCGGTCTCGTCGCGCACGTCGCTCTGACGGAACGAGACGGCAGGGCCAGTGGTGTCGACGGTGATCGTGGGGGAGACCTGCGCGCCGGTGTTACCAGCGAGGTCGGTCGCGACCGCCGTGACCGAATGCGCGCCCTCGGCCAGCGCGGTCGGCACTGTGTAGGACCACGTCCCGCCCGTTGGCGTCACCTGCACCGCGGCCTGCGGTGCCACGGTCAGCGTGACGGTCAAGGGGGAACCGCCGGTCTCAACGGTGCCGGTGATCGTCGGCGTCGAATCGTTGGTGTAGGTCGGGACGGCTGGCGGGCCAACGTCCTCGATGGTCACGAACGGGGGATTGTTGTCGACCATCACGGCGACGGTGACCGGCGTCGCCATGCGGGTAGATGCGTCGGCGACGTTGTACTGCACCGAGAGCGCGCCGCTCGCGACGGATGCGCTGGCGATGAGCGCGGTGTCGATACTGTTGTTGATGCGGATCGCTCCACCGCCGGCAGCCGGATACGATGTCCCAGGCGGCGCGGTGCCCGGCGAGCTCGTGACTGTGGCGGTGATGTTGTTCGACAGCGAGCCGATTCCTTGCAGCGTATCGGTGGCCTCAACGGTGACGTCGTACATGCCGCGGATCCACATCCCGTCCGGGTTGGGCGGCACGACGGCCAGTATCGGGTTCGCCAGGTCCACGTAGAAAACAAGTGGCTGCGTCATCATGGTGACGTTGCCCGCCAGATCGGCTGCCGACACGAGGAGCTCGTGCCTTCCTTGGTTGTTCACGGTCGTCGGCGACGGGATCATCATTGTGTCGAGAGTCGCGGTCGTGCTGCCGCGGTTTGCGTCCGTCTGATCGAAGGTGATCGTGGGAGCCGAGGGGTACCACACACCCGCAGTCACGCCGGAGATGACGATCTGCGGATCCGTGTTGTCGACGGTCCACAGGCGCATCAATTCGGTGGCCGGGTTACCGGCGCGATCAGAGATGTTGAAGCGAACCGTGAGTTGCCCGTCGAGGACGTTGTTCGTATCGAACGTTGCGACGACTTGGCGTGCGCCGCCGCCCTGGGCGGGGTTGCTCAGGATCGGTACCACGGCGGCGCCGTTGCGGTCGGTCGCGGTCACGATGACGTCCGTGTTGAGCGAACCGAGCACCATCATGTTGTCGGTCGCGTTGACGGTGATCGAGAGCGTGTCCTTCACGACCGAGCCCGAGGGAGTGATCGAACCGAAGGCCAAGCCAGGTGCGACGAGGTCCACGTAGAAGGTCAGCATGCCGGTGACCATCGCGCCGGCCTGGTCCTGGACCATGACGACGAGCGTGTGCATGCCTGGCGCGGAGATCTGGGAGTTGTTGTTGAAGGGCATGCCATCGATCAGCGCGGTCACCGACGCGACGTTCATCTCGTTGACGGTGTACGTGACGACCGGTCCAGGTGACCTGTGCCAGCTCCCGTCCATGATGTTGAAGTCGACCGTCGGCGCCATGTTGTCTACGGTGTAGGAGCGCGTCGCGGTGCCAACATTGCCGGCGTCATCGACGGACTCGAGCGTCACGACTAGCGGGCCGTTGGGCATCGTCGTCGAATCGAAGACGTGGTGGGCGTCGGAGTCGGTCTCGTCGCCGTCGGAATCCGCGGTCCCAGGGGGCGACGTGAACCGCAAGGTCGGCCGGAGGTCGAGCATGTCCGGGTCGTTGGACATCGCGTCAACGGTCACCGTCCCGCGTACGAAACCAGCAGGGGTCGTGGTGCCCAGGAACGACACGACCGGCGGGGTCTGATCGAACGGCGTACCGGCGTCAGGGTTGAGCTTGCCGGTAGCCGAGCACGAGCCGGGCGACATGTTGCCGCCGCCCGACGAGAGCGTGTCGAGCTGCGACAGTACGTCGACAGCACCGGCGTAGGGCGTCTGGTTACGGGCGCCGTCGGCCAGGTACGACACCATCTGGTTGGCGAGGTCACGGCGCGTCGAGCGCACGGTGACCGCGCGTGTGCCGCCGAAGAACAGCGGCGTCGCACCCTGGCGACCGTCCCAGCAGCCATCGGCGAGGTCGGTCTCGAGGACGCGCACGACACGCATGGCGTTCATCGCGGAGCCGAAGCTACCGCCATCGCCGCCGCCCAGGGTCGACGCGGTGCGAGCCGTCTCGCTGAGGCCGACCATGATCATGCCGTAGCGAGCGGGAGCGTTGAACGTGGTCATCTCGGCCGGCGCCAGCGGCGTCAGGCTGTAGATATTGGCGATGCCGAAGTGGCTCTCCATCGCGGTGCGCGCCGTGGTCCAGCGCTCGACCACGTTCGAGCCGCCCTGGCTGGATTGCTGGAGGTACTCGACGTACGTCACCGCGAACGACGTGAGCGGCGAGACGATCAAGCTCGAGATGGCGCCGCCGTCGGCGTAGCTCGGGACCACCGTGCGCAAGCGGTCGTTGACGTCCAGCGTAACGGTGGCGCTCGCGGCTTCCTCGGCATAGGTGCCGGCGAAGCCCGCTTCGACCAGGACAGGCCCGCTGTAGCCATCGGCGATCATCACGTTCGTGTACGAGCCGTCGCTCTGGGTCGTGCCCTGACCGAGCATCGTGCCGCGCACGCCGTTCTGGAACGCGTAGACGCGAACCGTTGCGGCGCCGACGCGGCCCTTGTAGAGGACGCCGCTCACCGTGCCGCCGCTGAGGTTATTCAGCGTGACCATCCGCGGCGAGCTGGTCGTGTTGTCCTCGGTGTCGATGGCGGTCGCGGTGAGCGTGAGCGGACCCTCGGCGAGGCCAAGGGTCGAGAAGGTGGCGGCGAACCGCTCGGGCGACGGGTCGCTGTCGACGAGCGCCATGGGCGTCGGCGTCTGGGCGGTGACGACTAGGCTGGCGACACCGAGCGAGTCACTCGCGGTGACCTCGACGGCGATCGAGCCGGCGACGGTGGCGTCGGCGGCGGGAGCGATCCACAGGATCACGGGACCAGCGTCGTCGAAGTTCTCCACGTCCTCGGGGCCGAAGAGGTCGGCATCGATGCGTGTCCGGACGCCTTCCAGCCACGGTCCCAGGTCGTCCTTGTCGAGGC
>CANKMW010000144.1 GCA_947483555.1 Myxococcales bacterium
CCCGCGGCGCGCCAAGTCGCGCTGATTCGTGGGCGCCCTTACACCGCCGCCAGACACGAACCCCATGCCGTGCATGCCGCCTCGACCACCCGAGCCCGGCGCTGCTGGCCCGCCGTGCCGAAACCCGCATCGATTGTCTTATCCGCTCGGAGTCGGACCTACCTTCGGCGTCGCGATTCACATCGAAGCACCGCTCGACGAGACCGCCCTCGCCGACGCCGACCTGGTAGGCGATGCCCTCGATCGGATCGAGGCCTTCTTGGCGGCGGCCGGGTACTCGCTGCCACTGCAGCTCGCCGGCGCCCTGCTCGCGGTCCGAACGATCTCGGGCGGATCGCCGTCGCCAGAGGTGAGTGCGGCGGTGGCCGATGTCGAGGCGGTGCGGCGCATCGTCGGCCCGGATGCCTCGCGGTGGACGATCGTGGTCCACGTCGATCGCTTCCAGGTTCGCGCCGGCAAGCCGTTCGCGGGGCCGCTGCTGCAGTTCTCGTCGTGGGTGACAGGTGTCTCGTCGGGCGTGACAGTGACCGAGGGGGCCCGCGGCCGGATCGCCGCTGGCTGACCGGCGGCGCAGGCCCGAGTCAGAGCCCACGCGGCGACCGATCATGACGCCGGGCCATCATCGCCAAGGCCAACGCCAGCGCGACCAGGCCCACGGTCGTGACGCCACCATCGGCGCCAGCGTGGCAGCCGCCGGTGCGTGCGCCGCACACCTCGACCGCGGGAGTCGCCGATGCGACACAGGTCGTGTCGGCCGGGCAGACGTCGGCTGAGTCGTCAAAGCAGCGGACGGTGCAGCGCGGCGTGGCGTCCTCGGCGGTGGCGGCGCAGCGGCCGCGGTCGCACGACAGGTCGACCGAGCACGCCGCCCCGAACGCCCCCGGGCTGGGAGCCGGGAGCAGGCAGAGGCCGCCGGTGCAGGTGGCGCCTGAGCCGCAGTCGTCGTCGCCGCCGCCGGCGCACGCGCGTGCGCAGTAGCCACGGGTCGGAGCGTCGGGGGGGAACCAGCAGGTGCCCACCGCACAACTCTGGTCGTCGAGACACCAGCCTCCGTCGGCGACCCCCCCGGGGTCCGCGGCCGCGGCCAGCGGCGCGATCACGTCGGCGGTGTAGGCGTCGACGCGAATGGCGCGGGCGGTGGTGCTGCAGCTGGCGTCGCCGGCGGTGAGGACGCCGACCAGGCGCTGGCCGGCGCTGGTGGTCCACAGCACCGCGCCCCCCGAGTCGCCGTAGCATGGGCTCGACGACGCCGCCGCCAGCACCAGCGTGTCGGCCTCGATCGCCGCCAGCGTGACCGTGCCGTGCCGTCGCAGGTGAGGGTCGTCGCCGGCGGCGCTGGCGTGACCGAAGCCGACCACCGTCAACTCGGTGCCGGGTGGCGGCGGCACGGCGCCCAGCGCGAGCGGCGTGACCGGCGGCATGCGGTCGAGCACGAGCATCCCGAGATCGTCGCGATGCGTCGCCGGATCGAAGCGGGGGTGGCGCCACGCCAGGCCGACGTCGCTCCAGGTCGCCGCCCGCAGATCGCTCGCCCCCCCCACCCCGACCACGACCTCAGGACCAGCGCAGTGCGCGGCCGTGATGATCAGGCGCGGTCCGATGAGCACACCGGTGCACCCGATATGGTCGCCAGTCACGATCCCGGCGACCGCTGGGTACTCGTCCGTGACCGCGCCGCCTTCGACCGGCACGTCACGAGCCCCAGACGCAGCTCGCGCAACTGGCATCCTCAGGACAGAAGTTCACCTGACACGTCCAGTCGTCTTGGTCGGTGCAGATCCGATCCTCGGCTGGTGGCGCCGGCGGGCCCGTGGGGTCACAACCAGCGGCGCCGATGGTGCCGTTGACGGGCCCGTCGTCAGTCGTCGCGCTGCCGGGGCCCGGGACCGGCTCGGTCCCAGCGCCAGGCGGGACCACGGGCGCCGGCGTCGTCGCGACCGGTTCCTCCAGCGTGACGGCGCCGGCGACGGCGCAGGGGATGGCGGTCGGGTGGTAGTAGTCGCTCCGTGTCGCGTCGGACCGCGCCCATGTGTTGCCATTGGCGTCGTCCATGTTGCAGCCAGCCTTCTTGGCCTTGACGTCGCAGCCGCGCATGCACCAGAAGCCGCCGTTGCAGGCGTCGTAACAGGCATCGTGGGTCACGCAGCACGGTCGCTCGTAGCAGCGGTATTGCTTGAACCAGACCAAGGCCGCGCCGGCGCCACCGCAGTGCGCGGCGTTGGGGGCGCACACCCAGTTGGTCTTGCATGAGTCGCAGTCGACGCCACAGGCGCCGCGGCAGCCCGCGCCGGCGGCGTTCTGATGACACAGCTCGACCTCCTCGGTGCCCGTGCGCTTCCAGGTCTCGAGCTGATAGAAGACATAGGCGGCGACGTTCCATTCGCCGAGCGCAGGCTGCTGGAAGTCCGACGGCAGCACCAGCATGGCGCCGTGGGCTCCGTCGGGCCACACCAAGGTCGCGGTGCCCGCGGCCCCGTCGAGCTCGATCGCGGCGAGCGCGGTGTCGTCGTCGAGGGCGACCACCGTGGTCGCGATGCCAGTGGCGGTCGCCTCAGAGTGGACGATGGCAGTCGCGTGCTCAGTGGTCAGCGAACCGGTGGAACGATCGCCATCGACACAGCCGATGAGCACACAGGTCACCGCCGAGACTATCGAGAGCTTCATCATGGGAGCCTCCTGCGTTCGTCGCGGGTCAGTCAACGACCCGACGGCGTGGTGGGGGTGATGGGGTTGCGCGGATCGGTCGAGGCATCGCCATTGACCGTCGGTGCCGCCGGGGGGTCGGTGCTCACACACACCGCCGGTGCGCCCCCGCCCGGGGACAGCGACGCCGACGAGGTCCCTGAGCCGGTGGCCTCGCAGAAGTCGTCGCTGATCAGGTCGAGCTCGTAGGTCACGGCCACGCTGATCGTGAGGTCGGTGGTGCCGGCGACGGCGTCCGCGGTGACCGAGGGCCCGACGAGGCTGACCGAGAGGTTGGGCGCCGAAAAGGTGCACGACGGTCCGGTGGCGTTGTCGGCGCCGCCGTCGACGACGATGCCGTTGCCGAACAGGCCGGCGTGACCCGCGCCTGCGACGTACGCCTTGTAACAGTCGGCGCCCCAGATCACGTCGCCGCAGTTGCCGGGACACGCGACCGAGCTCTGGCCGGCGGACCAGCTGATGCCCTGCTCGATCTTGGAGAACCCGCCACCCCCGGCGGCCTGCAACGCGGCGATCGTGATCGGGCCATCAGTGCAGGTGATGGCCCCGGCCAGGTGGACCGCCGGGCTGGTCGCGCCGGTGATCTTGGCCGCGCCGCTGACCGGCAGGGGGTTGCAGGTCGCGGGCGGGGCGTCGCCGAAGATCACGGTGTCAGTCGGCAGCGGCTCGGCCGTAGGATTGCCCAGCGTGCGCCAGGCGGCACCGGCCGTCACCGCCACCGGCGCGGTCGACGGATCGGTTGCGAAGCGGTCATCGAACGCCCAGGTCGCCTGGGCGATGGTGGCCCAGCGCTTGTCGATCGCACCGGTCGCGCTGCCGAGCTCGAGGCTGCGCATCGCCAGGTAGTGCAGCGGCATCGCCGGCAGCGCCGCTGCTGGCGGCGCGATCTCGTCGGGGTAGTCGTTGAGCACCTTCAGCAGGTCGCCGCGCGGGCGGGCGATGTAGACCATGTCGGTCTTGCCGTGGCGGGTGTAGGTGATCTTCAGCAGGGTGTCGCTGATGGCGATCTCATGGCGGAAGTCGTCACCGGTGAGCACCGCCGTGCCGCGGCCGGCGGCATCCAGCTGCGACCGCGACGTGATCGCGCCGAGCTCGTCGGTGCGGAGCAGCATCTCCAGATCGC
The DNA here is from genome assembly GCA_947483555.1 of Myxococcales bacterium. Taxonomy (GTDB): domain Bacteria; phylum Myxococcota_A; class Polyangia; order Haliangiales; family Haliangiaceae; genus UBA2376. The sequence continues at coordinate 3,827 of CANKMW010000144.1, forward strand.
CAGCGCCGGTGCCGTCCACCCGATCGACCGCGAACTCGATGGTCCGATCGTCGAGCTCGATCACGAGCGGATCGATGGTGGTGTCGACGCTGGCGCACGCGGCGCCGGTGAGGGAGGCGATGGCAGTGACGGTGATGCGCTGGGCGAGCTGGCGAGTCGTCATGGTGTCCCCCTGGTGACCGCGGTGCGGTCGGTTGTGCAGGGACCAAGAGCAACCGCCGCGCCATGCCCAAGTCGGCGCGCCAGTGGCGGATCGGGCGTGCCCGTTGTCACCGAGAGGGCGACACCGTCACCTGCGGCGGGACAGACCTACACCGATACAATGATCGCGATCACCCGAGCACGCCCCCGACGCGCAGGCCGGCGATGACGGTCCCGATCGTCGCTTCACCGAGGATCGCTCCGGTGCCGATGATCGGCAGCGCCCCAGCGACCTGCGCCCGCCCCCGGCCCAGGGCCGCGGCGAGCACGCCTCCGATCACGATCGGCACCACGAACGACACCGGCAACAGAAAGCCGATGCCGAGCGCGGCCGGCGAGGGCACGAAGCGGCGCCAGCCGGGACCACTCGCCGCGGCCAGGGCCGCGCCGACGCATGCGGCGATCACGGCGGCGACGCCAGCGCCGGCGGGCATCCCCGCGGTGCCCGACAGCAGGACGCGCGTCGTGGCCGCCCAGGTCTGCGCGAACGGTGCCGGCAGGGCGGCGCCGCCGATGGTGTAGGCGTCGCGCAAGAGCAGAAAGACCGGCACCGCGACCACGGCGCCGACCACACTGCCGACGGCGAGCGCGACCACTTGCCGGCGCCACGCCGCCCCGAGCAGGTGCCCGGTCTTGAACGCCCACAGCCCGACCGCGCTGTGGGCGACGACGCCTGCGGCGATCGCCCCTGGGACCAGGATCCCGGTCGCGGTCGTGGCCACCGGGGCCACCGCGACCTGGGCGACCGCGCCGAAGGGGCCGGCGGGTGACACGTCGGACTCGCCCACGACGCGGGCGCCGATCAGTCCGAGCACCGGCGCGAGGGCAACCCCGATCAGGACGGCGATCAACGGCGCGCCCAGCACGGCGGTCGCGACCACGACCGTGGCGGCCAGCACCGCCACTGCGATCCCGAGCTGCCGTACCGACGGCCGAACCAACGCCGCGCCGACCAGCGCTCCGCGCTCCCGCGCCAGGCTGACGATCGAGCCCGATAGGATCAGCGCGAGCCCGGGCCACACCAACCAGCCGGCGAGCGCATCGTAGCTCGGCGCGAGACCCCACTCAGCCACCAGCCACGGCCCCAGAACGACCCAGGCCACGACCGTCCCGGCACCGATGGCCAGCGCGGTCGGTGCGCCAACCAGGAACCCGACCCCGAGCAGCATCGGGCTCGGCGCGAAGCCATAGCCGAGCGCACCTGGATCCGGATACGCCCCCGGCGCCGGCACCGGCAGCAGGGCCGGAACCATCGCCGGCCGGCCGTCGCGAAACCACACCACGATGGCGGACACGACCGCGGCCAGCGTCAGCGGCAGCACCCGACGGGTGTCGCGGTCGCGTTGCAGCGCGCCGATCAACTCGGCGGTGACCTGGCCGGTAGGAAACGCCAGCCGCCCCCGTTCGATCAGCGCCCCCCGCAGCGCCACCGCGACCCCGAGCCCGAGCGCTGCGGTGCCGAGGCCGAGCGCCGCCAGCGCGACCGGCGACGGTGACGCGCCGGTGAGGTAGAGGCCGGTCGCCGCGCCGCTGAGCCCGATGGTGTTGGCCATGCCGGCAGCGGCCGCCGCCGTGGTCTGGATCGCGTTGAGCTCGTGCGCCGACGCCGCGGGCGCGCCGGCCCGGACCAGCACCGTGCAGATCGCGAACCCGAGCAAGACCGCCGTCACGCTGCCGCCGTCGGTGATGCCGGTCTTGAGCCCGACATAGGTATTGACCACTGCGAGCAGCGCGCCGAGCAGCGCGCCGACGACCAAGGTGCGCGGCCCCAGCTCGTTTCGCGGCGGCATCCTCGCCATCGTAGCGTACATCCCGCCGCGACCGCCATGGCCGCGCCATCCACCACCGGTGGTGAAGCCGCGAACCCGATCATCGGCTGGAGTCGCACGGATCTGTCACCCGCGGCGGGACTGCATCTCTCCGCGCGAGACAGCCCCATCGCCGACGTCGCGGTCCGCGATCTCCTGTCGCACCCGCGCGCGGCATTGACATCACCGAGTCGACACGCCCCCGGCCTCAGGCGGCGTCGCGATCGCGATGGCCAGTGGCCTCGCAGTTGCATCTCGTCTGTGCAGGAGGCCTCCCATGACTCGACTTGATCGCTCTCTCATCACGCTGGTTGCCGTCATTGCCGTCGCGCTCACTGCGGCGTGCGTTACCGAGGATGTCGCGACGTCATCGCAAGCGTTGGTCGCCCCCGAACACGCCAGCCAGTGCCCGGCGCAGACGTCGGCTCTTCCGAGCTACGCACGCGTCACGATGATGCCGGGGCTGCCTGGGCCGGCGCCGATGGAGCCCTCCGAGGAATGCGACGAACCCGAGCTCCACACCGACGAGGACCACGACGGGAGCTGTGACCACGACCTGGCGCCGATCGACCTCGCGGCGCCGGCGCCAGCTGGCGACCCCGTGCCGGGCACCCCGGCCCCGGTGGTGCAGCACTGCGAGTGGAGCGAACTGACCGCGTGCGGTGCACCGATCATGGACTCGACCAACACGACCGCGGTCGGCTGCAACGAGACCTGGACCCCTCACACGTGCAAGCACAAGGCACCCACGTGCGGCGCCAGTCATGGCAAGGGCTCCACGTACTGCCGCGCCTCGAAGTCCGGCGGTGTCTGGGGCTGCACGCTCAGCGGCAACCAGACTCGCCATTGCGCTGCGAAGTAGCGACTCATCTCAACCCGGAGAATCCAATGCGACCTCAACCATCGTTTCGCTCTCGCAGCTGGCAAGCCCCGATGCTCGCCGCCGCGGTCACCCTCGTCGTCGGCTGCACCGAGCCGGACACCCACAGCGGCATGCAAGCGGTGGAGTCCAGCTATCGGCATGGCGACTTCTACGACATGACTGCTGCCGATGGCGCCCCACCGGAGACCACCGCCCAGGCCGGCTCCGTCGAGGACAAGAACGGCCGCACCTACTTCACGGCCGCTGACGGCTCACGGTGGTCCTACATCGACAAGAACTACGCCGACTCGAGCAGTCAACAGGTCCGACAGTCAGTCAGCTTCGCGCTCCAAGGCCAGCTGCGCGACCTGACGTTCGAGTGCAAAGACGACGACCACCACAAGCCCTCTCCGAAAGAGACGTGCATCACCGTCCAGCTCGCATCGTTGGTGGCCGACACTCACATGATCACCGACACGACGACCCACGGCTTCGATGTCACCACCAGCGGTGGGCTCGGACCGATCGCCAAGGTCGACATCAAGTCTAGCCACAGCTGGGCCAAGGCGGTGGCCAACGCCCAGCAGACCACCGCGGGCGCGACCGTCACCCAGCAGGTGTGCGGTCCCTGCGACTGCTCGCTGGCCAAGTACAAGGCCCGTATGAAGGTCACCGGCGTCTGGACCGGTGTCGGGGGTCGGCGCTGGCGCTACTACTTCGAGCACCGGATGCCGGAACTCGCCAACCCCGGCACCATCTCGGTCGACAGCCGACACATCGATGACCCCGCCAATGGATCGCCCGCGTGGCGCCGCCACACCGAGCGGTACTGGTCCACGCCACCGACGCGGACCAACACCATGGTCCAGGTGGTCGCCGAGAAACAGGAAGAGACGGCGCTGCCGCCGTGCGGCACGGTGACCCCCGGCGAACCGACCAAGCAGGCCTCGACCACGCCGCGCAACGGGTGCCTGGCGCCCGGTTTCGGGCTGGACGGCCTGCGCCCGGGTTGGCCCGGCTCCTACGCCGGCGCGACCGGAACCGAGCTCCCGTTGCTCGGCCACCTCGATCACGAAGACGCCGTTTGCGCCCCCGCCGAGGCGGACTCGACGACGTGCCTGTGGCCGTTCCACGCCTGGACCGGACTCCCGATCGCCGATCGGTTCACTGGCGACGACGCGGCGATCGACGAGAGCGACGGGGCCGCGCCCGAGTTCCTCCTCGGCTCGCTGCCCTCTGTCAGCCACGAGCCGGCAGCCCCGGTCGCGCTCGCCGGCCTGGTCCCGGTGGCCGCGCTGTCCCGCTCCGGCGACGCCATCGGCGGCCTGCGGTCCGCGGTCTTCGAGATCTCCGGGGTGGCCCCGCCCGGATCGCCAGACCTCGTGCTGCAGGTGGTGTCCGATTCGTTCAAGGTCTACTACACCGTGCCGGTCGCGCCTGATGGCTCGGTGTCCTTCGATGTCGACACCCTGGGCCATGGCGCCGCCGACGTCCAGCTGCTCGCCCCCGCTGCTTTCGCCGAGGCCATCACCGCGACCATCTCCCCGGTCGGGCCCGTGATGACCTGCCCCATCGACTCGTGATCGCCCGGGCGGGCAGACAAGCAGAGCCCTGATGGGCCCCGACGATCGACAGGGCGAGCATTCAGGGACAGGCCCTAGTTTGGCGTGCCTACGACGAAGTACGCCGACGTGCCAATCGCTGCCAAGACGTCATGGGAAGGGAAGGTCGTCGGCAAGGCAGTCCCGAATGGATGGCTGACGTAACGCTCGTCCAGCGCGGGCGCCGCCGAAAAATGGACGTGGCAGTCGTCACCATCGCAGTTGGCCATCAGCCAGTATGTGCCGGCCGCGACGACGGTTTCGGGAACGACGATGGTGGCTCGTTGCCCGTTGAGTCTTCTTGGAGGGGCTGTCGCCAGGTCGCCAGCCCTCCCTCAGCGGGGTCACGCCCCCGCTGAGCCTCCCTCCAAGACGCCAAAGCAAGCAAGAAGGCCGCGATAGCGATGGGGCTACACAACCACAACGGCACCCACGTCGCGGGGTACACGGTCGAGGTGCCGACGAGCGTGTGCACCTTTGGTGACAGCTCCGCCCCCGTCACATCGACCTTCTCGGCGGCGGCCAGTTCGCCGCGCACGCGGGTCGGCCGACGATCCGCACCCCGCCCGATCGGGCGGCGATCGCCCGCGCCACGCACCGGGTTATCGGGAATTCGGGTGTGCGCGAGCGCGAGCGGAGCACCGCGTGATGGGACGCCGACGTGGAGTCGAAGGAGAGCGCGGCAGCAATCCGCGGCGTCGGCGAAGTCTTGCTCTGTCGGGCGAGACCCTGCGAAAGCCCCAGGCAGCCGGTCGAGCATGGCGCTTTCGTACGAACATTCGCTCGGGGCCGCAACGAGCGTGGTAAGCCGATCAGGTGAGCAGCGAGTGGTTCGACCTCGAGGTGTGGCAGCAAACGTCGTTCGTTGAGAGGCAGCTCAGGCTCGAGCGCCTGTGCCTCGCATTGGACGGATTCCACGTCGTCGCCGGGGAGGACATCCTGCGCGTCGTTCATGAGCGCACGCAGCTTGCGTTCTCGTTCGTGCCACGCGCGACCTTCGAAGCGGGTCTGACGGCGAACGACCTCGCGGCGCTGAGGAGCGCGGTCGACGTCGACGATGAGGAGCTCGCGGTGATCGCCGCCGCGTGCGCTCCTCGAACGCGCGTGACCGCGGGGCCGCTCTTGATGAGCACTCGACCTCTCTCGTCACAGGAGAACGCGCGCCTCTCGGGTGGCTCATGCGACTACGACACCCCGGTGCGACGCGTGGCTCGCGCGCTCGCGGCCCAGTGCGGCTTTCGGCTGCCGACCGACGCCGAGGTCGAGCTCGTGCGCCGCGATGGAGGCCTCGGCGCCTTCTTCGTCGACCTCAGCGGTTCGCGCGCGCGCGAACTTCGATCCTCCTTCGGGATCGAACGGGTCCACATGGCCGAGTGGACCGACGATCTCGAGACGGGCTGGCGGCCGGGGGTCGACTTGCCTTTCCAATCCGACGACGAGCTGCCCCTCGCGCTCGCTGCGCTCCGAGCAAGACCCGACGACGACGATGACGATGTCCCCGACTGCGTCGCGCGCTGGGTGCTGGACGTAGCAGACGTCGCGCGGCGCACGGCGGCTCGCTTCGTCGGCCAGACTTGACCGACGCGCTCATCTCCGCCTAGATCGCCGGATGACCATCATCAAGGCGGGGCCGCTCGAGCTCGAGAAGGTTGGGGACTATCCGAACATCGCGGAAGATCCCGACGCCAAGCCTCCCGCAGCCATTCAGAAGAAGTTCCCGAAGGGCGCGGAGGACGCGCAGCTTTCATCCGACGGGATGTGGTTCTCGACCGTGGAGGAGGAGGTGCAGGTCACCGAAGGCAAGCGCAAGGTCAAGCGCGCGCGGAGGCGCCTGCATTGGCTCGCGGACGGCAAGCTCTTCGTGGCGAAGGACCTCCCGGTCTTCCACTCGGTGGACTTCGACGAGAAGGCCGGCGTCGCGCTCCTCACGGGCGACCGCGGTGAGATCCTCCGGCTCGATCTCGCGGACCAGACGATCACGCCCATCCCACTCGAGGGTTACGAGCTCAGTGCGTCCTCGTGTCTGCAGGGGATTCATTTTCTGAGCGGGGGGCGCGTGCTCATCCACGACGTCACGGAAGACGGCGTTCTCATTGTTGCGAAGGTTGGACCCAAGAAGCTGACGCTCTCGAGCAGCTTTGCCTTCCAGGGGGATCACATCGTGGTGAACGGCCGCGTCCTCGTCGGCGGAGGGATGGCGCTGTCCGTCCTCGACCTGGTGAAGGACAAGCCCAAGAAGCTCGCGCTCGTCGAAGAGCTCTCGTGCTGGATGACCTGGCGACGCGCGCCGGGGAAGGTGCGGCTCTACACGCATGAAGCCGGAGCATGGGACATCCGCGGCTTCGATGCGATCGCGTGACCTCGATCCGATCGCTCGACCTCAATCGTCTTCGTCGTTGACGCCAGGCACCCCGGAGAGCCGCGTGTAGTTCGAGGAGGCCTTGCCGTGATCGTTGTAGCGTGACCCATCAGCGACACCGGGATGACATCCGGGTGGGTGGCCGGGAGGCTCGTCGGTTCTGAGGAGGAACCGATGAACGAGCGACGGAAGATCACGGATGAACGAGAGGCGCGGCGCTGCCTGGCGGCGGCCCGCAAGACTGGCGAGCGAGCCGGGGCCTGGGCCCGAGTGCACGGCATCGACGGCCGATCGCTGAACGCGTGAAGGATCAACCTCGCGCGGCGAGGTGCGGGATCGCCGCCTGCACGGACGGCCCGGCGACCGCCGGCCGCGATGGACGAGCGCCCGCGTCCACTCGCGGCGCTGGTCGAGCTGGTCCCCGCGGCACGGCCGAGTGCGATCGGCCGCGCACGCTACGCGGTGCATGTGGGCGAGGTCCACGTCGAGGTCGGCGACGACTTCGCCGCGGAGACGCTGCGGCGGATCCTCGAGGTGCTGCGCGCATGCTGAGCCTGCCCCCGACGGTGCGGGTGTTCGTGGCGGTCGAGCCGGTCGACATGCGCGGCTCCTTCGACGCGCTGGCCGGCGCGGTCCGGAGGCTCGGGCTCGATCCGGTCGATGGCCACCTCTACCTGTTCCTGAACCGGCGGCGCCGGCTGGCGAAGGCGCTGTGGTTCGACGGGTCGGGCTGGTGCCTGCTGTCGAAGCGGCTCGAGAACGGCAGCTTCCAGCTGCCGGTGATCACCGGCGAGGCGGCCCAGGTCCAGATCGACGGCACGACGTTCGCGGCGCTGCTCGCCGGCATCGACTTCACGGCCGCTCGTCGCGGCTGGTACCGACGGCCTCGCACGAACACGTCGACGGGCATCGACAGCACGCGCGTGTTGTGATCAGGTGGCGACGTGGCCACCGTCGCCGAGCTGCGGCGCGACAACGACACGCTGCGCGCGCGGCTCGGCGAGCTCTCTGAGGCGGCCGCGTCGAGCACCGCGCAGCTCGACCGGCTCATCACCACCAACGCCGAGCTGACCGCGCAGGTCGCGAAGCTGAACGATCGGGTGAGCGAACTGCTCGCGGTCGCCCGCCGGCGCCAGCGCCCGCCGGCTCCGCCGCCGACGCCGGCCCCACCGCCGCCACTTGACGCGCCGGCCGCGCGCGCGTTCGCCGACCGGCCCGCGCCACCGCCAGTACCCGAGAAGCCGAAGCCCGCGCCGAAGCCGCGCCGGCCGTCAGGTCGCAAGCCGCTGCCGGCGCACCTCGAGGCCGAGGAGCACGATCGACGCCCCGACGCGTGCGCCCACTGTGGCGGTCGCGCGCTCGACGTCGCCGACGTCGTCACCGAGGAGAAGCTGCACGTCGTCAAGGAGCACCAGCGCCGCCGCGTCGTGCGGCGCACGACCTGCCGCTGCCGCGACTGCGGCCAGCGAACGACGCCGCGCTCGCTGCCCGCGCCGTACGAACGCTCCAAGGTCACCTGCGACTGGCTGGCCTGGTTCGTCGACCAGAAGTTCTCGCTGCTCACGCCGCTCGATCGGATCCGTCGCGACCTTGCGTCGCGCGGCATCCCCCTCGCGATGGGCTCGCTCGTCGGCTTCATCGAGCGCGCCGCGGATCTGCTCGCGGCCGTCGACGGTCACCACTGGCGCGCGCTGCTCGCCGGGCGATGGATGGCCACCGATGGCACCGGCCTCAAGGTGCTCGTGCCCAAGCTGCCGGCCGCGCGCAACGGCTACGTCGAGCTCTACGGGAACGCGAGGTCGCGGTGTTCCAGTACGAGCCCGACAAGGCCGCCGACGCCGTCGTCGGCAAGCTCGCGCCGTTCCGTGGCACGCTCACTGCCGACGCCGAGCATCGCTTCAACGCCGTCTACGCGACCGGGCGCGTCGTCGAGGCCGGCTGGAACGCCCACGGTCGCCGCAAGTTCCGCGACGCCGAGGTGACCCGCCCCGACCTCGCGGCCGAGGGCGGCGCGTTCATCGCGGCGATGTACGTCGCCGAGCAGGACCCCCAGGCCCGCGGCCTCGTCGGCGCCAAACTTCGCGCGCATCGCCAGCGTCGCATCCTGCCGGTCGTGAAGCGCTTCCGCCGCTGGCTCGCCGCTGTCGAGCCGACACTCTTGCCGTCCGAGCCTCTCGCCGTCGCGGTCGGCTACTACCAGCGCCACGGCGCCGCGCTGTTCCGCTTCCTCGACGACCCCGACGTCCCGATCGACAACTCGCCGACCGAGCGCGAGTTCCAGACCGTCGCCAAGCTCCGCCTCAACATGCTCTTCGCCGGCAGCACCGAGGGCGCCCACCGCGCGTGCGTCCTGCTCGGCATCGTCGCCACCTGCCGCACCGTCGGCGTCCCGGTCCAGGCCTACCTGACCTGGGCCTTCGAGCGCCTCGGCACCCATCGCGACGTCTTCGCGCTGCCGGTCGAGCAGCTCACTCCGGCCGCGTTCAAGCGCGCACGGCGCTGACCGGGCCAGCCGCGGGCCCGCTGCCCAGGCACGGCCACCGACCGCCGTCATCCCGGTGTCGTTGATCGATCACGTTGCATCGATTCCGTGGCGGACCCGCGGGGCCGTTCCTCGACGGCTTCGCGGTGGTGTTGTTCGGCGAGCGCACGCACGGCGAAGGTGTGCCGCAGGTCGTGGATTCGCGGTCCAGGGCTTCCCGAACTGGAGCGAACACCGGTCTGTCTCAACCCAGGTGAGCCCTGGGGTTAATGAGCGACGAGACTATCGGTCAGCCGGTTCGACTCGTGACCGGCATCGTCGACCAGCCAGATGTCGAACCGGTAGGAGCCGACGTGGGGTGGGATCAAGAGGACGGCGATCGATACCGTGCCTGCGGTGAGGCCGGTGCTTCCCTGGACATCGGACAGTGGGAGGGACTGGAGGGCGCCGCCCGGCAGGATGACGTCGATGCCAAACTGCACGACCCCAGCCTCGGGGTCTTCGAAGTTGAGGCTACCGGTCACGGTAGATTGTTGGCCGGTCGTCAAGGTGACCGGGTTGATCGCGAGGTTGGAGATGACGGGGGCAGTGCCTTCGTCGCCGGAATCGCACGCGGCGACGACAGGGGCGAATGCGAGGACGAGGGCGAGGCGGAGTGACAGCGAACGCATGAGTCTCCCTTGGCGGGCGCGTGCCCGCGGTGAACATAGGACGTCTCGATCTCGAGAAGTTTTAGAAGTGGCCGCTGAGCTCGACGGTGGCGCCGCCCATGAGAGGGCTCACGGACATCCGGGGCACGCGACGAATGCCGGGATCGCGTTCCCAGATGTGGACCATTCGTTCGATCGGGGCCTCGTAGTGGCTCGAGGCGGCGGTCCACACGGCGGCGCCGGTCATCAGGCCGAAGGGCAAGCGGTTCGAATCGCGCTCGGCGCCTGTGTTTCGCGTCTCGTTCAGGTAACACCAACGATCGACGTCGCTCGGCGGAACGAGGATCGACGGCGGATCCTGGGTCGCATCTTGATAACCGGGATACAGCCAGTGCACGGTTCCGACGGCATCGACGGCGAACACGAGAGCGTCCTTCGCTCAAGGTGGAAACGTGATGATCGTGGGTGGGCCGTCTTTGTCCCAACAGGTGACCTGACCATCCACGAGCAGCGCGCACATCGAGTCCCAGCCGCCCGCGACTGATTTCATCGGGCCAAGAAGTGAACCCCCGACGACAGGACGCAACTCGCCAACCCCAGGGGCGTCCGTGCAGCTGAGTCCACCGCCGAATAGCCCACACATTTGAGTGTATGCGGCCAGCATGGAAGTGCCCGCAGCGAACCGCGTTGGTTCCGGACGACCACGATAAGCGTCGGGCGACATCGATCCCCAGCACACTGGCGGTCCCGTGCGCCTTTCCGCGCAGCTGCAATTCAATCCACTCGCTAGCGCAGTTGCATCGGAGAGTCCCGCGACCGCGACCGGCTGTCGACTACAGGCGTCTGCACCCACGCAAACGGGATGCGCTCCCTCAGGTGCGTCGTCGCCTAGCTGCCCCCCAAACACGCGCCCCCAACACTTCACAGAACCACTTGGATCCCGAGCGCAGGTGCTGAATTCACCGGCGGAAATTTCCACGACCCCGTCGAGACCTCGAACCAGAATCGGGCTCTCGCTACGTCCTCCTTCGAAGCCAGAACCCAGTTGACCCGACAGATTCTCACCCCAGCACCATACGGTGCCTCCGCGGATAAGCGCACACACATGGGCTCCACCCGCCGAAATCTGAACCACGTTGGCAAGCCCCGCCACTTCTTGCCCTTGGGCGCTGGTTGCCTGGCCAAAAACCCAGACGACCCGCCCGTCGCGGAGACGCGCATAGACCTTGTGGTCCAAGAAGCTCGTCGACACGGCGATCTGAACCGCTCCGGACTCGCTCCCCACTTCGGTCACGGTGTACGCCCGATTGCGCGCAAGTTCCCAGCAACTCATGGTTCCCACCGCACCAAGAGCGCAAGCGATCCCGCCATTGACTGCGATTTGCACAATCGCCTCCTTGGGAGGCTCTGTGCCAGCAGCATCGAGGGTGGGCTCAGCCTCGGTACGCGAGCCGCAACCCAGAGCCACGAGCAGTGGAAAACAACGCTTCATTCGCACAACCTGTACGGGTGTGGCTCTCATGCTGATCACGCGGCCGCCCGGACGGACTTCCGCAGCGGCTGCAGCGTGAGGCTCATGGCCTCGGCCCAGCGGTCGCTGACGGCCAACGCGCGGAGCTGAAGGACGTGTCGGCCGGTCGGCGGCTTCCAGCGCG
>CANKMW010000145.1 GCA_947483555.1 Myxococcales bacterium
CTGCTTAACCAGGGGCTCGACTGGTACAGCGCGATCCCAAACATGAAGCCGGAGCGCCTCGAGCTGCTGATGGCGACGTTCGATGCCGGCGTCCGCCGTCACGCGGTCTTCCGCGAAATCTTCGGCGTCATATGAGGGGATGCCTCAGCAGGAACTCACCACGTGCAGAAACTGGCTACTGCGCCGCATCCGCAACGAGCAGGCCAAGCGTGGAGGTGGCGCATGAACACCCCCAGCGAGCCCCGCTCCAACCCGCAGCTCACAAGTTACCAGGCCGAGTTCGTCCGACAGTTCACCAACGAGGTGCAACCAGGAAGCTCGCACCTTCTTGTCGCACCGGTGGGGACCGGAAAGTCATTCGCCATCGCAGCTGCTATGGCAGAACTCCTGAAGACAGATCGCGTCGTGCGCGCCCTGATCGTGGCACCTGCCGCCTTGGCGCCGCAATGGTCCCACCTTCTGAGTCGATGGGGGGTCGAGGCGCTCGTTCTCAACGCACAGATGCTGCGGTTGCTGAAGGAACGCGGTAACAAGCCCGATGCTTGGCCCGCGCGCGTCTTCGCCATTAGCATCAACCTTGCCGGGCGATCCGATGTGCAAGAGTTCCTTACCACAGGGCTCTGGGACCTCATCGTCGTCGACGAGGCGCACCGGATGTCTGCTCGACGCTCCGAGGTCGTCCGATCACTGCTACAGGGGACACCCCCTGCCGCGTTACTGCTGGCGACGAGTGACAACACGACAGAAGCGCATGTTCTTGAACGTGCAAAGGTCATCGACTGGTCCGAAGCTGTCCCAGCGTACCGCGCACAACAGGAAGCGCCATTGCTCATTCGGCGGACGTTCAGCTACAAGCGCTCAGATGAGGAGATCGCTCTGGCTGGCCACGTCGCCGATTGCGCCCGACAGCTCGATCGAACACGCGCTGCGGTGCTTCTGCAACGTGCTGACTCGAGTATCAACGCCCTCGAGGAAACCCTCGTGAGCTGGGTAGAGGGCGATGCGGCGACGAACCAGGACGGTCAGGTAGCCGAGGAGCTTCTGGGAAAGGTGGAACATCTCAGCTCTGATTCTCGACTCGAAGCATTCAAGTCGCTGCTCCATCAGCTTGCCGAGGATCGCCTGGCTCACGTGGTGACGTTTTGCGAGTACCGCGCAACACTGGACTATCTCGCAGCAGCTGTCGAACGCGACTACCCAGCCTTCGCGTTACACGCCGACAGTACGCTTGACCAACGAAGCGAGATGCTGACTCGATTCGAGGCGCAGGGCGGGCTCTTGATCACGACGACGGCGGCGTCGGAGGGCGTGTCCTTGAACTTCGTCGACGCCGCGATCCACTTCGACATCCCTTGGTCCGCGGCAAGCCTTGGCCAGCGCGAGGGCCGCTACCACCGCTACGGCCGAAGCGCGCCGTGCACAGCCTACGTGCTGCTCGACGAGCGTGGGACGAGGTCGCAAGAGGACCTCCACCATGGGCTCGCTCAGAGACTAGACCGCGTGGGTGACCTGGGCGTTGAAGCCGCAGCTTTCGACGACGAGACCCTGGTGGAAGCCCTTCTCTCCTCCCTCACATGATGGTGATCGCACAGAAATACGCGAGGGACAGGCGGCCAGCCCATCTCGAGCCGAACAAAACCAACCCGAGCCGCTCGCCGGCGGCCGGCTCCTGTGGGATGACGCTTACGCTTATGGAAGCAGCCTCAGGTTTCGCAATCTGTCAAGAGACAAGCGCGGTTCGCCAAGCCTATCCGCGGAGCATGGGCTAGCATGAGCACTGTGGAAGACCTTTGGCTGGACGCGGTTCTTGCGGTCCCCGCGGTAGGGGTGCAACTCAAGGCGCCTCCTTCGGTGCTCCTGCGGCTGCGTGAAGTAGTTGGGCCATCACTCGACCAACTCGCCGCGCTTTCCGACCTCGAAATTGTTCAGGCGACCAACCAAGCTGGTTCCGAACTGAGGATTACTGGCAAGGATGGGTTCACGCATAAGGTCGTCCAATCGGAGAGTGGATGCCACGCCACGGTTGAGTACGCGTTTTCCCCAGTCGAGACGAAGACCGTAGGTCAGCTTCCAACGATGAAGTACGAGGTGAAGACGTACGCGCAGTTGGTGAAGGAGTGCCTTCGTCGTGTCGAAATCGTTACCAGCTCATTGCTGAAGCAATCGGGCGTTCATGTTGTGCGGCTGGGGCTAGCCGCGACAGCGGAGCTCGCTCAGAACCAGCTGCCGCCCGGACTGCTTCACTACAAGGAATGGAGCGAGCGCCCTTGGAAGAAGCGCGGTGGCACGGTGAGTAAGCTCCAAACGACAATTCTGGTCCGATTGAGCACAGCTGAGGAGCAGCACGATCAGTGTCATCACGCGCTTTCGTACGAGTATGGAGCGAACGAAACGGAGTATCGGATGCTCCTCGACTACCAACGCGTTTTCACGAAACCACCGACACGCAATTCCGCTGATTCGACGGTCTTCCTTACGACAGCTACGAACTACTTTCAGACCTTCGCATTTCCGGAGGCACGGACATGGGAGTGAGTTCACCAACCGTCGTCGATGAACATGCGGCCCTCTATGGTCGGAGTCATCGTGACCAGCGCCCAGTTATTGCTGAGCGTGAAATCGTCAAGAGAGCGGAAGCCCCCCGGCATGGGAGCGCCGAAGCAGATCCGCTCGCGCAGACATTGAGCCAGCTTGCTGACCAAGCGCCGCACTCCAGACGCCTTGAAGCCTACGCGCGTGCCCTCATTCGGACCACGTTGGGCCCGCAGTACGAGGGGATGAACGATCGCCGGTCGGAGCTGGTTCGTAAGGAACTCGTGGGCTCTTTGACGCCAAAGGAGCATGCGCGGCTCGACTATCTTCGGTGGCAGCTCGATCAGATCGAGGAGGCTCTCCTTGGAGACCAGTGGGATCTGATGCAGGCAGCGGTTGCCCGGCAAGCGGCCCTCGCCCGTGACATGCAGGTCTTCATCGACGAGCTGAAGGCTGCCACGCCGACGGCATTCCGTACGCGGAAGTAATGCCACCCGACTCTTCGGTACCCGATCCAAAGCTCAAGCTCCTTGTGCGAAGGCGCGAAGTCGAAGCAGGGAGGGGCTATCACGCCTACAAGGAAGAGCTTAGGCGGGACTTCTGCTACGCCTGCGCCTACTGCACGATGGCCGAACTCGAGGCGATCGCGATCAGCTACAACATCGATCATTATCATCCGCAGGACTCGGGCGGAGGTGATGAGTACTCTAATCTCTATTGGGCCTGCTATCTCTGCAACAACAAGAAGCGCGGGTATTGGCCTGATGCGGTCGAACACGCCGCCGGTCACCGTTTCCTTCGAGTGGATGTCGAACATCCCGATGATCATCTCGACACAGATCCCGCCGACCCGACAAAGATCGTGCACAAGACTGAGCTTGGTAGGTTCAATATCTTGTTTTTGGAACTGAACGCTGCACGTATGAAGAAGCTACGAAAGCTGCGTGGAGACGCTGGGTATTCTGCTGGTTTGATAAGGAGCGGACTCCGCGCACTGGCTTCCATGAGGATCGACGAACTCCCCCCGAAGATGAAGGCACGCGCAATCGAGTTGAACGAGCAACTACGGCGGGGCGCTGCAGACGTTGAAGAGGCGCTCGACGAGGTCTTAAACAACCTCGCCACAGAAGCGTCGAAGTCAGAGCTCATCGATCCGGACAATGCTGCCCGAGCTGATCGAGGACGTCCGCCGCGATGGCGTCACCGACGCCGAGCTCGAGCCGCTGTTCCGGTCCGCCGAGGGCTACCTCCGCATGTGGGAACGCGCCGAGGCGCGGGCCGCGGTGCTCCGCCAGCCGTGATCGCCGTCGTCGAGCGCCGCCGGCGGCGGGTAGCATCGCCATCCCCTCGGGCGCAAAGATGGCGATCGGAACCGCCGCCCGCGCCGGGCGGCGAAAACCGTGCGCGAAAACCGGGTTCAGCCCGGGCACCGCGACTGCAGGGTGACGATCCGTGTCGCACCACGAACGGCTGTCCGCGCTCGATGCATCGTTCCTCGCCATCGAGGCCGGTGGCTCCCACATGCACGTCGGAGCGGTCGCGATCTTCGACCCGGGACCGCTGCGCCTGCACGACGGATGGCTCGACCTCGCGGCGATCCGCGACCACATCGTGACGGTGACCGCGCAGATTCCGCGCACCCGACAGCGGATCGCCGTGACCCCGGGCCTGGGTCAGCCAGTGTGGATCGATCACGATCGCTTCGAGGTCGAAGACCACATCGCCGTCCACCGACTGCCGCCGCCCGGCGACGCCGCCACCCTCGAGCGCCGCGCCGGCGCGGTCTTCTCGCGGCCGCTCGACCGCCGCGCGCCGCTGTGGGAGTTCGAGATCGTCGACGGGCTTGCCGGCGGTCGGTTCGCGTTGCTCGCCAAGGTCCATCACTGCATGATCGACGGCGTCGCCGGATCCGACCTGCTGACGCGGCTGCTGCGCGGCACGCCCGACCCCCGACCCTTGCCGATGACCGACGCGCCCGCACCGCGCGCCGCGCCCGCCGCGCCGGCGCTGGTGGCCAGCGAGCTCCGCCACCGCCTCGCCGGGCTGCGCCGCGGATTCGCGAGGGTGCGCGCCGCGCTCGCCGATCCGCGGTCGGCGGCCACCCAGGTCGGCGCCGTCGGTCGCGGCGTGGCAGCGCTGCTCCGCGACGGCCTGTCGTCGGCGTCGCCGACCTCGCTCAACACCGGCAAGGTCGGCCCGCACCGCCGGCTCGCCGTGCTGCGCCTCGACCTCGAGGACCTGAAGCTCGTCAAGCGCACGCTCGGCGGCAGCATCAACGACGTCGCCCTCGCCGCGGTCGCCGGCGCGCTCCGCCGCACGCTGGCCCGCCGCGGCGCCGATCCGTCGCGGCTCACCGACGTCCGCGCGATGGTGCCGGTGAGCACGCGCGCCGTCGCCGCCCGCGGCGCCCTGGGCAACGAGGTCGCCATGCTCCTGCACGCCCTGCCGGTCGACGAGCGCGATCCCGCGGCCCGCCTGCGCAAGGTGGTCGCGACGACCCGCTGGCTCAAGGAGCAGTCGCAGCAGGCGACCAGCGCCCGCGCCATCGAGCAACTTGCCGACGCCACGACCAGCCTGCTGTTATCCGGCATGCTCACGATCGCGACCCGGCGGCGAGCCTTCAACCTCGTCGTCACCAACGTACCGGGGCCGCCGTTCCCGCTGTGGCTGCTCGGCGCCCCGCTGCGCGAGCTCTATCCCGTGGTGCCGTTGTTCGAGAACCAGTCCGTGGGCGTGGCGATGTTCAGCTACCACGGCACGATGTTCGTCGCCCTCAACGCCGACGCCGACGCGGTCGCCGATCTCGACCACCTGGCGGCCGACCTCGCGACCTCGGCGGTCGAGCTGGTCGCCGCCGCCCGCGCCGCCCCGGCGGTGGTCGATCAGTCCAGATCGAAGCGCACGCCCTGAGCCAGCGGCAGGGTGCGGCCGTAGTTGATCGTGTTGGTCGCCCGCCGCATGTAGGCCCGCCAGGCGTCGGAGCCCGACTCGCGGCCACCGCCGGTCTCCTTCTCGCCACCGAAGGCGCCACCGATCTCGGCGCCCGACGGACCGAGGTTGACGTTGGCGATGCCGCAGTCGGAGCCGCTGGCCGACAGGAAGCGCTCCGCCTCGCCGAGATCGCGGGTGAAGATCGATGACGACAGCCCTTGGGTCACCGCGTTCTGCAGCCCGATGGCCTCGTCGAGGTCGCGGTACGGCACCACGTACAGGATGGGGGCGAAGGTCTCGCGCAACATCGGGCCGGTCTGGGTCGCGAGCTCGACCAGCGCCGGGCGCACGTAGCGACCACCACCCGAGATCGCGACCGTCTCGCCGCCGTGGACGATGCCACCGGCGGCGCGAGCCTCGGCGAGCGCCGTGGCCATGCGCTCGGCGGCGCCGCCGTCGATCAGCGGGCCGACCAGGGTCTCGGCGTGCCGCGGATCACCGACCCGGACCGAGGCGTAGGCGCGGCGCAGCTGGGCGAGCAGCGCGGCGTGGATCGACTCGTGGACGAACAGGCGGCGCAGCGTGGTGCAACGCTGACCGGCGGTCCCCATGGCGGCGAACGCGACCGCGCGCACGGTCAGGTCGAGATCGGCGGACGGACCGACGATGGCGGCGTTGTTGCCGCCCAGCTCGAGGAGCGCGCGACCGAAGCGCGCCGCCAGCCGCGGCGCGACCGCGCGGCCCATCGCGGTCGAGCCGGTCGCCGAGACCAGCGCGACCCGGGCGTCATCGACCAGGCGGGCGCCGACCGCGGCGCCGCCGTGGACCACGGCCGCCAGCCCGACCGGCGCGTCGGGGAAGCGTACCAGCGCGCGGCCGAACAGCGCCTGGGTCGCCAGGGCGGTCAGCGGGGTCTTCTCCGACGGCTTCCAGATGATGGGGTCGCCGCAGACCAGCGCGAGCGCCGCGTTCCAGGCCCACACCGCGACCGGAAAGTTGAACGCCGAGATGATCCCGACCACGCCCAGCGGGTGCCAGGTCTCCATCATGCGGTGGTCGCGGCGCTCGGTGGCGATGGTGAGCCCGCACAGCTGGCGCGACAGCCCGACCGCGAAGTCACAGATGTCGATCATCTCCTGCACCTCGCCCAGGCCCTCGGAGACGATCTTGCCGGCCTCGATGGTGACCAGCCGCGCCAGGTCGACCTTGGCGGCGCGCAGCTCGTCGCCGAACAGGCGGACCAGCTCACCTCGACGCGGCGCCGGGACCTGGCGCCAGATCCGGAACGCCGCGTGGGCCGCGGCGATGGCGGCGTCGACCTCGGCCGGCGACGACGCCGCGACCGCGCCGATGGCCAGGCCGTCGATCGGCGAGCGTGCGACCAGCTCACCACCGGTGAAGGCGGCGGGATCGACGCCCAGGCGGCGCAGGAGGTCGTGGGTCTCGGTGGCCAGCTCGGTCATCGCCTACGCGTACCGCTGCCACGAGCCGGACACAACCGTGCGATCATCCTGGCCTTCAACGCACGCTCACGCTGCTGGCTTGCGCGAGCCGGGGCAGAACTTGCCGAACCCCTTCTGGTGGCTACCGACCGCGCCGTTCTGCAGCGCCAGCGTCTTGCCGCACACCGCGCACTTGCCGGTCAAGCTGTCGGCCGCCGCTGGCTCGGCCGCCGCCGGTGCCGCGGTGCCCACGGTGCCCGCCTGCTGCGCGTACTGCGCTTCGCGCCGCTTCCGCATGTCGTCGATCTTGCCCATGCGCCAGTGGACCGCAGATCCGTCGCCGGCGGTACCAGATCCTGGCCTACCAGGGGGAGGGAGATCCCAGGTCGGCCGCCGCCCCGATCACGCCCCGAGGACCCGGGTGTGAAAGGCGCTGCCGAAGACCCGCGCCGGGTCGAGCGCGTCGCGCAGGGCGCGGAACCGATCGGCCTGCGGATACGCGGCGCGCACCTCGTCGACGCCGTGGTCGAGCTCCTTGCCCCAGTGCGGACGGGCGCCGAGCGCGCGCAACTCGGACCAGAACGCGGCGAAGTAGGCATCGACATCCGGCGCGTCGCTGCAGTAGGCGCCGATCTGACAGGTATCGGCGCCGTGGGCCGGGCTCATCCACGCGCTGTCGCCGCGCACGAACCTGAGCTCGACGGGGAACGTGACGCGCAGGCCATCGCGATCGATGCGGTGGACCACGCGGTCGAAGGCCTCGCCGCTCCGTTCCAGCGGCAACGCGGCCTCGGTCTCGCGGTGCCGGACCGGCATCGGCGTGCTCAGCGCCAGCGCGCTCGGTGCGACCCGCGGCCGGCGGTCGAGGTAGACCCGCGCCAGCGCGCGGTTGATGGGCGGGATCCACGCCGGCCGACGGCGGGCGACCGCGAGCAGGGCCGGAAACACCCCACCGTGCAGCAGGTGATCGTCGATCCAGCGCCCGGTGATCGGAGTCGGCCGCCGCGAGCTGGGCTCCTCGGTCCGGGTGTAGCGGAACACCTGGGCCAGCTTCGTATGCGGCAGCCACCACACCTTGACGTACTCGGCGCTGCGCGCGATCTCGAGCAGCGTGGGCGCCACCGTGGCGAGCGGGATGTTGTCGATGGTCTCGCGGAGGCGAAACGCGGGCACCACCCGCAGCGTGACCTCGGTGACGATGCCGAGCGCGCCGAGGTGGACCCGCGCGCCGTCGAGCCTTGGATCGGCCCCTCCGATGCTCACCGGCTCGCCGCGGCCGCTGACCAGGCGGAGGCTCTCGACCAGGCTCGACAGGTTGCCGTGGACCAGGCTCGAGCCGTGGGTGCCGGTACCGATCACACCGGCGACCGACTGTTGCGCGATCGAGCCAACGATCGGCAGCGCCAGGCCACGCTGGTCGAGGGCCGCGTTCAGATCGCGCAGCCGTGTCCCGGCGGCCACCGTGACCTGCATCCGCTCACGATCGACGGAGGTGATCCCGGCCAGGCCGTCGAGCGTGAGCGCGATGTCCTCGGGCGCGGCGATCGCCGACCACGAGTGGCCGGCGCCGACCACCCGCACGCGGCCACCGGCGGCGGCGGCGGCGGCAACGACCTCGGCCACCTCGGCCTCGCTCGCCGGCTCACGCCACGCCGTCGGCCGCGTGGTGACCGTGCGCGCCCAGTTGACGAACCGTCCCGATCCGTCGCGCGGCGCTCGCAGCGGCGTGCTCATCGCGGCGATTGTACGGTCGAACCGGTGACCGTGGCGCCACATCGGGCTTGTTCTCCACCGTCGACAGCGCCATGGTGGCGCGATGGAGCACGCGAACGACGCCGAGATCATGGAGCCGACCCTGTGGAAGAAGTCGGGCTGGATCGCGAAGATCATCAAGAACGCCGACGACGATGGCTGGGCGGTCGAGATGACCCGGGTCGGCGACAGCGAGCCGTCGCTGGTCGGGCCGTGGACGATGGGGCGCGACAAGAAGAACCCCAAGCCACTCGACGCCGGCGGCTTCGCGACCCTGGTCAAGGGCGCCACCGAGGTGATGCGGCGCCACGAGACCACCGCGCGCGAGCGCCTGCACCGGTCGCTCGCGTTCGTGACCAACGAGGGTCAACGGGTCCGCGTCGATCTCGACATCGCGCCCGACGACGACGACCCGCACGCCATCCTGGCCATCTTCGACGAAGCCACCGACGACGTGATCCGCCGCGGCCGGGTGGCGCCCAACTTCAAGCTGACCGCCGCCAGCGCCCAGCAGTTCATCCGTACCGGCGAGGGCTAGCGGCAACGCCGATCACACCTCGGGACAACCATCAGCCGGCGCGGATGAGGTCGGCGGCCTTCTCGGCGATCATGATGGTCGGGGCGTTGGTGTTGCCGCCGACGATGGTCGGCATGATCGACGCGTCGACGACGCGGAGGCCGTCGACGCCGCGGACCCGCAGCTGGGCATCGACCACGGCGTCGGCGCCCGACCCCATCGCGCAGGTGCCGACCGGATGAAAGATGGTGTTGACGTGGCGGCGGATGCTGGCGCGGATGGCGTCGTCGGTGGTGGCGGCGGCCCCGGGACGGATCTCGGTGCCACGGTGGCTGGCCAGCGGCTCGGTGGCGGCGATCTCGCGCGCCAGCTTCACGCCGGTGACCAGCAGCTCCAGATCGGCCGGGTCGCTGAAGTAGCGCGGCTCGATCACCGGCGCCATCGCGGGATCACTCGAGCGCAGGCAGATCTCGCCGCGGCTGCGGGGGTAGATGAGCGATGGCAGGATCGTCATCCGGCGTCCGAACGGGGTGGCGCGCTTCTCGTCAGTGTTGGGCTCATCGGTCGGATACGGCGCGAAGTGGAACTGCAGATCGGGACACGGAAGGCCGGGACGCGTGCGGACGAAGCCCCCCGACTCCACCGGTGAACGCGACAGCGGACCGCGGCGAGCCAGCGCGTAGCGGGTCAGCGAGCCGACCAGCGAGAAGCGGGTCAGGGCTCGGGTCGAGCCGGCCGGCGTGTCGTAGGTGACGGTACAGAACAGGTGGTCCTGCAGGTTGCGGCCCACGCCCGGGAGATCGACGGCGACCGGGACGCCGACCGCGCGCAGATGGTCGGCGGGGCCGATGCCCGACAGCAGCAGCTGCTGCGGCGAACCGACGGCACCACCGCACAGCACGACCTCGCGATCGGCCCGGGCGATCTCGTCGCGCTTGCCGACCCGATAACGGACCCCGGTGGCGCGCTTGCCCTCGAGCACCAGGCCGGCGACCAGCGCGCCGGTGACCACGGTGAGGTTGGGCCGCGCGCGCGCCGGGTCGAGGAACGCCAGCGAGGTGCTGCAGCGGACCCGGTCGCGGATCGTCACCTGGTAGAGGCCGGCGCCGGTCGAGTCGCCGCCGTTGAAGTCGTCGACGAGCGACACGCCGCACACCTTGGCCAGCGCGTCGGCGAAGGCACGCGACGCCGGCGCGAGATCGGCCTGTTCGTCGACATCGAGCGGTCCGTCGGCACCATGGGCTGCCGAGGCGCCGCGGCGCTGGCGCTGCGAGCGCTTGAACAGGGGCAGCACGTCGTCCCAGCCCCAGCCCGGGTTGCCGGCGTCGCGCCAGCCATCGTAGTCGTCGCGGTGGCCGCGAACGTACAGGCTGGCGTTGAGGCTCCCCGAGCCGCCGAGGACCTTGCCGCGGGGCCAGAACATGCGCCGCCCATCGACCCCGGCCTGCGGCTCGGTGACGAACGCCCAGTCGCGCGCGGTGCGCCACAGCGCGAAGTAGAGACCGGGCGCGCGCACGTTCATGGCGCGGTCGCTGCCACCGGCTTCGAGGAGCAGCACCTTGACGGACGGATCCTCGCTGAGCCGCGCGGCCAGCGTGCACCCGGCCGAGCCCGCACCGACGATCACGTAGTCGAACATCCGCGGATCCTAACCACGGTGACCAGCCGAGCGAAGGCCGTGACGGTCAGATCGAATAGCCGCCGTCGAGCATCAGGCGCTGGCCGGTCACGTAGCTGGCGCGGTTCGAGGCCAGGAAGGCGACGGCCTCGGCGACCTCGAGGGCGGTGCCGAAGCGGCGCAGCGCGGCGTTGCGGCGGGCCGCCTCGACCCACGCCGGCGACAGATGACCGGCCGCGACCAGGCGCGGGAACAGGCCGGCGTCGATCACGCCGAGCGCCACGCTGTTGGCGCGCACGCCGTGCCGGCCCTCCTCTCGAGCGAGGCCCTTGATCAGGGCCTCGACGGCGGCCTTGGGGGCCACGGAGAGGATGTCGCCGGCCGGATAGCGGACCAGGCCCGCCGAGCTGATGAACACGTACGAGCCACCGCCCTGACGCAGCAGCGGCAGCGAGCAGTGGACGATGTCGAACACGCCGTTGACGTCGGCCTCGATGACCTCGCGCCACCGCGCCGGCTCGATCTGGCCGATGAACGGCTGCTCGATAGCGGAGCCGGCGGCGTGGACCACGGTGTGGACGCGGCCGTGCGCGGCGACGACCTGGTCGAAGAAACTGCGCACCGCGTCCGGATCGCCGAGCGCGAGGCGGTGGACGGTGACCGCGACGCCGTGAGCGCGGGCTGCCGACGCCGCCGCCTCCCCACCGTCGGCGTTGCCGCGGTAGGTGAGCGCGATCGCGGCGCCGTGGTGGGCGAGACGTTCGACGATGGCGGCGCCGATGCCACCGCTGCCGCCGAGCACGACCGCGACGCCAGGCGGGAAGACCGAGGGGAACGCTGGGGATGGGGCGACCACGGTGAGCTCACCACGCAGGGTACACGTTGCCGCTTGACGGACGAACCAACGGTGGCCACGTTGCCGGCGTGGTGACACGAACCTGCGCCTCGTGCAGCGCCGTCAACCGGATCCCCCCGGCGCGGCTGTCCGATCATGGCAAGTGCGGTCGCTGCAAGGCCGCGCTGCCGCCGCTGGCCGAGCCGCTGGCGGTCACGGACGTCGCCAGCTTCGACGCCGTCATCGCCGCGGCGACCGTGCCGGTGCTGGTCGACTTCTGGGCCGCGTGGTGCGGGCCGTGCCGAGCGGTCGCTCCCGAGGTGGCGCAGGCGGCACGGACGCTCGCCGGCCGCGCCCTCGTCATCAAGGTCGACACCGATCAACTGCCGGCGCTCGCGCAGCGCTACCAGGCCCACAGCATCCCGATGTTCATCGTCTTCCGCGGCGGCCGCCCCGCCTTCCAGCAGGCGGGTGCGGTCAGACACGCGCAGCTGGTGCAGTGGGTCGAGCAGAGCGCCGCCGCAGCGTGACGGCGAGGGTGCCGAGCACGGCTGCGGCCACCGACCACGCCACCACCGTCGCTACCGGGTAGAGGCCGATGGCCTCGATGCGAGGGACCGCCAGCAGCGCCACCTCACCGCCGCCGCGTGCCCAGATCAGCCAGGCTCCGTGACCGGCGGCCGCGGTGGTCGCGATCACCGCGGCCACGACCGTGACCGCGGCCGTGATCGGCGATGCCGTCCCCCGCGCCAGCCAGCCGATGGCGGCGCTGGCCAGCGCGAGCGCCGCGATTCCGGCGAGACCGGCGTACAGCGGCCCGGCCGCGAGCCCGCTGGTCAGCTCGCCGGCCGCGACCGCGGCCACCAGCGCCATCGCCGCCGCCAGGGCCGCGGACGGTCGCGACCACAGGGCCACGATGGCGACCAGCGCGGCGGTCAGCACCACGAAGCCGGCCGCGTCCGTCCCGGCGACCGCGAACCCGAGTGGGGCGCCAACGAGCAGCGCTGCGACCGCGGGCACCGCCGCCCGCCGGCGACGCTGACCGAGCGCCTGACCGAGCGCGTGTCCGAGCGCGAGACCGAGCGCGATCGCGACCAGGCCGACTCGCTCCAGCGCGAGGCGGATGCCGCCGCAGACCCGCCGCCGGCGCAGGGACGACTCGGCGCGGTCGAGCAGCGACTGCACGCCCGCGGTCTCGCGCTCGACGACCTCGGCGAGCGCGCCCTGCGCCACGACGCGGCTCAGGTGCCTGAAGCGCACCTCCAGGCTGGCGGCGAGCGCGGGGTCGGCGGCGCGGAGCTCGTCGATCTGGACCAGCAGTCGAGCCCGCGCCGCGGCGAAGTGCGCGGGCGCCTGATCGAAGCGGCGGGCGCGGTAGCTGACCACGCCGTCGGACAGGGCGCCGCGGACCTCGGCAAACGGTCCGGTCGTCGGCGCGAAGCCGGCCTCGGCGCGCGCGAAGGCGATCACGTCGGCGACCGCGGCCTGGTCGAGGCCGAGGGCGCGAAGCTCGTCGCCCAGCTCGGGGTCCGTGCGATCGGCGAGCCAGCTCGGCGACACGCTCACCTGGTGGCGCCGAGCGACCCCGCGACCGCGATCCACCGCGGCAGGATCGTGCTGAAACGAGAGCGCCAGGAACGCCAGCGCCCAGCGCTCGGCGACGCTCAGGTACCCCCACGACGGCATCGCCGTGCCGCGCACCCCATCGACGATGCGACTGAAGGCACGCGATGGTGTCAGCGCCGCCATGACCTCCGGGTCGTGGAAGTTCTTGGGCTCGGGCTCGAGGTCCAGGCCCTGCACGCCATCTCCGACCCCGGTCGGCCCGTGGCATCCCGCGCACTGAGATCGCCACATCTCCTCGGCGCGAGCTCGCGGCGGCGGCGCTCCGGGCGCCAGCACGAGTCGACGGCGAGCCAGCGCTTGCCGGCGCAGCGCCCGCGCGGTGGCGACCACACCGGCAGCCGGCGCGCGGCCACCGATCGCGACGGCAAGCTCGTGAAGCGCCGCCCGCTCGGGGGCCGCGAAGCGCTGCGCGTAGACCTCGGCGTCGTGCATCAGCGTGCCGAGCACGCGCAGGCGGACCGGGTCGACGACCGCGCCGCGCTCATCGACCGCGAGGCGGTACTCGCCGGCAACGTCGTCGAGCGCCGCCACGATGCGGCGAACATCCTCGAACGCGGCATGGTCGAGCGGCGGATCGGGTGGCGCGACGCACGCGAAGGATGCGGCCAGCAGCGCCACCGCGAGGGCCAGCCGCGGACGCGTCGAGGGGCGGGCCATCGCGATGCTGGATAGCACCTGCCGTGCCGATCGTTCGACCACCGGGAGCGCACACCGCGTTGCAGCGAGGCCCGCGCCCGGCACAGCTTGCGGTCAGGGGCGCAAGCGGTGCGCGAAACGGCGAGCTGCGCTCGGGTAAGCTGTCGGGGATGCAGCACGATCCCCGCACCAGTCCGATCGTCGAACCGCTGTTCCGGCTGTGGAGCCGCGTCTATGACCTCGGCATCTTCCAGGCCTACTACGGTCGGGTCCACGATCGAATCCTCGAGCTGGCGCCACCCGAGGTGGCCTCGGCGCTGGACGTGGGATGTGGCACCGGCGAGCTACTCGTGAAGCTGGCGCGGCGGTGGCCCGACGCACGGCTGGCCGGTCTCGATCTGTCAGCACCGATGCTGGCGCAGGCGGCTGCCAAGCCGTTCGCGGCCGAGGTCGAGCTGGTCGAGGGCAGCGTCTACGCGACGCCGTTCGCGGACGGCGAGTTCGAGCTGGTCACCAACACGCTGTCGTCGCACTTCTATCGCGACTTCCCCGCGGCGGCGCGCGAGCTGACGCGCGTGACCGCGCCCGGTGGACGGCTGATGATGGCGAGCCTCGGCAATGGCCTGCGGCGACTGCTGCCCGGTGGGCTCGGGCGCGAGAGCCGGATGGGCGCCATCATCCATCGCTCGCCGCGCGAGCAGCGCCGGGTGCTCGAGGACGCCGGCCTGGTCGTCGAGCACGTCGAGTCGATCTTTCCGGTCGGCTGGCTCTACGTCGCACGCCGTGCGCAGCGCACCTGAGCGACGCCGATCGGCGCAAGCCGTGCGCGAACGGCACGGCGGTTCGGTGGCCCGGATCTTGATACGAGCTCGACCATGACGATCGCGCCGTTCCCTCACCGATACACCGTGCGTCTCGAGGATCGCGTGCTGCTCGCGCCACCTCGCGATCCGATCGCCGCCGGCCCGCCGCCCCAGTTTGGTGGCAGCGACCGGGTGTGGAGCCCCGAGGAGCTCCTGGTCGGCGCCGTGCTCGAGTGCCTGTGGACCACCTTCGAGGCCTACGCGCGTCGCGACCGCCTGGTCGTACACGGCTGGTCCGGCACCGGGGTCGCCGTGCTCGACAAGGGCGCCGGTGGGCCCACGTTCACCTCGATCACGCTCGCGGTCGAGCTGGTGGTGGCCGCGGCCGACGACGAGCGCGCGCGACGCCTGGTCGTGACCGCCGAGGAGCACTGCATCATCTCACGGGCGCTGAAGGTGCCGGTGACGATCGAGGTCGCGACCACCGCGGCCGCCCGGGTCGCCTAGAACACCGATCAGTTAGAAACCACTGCAAGTCCGATCGCTTGCGCTGCCCCTACCGGTCGTCCTGAGCCGGACCGAGCGCAAGCGAGGTCCGTGTCGAAGGACGGACTTCGTCGAGATGAGCCCTTCGACTCGGCCGCTCCGCGGC
>CANKMW010000146.1 GCA_947483555.1 Myxococcales bacterium
AACCCGGATCCGGATCCGAACCCGGATCCGGATCCGAACCCGGATCCGAACCCGGATCCGGATCCGAACCCGGATCCGATCCGGATCCGAACCCCGATCCGGATCCGAACCCGGATCCGGATCCGAACCCGGATCCGTGAGCAACGGGTAGCAGTACGTGGCGTCGCCGAGCCGAAACTGGCCCTTGTAGTCGATGCACCGGGTGTCGACCAAACTGCGGCCCGCGCTGGCGCCGAACGGACCTTGGCCGGTGCTTACTCGCCGCCTGCGCTGCTCGGATCCGGGTTCGGATCCGGGTTCGGATCCGGGTTCGGATCCGGGTTCGGATCCGGGTTCGGATCCGGGTTCGGATCCGGGTTCGGATCCGGATCCGGGTTCGGATCCGGGTTCGGATCCGGATCCGGGTTCGGATCCGGGTTCGGATCCGGGTTCGGATCTTCCTCAGGCCCTCTGCGGTTCTTTCGGTCCGAGCAGGTGGCTGGCGGCGGTGAAGGCGCCATCGTCGTCGATCAGCTCCGGCGGTGGCGTCGGCACGTCGATCTCGCCGGCGACGAACGCGGCCATCTCCGCGGGCGACGCCGGGGGCACCGGCTCGACGTCGATCGGGGTCCCCTCGTCGTCATCGCGCTGGCGTTCGGCGCGCTGGCGATCGGCCAGGGTATGGACGACGATCCACGGCTCCTTGGGGCGTTCGCGCTCGCCGGGGACGTCGACCGTCGCCCAGTTGCCACTGTCGAACGGCGACTTGCGGGCGCTGCGGCGGCCGCGCTGGCGCTCGATCAACTGACCCGATCCCGAACCCTCGCGGTCGCGACTGGCCTCGGCGCCGATCTCGCGTTCCTGGGTGACGTCGTCGCGGGTGCGGAAGTCGCGCTCCTCGGTGAACGGCTGCCGACTGTCGCCATCGAGCGTGGCGAGCGCCGCATCGAGCGACGACAGCGACGACTCGAGCGCGCCGTCGAGCGCGGCGTCGAGCGGCTCGCTCGGCTCGTCGGTGGTCGGCGCCGCCTCGTAGACCGTCGCCTCGAAGTCATCGTCCCCGCCCTCGGTGGTCAGCGCGGCTGCCGCGCCGCCCGATGGCGGCTCGAGCTCGTGGCTGCCGGTGCCGGCCTCGACGAAGCGCGACTTCCATTCCGGCCGCGCGGCGAGCTGATCGTAGGCGCGCTTGATCGCGCGCCGGGCCGCCGACGCCGTGAAGTCGCGGCGGACCCGTTCGTAGCCGTTGTGGGCCAGGCGATCGCGGAGGCTGACGTCCTCGAGCAGGCGGCGCAGCTTGCGGGCCAGGTCGGTGGGATCGCCAGCCTGGTAGAGCAGCCCCTCGCGGCCGTGATCGATCAGCATCGCCACCGTGCCGCGGCGCGGCGCGACCACGGCCCGGCGGCAGGCCATGTACTCGAGCAACTTGGTCGGATACAGCGCGTACGGTCGCGGCGTGAGCTCCGCCGCCGCCGGCGCCACGCACACCGTCGCCGACGCGATCAGCGCCGGCATCAGCTCGTGATCGATCGCCGCCTTGACCTCGACGCGCGAGCCGAGGCCGAGCTCGTTGATGCCGCCGCGCAGCGTGCTCTCGAACCCGGGGGCGACCGGACCGACGAGCAGCAGGCGGGCCGCGGTCGCGCGCACCACGTCGACCATCGCGCGCAGGAGGACGCGCACGCCGTGGCCGGGCGCCAGCGGTCCCGCGTACAGCACGATCGGCGGCCCGCCGTCGTCGGCGCCCTCGTCCCAGTCGAAGCGGTCGACGTCGACACCGGCCGGCGACAGCACGATCCGCTCCGGCCGACCGCGGCTGGCGGCGTAGCGCCGGGCTGGCTCGGTCGGCACCAGCACCAGGTCGGCCCGCAGCAGGCAGGCCTCCTCGTCGCGGTCGAGCTCGGCGATCAGCTCGGGTTCGTACACGCCACGCTCGGTCATCGGCGCCCGGGTCAGGTCGTAGACCATGGCGTAGCCAAAGCGGTCCTTGCCCTCGAGCACCGGCATGCCGCTCCAGCCATCGCGGCAGTGCACGACGTCGTAGTCGGCGCCTTCGAGCTGGCGACGCAGGGCGCGCTGGAACGCCTGCACCTGGGCGGTCAGATCGGCGTCATGGGTGGGCACCCGGAGCAGCCGGCCGTTGCCCTGCCGCTCGACATAGGGCTGGTCGGCGTCGCGCACCACCAGCAGATCGACCGTGTGGCTGCCCGACAGGGCGCGGACAACATGGCGCAGCTGCACGCCGGCGCGGGTCGGTCCGGGGACCGCGCAGAATCCGGTGATGAGGATCCGAGCCACCACCACCATGCTCGGCCACCGCGGCCCGCGCATCAAGCCCCCGCGATGTGGAGTGAAACCACGGACCGCTGGCTTGAATTCGCGATCGCGGTGGGGTACATGGGCTCGACGATGAACCGGCTCGTGGCTTACCTTCGCGAACACGTCTTCGTCGACTTTCAGGGCGACCTCACCCTCGAAAAGGTGCGCGAGCTCCTCGCCGGCGACGACAGCCGCGACGCCAAGGTGTTGCTGGCCCGCCTGACCCGCGACGCCGGCACCAACGACATGATGGTGGCCCTCGCCGACTGCCTGCTCGAAGTGGTGCAGCGCGCGCTGTCCGACGACGTCTTGAAGGAGCAGCTGCGCGCCTACAACGAGGCCTGACCGGGCGTCGGCCGTCGGCCTTCGGCCTGTCCGGGCGCCGGCCTTCGGCCTGTCCGACCGGGCCGGCTGACCGGCCTGGACCGGCCTGGTCACGTGCTACGGTTCGGGCATGTCTCAACCGGTCCCTGATTCGAAGCTGCCGGTCGCGGTCGCGTTTGGCTTGATCGCCGTCGGGCTGGTGATCGGACTCATCGGCGGCTTCACCGAAGGGTCGATCAGCGGCGGCGTCATCGCCGCCTGTGGCGTGATCCCGGCCATGGTCGGGTTGTGGAAGGGCATCCAGCAGGAGTCGCAAGGCACGCTGGCGATGTCCGTGGTGGCGGTGCTCGCCGCGCTCGGCGTCGGCGGCGTGCTCATCATCCTGCGCATCGTCGACTGGATCCGCTAGGTCTTCCCATGCGGGCCGCGTACGTGGCGCTGGTCGCCATCGCGCTGAGCAGCGGTCCGGCGCTCACCTGGGCGGCACCCGACCCGGCGCCGCGCAAGCTGGTCCATACCAGCAAGGCGATGGGCACCTCGGTCCAGATCACCATCTGGAGCGACGACGAGGACGGTGCGGCGCAGGCGGCGACGCTGGTGTTCGCCGAGATGGACCGGCTCGACCGCATGATGACGACGTGGACTGCCGACAGCGAGGTGTCACGGATCAACGCCGCCGCCGGCAAGGCGGCGATCAAGGTGTCCGCCGAGACGCTGGCGGTGATCACGCGTGCGCTCGAGGTCTCGAAGGCGTCGCGCGGTCTGTTCGACATCACGGTCGGCGTCTATGCCGGCCTGTGGCGCTTCGACGAAGACATGGACGGCAACCTGCCGGATCCGGCCGAGGTCGAAGCGCGCCGCAAGCTGGTGGCGTGGAAGGACGTCGTCGTCGACAAGAAGCGGCAGACCGTGAAGCTGCGCCGCAAGGGGATGAAGATCACGCTCGGCGGCATCGCCAAGGGGTTCGCCGTCGACCGCGCGGTCGCGGTCCTCGTCGACGCCGGGCTCAGCGACTTCATCCTGCAGGTCGGCGGCGACATGTACGTCTCGGGCAAGAAGGGCACCGCCTCCTGGGTGGTCGGCATCCGCGATCCACGCGGGCCGCGCGATCAGAGCTTCGCCGTCGCCCCCGTCGAGGACCACGCCTTCTCGACCTCCGGCGACTACGAACGCGGGTTCGTCAAGGACGGCGTGCGCTACCACCACATCCTCGACCCGCGCACCGCGCAACCGGCGCGCGCGACCCGCTCGGTGACCGTGCTGGCCAAGGATGCGTTCACCGCCGACGCGTGGTCGAAGGTGCTGTTCATCCTGGGTGCCAAGGAGGCGATGCCGCTGGTCGAGCGACTGCCCGACTTCGAGGCGGTGTTCGTGGACGCCGACAACAAGGTCCACGTCTCGAGCGGGCTCAAGGACAAGCTCACCATCCTGGCGCCGCCGACCCCCGGTCCGTGAGGTCGGAACCGGAACCCGCAGGAGGATGTCGGATGCTCATGCTGCAACGCCTGGTGGTGATCGGGGTGATGCTGGTGGCGGCCGACGTCGAGGCCGGCGAGCCGGCCGCGGAGGATCCGGCCGCGCTGGCGGCGCGGCTCGACGCGTTACGGGTCGCGGCCGAGAGCGCGATGCGCGACGCCCGCGACGTCGAGATCCCCGACGCCTACGAGCGCTGCGGCGCCGCCTACGTCGAGCTCGCCCGCGCGGCTCGACCAGCGATCCCGGCGCTGGCCGCCGAGGCGCTGTACAACGCCGCGACGTGCTTCGCGCACGGCGGCTCGGTGGGCGCCGCGGTCACCCTGCTGTCCGAGCTCGAGCACCGGTTCCCCACCCACCCACTGGTGGCGCCCGGGCTGTTCCAGTCAGCGCGCCTCTACCGGACCATCGGGTTCTACGCCGACGCCGCCGAGCGCCTGGAGCGGTTCGCGGCGAAGTACCCCACCGAGGCCGAGGCCGACGAGGCGCTGGCCGACGCCGTCGTCCTGCGCGAGGCGCTCGGCGACGACAAGGCCGCCGAACGCGACGCCGCACGGTGGATCACGCTGTTCGGGCGCCAGCGGCAGGGCGAGGCCGCCGCGATCGCGCTGCACCGAGCGCTGGTTGTCCGCGAGCGCGGCTCGGGCACCGATGCGATGGCGGCGCTGCGCGGATGGCTGCGCGCGTATGGCGGCAAGGCCGACCGCGCGCAACAGGCGCGGGTGTTGCTGGCCATCGGCGAGCTGACGTGGGACGCGTCGTGCCCGGTGGCGCGCGTCGACGGGCTGTGCCTGCGCCGCGCGCCGGCCGGCCGGGGCCCGCGCTGCGGCGGACCGGTGCCGCTGGTCGCGGTTGCGCGCGACGCCGCGGGCGCGGCCGAAGCCACCAAGGCGCTGGTGCAGGCGATCAGGCTCACCGAGGCCGGCGGCGACGCGCCCGCACGGGCGATCGCCGAGCGGGCGCGTCTGGTGCTCGCCGACGCCGCGATCGAGGCCGTGGCCGCGAGCTCGATGCCGCCGCCGGTGCTCGACGCCGACGGTCGCCTCACCATGGCCAGCGCCCGGGCGCAGACCGACTGGCTCGGCGGCTGGCAGCGGGCGCTGACGACCGCCAGCCGCGCGCTCGACGAGGTCGCGGGTTCGAAACACCTGCGCAGCGCCGCGACAGCCCAGGGCCGCGCCGCCTGGCTGTCGCAGCATGCCGCCGACACGCTCGCCTCGGCGCCGCTCCCGGCCGCGGCCGCGCGCACGCCCGCGCTCCCCGACGCGTGGCGAACCACGTACTGCGACGCGATCGACGTCCACGCCGAGCCGCTGCGCACGGCCGCTCGCGAGCGCGCCGACCACTGCCTGGCGCTCGCGGGGCGCGGCGCCGTCGTCGAGGAGGCCGCCGAGTGCGTGCGGGTCCACGATCGGCACACCGGCGCGGTGGCCAGCGAGCGGCTGCCGAAGCCGGCCAGCCCGACGGTGCGCGACCTGGAACCGCCGGCTCGCTACCGCGGACCGCCGAACTGATCCGCGGTCCGGCGGGCGCGCTCCTTCGGGTCGGTCAGGGACGGAACGGCTGCTCGTCCTTGCCGCGCAGCGGTGTGGCCAGGCGGCGCGCGACCGCCTCCTGCTCGTCCTTGGTCAATCGGCGGACGTAGATGCCGGCGGCGTCGATGGACTTGGCGCCGAAGAAGCCCTCGGCCACCGCGTACTCGACCTCGATCACCATGTACGGATCGTCGCCGAGCCACATCAGCTCGTGCTTGCGCGGGATGCCCACCCACGAGCTCAGCATGAACTTGTCGCGGGTCCCGTCCTCGTTGAGGACCACCATGGTGATGCGTTCGGTGGCGGTCATGGCCCCAAAGGTGTAGCGCGGATCCGCCGCATGTAGACTGGAGCGACGATGAAGATCGCCGTCCTGGTCGTGGAGCTGGCGCTGATGAACAACCGTGACGCGGCGATGGCCATGAACCGACAGTGCCGCGTGGAGGCGCCGCAGCCGCAGCCGCAGCCGCCGCCGCAGCCGCCGCCGCAGCCGCCGCCGTGACCGAAACCGTTGCCGAAACCGAAACCGAAACCGAAACCGTTGCCGAAACCGAAACCGTCGCCGAAACCGCTCAGGCCAGGCCGAGCAGCTCCTTGGCCTCCGGATCGGGCGGTCTCACGATCAACCGCACGCCCCCACCGACGCGGGCGTGGATGACGTCGCACACCGCGGTGTAGCTCGCCTTCTCGAAGGCACGCATCGACGGCTGGTTGTCGGCCCCGATCAGCGCCCACGACCGGTACACATCCAGATCGCGCAGCACCCGCGCCAGCTCCTCGAGCATCACCGGCGCGACCGCGCGACCACGCGCCGCACCGGCCACGAAGACGTCGTGGATGTAGGCCTCGTACTTCGACAGCGACAACGTCCGGCCGAGCTCGGGGACCAGGACCGGCCCCCGGGCCGCCCACGCGATGCCAGCCGGACGACCATGCAGGCGGGCCAGCAACGCCAGATCGCCGCGCCGCCAGCTGGTGCGCGCGAAGGGCTCGTCGAACCTGAGCTGTTCGGCGAGATCGGCTCGGCCGGCGGGCAGCAGCGCATCGAAGTCGGCCTCGGTGAACGCGGCCAGCACCAGACCCTCGGCGGGGGCGATGCCGCGGGTCCACAGCTGGCCACGATAGAGGTGCATTCGTTGGTACTGTGCCACTTCCTGCGCCGCGGTGCGGATGCGGGCCCAGGCTGCCCGGGCCTGCGACGCCGCCACCCCCGGCGTCTCGCGTACGGCACGCGCGCGGCGACGCACGACCTCCACCCGCCGCGACACCGACGCCGATCGGGTCGCGTTCCAGACCCGGACCGAGAGCGCACCCTGACGCGACCACGGCATCGGCGGCAGCGGGTACTCGGCGGCGCCGGTGACCACGTCGAGCGCGACCCGACCGCGCAGCGCGGCGGCGGCGGCCTCCTCGGCGATCAGCCGCTCGGCCGCGCCCTTGGTCATGCACTCGGGATCGATCGCCATCGCCAGCACCACGGCGCGGTCGCCGTCGTCGACCACCAGCGTCGCCGCCACCGCCTCGCCGGCGGCGTCGTCGAGCACGGCCAGCCGGGCCCGACCCTGCCGGCCCTGGATCAGCGCCACTTCTTCGAGCAACGCGCCGGCCTCGAGATCGGCGAGCGGGCTCTGCTCCTCGCGCTCCGCCCACTCGAGCCGCGACAGCCGGCGCAGCGCGCTCATGCCCTTGCGCATGCCCGCGGCGTCGTCGGTGTGCACCACGATGGGCGCGTCGACGAGCGCGTCGGTCCCGGCATGGCCGAGCGCGATGCGCCGCGCCCCACCGGCGGCCGGCGCGGACTCGATGGTGAAGCCGGCGGTGCCGAGGCGGGCGATCATGTTGGCGCGGATCCGCGACGGATCCGCGAGCGGCTCGAGATCGATCACGTCCCAGGTCTTGCCGAGCTCGGTCACCGCCTTGGCGAGCTGGGCGCCGGCGCGATCTTCGAAGCCCGGGCGGACCAGCAGATCGAGCGCCGGCGGCCGCGGCCCGGCATCGCCGAGCATGCGCAGCTCGCGGACGTCGACCAGCGCCTTGGCGGTGCGGATGTAGAACGGAGCCAGGCACACCAGCTCGCCGTCCTCGCGCCCGACGAACACGCAGAGCTCGGCGGCCAGCGCCTGGTGGTACGCGTGCCACCACGGCAACAGCCAGTCGGGGCCGCGGAACAGCGCGCCCGAGCCACCGAGCTGCGCCAGATCGCGCCACGCCGACGTGAGCTCGACGAGGCTGGCGAGCTCCTTGATGACGGTGAAGTCGACGGACATCGGAGCCGCGGACCTTACCACCGCCCCACTGCCGCGCGCACCGGCGGGCGTGGTGCGGCGCCGCGGTGGACCGGGTTCATGCCAGCGCCGACCTCACCCGCCGTCCGCGACCGGCCGGCGCAGGATGGCGGCGAAGAAACCGTCGGTGCCGTGGCGATCGGGGGTGACCGTGAACCAGCGGCCGTCGTCACTGGTCAGCTCGGCGCCCCGCCCACCGAGCACCTCGGCCGGTGGCACGATGACGAGACCACGGGCCGCCGCCACCGCCTCGACCACCGCCTGGTTCTCGGCGGCGAGCACGGTACACGTGGCGTAGACCATCGCGCCGCCGGGCGCGAGCAAGGTCGCCGCCCGCTCGGCGATCGCGCGCTGGCGGCGCGCGAAGTCATCGATGTCGCCGGCCGCCATGCGCCAGCGCGCCTCCGGGTTGCGACGCAAGGCACCCACGCCCGAGCACGGCGCATCGACCAGCACCCGCGCGACCGCGCCGCGGCGCGCCTCGAGCGCGTCGGGCCACGCGCCATCGGGCAAGTGCAGGGTGTCGACGGTGGTGACGCCAGCGCGGCGGGCGCGGCGGCGCAGCTCGTCGAGCTTGCCGTCATCGATGTCGGTGGCGACGATGCGGCCCCGGTTGCCCATGATCGCGGCCAGCGCCAGGGTCTTGCCACCGGCGCCGGCGCACAGATCCACCACCACACCGCGGGCCGGCGACGATGATGGACCGGACGTCACCAGCTCGGCCAGCAGCTGACTGCCCTCGTCCTGGGCCTCGAACAGGCCGGCCTTGTGCTCGGGCAACGCGAACAGGTTGGTGCGGGTGTCGACCACCAGCGCGTCGGGCCCGTAGCGGCCCGGCGTGGTCGCGAGGCCCTGACGCGACAGCGCCTCGGCCAGCGCCTCGCGGGTGGTGCGCAGCCGGTTGGCCCGGATCGTCATCGGCGCCCGCTGGTTGAGCGCACGTGCGATCGGCTCGGCGCGCGATCCCCAATCGGCGACCAGTCGCTCGGCGAGCCAGTCCGGGAGCGAGCAGCCGAGCGCGAGGCGGGCGACCGGGTTCCGTTCGCGCGCCACGTGGTCGTCGATCGCGGCCGCGGCGCTCCAGTCGACCGCCGGCTCGGCGCGCGCCGCGTCCAGCGCGGTGATCAAGCCCTCGAGCACGAAGTAGGCGAGCAGGCGCTGGGCGTCGCGTGGCGCACCGCGGTGCCCACCTCGGCTCAGCGCGGCGTCGATGCGCCGCAGATGACGGACCATGCCGTAGAGGGTCTCGGCGACGAAGCGCCGATCATGCGCCCCGAGCCAGCTCTCCTTGCGAAAGGTCTGAGAGAGGCGGTCGCTGACGAAGCCCCAGTCGACCCGGGTTCGCTGCCACAGCTCGAGCAGGAGCGCGCGGATCCGGCCGCCGGTGATCGCGGCGCTCGCCAGCCTCCGGTCTTGCGCGTGGGCTTTCGCTTCGTCGGTCATCGAATCCGGCTCGCAGGTTCGAACCCGGCGCGGTTGCGGTTC
This sequence comes from Myxococcales bacterium, assembly GCA_947483555.1. Classification (GTDB taxonomy): domain Bacteria; phylum Myxococcota_A; class Polyangia; order Haliangiales; family Haliangiaceae; genus UBA2376. Next base: position 9,398 of record CANKMW010000146.1, read on the forward strand.
ATCGAGGCCCCGTATACATCGCCGGGCTCGGGAACGCCGCGCCAACCAGCGCCGCCCGCGGACCGACCCGCCGGCCAACGATCGCAACCCCTTGGGTCGAGCAGGGCCGGTCACGACGGCGCCGGCTGCCTTTTTTTTGCCCCGCCCCACCGCCCCCCGTAGCGTCGACCGGTGTCACCGCAGCTCACCGCCGAGGAGCGCCTCCGTCGCCTCGCGCCGCTCGCGGTCGCCGCCGCCGCCTTCGCGCTGGCGCTGACGCCGGGGGCGGCGGTGCCGTCGCGGCGTCAGCTCGCCGCCGGCGGGCTCATCGCGCTGGCCGGCGCGCTCGTCGCCCACGCCGTCGCCGGCCGCGGCGCCAGCGGCGCGATCGGCGGCGCCGTCGCCGGCCTGTGGCTGGCGGCCGCCGCGATCACCACCGGCGCCGCGACCGATCTGCCCGCCGCCGCCGGGCTCGCCGCCGCCGCCACCGTCGCCGCGTTCCTGGCCCGTGCCGACGCCGGTCCCGAGCGCGCGGCGACACCGCCGCCACTCGCCACCGCCCCGGCGGCGGTCGCGTTGATGATCCTCGCGCCCGCGGCCTGGGCCCTGGGCGCCGCCGCCGCCGCGCTGGTCGCGGTGCGCGATCGTGGCCGGCGACGCTGGCTCGCGGTCGCGCCAGCGCTGGCCGCGGCGGCCGGCGCGATGCTCACGTCGCTCGCGGCCCTCGGCCGCGCACCGTCGTGGGCACCGACGCGGTCACGCCTCGCCGTCGATCCTTGGTTGTCGGCGGTCATCGACCACCTGGGACCGGTCGCGATCGTCGCGGCCGCGATCGGGATCGGGATCGTCGCGGCCGACCGCCGCAGCCGCTGGTTGGCCGCGGCGGTGGCGGGCGCGCTCGCCAGCCTGGCGCCGCTGACCACCGCCACGCCGACCGCGGCGCTGGTCGGGGTCAGCGTCGCGCTCGGGATCACCGTCGCGGCGGCCGGGGCGCGGGTCGGCCGCCCGCGTTACCAGCTGCTCGCGGCCGCCACCCTCGCCGCGCTGCTGGTGGTGCCGGTGGCGACCGTGCTGGCCTGGTGACGGTGCGCACCAATCGCGACCTGTATCTGTTCGTCGCCGAGCTGGTCCGCCGTCATGGCGGCGACACCCGATCGCTCGACGAGTACCTGCGCGCGCTGTGGCAGCTGGCGGCGGCCGACCGCGACCATGATGAGATCCCGTTGCCGCGGTTCGCCGGCTGGCTCGACGCCGCCTACGTCGATCCGGCGCCGCCGTTCGATCCGGCGTGGTCGGCGCGGCCATCGCCTGACGACGGTCGCGACCACGGCTACGCGCGCTGGGAGGCCCAGCTGCTGGCCCAGATCGTCGACCTCCGCGAGATGGCCGCCGACGGCACGCTCGAGGACGAAATGCGCTACTTCGGCGTCGACGCCCCGCGCGGTGCGCGCTGGTACAACTTCGATCCGCGCGGCTTCCTCGAGTGCGGCCTGGCCGGCAGCTTCGGCGGCTGGTGCGAAGGCGACGACACCGGCCGCGAGCTGGTGCCGGGCATGACCGCCGCCGACGTCGCCGATCCGGCCACCGAGTTGCCCGCCGTGAGCTGGGACGACCTGGCCAGGTTCCTGTGGGCCGGGCAGTGCTACGAATGATCTGATAGGGTGCGCCGCGATGGACGTCTTCGCCGGGCACCGCGCGCTCACGCGCCCGCTGCGCGCCCCTGCGATCACGATCGGGAACTTCGATGGCGTGCACCTGGGTCACGCGGCGCTGATCGCACGCGCCCGCGCGCTGGCGGCGCCAGCCGGCGGTGAGGTGGTGGTGCTCACCTTCGATCCGCACCCGACCGAGGTCCTGGCGCCCCACCTGGCGCCGACCTTGCTCACCACCGCCGAGCGCAAGCTCGAGCTGCTCGCCGCCGCCGGCGCCGATGCGGTGGTGGTCGAACCGTTCACCGCGGAGCTGGCCGCGCTGGCCCCCGACGCCTTCGTCACCGAGGTGCTCGCCGGCGCGCTCGGCGCTCGCCACGTCGTGGTCGGCGGCGACTTCACCTACGGCAAGGGCCGCGGCGGCAACATCGACACCCTGACCGCCGCCGGCGCCCGCCTGGGCTTCACGGTCGCGGTGGTGGCGCCGGTCGCCATCGACGGCGAGGTCGCGTCTTCGACCCGGGTCCGCGGCTACCTGCGCGGCGGCGACCCGGCGCGCGCCACCGCGCTGCTCGGCCGCGCCTACGACGTCGACGGCGTGGTCGTCCGCGGCGCCGGCCGCGGCAAGGGCCTCGGCGTCGCCACCGCCAACCTGCGCCCCGACGGCGATCTGCTGCCGGCGCCCGGCATCTACGCGGTCACGTTCGAGCGTCCCGGTGTCGATGCGCGCCGGTTGCCCGCGGTGGCGAGCCTGGGCACCAATCCCACCTTCGTCGATCACGGCACGCTGGTGCTCGAGGTCCACGTGCTCGACCTCGACGCCGATCTCTACGACGCGCGAGTCCGGATCGGCTTCGTCGCCCGCCTGCGCGACGAGGCGCGCTTCGACTCGGTCGACGCGCTGCTGATGCAGATCCGGGCCGACATCGCGGCCGCACGCAGCGTCTTTGCCGCGACGCGGTGATCGGATCGCGCGCCGGCCCCAACCCCGCGATCGCAGGTGGTCGGGTCACCGCCGGCACTGACGCGGCCTCGGCGCGAAATCACGCACGACTCGCCGGCGTTCTGATATTTGAACGCATGTTGTGTCACAGCCGCCACGCATGCTGCGCGCACGCTCATGCGATCCAAGCTCAAAGGTGATGTCATGACCACCCGTCCCGTTCTCGAAGGTGCAATGACCGCGCTGGTGACGCCGATGCGCGACGGCAAGGTCGACTTCGACGCCTACGGCCGGCTCGTCGACTGGCAGATCGCCGCCGGCATCGACGGCCTGGTCGCGGTCGGCACCACCGGCGAGTCGGCCACCCTCGACTTCGACGAGCACATCGCCGTCGTCGCCCACACCGTCAAGGTCGCGGCCGGCCGCGTCCCGGTCATCGCCGGCGCCGGCGGCAACGCCACCGCCGAGGCGCTCGAGCTGTCGCGCCGCTCCGCCGATGCCGGCGCCGACGCGCTCCTGCACGTGACGCCGTACTACAACCGGCCCAGCCAGGACGGGCTGTTCCGCCACTTCGAGGCGATCGCCCGCGCCACCACGTTGCCGATCATCCTCTACAACGTGCCGACCCGCACCGGCTGCGATCTGCTGCCCGACACCGTCGCGCGCCTGGCGTCGATCGACAACATCGTCGCGATCAAGGAGGCGACCGGGAGCCTGACCCGCGCCAGCGAGCTGATCGCGCGCTCCGGGAACCAGGTCGCCGTGATCTCGGGCGACGACGCCACCGCGTTCCCGCTCTACGCCATCGGCGGCAAGGGCGTCATCTCGGTGGTGTCCAACGTGGCGCCCGGGCGCATGGCCGAGATGTGGGACGCCGCCGCCGCTGGCAACTGGAGCCGCGCCCGCGAGATCCACTACTCGCTGCGGGTGCTCAACCAGCTCCTGTTCGCCGAGCCGAGCCCGGCGCCGACCAAGGCCTGTCTACATCTGATGGGGCGCATCGGACCCGAGCTGCGGCCGCCGATCTACCCGGTCACCGCCGCGCTCGTCGAGCAGCTGCGCGCCGAGCTGGTGATCCAGGGCCTGCTGTGAGCACGCCGGTCACGATCCTGGGTCCGTCCGGTCGCATGGGGCAGGCGCTGGTCGCAGCGGCCGCCACCCGCGACGACGTCCGGGTCGCGGCCGCGCTCGATCGCGGCGACTCGTCGTTGCAGGGCAAGGAGATCGCGCCCGGGGTGAGCGTCACCGCGTTGATCGACGCTGCGCTCGCGGCCGCGCCGGTGTACATCGACTTCACGACCTCGACGGCGACCCGGGCGGTCGCCGAGGTGGCGCGCGGCCGCCGCATCGCGGCGGTGATCGGCACCACCGGCCTCGACGCCGAGGCCAACGCCGCCCTGACCGCCTTGGCCGAGGTGGCACCGGTGGTCGCGGCGCCCAACTTCTCGGTCGGGGTCAACCTGATGCTGGGGCTGGTGGCGCAAGCCGCGCGCGCGCTGGGTCAGTCGTGGGACGCCGAGATCGTCGAGCTGCACCACAAGGCCAAACGCGATGCGCCATCGGGCACCGCGCTCGGGATCGCGCGGGCGATCGCCCTCGCCCGTGGCCAGGATCTGACCCAGGTCGGGCGCTACAGCCGCGACGGCGACATCGGGCCCCGCGTCGCCGGCGAGATCGGCGCGCTGGCCGTGCGCGGCGGTGACGTGGTCGGCGAGCACACCGCGTACTTCTTCGGCGCCGGCGAACGCGTCGAGATCAGCCACCGCGCCACCGACCGCGCCATCTTTGCCCACGGCGCGCTGCGCGCGGCGGCGTGGGTGGTGGGCAAGAAGCCGGGCCGCTACGACATGCTCGACGTGCTCGGGATGAGGTGATGACGTCGCCGCATCGGCGGCCGGCTCCGCGATGGCCGCTGCGGTCACTGGCGGTGCGCATCTCGATCGTGGTGGTCGCCGCCTGTGGGCGCGACGCCGACCGCCGACCGCCGCGGGCTCCGGTCGAGAGGCCCGACGCCCGCGACGCCGCACCTGCGCCCGAGACCGCCACCGCCGGCGAGGTCCGCGACGGGTTGTGGTTCCCGGCTGCCGAGGTCATCGGCGAGCACGTGCGGGTCCTCGCCGGGCCGGCGCTGCGCGGGCGGGGCAGCGGTACCGCCGACGAGGCCGCCGCCGCCGACAAGCTCGCGGCCTGGTTCCGCGCCGCTGGCCTCGAGGCCGGCGGCGACGACGGCGGCTGGCTGCAGCCGTTCGACTATGGCCTCGACCACAAGAGCCAGAACGTGATCGGCCTGGTCCGCGGTACCCGACCCGGCGCCGGCCACGTCATCGTCGGCGCCCACTACGACCACCTCGGCGTGCTGGGCGGCGAGATCCATCCCGGCGCCGACGACAACGCGTCGGGCGCCGCGGCGCTGGTCGCGATCGGCCGGGCGCTGACTCACGACCGACAGCGCCCGGCGCGCACGGTCGTGATCGTCGCCTTCGGTGCCGAGGAGGACGGGCTCCACGGCTCCGCGCACTACGCCGGCCATCCGCGACGGCCGCTCGCCGAGGCCACCCTCATGATCAACCTCGACATGGTGGGGCGCTCGCGCTTCCTTTCCGCCGCGGCGTACCAGCTCGCGCACGCGATCGTCGCCGACGACGCCATCGGCGCCCTGACCTCTCCGGGCGGCCACGATCTCGCCGCGCTGGCCAAGACCGCCGGGGAGCGCGAGCAGCGACCGATCGTCGCCGCCAGCGACTTCGGACCGCTGGAGGCCATGATCCGACCCACGATCGAGTATCGCGGCGACCACAAGAGCTTCGCCGACCGCGGCGTCCGCTACCTGTGGCTGTCGACCAGCATGCACGACGACTATCACCTGCCGAGCGACACCGCCGACAAGGTCGACCCGGCGACCATCGCCACCGTGGGGCGGATCGTGGTGCGCGTGATCCACGCCCTGCCCGCCACCACCACGTCCACGCCCGACGCCGGTCCCTAGCCAGGAGTTTGCAGGGCGTAGACGGCGCGGAGCGGGGATCTGGTGATGCTCCCGCCCCGCCGTGCCGTGCGCGGCCGGCGCGGTGGGGCCTGCCCATCGCGACGACCCACGTGGGCCTGCGCGCCGGGTCCTCGCTTGGGATGACCGCGCCACGCACTGCCACCGCGGAACTCGCGGATCGATCCACTCGGGCTGCCCTCCCGTGGAGCTGCGGACGTCGCGCCGTCCACGTGGGCCGCCGCTCGGGCGGGCGGCCCCACCACGCCTCCGTGCCCGCACCACCAGCACCAGGCGATGAGCGACGCCCGCATGTGGTGCTGCGCCAGGAGTCT
>CANKMW010000147.1 GCA_947483555.1 Myxococcales bacterium
CCGAAACCGAAACCGAAACCGAAACCGAAACCGAAACCGAAACCGAAACCGAAACCGAAACCGAAACCGAAACCGAAACCGAAACCGAAACCGAAACCGAAACCGAGGATCGAAATGATCCAAGACCCGGTCGTCCTGAGCGATGGCCGAGCGCCAGCGAGGCCGAGTCGAAGGACGCACTCCGTCGAAATGCGCCCTTCGACTCGGCGCTGCACGCCTCGCTCAGGGCGAGCGGAATCTGGGGCGAGCGGATTCGGCGGCGACCGGATTCGGCGGCGACCGGATTCGGCGGCGAGCGGATTCGGCGGCGACCGGATTCGGCGGCGACCGGATTCGGCGGCGACCGGATTCGACGGCGGATCGACCGCGCTCAGCGCGCGACGCGCTCGACCACCGACGCCGGCAACCAGCCGGTGGTGCCCGACGGCAGGCGCACCCGCGCCCAGTCGTCACGGCGCTCGACGATCACCACCTCGACACCGGCCGGCAGCTGGGTCGCGAGCTTGGGCGGCGCACCGGCGCTGTCGGCGGTGCGCAGCACGATCGACTGCATCACCACCGCGTCCGAGCGGTGTCGATCTTCGACCACCAGGGACACCGTCATGGCGATCCAGGTCAGGCCGGGTGCGAGCGCCACGGCGGCGAGCCAGGCCCGGCGGCGACCACCCCACGGCATCAGCAAGAGCACCATCACGGCGAAGCCGGCGGCGCCGACCAGCAGCCGACGATCGCGGCTCCACGAGCCGTGGAAGAAGAACAGCGTCTCGGTGGCGCCGCCGCTCGCCGGCCGCATGCCCTCGGGCATCCGGCTGCGCAGCCAGGTCAGGTTCTTGCGCGCCCGGCCATCGACGGCGTCGATGGTGAGCGCGCGACGGTAGGCCAGCGCCGCGCCCCCGACATCGCCGGCGCCCAGCGCCGCGTTGCCCCAGTCGGTGTACAGCGCGGCCGAGCGAGCGCCGCGCGCGGCCTTCGCGAAGGCGGTGGCCGCCGCCGCGAAGTTGCGCTGCCGGATCTGCGGGTCCGCGGCGTCGAGCGCGGCCTGGAAATCGGCGCGCGCGGTGCGGGCGGCGTCGTCGGCACGCGCCGGCGACGGCGCGGCCAGCGCGCCGAGCGCGAGCAACAGCGCGACCGCGCCGGCCGGAGCCCGCGGCGGCCGGGTCCAGACCTCAGCGACATCGGCCAGCTCGTTGCGCAGCTCCGACGACAGCGGATCGTCGCCAGCCCCGGGCGCGAAGCCGGCGTTCTCGATGCGCTCGATCAGCCGCTCGTCGACGCTGCGGCCGAGGGCACGCGCACAGCTGCGCAGCGCGCGCGGCAGCGCGACCGCGGCGGCCTTGGCGGGCGCACGCTGGGCCCGCTCGATCTCGACGTGCAGCGCGCGCAGGGCGGCCTTGACCTCGCCGGCCTCTTCACGACGCCCCGCGGTCCGCGACCGCCACGAGCGGGCGGCGAACAGGCCGAGCGGCACCGCGTAGAGAAGTGCGACCAGCGTCCACAGCACGCTGCGTGACAGCGGCGCACCATCACCGCCTGGCGATGACAGCGCCAGCTCGACCCCGACCAGCGAAACGCCGCCGGAATCCGGCGCCGCCGCTGGTGCCCCGGCCGCGCCGGTCGGGGATCCGCTCGACCCGTTGCCGCCCACCACCTGCGCCGAACCCACCACGGCGCCGCCGCGGACCGAGAGCGCGATCGGCTCGCTGTGGATGGTCTGGTACGCCGAGCCGACCGGATCGAAGTACGAGAACGCGAGCGCCGGCACCGCCGTGGCATCGACCCCGATCACCTGCACCGCCACCTTGAACGTCTTGGTCAGGCCGTCGGCGGCCAGCTCGCCGACCGGCGGATCGGCCGGCACGACGAACTGCGCCTTCGGCAACATGCCCGGGGCGTCGAGCGGCGGTAGCCCGACGGTGTCGAGGCGTTGATCGCTCTTGATCGCGATCTCCAGCTCGACCGGCTCACCGAGCTGCACCACCGATCGGCTCGCCCGCACCGCGATCGAGAACGACGCGCCGACGGCGCCGCCAAAGCTCGGTGGCTTGCCGCTCTCGGGCAGCGGCCGGACGTCGAGGGTGCGGGGTTCGTCAGCGGCCCGGAACATCGACGTGCGCGCGGTCGGGAACCCGAACGCGTCACGCCCCATGCCGGTCTCGAGCCGAGCCACCACCTGGGCCGGGGGAATCGTGACCGGGCCGGCGCGCAGCGGCGTGGCCAGGATGCGGAACCCGAGCCGGGTGTACTCGACGCCGCCGCGCTGGATGGTGTCCTGCGTGTAGCCGAGCGCGAGATCACGGCCCCCGGCGGGGAACGACAGCACCTGACGGGGGTTGGCCGGCGGCGGCACGGTGATCGCGAACGTGTCCTCGAGTGACAGGAGCGGCACCGACAGCGTCTGATCGCGCGGGTCCTTGCGCAGCAGCCAGTTGATGTCGACCGGCACGGTCTCGCCGACGTACACCGGCCGCTGCGGTAACAGCACCTCGATCGCCATGTCGCCGGTGGCCGGCAGATCGGCGACCTGCAGCCGCCCGCTACGCACGACCACCTGGGTGCCGGCCTGCGCCACCTTGACCTCGGGCAGGGTGTAGGTGCCGCCCTTGCCGACCTCCATGCGGTAGCGCATCACCCACGTGCCGCTGCCCTGGTCGACGCGCTGGCCGTTGATGATGACGGTGGCCGCGGCGCGCAGCTCGACGCCCATCGGGGTGACGGTGGCGCCGGGGATGGTGATCGCGGGCGCGGTCGGCTGCGGCTGCTCGGCGAAGCCCTCGACGACGATGCCGAGCAGGAACGGCTGGCCGGCGTAGGCGTCGCCGCCGACCTGGTACTGCGCGCGCGGGCCCTGCTGGGCCGCGACCGGCGCCGGCGCCACCAGCAGCGCGGCCATGGCAACCACGGCGGCCAGCCCCGGGGCGCGTGTGGACCAGCGCACCGTCACCAGTCCTTGTCCACCGGATCGGAGGTGATGTGCTGGCGGTCGCGCCGCTCGCGCTGGCGCTGGGCCTCGCGCTCACGAACCTGTTGCAGCCGCTTCTCGGCGTCGTCCTTGCTCTGATCCTGCTGTTGCTGCTGTTGCTGCTGCTGCTGCTGATCCTGCTGCGGGTCCTGCGGGTTCGGCTTGGGCGGCGGCTGCAACAGTCGCAACGCGTTCTCGAGGTGATCGATCGCCTGCTGTTGCGACGCCAGCACCGGGCTCAGGTCGTAGCTCATGGTCGCGTTGGGGTCGCCGGCCTTGGTCAAGGTCTCGGCGGAATCTTGCATCGAGGTGAGGGCGTTGCGCACCTCGCCAGCCGCCTCCTTCAAGGCTTGCGGCGATGGACCGCCCGCGGCGGGCTGGTTCGATGGCTGCGCGGCCTGCTGTGCCGCCGCATCGGCCTGCGCCGCCAGCGCCTGCGCGATCGCGTCGGCGGTGCGACCGTGACCGCCCTCGCGCTCCACCAGCCCGGGCAACAGCGGCCGGCGCGAGACGTCGTCGAGGGTCACCGCGTCGTTGGTGCGATCGCGGGTCTCACCCTGATCGCGGATCAGCTGCTTGAGGTGCTCGATCACCGAGAAGAACAGTTGCTGCATCGTCGCCAGCTTCTGCTGCGCGGTGGTCGCCGACTCGAGCGCCGGGGCACCCTTGCCGCCACCGGCGACCACGAGCAACTGGTCGAGCGCGGCCTGGGCCTCGGCGCGCAGCGTCTCGGCCTGGCCGTAGAGCTGCTGGGCTTGCTCGGCCTGCTGCGCCTGCTGCGCGGCCGCCGGATCCGCCGGATCCGGCGCACCGGCCGCGCCGCCGCCGGCGGCAGGGTTCGCACCCGCCAGCGCATCGGCGATCATCTGCTGCATGCGCGCGACGCGCTCACGGTTCCGGGTGGCGCCATCGCCGACGACGCGGGCCCGTTCGGACGCCGCCATCGGCGCCGTCCCCTCGACCGACGGAGTCAAGGCCACGACCACCGGGCCCTGCTCGGCCAGCGCGATGTCGATCAGGCCACGGAGGTCGAGGAACTGCTCGATGGCCCGGGCCAGGGCCTCGAGCGCTTCGCGCTGCGCCGCGGTGCCGGCCTTGACGTCGCCGGCGCGCAGCACCTCGCTGGCCCGCATCATCGCCGTGCTGGCCTGCTCGATCGACGGCAAGGCCGCGCCGATCTGGGCCTTGATCCGCGCCTGCGCGGCCGCCTGCGGATCCGGCGCCGCACCGACCGCCGCCTCCGGCGCTGGCGCCGACGCGCCCGCCGCCAGCCGCGCCTTGACCTCCTCGAGCCGTGCCCGCAGATCGAGCTGGCGGCCGGCGAGCGCCACCGGCGCCATCCAGGTCGGTACCTCGGGCGGAGGCTGGCCCAGCTTGACGCCGTCGCGCGCCTGTCCAACCGCCATCACGTGGCCACTCAGCTCGACGTGGTCCTGGGCCACACCGCGCAGGACCGTGACCGGATCGAGCAGCTGCTCGCGGGCCCGCTTGAGCGCCTGCAGCGCGCCCTCGCTGCGTCGGTAGGACAGCTCGGCACGGAGCTCGGTCAGGTTGCGACGCGCGTCGGTCATCTCCTTGCGCGCGTCCTGGACGTAGAGATCCAGGTTCTGCAACTGCACCAGGCGGCCCTTCTCCTCGTCGCTGCGCTGAGCCTCGGCCTTGCCGCCGATGGCCGTGATCTCGTCGCTGGCCAGATCGGCGACCACGCCGGCCTCGGCGGCCAGCGTCCGCTGCTGGGTGGAGGCGGCGTCGAACCCGTCCTTGTCGGCCAGCGGATCACCGCCGGCGCCGCGCGCGTCCTGGGCCTGCCACAGCCCGCGCACGGTGTCGCGCAGCGTCCGCTCACCGGCGATGATCTGCTCCAGCCGCGGCTCGAGGCCGTTGGCGCCGCGGTTGGCTTCATCGACCAGGGCCAAGATCCGAGCCTGCACGCGCTCGAGGTTGGCCCGCGCATCGACGTCGTCGGCCTGCAAGCGCAGCGCGTCGGAGAACCAGCCCACGGCCTGGCGGTAGCGATCGATCGCGGTGTCGGCGTTGCGGGCCTCACCCTCGGCGGCGGCCGCCGCACCTTGCGCGGCGTAGGTGGCGCCGAGGTTGAACGCGGCGCGGTAGCGCAACTCGCCATCGTAGCCGGCGGCGCTGCGGGCGTCGAGGAACGCGGTGGCCGCGTCATCGAGCTTGCCGTCGTTCAGGGCCGCGACGCCCTCGTTGTAGCGGACCCGGCCCGGGTGCGGCGGTCCCTCGAAGCAGCCGGCCGCGGCCAGCGCCACCATCACCGCGACGATCGCCGCGACCCGGCCCCACCGGCTGACGCGCAAGCGCGTCAGCACGGAGCCGGGCCCCGAAGCCATCGTTGGGCTCACGACGGCCTCTCGGCGTAGGCACCGACGCCGAGCGCCGCCAGCAGTGCGATCAGTGCCAGGGCCACCATCCAGGCGTACTCCTCGGCCGGCACCACGCGCAGCGCCTGGTCGGCCTCGGCGCGCAGGATCGGCGTGATGTGCTCGCGCACGATCGACTCCAGATCGAGCGCCGACGTGCCGGCCGGTACGTAGGCGCCGTCGGTCTCGAGCGCCATCTTGCGCAGGGTCTCGCCATCGAGCCGCGAGATCACCGGCTGGTCGTCATGGAGCATGTCGGTGCGGGCCCCGGTCTTCGGATCGGTGATCACGATCGGCGAGCCTTGCTCCGAGCCCAGTCCCACCGCCACCACGCGGACGCCGGCCGCCTTGGCCTGGCGCGCCGCCTCGAGTGGATCGCTCTCGTGATCCTCGCCATCAGTGATCAGCACGATCAGCTTGGCCCCCGGCCCGGTCGGGAAGGCCTTGACCGCGGTGCGCACCGCGTCGCCGATCCGGGTGCCGCCGCGCGACACGCTGCGGGTGTCGACGCCGCGCAGGGCCAGGTTGAAGAACGCCTGATCGGGCGTGAGCGGGCACAGCGTCACCGCGCGTCCGGCGAACACGACCAGGCCGACGCGCTGGCCGTCGAGCTGCTTGACCATGCCGGCGATCTCGGCCCGCGCCCGCACCAGCCGGTTGGGCGCCACGTCCTCGGCCAGCATGCTCTTCGAGACGTCGAGCACGACCACCACGTCGGCGGCGACTCGGGAGCTGATCACGGTCTCGCCGCCGGCCACCGACCGCGGCCTCATCAGCGCCAGCACGCACGCGAACAGCGCCACGGTCACCAGCACCAGCCGGGCCACCGTGCGGCCGACCGACGGCCGGGTCACCAGCCGCCGTTGCATCACCGGCGACAGGAAGCGGCCGAGGGCGTCGCGGCCGCGCCATTCGAGGGCGGCCAGCGCCGCGACCAGCGCCAGCACCGCCCACAGCCAGTGGACCCGGCCGGGATGAACCCAGTCCCAGTCCGGCCAGGCGAAGAAGTCGTTCATGGCAGCCTCCGCAGCACGGTGCCGCGCAGGCCGAGCGCCAGCGCCACCGCCACCATCGCCGCCACCACGAACCAGCCGTAGAACTGATCGTACTCGAGGAACTTGATCTCGGTGATCTCGGTGCGCTCGAGGCGGTCGATCTCGCGATAGACGCGCCGCAGCCCGTCGGCGTCGGTGGCCCGGAAGTACTGGCCACCGCCGCGCTCCGCGATCGCCCGCATGGTCTCCTCGTCGATCTCGACCCGGGTCGAGACCAGGCGCTGGCCACCGAACGGATCGTCGACCCGGATCGGGGCCATCCCGTTGGTGCCGGCGCCGACGGTGTAGACCTTGACCCCGGCGTCGCGGGCCAGCTCGGCGGCGGCCAGCGGGGCGATCTCGCCGGCGTTGGAGACGCCGTCGGTGAGCACGATCGCCACCTTGCTGCGCATCGGCGCCTCGCGCAGCCGCTCGACCGCCAGCGCCAGCCCCTCGCCGACCGCGGTGCCGTCCTCCGACTGCTCGGTCACCAGCTCGAGCGCGCGCGCCGCGGCGACCAGGTTGCCGTGGTCGAGCGTCAGCGGGCTGCGGGTGTCGGCGTAGCGTGCGAACGACACCAGGCCGATGGCGTCGTCGGCGCGGCCGCGCAGGCCACCGCCGCCGAGCACGAACTGCTCGAACACCCGCTTGACGGCGTCGAGCCGGGTCAACTCGCGGTCGCGCTCGGACAGATCGAGCGCGCGCATCGAGCCCGAGATGTCGACCACCATCGCGATCGCGATGCCCTCGGTTCGCACCCGGCTGTCGCGCTGTCCGCGCCGCGGTCCGGCCAGCGCGACGCACAACGACAGCACGGCGATCGCGACCAGCGCGTCGGGGATCCAGGCCAGGCGGGTGCGCCAGGTCGACTCGGTCGGCAGCGCGGCCAGCGACGAGAACACCACGCGACCGGCGGAACGATGCGCCCACCACACCGCCGGGATCACGGCCAGCGCGGCCAGCAGGTACCACGGGTGCAAGAACTGGACGCCGAAGACCGTCACGCCGCCTCCTGGGTCCGGACCCGGGTGTCCTCGACGAACGCGCGCGCCGCCTTGAGCGTGGCGATCGACTCGTCGGCATCGGGCCGGTAACCGGCAAACTTCACCCGGTCACATCGCTCGAGGAACGCCAGCAACAACTCGCGCTGCGCGGTCGCCAGGCCGGCCGCGCGTCGCGCTTCCTGCAAGAACTCCTCGGTGGTGAGCTCGGGCGCGCGCACGCCGTAGCGACCCTCGAGGTAGCGACGCACGATCGCCGACAGCTCGACGAACCAGCCGTCGGCGCCGGCATCATCGGGGGCCCCGCGCCCACCCAGCGCCTCGAGTCGGGCCACGGCTTCGTCGTACGCCGAGACCCGCGCCTGGCGGACCGCGCGGCGGCGCAGCGCGACGATGCCGACCACCAGCAACGCGAGCAGCCCGATCAGCAGCGGGGCGCCGACCAGGAACAGCGGCACGTAGTTGACGGTGGTGCGCGGCGGCAGCGCCGCTCGGCCCGGGGCCAGCGGCTCGCTGGCGCGCGCCGGATCGACCGGCGCGATCGTCACCGGCAGCTCCTCGGTGAGCAGCTCCTCCGCACCGACCTCGATCCGCAGCGGCGGGACGCGGAACTTGCCGCTGCCCGGCGCCTCCAGCGTGTAGGTCTGCTCGTCGACGACGCTGCCGTCGTCGCGCCGCTCGCTCGCCGGCGTCCAGCCGATGACGTGAAAGCGGCCCAGCGCCTCGTGCTGGAACGGCGCCTTGACGCCCGCGGTCCCGGGCTTCTGCTCGATCGTGAGGCGCAGGTAGATGGGGTCGCCGAGCGTGGGCGCCAGCGGCCACACCTGCACCGTCGCCTTGACCGGCCCGAGCTCGGTCACCTTGGCCACCGCGTCGGGCGGTGGCTCGACCCGACGCTCGGCTGGCGCCCGCTGACCGCCACCGCCGCAGCCGGCGATCAGCAGCGCGACGGCGAGGGTGCTGATCGTGACCCGCCTCATCGCCGCAGCCTCCGCTGGCGCTCGCGCAAGAACCGCAGCACCGGCTCCACCACCGAGCTCTGGGCGTCGATGCGCATCAGATCGACGCCGCTGGCGCGCAGCCCCTCGGCGAGCCGCTCGAGTCGCGCCGCGCCCTCGGCGGCGGCCCGCTCGCGATAGACGGCCGAGCGGGTGTCGACCAGCCGGGTGCGCCCGGTCTCGGCGTCCTCGAGCGTGACCAGCCCGGCCGGCACCAGCGCGAGCTCGCGTGGATCGGTCACCAGCGCCGCCACCACGTCGTGCTTGCGATTGGCGTGGCGCAGGACCTCGAGGTACCCCTCGTCGAGGAAATCGCTGACCAGGAACACCACCGCGCGCCGCGGCAGCACCTTGCGGCACAGCTCGAGCGCGGCGGCGATGCTGGTCGCGCGCCGGCCGCTGCGACTGACGTCGTCGAGCTTCTTCCACCACGCCCACAACCGGCGCGGCAGCTCGGTCGGGTTCCAGCTCGGGCGCGCTCGCGCCGGCTCGTGGCCGCGCGCGAACACCTCGCGGATGATGCGCAGCGCGTGCTTGTCACCTTTGCGGGGTGGGATGTACGTGTCGGCGCCACCGTGGAAGAGCAGGAGGCCGACCTTGTCGCCGTTGTCGACCGCCGCCAGCGCCAGCAGCGCGCACAGCTCGACCGCAGCCTCGAGCTTGCTGCGCCGACCCGAACCGAAATCTTGTGACTGGCTGATGTCGCACAGCAACATCACCGTCAGCTCGCGCTCCTCGACGTAGCGCTTGATGTGCGGCTCGCCGGTGCGCGCGGTGACGTTCCAGTCGATCGAGCGCACGTCGTCGCCGGGCACGTAGGGCCGGACCTCGTCGAACTCCATGCCGCGGCCCTTGAAGACGGACAGGTAGGCACCGGCCATCACGTTGGCGACCTGACGACCGGTCACGAACTGGATGCGCTTGACCTCGCGGGCGAGCTCGGCGGGCAACACGATGGCGGCTCGGCTGCCGGGTCAGGGGACCGGGACGTTTTCGAGCACCTGCGCGATCAGGTGATCGGAGGTCTTGCCCTGGGCCTCGGCCTCGTAGCTGGGCAGCACGCGGTGGCGGAGCACGTCGACGGCGATGCTCTTGACGTCGTGCGGGCTGACGTAGCTGCGGCCGCCCAGCACCGCCGCCGCCTTGGCGACCTTGATGAGCGCGATCGAGCCCCGCACCGAGGCACCGTTGTCGATCAGGTTGGCCAGGTTGGGGACCCCGGCGGCCTTGGGATCGCGGGTGGCGGCCACCAGGTCGACGGCGTAACGCTTGACCTTGTCATCGACGAAGACGTGGCGCACCACGTCGCGCGCCGCCAGGATCTCGTCGCAGCCCATCACCTTGTCGACGGTCGGCTCGGCGCCGGTGCCGGCCATCCGATCGAGGACCTTGACCTCGTCGTCGCGGCTCGGGTACCCGACGCGAACCTTGAGCATGAAGCGATCGAGCTGGGCCTCGGGCAACGGGTAGGTGCCCTCCTGCTCGATCGGGTTCTGGGTCGCCAGCACCAGGAACGGCTCGGCCAGCTTGAAGGTGTGCTCGCCGAGCGTCACCTGGCCTTCTTGCATGGCCTCGAGGAGCGCCGACTGCACCTTTGCCGGGGCGCGGTTGATCTCGTCGGCGAGGACGAAGTTGCCGAACACCGGCCCCTTCTTGACCGAGTAGGTGCCCTCGCGGGGGTTGAACACCTGGGTGCCGATCACGTCGCCGGGTAGCATGTCGGGCGTGAACTGGATGCGCGAGAAGTTGCCGTCGAGCGCCTGGGCGAGGGTGCGGATGACCAGCGTCTTGGCCAGCCCGGGCACGCCCTCGAGCAGCACGTGGCCCCCGGCGAGCAGGCCGAGCAGCAGCCGGTGCAGCATGTCGTCTTGCCCGACCAGCACCTTGCCGACCTCGGCCTTGAGGGCGGCAAAGCGCCCCTGGAAACGAACGACATCTTCGGACTGGCGATCAGACATACGGCCTCGAAAGCACGGTGGATTCTGCGAACATGTAGAGCGGCCCGGCTGCCGTGTCAACTGGACCGGGCCAGGGGCTATTCCCGGGTGCGACAGGCGCGACAGCGCGAAGATTCGCACCCAGGTTGTCGTGGCCGGGCCGGGGGCGTCGCCGGTATGGGGTGAAGGGGGAATCGACGACCATGGTCCATCTACTGCCCGACCGCACCAGCTCGCGCCTGCGCGTCTTTCGTGAGGAGGAGTTCGAGGACGGCGAGGAGCCGACCCAGCCTGGCCTGCTGGCACGCCCGTTCGGGACCCTGGACCAGCCACGGGTGCCCCCGCCCTTGCCCCCTGCTCCCACCGAGGTCGATCCGTTCGACCAGACCGACGTGTCGCTGGCGGCCCGCGTGCGCGCGGCGCGGCCGACGCAGCCGCTGCCCCTGCCGCGCTTGCCTCGGCGGTGATGGGTCAGTGACAGTTCTCGAACGTGACCTCGCCCTTGATCTTGAAGCCGTTGGCCTCGCACTCGAGCACGGCCTTGCCCTCGACGTTCTTGACGCCGTTGATGGTGCTGTTCTGATTGGAGATCGAGAACGAGCCGCACGGCACGCCGAGATCGGTGCCGACCGCCACGCCCTTGGGCATCACGACCACGCCGGCGGCGCCGGTTCGCAGGGCGCCGATCCGGAGCCTGAGGCCGGTTCCTGACGACAGCTCGACGCCGCGAAAGCCGTAGACCGCGCCGCTGCGGCACGAGCCGAACGACAGCTTCTCGCCGTTGACCTCGACCGTGCCGCCCAGCTTGGCGCTGCAGACGCACGACCCGAACAAGGCAACCACGACGGCGGCGGCAAACATCGACGAGCGGCGCATACCGATCGGTACCACACCTGCGTGCGCTGCGACGTGCGACGGCGTGCGACGTCGCGCGGCCGGCCTCCTGACGAGCGCGGACCGCAGTGCGGCGTGTCAACCCGCGACGTTGCCGGCGCTCGCGCGCTGGCACGTCCATCGCAATGGGCGAGCCGTCAGGAGAGTCAGCCATGAAGATCATCGTCCTTGCGTTCGCGATCATTCCTGCCGCCGCATGCGCCTCGTCGTCGGCGACCCGCGGCCCCAGCGTCGCCACCGAGCCGCGCTCGGGGCTCCAGGTCGACCTGGTCGTCGAGGACGCGACCAACCCGTCATTCCCGGCCCGGCTCACCACGCCGGTGGCGCCGCGCTCGGCGGACCGCCTCTCGCATCGCGTGACCTCCGAGCTCGGCGGTCAGGCTCGCGCCCACCTGCGCCTGTGCGTCGGTGGCGATGGTGCGGTCTCATCGGCGGCGGTGGCGCGCAGCAGCGGCATCACCGCGCTCGACGCCGCGTTCGTCGATGAGGCGCGGAGCTGGCGCTACGAGCCGCTCGCCGCTCGCGACGCCACGGCGTGCCAGCACGTCGAGATCTCGTACCGCGTCCGCTGACCCGGCCGGGCAACCCGGGCCGGGCGGCGACGGTCCAACCGTCGTGCGCATCCATCGCGGCGCCCTGCTCGCCGTGGCCGTGGCCGGTGCGTGCGTGAGCAGCGGCGTGGGCCCCGGCGTGCTGCGCGAGGACTGGAACCAGCCGCGGCGCGATCCGGATCCGACTCGCAATCCGACCGAGGAGCCGAGCGGGAACCCGTGGGCAGTCGAGACCGAGGCACGCATCCCGCCGCCCGGCGAGCGACCGGCGGCGACGTCGCCACCCGGCGCGGACGGCCGCGGCGTCGATCTGGCCAAGCGCGGAGCGGCGACGTTCCTGGCCTGGGCGGTCGCCGGTTGGCTCCCGATCGTCGAGTGGAGCGGCAGGTTCGAGGAAGACCCCGCGCAGCGCGAACGACACCGGGCCCAGGAGTCCGAGTAGCCCGACCGTCGTCGCTACCGCGGCTCGTCCGCGTCGGTCGTGATCACTTGCAGCCCACCGCGTACGCCCTTCTCGTCGGTGATGAAACGTGTGCTCGGTGGCCACCATGCCGGGAGCGGTGCCCCGCACCTCGACCTACACCTTGACCAACGCTACCCTGCGCCACGTCGGCAAGCTGGCCGACGCCGGCCTCGAGGGCGCGATCAAGGCCGACCCGTGTTGGCCGAGGCCCTCGGCGTGACTCACGCCGTACCGGGCGCAGGCTACCCCACCCCACACCTTCGGCGGTCCCGACGGGCTTGGCGCCGCTTCTCGCGATCTCTAGGATCGAGCGAGGATGATCCGCCGCCTCCTGCCGGGTGCGGTGTGCGTGGCATCGCTCGCGATGCCGACGCGCGCCGACGCCGCACCGTGTGTCCCGACCGCCGGCGACCTGGTCGTCGACGGCATCACCTGCCAGCTCTCGGGCGTGCAGACCTTCAACAACGTCCGCGTGATCAACGGCGGCGTCATCGAGGTCAACACCCACGACGGCAGCGGCAACAAGATCCTCACCGGCAACCTCGAGCTGCGCGCGCGCACGATCCTGATCGGCGCCGGCTCGCGGATCACCGCGCGCGGCCGCGGCTACCAGACCCGGATCTGCGGCGACGGCACCGGACCGAACGCGACCGCCGCCGGCCGCGGCGGTTGCTCCTTGCGCGACTCGGGCGGCGGCGGCGCCCACTTCGGCGGCGGCGGCCGCGGCACCAAGGACAATCCCGGCTCGTTCCCGGCCGGCTACGAGGAGAACTGCGGCAACTCGGTGACCTACAACGGCTCGGGCGTACCGAGCTGCACCAACGTCACCGACTGCCGCAACGGCGACGGTCTGCCCACGGTCGCAGGCGCGGCCTTCTTCCATTCGATCTACCAATCCGAGTTCGGCGCGTCGGGCGGCGACAAGGGCTGTCGCGACGGCGACGGCACCACCGTGAACGTCTCGGGCGGCGGCGGCGGCCGCATCGTGCTCGCCGGCCTCGATGGCGGCGCCGGCCAGGTCACGATCGACGGCACGCTCGACGCCAACGGGCGACGTGGCTGTGGCAACGGCAACGACTCGGCCGGCGGCGGCGCCGGCGGCACCATCTTCGTCGTCGGCGAAAACGTGACCATCGGCGCCACCGCGGTGGTCAGCGCCGCCGGCGGTCTGGGCGGCGACACCCAGGGCCTGTCGACCGATCCCACCGGCGAGTGCGTGGCACCGGCCCAGCAGGGCACGCAGGCCGACGACTGCGGCGGCGGCGGCGGCGGCGGCATCGTCTCGGTCCTGTCGGTGACCTCGACCATCAACGACCGCGCGGTGTTCGGCGTTGCCGGCGCGGCCGGCGGCGTGAGCACGATCTGCCGCGGCGAGGCCGGCGGTGGCGTCGGCGAACTGCAGATCTCGGGCGGCTACGTCGGCGAGTTCTGCGACGGCTTCGACAACGACTTCGACGACCAGATCGACGAGAACATGCCGGTGCTCAACTGCGGCAGCTCGTCGATGCCGTCGTGCATGGGCGGCGTGCCCCAGACCTGCGCCCCCGACGTGCCGGCCTGCCAGGGCCCGGTCAACGACAGCCGCGCCCGCTTCACCATCATCGTGGACACCTCGGGCTCGATGCTGGGGACGCTGGGCGGCGTGCCCACGTTCGGCGACGGTTCGGCCCTCCACCCCGGCCTCGATCACAACGCCAACGGCCTGGCCGACGACTCGCGTCTGTTCAAGGCCAAGAACGCGCTCAACCAGGTCATCTCGGCGTACCCGCAGATCGACTTCTCGCTGGCCCGCTACCACCAGGACCAGTTGGTCGATCGCAGCTGCCAGATGGCCCACAACTTCGAGTGCGCGGCGATCTGCTGCAGCTACGACAACCCGGTCGGCAACAACGGACCGGCGCCGGTGCCGGCCTGCACCGTCAACGGCGGCTCGAGCGGCATGCTGGCCGTGCTCAAGGACTCGGTGCCCAACGAGGAGTGCATCAACTACGCCGGCAACTGCGGGCCGCCGCGGCGCGGCGCCGACATCCTGGTCGGCTTCGGCGCCGACATCAACCAGCACCTGCGCTGGCTCGACGGCGCCGAGACCAACTTCGACAACACCCAGATCCAGGGCAACTACTGCAACTTCGCCGGCGGCGGTGACTGCGAGCTGCGCGGCACCGGGCCCACGCCGCTGGCCAACTCGCTGGCCGCGGTCGAGGACTACCTCACGCCCATCAAGGGCTGCGA
>CANKMW010000148.1 GCA_947483555.1 Myxococcales bacterium
CACCCTCGGCCGCCGCGACTTCTACCGCCAGCTCTGCCTCGCGCTCGGCCTGGCGCCCACCGCCACCGCCGGCAACTTCTTCTACGCCGTGTCGAGCCACGTCGAGGAACTCGCCCGCGAGCGCGTTCACCCCGTCTTCCTCCTCGACGAGGCCCACCTGCTGCACCAGGACACCCTCGACCACCTCCACATCCTGCTCAACTACAACTGGGACAGCCGCGCGCTGCTATCCATCGTGCTCGTCGGCCTACCCGAACTCCGCGACCGCCTCGCCCTGCGCCGCAACCGCTCGCTCTACTCGCGCCTCCATCACCGCCTCGAGATCGAGCCCCTCGTCCCCGGCGACACCGCCGAGTACCTCCGCCTCCGCCTCCGTCACGCCGGCTGCGACCGCGAGCTGTTCGCGACCGACGCCACCGCCCTCCTGCACGAAGCCACCGCCGGCGCCATGCGCGATCTCGACCGCCTCGCCGCTGCCGCCCTCCGCGAGACCGCCAAGAAGAAGCGCAAGCTCGTCGAGCGCGACGTGGTCGCCCGCGTCATCGAGGCCGACACCCGGGAGCGTGATCGCTGACGGCCCCGATCCCGACGCCCTCGCCATCGCGCTCGGCCACCGGCTCGGGTTCGATGGCCATCGGCGTTCCGGATCACGCCGCCCACGCTGTCGATGACCATCGCGGTGGTGACCAGCACCCGGCACCGCGATGACGCACATCGATCAGGCCGCCTTGATGCGCATCATCCGGGGCGCCTCGTAACAGCATGAACCCCGGTAGCTGCGAGATGCGATAGGGCGAGCTCCGAGGACGCGCCGGCGGTGAGCGCGCGATGCCATCACAGGGCCGCTGTTCCTCCCCGCGATCGCGAGCGTCCTTGGTGGCGAACGCTCGTGGTGACTGACGACGGAGCCCTGCGGCCCGGGCGACACGTGCGTTGCGATCGAATGTTCGATCCTCTGGCAGCCACCGGCACCCGGCGACACAGATCTCCCTCTCCGCTGGTCGTGTCGGAACTGAGCGAGTCAGCCGTCGTCTCCGAAGTCCGCGCCTTCGTCTCGCGAACAGCTGGCGTCGTCGATGACGTCGGGATCCTCCGCGTACTCGACAACGGTTCCATCAGCCGCCATGGGGACGATCCGGCCACCGCGGCGCACCACCGGCGGCATCCTGCACCACTTCTCCAACCACGACGCGCGGCGGGTATAGCCTGCGCCAGGACGCGTCGTCGGCCTTCACGCGGCTGTTGCGGAGCCCGCCGGGAACCACGGTGCGCATGGAGATCTCGGACCGCCAGTTGCCGATGCTGTTCCGCGGCCGCCGGTTGCAGGTGCAGCGCGGCAGCGTTGCGGTGCGCACCGCGAGCGGCGCAGCGCCGGTCGGCCGCCGCGCGATCCTCGAAACGCGGGCGCGGGTGTTTGCAGCCTTGCGCGCAATGGCTCGCAACGATGGCGACGTCGGTTCGCTGATCGACGCCTTTGCCGACGGCCACGTCCGACGCGATGAGGCGATGGCGCGGCTCGGATGGGCCAGGGGAGCGCACACAAACGTGCGCCGCCGGCTAGATACGATGGTTGCTCGACTCCCGGTCGACCTCCGCGCGGCGGCCTTGGAGATCCTTGCCCGCGACGGCGGTGCGCCCGCGCTCGCGGTGGCCCCAGCGCGGCGTTCTGCGACTCGACACGCTTGCGCAGCGCGCCGTCGGACTCGGCGACGTAGCTGAGCGACAGGATCACCTCGTTGATCGAGAGGTAGTCGAAGGGGCGGAAGGCCTTGGGCAAGGTCAGGCGCCACTTGCTAACAACGAGGGCGTCCCCTCCCCGCGTGCCGGCAAGCGCGGAACCGGCTCATGGGCGCCAAGCTGCATCCGCTCGATGCTGCTCAACGCGCGGTATCGCGGGCTGTACATCCACGGCAAGGTCAAGAAGCTGAGGCGCGGTGGCGTCGTCTCGCGGGTGAACGCCGAGCTGGCCGAGGTCATCACGCTCGACCTCCCGGAGTGGCGCATCGTCGATGACGAGACCTGGACCAAGGCGAATGAGCACTTCACCACCTCCGAGTCGACGCGGCGCATCTCGCGTCCGCGCGCGAAATACCCGCTGACCGGGATTGCCCGCTGCGGCGTGTGCGACGGCTCGGTCGGCGTCGCCAACGGGCGGCGCAAGCGTCGCACCGTGAAGTCCTACGCCTGCGTCCAGCACCACGTACGCGGGCCGGCGGTCTGCCCGGTCACCGTCTACCAGCCGATGGAGGACGTGGAGCGGGCGCTGGTCGCGTACCTCGATCGGCACGTGCTCACGCCCGACATGATCACCTCCCTGGCCGGAGAGATCCGGGCCGTGATCGAGGCGCAGCTTCCGAACCGGGAAGCGGACGCCGCGAAGCTGGAGGACGAGCTACGGATCGTGAAGGCGGAGCAGAGGCGGCTGACCCAGGCCGTGGCGCTCGCCGATGACGTGCCCGAGCTGGTCACCGAGCTGCGCGCGCGGGCGAACCGCGCTCGCAGCCTGGAGGTCCGGATCGGCGCCATCCGGCGCACCCCGGCGGAACTGCGCTCGATCGTCGACCAGGCCGAGGCGAACGTCCGCGCGCGGCTCGGCAACCTCCGGACGGCGCTGCTCGACGGCGCCGATCTCCGCCAGGTCTTTCTCGGGCTGTTCCCGAACGGGATCAAGTTCCACCCGGCTCGCGTCGGCGACCGGCAGGTCTGGCGGCTCGAAGGCGCGGCCGCGATCGGTCGGGCCGCGGTGAACGACAATGATCCCTGGTTCAATTTGCGTGGTGACCCGTCCCCCGAGTCAGAGGGGTCGGAACCCGGTCAGCGCGCCGGCCTCGACGCGAGACAAATCGCGGAGATCGTTCCCGCGCCACCCTCGCCAACCCCCGATCAGGGTGGCTGGTTCAACAATGCTTGCGACCCCAACGGGATTTGAACCCGTGTCGCCTGCGTGAAAGGCAGGTGTCCTAGGCCTCTAGACGATGGGGTCAGAGTGGTGAGCCCAGAAGGATTCGAACCTTCGGCCAACGGCTTAAAAGGCCGCTGCTCTACCGCTGAGCTATGGGCCCGTGGGCCGGTTTCACGAGGCAACGGACTCTGCCCGATCGAGGCCGGCGATGCAAGTCGCCGCAACCTGCCAACGAACACCGTTGATCCCCCGGGCCGACTCCCCTACGGTTCCGCCATGCCGGAAAAACGCTGCGCGCATCGCGTTCCGGTCCAGCTCCCGGCCTGTTACCGATCGCCGGGTGCCACCATCGAGGGTACGATCACCGACCTGTCCCGGCTCGGCATGTTCCTGGAGGCCGATTTTCTCGACTCGCCTGGCAGCGCCGGGGTCGTCGAGGTGACACTGCCGGGGACGGCGCAACCGCTGTTCCTGCGCGGCCAGATCGTCCGCGCCGCCACCGGCTCGCAGGGCGGCATGGGCATCCGGTTCCAGGTGCTGCCCGATGACGTGCGGCGGCCACTCGCCAACTTCATGATGGAAGCCAGCTATCGCGCCCTCGCCTGAGGCCGCGATCGGGCCTCCTGGTGTCGCGGGCCGGCGGGCTTTTCGCTTTCGATTCGCTGGCTTGCTCCTTGATCCCTCGAAGCACGCCCGTATGATGGCGCGGTGAGCCCAGGCGCCGCGGCGGTCATGGCGACGCACGACCCATCGTCCGAGAAACCCACGCTGCGTCGGCTGGCGCGTGCGCGCCGCGATGCCGTCCCGGCCGCCGAGCGCGCCGCGGCCGCCGCCGCTGCCGCCGCCCTCATCGATGCCCGGGTGCTGGCCCCGTTGCCGCTCGGCGCGACGGTCGCGCTCTACGCCGCCATGCGCAGCGAGCTTTCGAGTGAGGCGCTGGCCGCCGCCGCGATCGCGCGCGGCCTGGTGATCGCGTACCCGCGCGCGGTCGCCGATCACACGCTCCAGTTCCATCGCGCCGCGCCCGCCGATCTGGCCCCGGGCCGCTTCGGCATTCCCGAGCCAGCGCTGGACGCGCCCGCGATCGCACTCGACGAGCTGGCGGTCATCGTGGTGCCCGGGCTGCTGTTCGATCGCGGTGGTTACCGCCTCGGCTGGGGTGGTGGCTGGTACGACGGCACCCTGGCGCGGACCAGCGCCCTGCGCGTTGGCCTGGCCTTCGAGCACCAGCTGGTCGACGAGCTGCCGCGTGCCGCCCACGACCAGCCGGTCGATCTCGTCGCCACCGAGATCGCGGTCCACCCGGGAGCCCGTGGCCGCGTCGACCGTGCCGCCGACGGTGCCAAGGACCGCCGCTGATGGACGTCGTCATCGTCCTCGCCGCGGTCGCGGCCGGCCTGATCGCCGGCGTCGTGCTGGCCCGCGTGTTCGCCAAGGGCGGGGCCACCGCCGCCGGTGCCGCATCCGAGGAGTCAGTCAAGCTACGCGCCGCGGCCCAGGCCGAGGCCGACCAGCTGCGCAAGGCCGCCGAGATCGAGGGCAAGGAGGTGGCGCAGAAGCGCAAGGCCGAGCTCGAGGACGAGCTCCGCGCCCGCAAGACCGAGCTCACCCGCCAGGAAGAGGCTGCTGCCACCCGCGAGCGCGAGGTCGAGCGGACCCGCAAGGACGCCGAGCGCCGCAACGCCGAGATCGAGAAGCGCGAGCGGGCCGCCGACGGCAAGACCCGCCAGGTCGACGCCGCGCTCGAGAAGGCCGAGGCCGCGCAGGCCGATGCCAAGAAGAAGCTCGAGGAGGTCGCTGGCCTGACCGCCGAGCAGGCCCGCAAGCGGCTCGAGGACGAGATCCGCGGCCAGGCCCAGACCGCCGCCGCCGTCGAGATCAAGAAGATCACCGACGACGCCGATCGCGAGAGTCAGGCCCGCGCCAAGACCATCATCGCCACCGCGATCCAGCGCTACGCCTCGGAGTTCGTGCACGAGCGCACCGTCGCCGTGGTGCCGTTGCCGTCCGACGACATGAAGGGCCGCCTGATCGGCCGCGAGGGCCGCAACATCCGCGCCCTCGAGGCCGCCACCGGCGTCGACATCATCATCGACGACACCAGCGAGGCGCTCACGATCTCGTGCTTCAACCCGGTGCGCCGCGAGGTCGGCCGGCTGGCGATCTCGGCGCTGGTCTCCGACGGCCGCATCCACCCGACGCGCATCGAGGAGGTGGTCAAGAAGGCCGAGAAGGACGTCGACAAGGTGTGCCGCGAGGCCGGTGAGCAGGCGGTGTTCGATCTCGGCCTGCACCGCGTCCATCCCGAGCTGGTCCGCCTGCTCGGTCAGCTCAAGATGCGCAGCTCGTACGCTCAGAACCTGCTCGCGCACTCGGTCGAGGTCGGCTACCTGGCCGGCCTGATGGCCACCGAGCTGGGCATCAACATCAAGCTGGCCCGCCGCGCCGGTCTGCTCCACGACATCGGCAAGGCCATCGACCACGATCACGAGGGCGATCACGCCGAGGTCGGTGCCCAGCTGGCGCGCAAGCACGGCGAGTCACCCAAGGTGAGCCAGGCGATCGCGTCCCATCACGGCGGTGTCCCGCCGGCGTCGCTGCTCGATCACGTCGTCGACGCCGCCAACCAGCTGTCGGCGGCCCGACCGGGCGCCCGGCGCGAAACCCTGGCCACGTACATCAAGCGGCTCGAGGATGTCGAGGCCATCTGCACCCGCTTCAATGGCGTGTCCAAGGCGTTCGCGCTGCAGGCCGGCCGCGAGGTCCGCGTGATGGTGCAGAACGACCAGGTCGACGACGCCCAGGCCCTGGTGATGTCGCGCGACATCGCGCGCGCCATCGAGGCCGAGGCCAGCTACGCCGGTAGCATCCGGGTCGTCGTGGTGCGCGAGACCCGCGCCTCCGAGTACGCGCGCTAGCGGTTGCCGATGCGCCGGCGCACGTTCCTCTACACCGGCGCCATCGCGATCGGGACGCCGCTCGCCGGCTGCCGGCCGTGGATGAAGCGCGACCTGGCGCCCGAGCCGGCCAGCGACCACCAGGTCGACACCATCGGCGCGATGGCGGCGACGTTCATCCCCTCCGCCGCCGGCTCGCCGGGCGCGATCGAGAGCGGCGCCCTCGACACCATCCTCGATCCGGCCCATCCGGTGGTCGGCTACCTGTCGGAGCTGGTCACCGATCTCGACGACTGGTGCTTCGTGCGCCACTTCGGTAACCGCTTCGTCGACCTGTCGCCGGCCGGGCGCGAGCAGGCGCTCGAGGAGCGGATGGGCGTCCGCGGCCTCCTCATCCAGTCGTGGTACCGGCCGGTCTACGAGGGTGTGCTCGCGCTGACCAAGCTGAGCTTCTTCGGCGGCCTGACCCACGCCATCGGCACCACGTTCACCGAGTTCCCGGGCGCCAGCGCCGGCTACGCAGCCCACAGCGCCGCCGGCGTCCATCGCGCCAGCGGCGCCACCGTCGTCGTCGCTGGTCCCGGGCAGGTGAGCAGCGTGCGGGTCACGGCGATGACCGATGGCAAGCCGCCGCACCCGCTCCGCATGCGCCTCGACGGTCCCGACGGCCGTCATCACGAGCTGACGGTCGCCGCCGGGGCGATGCCGACCGTGGTCGTCGATGACCACACCGTGACCACCGCCGCCGGTGGTCCCGCGGCCGGCACCTGGCGCCTGTCGACGACGACCGGCGCGATCACGGCGTGGTGGCTGAGCCTGCGCACCGACCTCGACGAGCCGACCTGATGTCGCACGTCATCATCATCGGCTCCGGCTTCGGCGGCTCGATCGCCGCCAAGCGCTTCACCGAGGCCGGCCACACCGTCGAGCTGCTCGAGATGGGTGAGGACTGGCGGCAGCAGGCGGCGCCCCAGGTGGCCGATCCGGCGTTCCTGTTCCGGCTGCTCCGCGACTATCCGCACGACTACCTGCGCACCAAGCCCAAGCTGCTGGTCGCGCAGGGCATGGGCCTGGGCGGCGGCTCGCTGGTGTACTCGGCCATCCACCTGCGGGCGCCGATCGCCGCCTTCGAAGGCTGGCCGGAGGGCTGGACGCGCGCTCACCTCGATCCGTACTACGCCCGCGTCGAGGCCCGGCTCGGCATCGCGACCTTGCCGGGCGCCACCGAGTTCCCGCGCGCGCGGGTCTTCGCGCAGGGCGCCGCCGCCGCCGGTCTGCCGCCGCCGGTGCCGAACCCGCTGGCGCTGTCGGGCTGCACCGCGTGCGGCTGGTGCGTGCCGATCTGTGGCTTCGGCAAGAAGACGACCATGGCGCACACCTACCTCGCCGACGCCGTGCGCACCGGCCGGCTGACGGTGCGGACCCGACGCAAGGCGGCGTACATCGCGCGCCACGGCGATCGCTACCGCGTGACGTGCTGGAAGACCGACGCCGTGGCGCGCGACTACCACCGCGTCAACGACGGCCCGATGGTCCACGTCGAGGGCGACCGGGTCGTGGTCGCGTGCGGCGCCATCGAATCGCCGGTCCTGCTCGAGCGCTCGCTGGCCGCCGACCTGCCGCGCGGCTGGTTGCCGCTGCGGAGCTTCCCGACCGCGCAGCTCGGCCGCGGCATCGACGGCACCGGCGACTTCCTGCAGGGCGGCTTCGTGCCCCAGATCGTCGACGGCTACAAGGGCGCGGTCATGATGACCCACGTCGACCTCGGCGACTACGTCCTCGAGGACGTCCATGGCATCCCGGTCGGCGCGACCGTCATGCTGGAGACCCGACCGCGCGGGATCACCAAGCCGTGGGGTCAGGCCTACAAGGAGCGCTTCCGCGACTACGGTCGCCACATGCTCGGCATCGCGATCATCGGGCGCCAGGGCGCCGGCACCGGCGGCAACATCTCGGTCCGCGATCAGGCCGGCATCGCCGTCACCAGCGGCGCTGCGTACGCGCCGCCGGCCGGCTCGATCGCGGCCGCGCGCGCCATGATCAGCGGGCTGGGCGGCGAGCTCGCCGACTCGCCGTGGGAGCTCAGCCGCACCGCGTTCACCGTGCACCCGGTCGGCGGTTGTCGGATGGGCGACGACGACACCGCCGTGGTGTCGGCCACTGACCTCGGCCTGCGCGACAACCCGGGCGTTCACGTCATCGATGGCAGCGTGTTGCCGGCCAGCGCGCTGCGCAACCCGTCGCACACCATCAGCGCGATCGCCGAGCGTGCGCTCGACGTGATCCTCGGCGTCCATCCGCGCGAGCGCTGGCCGGCGTGAGCGCGGCGCCGGCGCCCGATCACGACACCGCCGACGGCGAGGTCGACGTCGTCATCATCGGCTCCGGCTTCGGCGGCTCGGTGTCGGCGCTGCGCCTGGTCGAGAAGGGCTACTCGGTCGTGGTCCTCGAGCGCGGTCGCCGCTTCGCCGCCGCCGACTTCCCGCGCACCAACTGGAATGTGCGCAAGTCGCTGTGGATGCCGCGCGCGGGATGCTTCGGCATCCTGCGGCTGTCGTTCCTGTCCGACGTCTTCGTGCTGTCGGGCGCCGGCGTCGGCGGTGGCTCGCTGGTGTACGCCAACACCCTGTACGTGCCGCCCGACGCCTTCTTCGACGCCCCGGCGTGGCGTGACCTCGCCGACTGGAAGACCGCGCTCTTGCCCTTCTACCGCCGCGCCCAGTTCATGCTCGGCGTGCAGCAGAACCAGATCGAGGGCGAGCCCGATCGCGTGCTGGCCGAGATCGCGAACGACCTCGGCAAGGGCGACACCTACGTGACCACCCCGGTCGGGGTCTACTTCGGTCGCCCCGGCGAGGCGGTGCCCGATCCGTACTTCGGCGGCGCCGGCCCCGAGCGCAGCGGCTGCACGCTGTGCGGCGGCTGCATGGTCGGCTGCCGCCATGGCGCCAAGAACACCCTCGATCGCAACTACCTGTGGTTCGCCGAGCGGCTGGGCGCCGAGGTCCGGCCGATGCGCACCGTCACCGACGTCCGCGCCCTGCCCGGCGGCGGGTACCAGGTCACGCACGAGCGCAGCGGCGCCTGGCTGGCGCGCGATCGCCAGGTGCTGCGCGCCCGCCGCGTCATCATGTCGGCCGGCGTGCTCGGCACCGTGCAGCTCCTGCTCGAGTGCAAGGCGCGCGGCCACCTGCCGGCGCTCTCGGAGGTGCTCGGCCGCACCGTGCGCACCAACAGCGAGGCCATCCTGGCCGTGAAGTCGCGCCGCACCGGGCTGCGCTACGACCACGGCATCGCGATCTCGTCGTCGATCCACCCCGACCCCGACACCCACGTCGAGATCGTGCGCTACAGCGACGGCTCCGACGCCCTGGCGCCGCTGGCGACGCTGTTGACCGACGGCGGTCCCGGCGCGCCGCGCTGGCTCAGGTACCTCGGCAACGTCGTGCGCCACCCGATCGACTTCGCGCGCTCGCTGTGGCCGTTCGGCAGCGCGCGCCGCGGCGTGTTCTTGCTGGTCATGCAGACCCTCGACAACTCGATCTCGCTCGGCATGCGCCGACGCTGGCGCCGGCTGTGGCGCAAGGCGCTCGACACCTCGCGCGGCGATGGCGCCGCCAACCCGACCTACATCCCACTCGGCAACCAGGTGGCGCGCGCGTTCGCCACCAAGATCGACGGGGTCGCCAAGTCGTCGTTCCTCGAGGTGCTGTTCGACGTCCCGACCACCGCCCACATCCTGGGCGGGGCCGTCATCGCCGGGTCGGCGGCCGGCGGGGTCGTCGATGCCAGCTGCGAGGCGTTCGGCCACCCCGGGCTCTACGTCATCGACGGCTCGATGATCCCGGCCAACCTGGGCGTCAATCCCAGCCTGACCATCACCGCGCTCGCCGAGCACGCGATGAGCCGGTTCCCGGTCAAGCCGGGCGCGACGCCAAGGACGGCGGTCGAGCCGGCGTGGGAGGCGGCGCGGGTCGCCGAGATCGAGGCCACCGCGCAGCGGGTCGGCAGCGACAGCCTCCAGCTCAGCAAGCTGGGTCGGCGTCGGTCGTAGTTCGTGCCGTGGAGGATAGGGGGGTCGAACCCCTGACCCTTGGCTTGCAAAGCCAATGCTCTCCCACTGAGCTAATCCCCCGGCGGGTCCGTAGGTGTAGCAGGGAACAATGGCGGCGGGCGCAAGTAGCGCGCCTCTTCGGCCAGCCGTCCCCAGACCAGGAAGATCACGATCCACGCGGTCGGCATCCACACGCAGTACTCGGGGTACATCTGCGCGAAGCCAAGCACGTAGCCGACCGCGACGTTGAGCAGCAGGAACACGGTGATGAGCAGGCTCTCGGCGCGCGCGATCTTGAGCATGCGCAACGACGACACCATCATGAAGGCACCGAGCATCATCGCGCCGGGCAGCGCCAACCACACCGCGCGCGGCGTGGTCAGCTCGTTACCGAACAGCTTGGCGCCGCCGAAGGTGTCGCCCGGGACGCGGTACTTGAGGAAGGCCAGGAACCAGATCGTCAGCAGGCCGCCGGCGAGCGTGGTCGGCACGCCGAAGTAGAGCCGGGTCGGGATCTCCTTGTCGGCCGCGACGTTGAAGCGCGCCAGGCGGAACACCGCGGCCAGCACCCACACGATGCAGCCGGTGATGAGGTACACGCGGCCGCTGCCGTGATCGAACGGCAGCGCGACCGCGCCGTCGATCATCTCGGGCGAGGTCAGGAACGTGTACATCAGGAACGCGGGCGCCACGCCGAAGTTGAGGAAGTCGGCGAACGAATCGAGCTGCACGCCGAGCTCGCTGGTGGCCCGCAGGCGGCGCGCCACCAGACCGTCGAGGCGATCCGAGAGCACCGCATAGATGATGAGCCAGCCGGCCAGCCGCCAGTCGCCGCGATGGGCGCTGCCCATCGAGATCAGCCCGAAGACGATGCTCGCGCCGGTGATCAGGTTGGGTGGAAGATATCGGGCGCGGCCCACGGACGGCCTACTCTCGCACTCAGGTGCCGGGTTTGTCTCGCGACTGTTCCATGAGCTTCGAGTACAGCCGCTGGCCCAGGCTCTCGACCATCAGGCGCTCCACGACCCGGTCGATCTCTTCCTGCGTCGAGCCTTGCCGGTACGTGAAGCGGATGCCCATGCCGGGATCGGGTTGCCGTCCCTCGGCGACGTCGGCCTCGGTCACCACCCACTGCACCTCGCCCTGGACCTGCAGCGCCTCATCCAGATGGGGCACGAAGAGCTGGAAGATGAACTCGGTCCCGATCGGCAGCGGTCGGGTGGTGCGGATGAACGTGCCGCCGCGCGAGATGTTGCGCGTGTAGTCGGCGAAGAACGTGTTGAGGCGCTTGTACTCGACCTTGAGTGCGATCGGTGCCCGCAGCTCCCCTCGTCGTTCGCCCGGTCCAGGCTCGTCCATGCTCGGCGCCCACTGTAGCATCTCCGTTCCCGCGTGGCTCGGCTCCGCCTTCCCCCTCCGGTCGACCCGACCATCGCCCTCGCCACCCGCGGGTTGTTCGGCTCGTGGCGGTTTCGGGTCTGGGTCGGGGTCTCCTTCGCCGTCACCGCGCTGCTGATCCAGCTGCCGCTGTTCGGGGTGGTCGGGTTCGAGCTGGCGCTGGTCGCCGCCGCCCTGGGCTCGCTGGCCGGACTCGATCTGGGCGCCGCCCTGGTCCGACGCGCCCAGGCCACGCCCGCACGTCCGATCGACCGCGCCGTCGCCCCGCCCCGCCTGGTGCTGGCGCTGGTCGGCCGCGCGCTGCTGGCACCGCTGCTGGTCATCGCGATCCCGTTCGCCGGCGCCGCCCTCCACGGCCTGTGGGCACCGACCTGCGACTGGCGCTACGGCCTCGAGGCGTACGCCACCCTGGCCGTGGCGTCGACGGTGCTGGGCGCCGGCGGCGGCGTCGTCGTCGGGCTGATCGTCGGCCGCACGCGGTGGATCGGCGCGCTGGCGCCGTGGCTGGTGGCGGTCGGCTTCGTCGCCCTCGGCCTGTACCGCTTCTACAGCGAGCCGCCGGTGTTCAGCTACAGCCCGCTGGTCGGCTTCTTCCCCGGCAACCTCTACGACGAGGACATCCGGCTCGGCGCGGCGCTGTACTGGGCGCGGCTCGAACAGCTGGCCACCGTGCTGGCGCTGCTCGGCGCCGCGACGGTGCTGCTCGACGCGCCGTCGCTGCGAGTGCGCCGGCGCGGCCGCCGCCACCGGCCGGCGTTCGCCGCGCTCGCCGCGGCAGCGCCGGCGGCCCTGATCGCGCTGGCGCTGCGGTACCACGCCGCCACCCTCGGGTACGCCATCGATGCCGAGGACATCTGGGCCGAGCTGGGCGGCGAGCACCGGACCCGGCACTTCGTGATCCACTACGCCAACCGACCGACGATCGCGGAGGACATCGAGGTGTACGCCGCCGATCACGAGCTGCGCCTGGCCCAGGTCTGCAAGACGCTGGGCGTCGACGTCGAGCAGGTCGGCACCATCCACTCGTACGTGTTCGCCAGCTCCGAGCAGAAGGGCCGGCTCATGGGCGCCCGCCGCGTCGAGATGGCCAAGCCGTGGCGGCGCGAGATCTACCTCACCTACGAGGACTTCCCGCACCCGTCGCTCCGCCACGAGATCGCGCACGTGGTCGCCGGCACGTTCGGGAGCCCGGTGTTCCACGTCAGCGCCCGCTCGGTGGCGTTCGTGCCGCTGCTGTTCAACCCCGGGATGATCGAGGGCCTGGCGGTGGCCGCCGACTGGCCGGGCGCCAGTCGCTCGCTGACGCCGCACCAGTCGATGCGGGCGATGGAACAGCTCGGCTTCGCGCCCGACGCGCGGGCCGTGCTCGGCGTGCGGTTCCTGACCCTGTCGTCGGCGCGCAGCTACACCGCGGCCGGCTCGTTCATGCGCTTCCTCCTCGACCGCCACGGCGCGGCGCCGCTCCGGAAACTGTACGCCAGCGGCGGCGACTTCGAGGCGGCGTACGGCAAGAGCCAGCGCGAGCTGGTGGCGGCATGGCGCGAGATGCTGAAGACCGTCACCGTGCCGGCTGCCGACCTCGAGGCCGCGCGCGAACGCTTCCGGCAGCCCGGCGTCTTCCAGCGCCCGTGCCCGCACGCCAACGCCGCCCGTCTGCGGCGCGCCGCCGGCCACGCCGCCGCCAACCGCCGCCGCGACGCGATCGCCGTGCTGCGCTCGGTCTGCCGCGACGCCCCCGACGAGCCCAGCTACCAGCTCGAGCTCGCCGAAGCCCTCGCCGGCGGCGAGCCGACCGAGCTCGCCGAGGCCCGCGCGATCTACAACCGCTTCGCCGCCGGCAAGGGCGGCGCGGCGCTGGCCGCCGCGGGCCTCAAGTCGCTCGCCGACCTCGACGCCACCGCCGGCGACCTCGACGCCGTGCGCGGTCACGTCACCGCCGCGCTGGCCCTACCGCTCGACGATGAACGCCGCCGTCCGTTCGAGGCCATCGCCGCCGCGCTCGACGCGCCCGGCCTCGGCGGCGTCTTCCTGCGCGGCTACTTCTTCGTCCCCGGCGGCGCGTCGCTGCCGTGGGCCATGTTCGCCGCCCTCTCGACCCGCGACGGTGGCCTGGGTTGGTACCTGGTCGGCCTGCGCGCCGCCGGCCGCGGCGATCACACGCTGGCCGCGTGGGCGCTCGACGCCGCCTTCGCCCGCGGCCTGCCCAGCCCGCGCTTCGTCCGCAACGGCGCTCGTATCCTCGCCATCTCGGCGTGGCGCGCCGGCGATCGCGCCGGTCTCGCCACCGCCACCCGCGCCCTCGAGGCCAGCGACTACGAGACCGATCGGGCGCTGGCCGCCGACTGGCGAGAACGGGCCGCGTTCACGCCGCCGTAGCCGAGGCCGACGCCGTAGCCGACGCCGTAGCCGAAACCGAAACCGAAACCGAAACCGAAACCGAAACCGAAACCGAAACCGAAACCGAAACCGAAACCGGTAGCCGTACCCCCGGTTGTCCTGAGCGAGGCCCCGAAGGGGCCGAGTCGAAGGACCCACTTCGCGCATTGCGTCCTTCGACTCGGCGCTTCGCGCCTCGCTCCTAACGAACGGCATCGCTAACAGGCCGGAGTTGCGAGGGATCGATCTCGAGGCCGAGGCTGCGGAGTCGGTTGACCGCGCTGCGGACGGCGCGCTGGCGATGGGAGATGTCGAAGTG
>CANKMW010000149.1 GCA_947483555.1 Myxococcales bacterium
GACGCGCAGCGGCCGAGTCGAAGGGCGCATGTCGACGAAGTCCGTCCTTCGACACGGACCTCGCTTGCGCTCGGTCCGGCTCAGGACGCCCGGTGGGGAGCGCAAGCGATCGGACTCGCTGCGGTTTCAAACCGGTCGGTGTTCTAGCGAACCGGCGGTCGCCTTGACCCCGAACCGCACCGCGTCGCTCACCGTCGCCGCGCTGATCGGGTTCGCCGCGAACTCGGTGCTGTGCCGGGTCGCGCTTCGTGGCGGCGAGATCGACGCCGCCAGCTACACCGGTGTCCGCATGGCAAGCGGCGCCGTGATGCTCGCCGTCCTGGCGTGGCCGCGGCGTGCGGCGGCTGCGGGTCGAGGCGGGAGCTGGTCATCGGCGCTCGCCCTGTTCGCCTACGCGGCGCCGTTCTCGTTCGCGTACCTCCGCATCGACACCGGTGCCGGTGCGCTGGTGCTGTTCGGCTGCGTGCAGGCGACGATGCTGGGCTGGGGCATCGTGCGTGGCGAGCGCCCGCGACCGCTGGTCTGGCTTGGCCTCGCCGTCGCAGCCGGCGGCCTCGTCGCGCTGACCCGGCCGGGCACGACCGCGCCCGATGCACTCGGCGCCGCCGTCATGGCGCTCGCCGGCGCCGCGTGGGGCGTGTACTCGCGGCCGCATCGGCGCGGCCGATCCGCTGGTCGCGACCGCAGGCAACGTCGCACGCCGCGTGCCGATGGCCGTGGTCCTCGTGGTCACCGTCGCCGCGATCGACGGATGGCACGCCTCGGCGCGCGGCGTCGCGCTGGCAGCCGCGTCGGGCGCCCTGGCCTCGGGGCTCGGCTACACGTTCTGGTACGCGGCGCTGCGCGGTCTCACGGCAACCCGCGCCGCGGTGCTGCAGCTGCGCGTGCCGCTGCTCGCCGCCGCCGCCTCTCGACGAACCGAGCTCCACGCGCCTGCTGATCGCCGCGGCGGCGATCACGTGCGGCGTCGCGCTCGCGATCCGCGGTCGCAGCTGAGTGTCATCAGGCGCTCGGCGCGTCGAGCACCTCGCGCACTCGCCGCAACAGCGAGTCGGGCGTGATCGGCTTCTGCAGCAGCTGCACCCCGGGCTCCAGCACCTGCTGGTGCACGATCGCGTTCTGCGTGTAGCCCGACATGTAGAGCGCGGGCGTCTCCGGCCGGACCGCGCGCAGGCGGCGCGCCAGCTCGGGGCCGGCCATCAGCGGCATGACCACGTCGGTGAGCAAGAGGTGGATCGCGCCGGCGTGCTCGGCCGCCGTGGCCAGCGCGTCGGGGCCGCTGCGCGCCTCGAGCACGGTGTAGCCGCTGCGCGCAAGCACCCTGTGCGCGACGCGGCGCAGCTGGTCGTCGTCCTCGACCAGCAGGATGGTCTCGCTGCCCTGGGTGGTCACCACCGGCATCGAGCGGCGCGCGCTGCGCTCTTGCTCCTCCGTCACCGGCAGGTAGATCTTGAAGCTCGTGCCGCGCCCCGGCTCGCTGTACACGAAGACGCTGCCGCCCGCCTGCTTGACGATGCCGAACACCGTCGACAGCCCCAGCCCGGTGCCCTTGCCCAGCTCCTTGGTAGTGAAGAACGGCTCGAAGATGCGCTCCCGGGTGGCGCGGTCCATGCCGCTGCCGGTGTCGCTGACCGCGAGCATCACGTGCGGCCCGGCGGTGACGCCGGCGTGGGCGCGCGCGTACGCCTCACCCAGCGTCACGTTGCTGGTCTCGAGGGTGAGCGTGCCGCCGTCGGGCATGGCGTCGCGCGCGTTCAGCACCAGGTTGAGGATCACCTGCTCGATCTGTCCCGGGTCGACCTTGACGCGCGCCAGCCCGGGCTCGATGCGCGTGTCGAGCCGGATGTCCTCGCGGATCACACGGCGGATCATCTGGTCGAGCGCGTGCACGGTCTCGTTCAGGTCGACGATGCGCGGCTCGATGATCTGCTGCCGGCTGAACGCGAGCAGCTGCCGGGTCAGATCAGCGGCGCGCTCGCCGGCCAGCTGGATCTGCTCCAGCTCCGCGCGCGTGCCCGAGCCGGGCGCGGCCTCGCGCATCAGGATGCTGGTGCAGCTGAGCACCACCGAGAGCAGGTTGTTGAAGTCGTGCGCCACCCCGCCGGCGAGCCGGCCGATGGCCTCGAGCTTCTGCTGCTGGCGCAGCTGCTCCTCGGCGCGGGTGAGCGAGTCGAACAGCCGGCTGTTGCTGAGGGCGAGCGCGGCGTGGGCTGCGAGGTCCTCGAGCATCGCCTGGTCGTCGGCGGTATAGGGGTCGCCGGCGCGGCTGCGGCCCAGGGAGATCACGCCCACCACCTTGCCGGACACCAGCATCGGCACCGCCAGCACGCTGCGGATCCCGAGCCGTGCGGTGAACTCGCGGTGCTCGGTGGACACGCTGGCCACGATCAGCGCGGGGTCGACCACCGGCAGCAGCAGGGACTGGCCGCTCGCGGCGACCCGGCCGGACATGCCCGCGCCCAGGCGCTGCGGCAACTTGGCGAGGTTGTCGCGGCCGAGAGCATTCAGCTCGGGATCGGGGTGATAGAAGCAGCCCGGCGGCCCCTCGAGCGCCGTGCCCTCGTCGTTGACGATCCGCACCACGGCGCACTCGCCGATGAGCTCGCCCAGGCGGTGCGCCACCAGCTCGAGCAGGCGCGGGTAATCTTCGGTGGCGGCGGCCCATTCGCGCGCGACGTCGCCGACCAGGCGCAGGCGATTCGCCATGCGTTCGCGCTCGCCATCCAGCCGGGCGTTGGCGATGGCGAGCGCCGCCTGGCCGGCGAGCGCGCGCACCAGCCGGAGCTCGGTGGGCGTGATCGGCGGCGCGCCCGGCCCGTGGCGCGCCAGCGACATGTAGCCGATGGGGCGCTCGTCCACGCGCAGCGGCACCAGCACCACCGACTTGATGTCGAGGCTGGTGGCCTTCTCGATGTGCGCCGGTCCGACGCGCGCGAGCAGCTGCTCGTGGCTGAGCTGGGGGAGGTGCACGGTCTCGCCCTTGCCGAGCACCTGCGGCATCAGGCCGTGGTCGACCGGTAGCGGCACCTCCGCGAAGGTCGCCCGCATGATGGCGAGCGCCTCCGTGTCCGCATCGTAGGCGACCATCGGATCGACGGTGCGGCCGTCGGGCGACACCAGCGCGATGGCCGAGAATGCCCCCATCGCGTCGGCCGTTTCGCGGACGATCGACTCCAGGAGTCGCTGCAGATCCCCGACCAAGAGCCCCGCCGCCATGTGTATGCCCCCGCGCGTGATGCTAGCGCAATCGGTGCTCTTGGGGGCCGCCGGTCAGCCCGGCGGCGGCAGGATCCTGAAGATCAGGGCGTCCTTGTTGGTGAGCGCAGTCGCGACGCACGCCTTGAGGTCGGCGAGGGCGCGCACCGCGGTCTCGGCGAGCAGGCGGCCGTCGTCGCGGCGGCGCGGCGCCTCGGGCTGCGCACCGACGTACTTGACGAACTCGTCGTACTTCTCGAGCAGCTTCTGGGGATCGAGATCCTTGAGGATCGGGATGAAGTAGCCCGGGTTGACCACCACCCAGTCGCCCTTGCCGACCTCGAGCACGTTGCGATCGCCGTAGGGCGTCGACAGCTGATCGTGCGGGATGGAGCCCAGGAAGCCCTCGTCATCGGCCTGGTGCTTGTGCGGCACCACCTCGACGAAGAACACGAACAGCTCGATGCCCTTGCGCAGGTTCGACAGATCGTCGTCGTCGAGCGGCGGGAAGGCCTCGGGCACGCCGACGTGCATCGCCGGGACCACGACCCGCTCGAGGATGTCGATGGCGACCGGCGCCGTGGCGCGCCGCAACCCGACGATCTGGGCCACCGCCTCGAACAGCCCGCGGTCAGCGGTCTGCTCGGCCACCGGCTTGTCCTGGTTGGCGCGGCCGAGCGCCTCGACGACGCGGTCGACGATCTGGTGGTTCTGCGGCCCCAGCCGCGGTCCGGCTTCCTTGATGGCCGCGATCAGCGCTGACGTCGGTTCCTTGGTCCACAGCCGGCCCAGGTTGGCGAAGTCCATCGCCATCCACTGTCCGAGGGGCACGGTGTGCAGCCGCAGGTAGTGCTGCGACAGGAAGCGATCGAGCGACTGGCCGTGGTCCTGCTCGCGCTGCTGGGCGTGCTGCTCGCGGATCTTCTCGACCTCGGTGACCATGCGCCGCATCGCGCCCGAGCCCATGCGCAGCAGCTGCTCACCGAACATGAACGGCGCGACCTCGAGGAACACCTTCGAGAAGCCGATGCGCCAGGTGTGCGGATCATCGCCGAACAAGATCCAGTGGCCGCCGTGGCGCCGCCGCATGGTCTCGCCGATCCACGACCCGAAGTTGAACCACGTCTCCCAGTGGCTCTCGTCCTTGAGATCGAGCTCGTCCTTGTCGCCGATCTGACCGAACAGCCAGGTGTCGAACGTGATCAGCTCGATCGGCACCGACAGCGCGATGGCGCCGGCGTCGCCCTCGACCTCGGCGATCGCGCCCACCACCTCACCCTCGGGATCGATCAGCTCCTCGAGCACGATCTCGCACTGGCCGCGAACCTTCGACGAGAACCGGTAGGCGCCCTCGCGCAGCTCGTTCATCGCCTTCTCGAACCGGGCCTTGGCCGCTTCCTCCGCCGCGGCGAGCTGTCGCGCGCCATCCGACTTGGTCTTGCGGGGCTCTGGATCCTTCGGTTCCGACACGGCCGGGCGAGAGTATACGAGCGCCGCAACCGCACAACCGGCGGGTGCGGCAATCTCGGTTGCTACTCGATGACCACGGCCGCGGGCGCACCGTAGCCGACGAAGCCGGCCGTGGTCGCGGCGCGCGAGCCGCGCAGCACGACCACCTCGGGCCCGGTCAGCGCCTGCATGACCGCCGGCGCGAGCTCGACCGGCGTGAGCGAGCGGGCGACGACCTGGGCCTCGGTCAGGTGGCCGATCGACTGCCCGGCGAGCAGCGTGGCGACCGCGTCGTCGACCATCGTCGTCCGGATCGAGCGACGGGCGTCGAGCTGGCGCGCGACCCGCACCCGGGCGCGCGCCAGCTCGTCGGGGGTGGCCTTGCCGGCGCGCAGGTCGGCCAGGGCGCGGCCGATCACCGCGACCGCGGCTTCGGCGCGGTCGCTCGCGACCTGGCCGCGGATGGCGATCGTGCCGGTGGTCTCGTCGATGACGGCGGCGTCGAGGGCGTAGGCGGCGCCCAGGGTGGCGCGGACCGCGGCGATGCGCTGGTCGAGCAGCACCGCGGCCACCTCGGCGGCGACCTGCTCGGCGACGGTCGAGGCGGCTCGCGGCAACTGCACCTCGACGCGCAGATCCGTGGCGGCGGTGATGACGGCGATCCGATCCGAGGTCGGGCGCCGGGCGGGCGCCACCGCGGGGGCGTCGCCGGTCCACGGCGCGAACGCGCGCTCGAGGTGGGGGCGCAGCAGCGAGACGCTGAGCCGGCCGGACACGAACAGCACCGCGCCGGCCGGCCGATAACGCGCGGCGCGGAAGGCGTCGAGATCGGCCGGGGTCAGCGCGGCCAGGTCCGCGGCGTCGATGGCGCGCCCCAGGCTGGCCGTCCAGGGGTGGTCGCTGCCCCACACGGCCTGGGCGATGCGCTGCCGGGTCCGCCGCGCGCGCGCCCACACGGTCGCGTCGCGATCGCCCTGCGCACGCCGCTGCCGCGCGGTCACGCGCGCGATGACGGCGGGGTCGTGGTGGCCGTCGGTCATGGTGCGCGCCAGGCCCCAGACCAGGTAGTCCTGGAAGGCCGACAGGCCGGTGACTTCGAAGGTCGTGGTGGCGGCGCCGACGCCGATGTCCAGATCGGCGGCTGCCGAGTCGATGAAGTTGGCGGCGTCGCCGTAGCGGCCCGGGCCCTCGCTCGGCCCCTCGAGGGTCTCCGCCACGAGGTCGGCGAGGCCGGGGTGCGCCCCGTCGTCGACCCAGCCGCCCGGCACCACCAGGCGCAGCGTCACCAGCGGCCCGTAGTACGCGGGCAGGACCACGACGCGCAGCCCGTTGGCGAGCGTGAACGCCTCGCTGCGGTCGACGAGCTTGGCCGGGATCTTCGCGCTGGGCTCGGCCTCCGCGGGGGCCGCCGCGGTCCGCGGTGGATCGGCGAGCACGGGGCTGACCAGCTTGGCGGGCTCCGCCTCGGCGCGCCGATCGCCGTGGACGACGATCATGCCGGCGTGGTCGGGGTGCAGCACGTCGACCAGCGGCGCCAGGGCCGCGTGGCGCAGCTCGTCGAGGCGATCGAGGTCGCTCGACAGCATGCCCATCGACGCGTCGTACTGGACGTAGTCGGCGAACACGGTGGTGCGGTTGGTGAGGTCCTCGACCTGGCGGTAGATGCCGAGCAGCGCGCCGAACTGGACGCCGTAGTCGGTGTGGCCGGGCGGCGGCGGGGCGGCCAGCGTCGCGACCGCGTCGGCGACCTGGGCGCGCACCTGCGCGGGCGTGTCGCCGCCGAGCTCGACGCCGACGATCAAGAGCGGCGCGCGCACGCCACCGGTGGTGGTGAACCAGACCTCGCCCAGGTTACCGGCGCGGTGCCGGCGCGCCAGCTCGCCGACCAGCCGGCCGGCGTTGGCCCGCACCGGCAGGCCGGCCTCCTCGTGACGGCCTGGCAGCGGCCACACCAGCAGCACCGTGTCGCGCGGGAGGCGCGCCGTCACGCGCCGCGTCTGCCGCGCCGGCGTCGCGCGGCCGACGAGCCGGGCCTCGGGCGGCGGCCCGGCCTGGATCGGGTCGAGCGGCGCGCTCCACGTCTCGACGTCCTCGCGACTGACCGGCCCGGTGATGACGAAGAACGCGCGCTCGGGCCGGTAGTTGGTGGCCAGGAAGGTGCAGACGTCCTCCATGCTGATGCGGGCGAGGCTGGTCGGATCACCGCCGAGCGCGCGCCGGTAGGGATGGCCGGGCGGGTACGCGATCTGAGTGATCGCGTCGGCGATCGGATCGGCGTCGGCCAGGCCACGGAGGACCCGCTCGCGCTCGACGATGGCCCGCTCGCGCGCCAGGTCGGCCGCCGCGAGGTGCTTGCACGAGGCGTGCTGGAGCAGGTCCGCCATGATCGCCACGGCGGCGCCGGCCTGGTCGACGCCGACGCGCGCGACATAGTGGGTCGAGTCCAGGCTCGTGGCGGCGTTGTGGTAGCTGGCGATCGCCATCAGGCGCTCGTCGAGCGTCGCGGCGCTCGGGCCGCCGACGCGCACCGACAGGATCAGGTGCTCGACCAGGTGCGCGAGGCCGTCGCGGCCCGCCGGGTCGTCGGCGGCGCCGGCCATGAAGCGGAGGCCGATCTCGACCTGCTGCGAGCCGATGTCGGGGGCGACCAGGATCCGGATGCCACCGTCCGCCTTCAGTCCCCACTCGCCGAGGCCGCCGCCGATGCCGCGCTCGACCTCGGGCAGATCGTCGGCGGGGTCCGGCGGCGACACCGGCCGGCGCGCGTGGCAGCCGGCCATCGCCACGACCCACAGCACGACCTTCACGACGACGACCGACCGGATCGCGAGCATTGCGGGACTGTATCGCCCAGCGCAGCCGCCGGGCGGCGGCGCGCGGCAACGCCGAAGTTTGCCAGCTGCGCGACGCTCGATTGTCTCCCGCGGGCTGATCTACAACGCGACGTCGTGGGCGCGGCGCACGCCGATGGCAACCAGCAGCCAGGTCACGGCGAGGAGCGGAAATCCGAGCCCGGCGGGCGTGATGGCCTCGCCGAAGCCTTGCAGCAGCCAATCGAGGTGAAAGACGCCGGTCTTGTCCTGCTCCCTCACGACGCCCCACAAGGCCGCCGTGAGGTTGGTGGCGACACCGCCGACGATGCAGAACACCTGGGCCGCGGTCATGGCGCGGACGAAGGCGAGGCGATCGGGGCTGGCCTTGAGGAAGAAGCGGACGGCGGCGAACAGCAGGACGAGGCTGAAGCCGATGACGATGAACATCGACCAGCCGCCGGCAACGATGTAGGTGAGCATGCGCGGACTCCTCGGGGATGATGGGTGGGTTGGGGGTTCGTCGAGCACAACGCGGCCGGCGGCCGATCGTGACAGCGGTCGATCCTGGTCTCGGGCCTTGTCACGCTCGGCCGCCGGGCGCGTTATGGACCCGTGGACGAGGCTCTCGAGCGCGACCTGGTCGCCCGCCTGCGCGGCGGCGACGGCGCCGCGTTCGACGAGATCTACGAACGGCTGCGGGCCCGGGTGTTCAGCTTCCTCGCCCGCCTCAGCGGTCGCCGCGACGTCGCCGACGACC
This sequence comes from Myxococcales bacterium, assembly GCA_947483555.1. GTDB lineage: Bacteria > Myxococcota_A > Polyangia > Haliangiales > Haliangiaceae > UBA2376. Next base: position 8,215 of record CANKMW010000149.1, read on the forward strand.
TCGCGCAGGAGGTGTGGCTGCGCCTGGCGCGCACCGCGCCGCGGCTGGCCCCCGACACGCGGCTCAAGGCGTGGCTGTTCACGGTGGCGCGCAACCTGTTCGTCTCGCACTGGCGCGCAGCGCAGATCTCGACCGCGCTCGGCGACGGCCTGTTGCCCGAGACCCCGGCGCCGAGCGGCACGCCGTTCGACGATGCCGCCGAGAGCGAGACCCAGCGCCGGGTCGAGGCCGCGATGGCGGGGCTGCCACCGCCGTACCGCGAGATCCTGCTCCTGTGCGCCGTCGAGGGCCTGGCCCCGCGCGACGCCGCCGCGGTGCTGGCGATCACGCCCGAGGCGGCGCGCCAGCGGCTGGCCCGGGCCCGGACCATGATCGCGGACGCGCTCGCCGATGACGACGATGCGGTGCATGCTCGAGGAGGTACGCGATGAGCGACGAGCCCACCAGCACGACCGACGCCGACCTCGACGCCCTCCTGCGCGCCGCGCTGGTGCCGCGCGACCAGCCGGCGGCGCGGATCGCCGCCGTGCGCACCGCGGCCCGCGACGAGCTGCGCCGCGCCACCGGTCGCGCCGACACCCGCCGCCGCGCCTGGCGCGCCGTCGAGGCCACCGCCGCGTTCAGCCTCGGCGCCGCGCAGCTGGTGTGGGCGCTGGTCAGCTTCCTCGATCGCCCGTACTGACGCCCCGATGGTTGTCGCAGGGCTGCTCGTGGTTTCCGTGAACTGCCTGTGGCAGGCTCGACGCATGCGGTGGCTCCGATCGCTGGGTCTCGCCGTCACGCTCTCCGGCTGCATGAACCTGACGTTCAGCCAGATGGTCCAGGATCCCGGCCCGCACGACTCGCCGGCCGCCGTGGTCGCGCTCGGTGGCCTCGGTGACCTCGTCCTCGCCGCGGGCGGCGCCGGCGTTCACGCCGCCTCCGACGACGAGCTCGGGTTCCAGGAGCTGATCATCTTCTACGCGCTGCCGCTCATCGTGATCGACCTGTTCGTCGCCGTCATCCGCATCGACAAGTACCGCAACTGAAGAATCTCGCAGGGCACAGCACGCCTCGACGTTGCTCGCGTGACGAGCCCGCCCGCGACTCCGCTCGTCCTCTCGCCGCACCAGGCGTTCCGCGGGAGCGCAGCCTCGAGAGTCGTGGGGTGCCCCCCGCCAGCGTTACCCATATGACACGCCCGTCATATGGGTAACGCCGCGCTCGCCGCGCTGTCGGTGTCGCCCACCCCGGATGCGATCCCGGCGCTCACCATCGCCGTGTTCATGGTGTTCATCGTGCCGGCGCCTACCGCGCGCGAGCTGAACGTGCTGCTCACCAACGGCGTCGTCGCGGCGGTCCTCGCTGGCGCGCTGACGGTGCAGAATCACGGCGACCTGGCGTGGGTGATCGCCGGGACGGGGTTGATCGGCTTCGCGGTCCTGATCGCCAACCACGTCGCGCGTCGGATCGAGCGCATCGCCGCGGCCCATGCCCGCGCCGAGCGCCTGGGCCGATACTTCTCGCCGGCGGTGGCCCAGCAGATCCTCGATCGCGATGTCGAGCGGGGCAGCAGCAAGTGCGATCTCACCGTGCTGGTCTCGGATCTGCGCGGCTTCACCGCCCTGGCCGAGCGGCTCGATCCGAGCGAGGTGGTCGCGACGCTCGACGAGTACCTCGGCGCGATGGTCGACGTGGTGTTCGCGCACGGCGGGACGCTCGACAAGTTCCTGGGCGACGGGGTCCTCGCCTACTTCGGCGCGCCGCTGTCGCGAGACGATCATCCAGCGGCCGCGGTGCGGGCGGCGCACGCGATGCGGGCGGCGCTGGTGGAGATCAACGTCCGCCGGGTCGCCCGCGGCGAGACGCCGTTGCGGGCCGGCATCGGCGTGCATACCGGCACGGCGTTTGTCGGTGACGTGGGTCCGGCCAACCGGCGCGAGTTCACGGTGATCGGCGACGCGGTCAACCTGGCCTCGCGCATCGAAGGGCTCACCAAGGAGCTCGAGGTCGCGATCCTGGTGAGTGCCGCCACCCGGGATCGAGCGGGAGACGGCGTGACCTTGGTCGCAGCCGGCACGATGCCGGTGCGCGGCCGCGCCGAGCCGATCGTGCTGTACACGCTGGCAGGATCCTAGATCGCCTCGTCGAACGCGTCCACCACTGGCCAGGGGTCAACGGGCTGTCGGCGTTGCTGAACCGCCGGCCCCTCGAGGCTGATCGGCCACGCCACTTCTTTCGTGCTAACGGCCCGATGCCCGCCCATGTCACGCTGGACCTCGTCGTCCCGCCGGAGCTCGGCGATCCTGAACAGGTCCGACAGGAGCTTCGAGATCGGGTCGCCGCCGTGGAGCAGCGCGTCGCGGCGGACCGACGTCGCGATGGCCTGGATGTCGTCGGTCGGCGCTCACTCCTGCGGCAGTCCTGGCGAGGGCAACCGACGAGCCACGAGCCGCGCCGGAACCTGAGGCCCCGGCTGGCCGCGCGAAGCGCATGGTCGCGGCTCGAGGCACTGCGCCGCAATCGGCAGTTCCTGGCCGCCTACCGCTGGGCCCGCGTCAGCTGGTGCGCCGGCGCGACGGTCGCCTTCCCGGTCGGCACGTACTGGCTGCGGCGGTTCGCCAACGTTTCGGTCACGGCCTCCACTCCCAGCTGAATCAGTGCCGTGGGCCCGACGCGCGAGTTCGACGCTCGCGCCGTTGCGGCGTGGCCCGGCAACGGTGCGACCTGGACACCACGTCCGTGAACCTCGCGTCACCCGCATCGGATTGCGCCAGCTCCCGCGCGCGCGACCGTTCAACCTGGGTCCGGATCTCCGCGTCCCAACCTGGGTCCGGATCTCTCCTCGCGCGCGACCGTTCAACCTGGGTCCGGTCTCGCCACCGGTCTCGCCGAGCCTACGGTTCCACGCCGCCCCGCGTCTCCCCAGTCTCGAGGTCAACCATGAACGTCTTCGTCGCCTCGGTGCGGATGTCCCAGTACTCGCCGGCCAGCGTGCGATCGGTAGTGACCGTGATCTTGAGCCCGTCCCACGAGAGCCGCCTGGTTTGCCATTTCAGCCCGCCCACTCCGTAGCCGATCATCTCGGTGTGGTTCGCAAGCACCACCACGCCCGCCGCCAGGACGACCCGGCTGTCGACAACCGGAACCAACGTGACGGGGTGCCACTGCGCAGGGTCCGTTGCGGCGACGACGTAGCCCGCGCCGCGCGAGACCACGCAGACACTGCGTCCGTCCGGCAGCCCAAGCACTCGACTGACGCCAGCGTTGCCGAATCGCCCGAACGCAAACGTACCCGTCCAGGAGCCGAGGCTGGTGGACGAAAACCGAACGCTGAGCCCGTCCTGGCCGCTGCGTAGATCGCCCGGGAAGAAGCGCCGCGGATCTGGACGCGGGGGCGGGCATCGCCGGCGGCGCCACGGACGCGGTAGATCCGGACCGGGGTTGATGCGGCCCCAGCGCGGTAGATCCGGACCGGGGTTGATGCGGCCCCAGCGACGCCTCCCGACGAGTTGCGGTAGATCCGGACCGCGGTCGTAGATCCGGACCGGGGTTGATGCGGCCCCAGCGACGCCTCCCGACGAGTTGTCCGGTCGACGTCCGAATGCCGGACACCGTCCGGCCGAATTCTGGACGATGCGCGCCACCGCGCAGGGAATCCGCCGCCTTCGGCATTGGCAGGGTAGCTGCATGGGCTCGGCCCGCATGTCTCTCCCACGTGAAGTCATCCCCGAGCGTTTCTACATGATCACCCGTCGCTGCACGCAGCGTCAGTTCCTGCTGAGGCCAGACGCGGCGACCAACAACGCGTTCATCTACTGCCTGGGCGAGGCCGCGCTCCGGTTTCAGATCGACGTCATCCTGCCTTCGGTCCTCTCGAATCACCACCACACGGTCGTCTACGACCGGCACGGGAAGATCATCGAGTTTGTCGAGCACCTTCACAAGCTGGTGGCGAAGGCGCAGAACGCCCTTCGCGGACGCTGGGAGAACTTCTGGTCAAGCGAACAGGTGTGCCTCGTCCGGCTCGTCGACGCCGCCGACGTCCTCGACAAGATCGTGTACGCCGCTACGAACCCGGTCAAAGATCGCCTCGTCGAACGCGTCCACCACTGGCCAGGGGTCAACGGGCTGTCGGCGTTGCTGAACCGCCGGCCCCTCGAGGCTGATCGGCCACGCCACTTCTTTCGTGCGCACGGCCCGATGCCCGCGCATGTCACGCTGGACCTCGTCGTCCCGCCGGAGCTCGGCGATCCTGAACAGGTCCGACAGGAGCTTCGAGATCGGGTCGCCGCCGTGGAGCAGCGCGTCGCGGCGGACCGACGACGCGATGGCCTGAGTGTCGTCGGTCGGCGCTCACTCCTGCGGCAGTCCTGGCGAGGGCAACCGACGAGCCATGAGCCGCGCCGGAACCTGAGGCCCCAGCTGGCCGCGCGAAGCGTGTGGTCGCGGCTCGAGGCACTGCGCCGCAATCGGAAGTTCCTGGCCGCCTACCGATGGGCCCGCGCCAGCTGGTGCGCCGGCGCGACGGTCGCCTTCCCGGTCGGCACGTACTGGCTACGGCGGTTCGCCAACGTTTCGGTCACGGCCTCCGCTCCCATCTGAATCAGTGCCGGTGGGCCCGACGCGCGAGTTCGACGCTCGCGCCGTTGCGGCGTGGCCCGGCAACGGTGCGACCTGGACACCACGTCCGTGAACCTCGCGTCACCCGCATCGGATTTGCGCCA
>CANKMW010000150.1 GCA_947483555.1 Myxococcales bacterium
CCACGAGATGAATGAGAACTGATCACGAGCGCCTCCTGACCGGCATCGCCGGCCCTTGGTGCCCGCCCCTACGCCGCCCCGGAGAGGGCAGAGACTTGCGGAATTGTCGGCCCAGAAAGCGGCAAGACGTGGGGAGCTACGACAGCTATCCCGAGCTGGTCGGGATCGGCGCTCAGCACGTCGACGTGCGGCTGGGGGCGCGAGATCTGGGCTTCAGTGCCGTGCCGGCGATCCCGAGCCCACCGCTGTCGGGAACGCCGCGCGCCGCTGACCTCGACGGCGATGGTGACGCCGATGTCGCGATCCCGGTCGGCTCCGGAGTCTTCTCGCTGTCGGGCAACCCGGCGACCGTGCTCGATCCGTTCTTCTACAACTCGTTCGATGCGCCGGCCGACGGCCGCATCGTCGCCGCCGGCGTCACGTTCGCGGAGCTGATCAGCGTGCCGCTCATCGCCGCCCGCGACACCGCCACTGGCATGTCGGTGCTGGTCTTCGCCGGCGACGATGGCGGCGGGGCGGCCCTGTTTCCGCCCTCGCGCAGCGTCGACGAGCTGGTCGGCGACACGCTGGCGGTCGGCAAGCTCATCGACAACTCGCTGACCGTCCGGACCGTGGCGCTGCCGTTCGCGACCGGTCGGGCGATCCCGCTCTACGACGCCGCGGTGGTCAGCCTCGACACCGTCACGATCACCGCCCGGCTGGCGCCGGTGATGCTGCCGGTCGGCACCGAGGTCCGTCGCGGCGCCTGGTTCGCCGACTTCGACGGCGATGCCCACGTCGACCTCGTGATCTCGGTCGACGTCGTGGGCGTCGAGGGCCTCGCCGTGGCGTGGGGGCGCGGTGACGGCGCCGTGGTCGACACCGCCGGCGTCGTCAACCAGGCCACGGTGGTGTGGCGAGCCGACCGTGATCAGGACGGCGCCAGCGGCGCCGATGGGCGGCTCGATCCAGTTCAGGTCGGGCAGGTCACCGACAACATCGTGATCTTCGGCGACGAGAACGACGCCGACGTGATCGCGAGCGGCGGGCTCTACACCACCAACTGCTTGGTGCGGACGCAATGCGCGCTCCACCTGTTGCGGCCGAGTACGCGCGACTGGTCGGGGGCGGCGATCGCCGACGTCAACCACGACGACCTGCCCGATGTCGCCGCCTTCGTCGACGGTGAGACCGGCCTCGACCTGTTGCTCAACACCGCCACCACGCTGCTGTTCAACGACGCCACCGTGCCGACCGCGGGCGCCGTCGAGCGCATCCTGACCGGCGACTACAACGGCGACACCATCGTCGATCTGGCCTACGTCGACGCCGTGCTCGGCGTGCCGTACACCGACGCCCTCTCGGTCGCGTTCGGACAGTTGCTGGCGCCGCCGGCGCCGCCGGTGTTCATGGGCTCGGTCGGCGAGTACGTGGCCGGCGGCGGCTTGCTGGCGTCGAGCGGCAGCGGCCAGTTCGACTTCATCGATGACGTCGTGGTGGTCGCCGATCGCCAGGTCGATGGCGTCATCCGCCGGGGCGCCGCGATCCTGTTCGGGTCGACGGCCCGCCGCCTGTTCGCGCCGCTGTTGCCGGCCGCCATCCCGCGCCCACCCCGGGCCGTCAACTCGACCCGCGTCGACGACGTGTTCACCCTGCATGGCAACGGCGATGCCTTCGCTGACCTGGCGGTCGTCACCACGACCAGCTATGGGCCCGATCCCAGCACCGGCAACGACAACGGTCCGATCGCCATCCAGCACGCCCGCTTCTACGCCGGCCAGAGCGACGGCCAGGCCGACGAGCTCGGCGCCGTGGAGCTCTCGCTGGTCACCACCGGCGTCGGCGGCGGGCGCTGGCTCGGCGCCGACGTGATCGGCACCGCCACCGAGGAGGCGGTCGGCCTCCGTCAGGACGGTGGCCTGGTCCTGGTGCGCCTCGACGGCGGCTGCAGCGGCCTGGCCTGCATCACGCTGATCGATCCGCCGGCCGGCACGGTGACCGATCCGGTGGCGTTCCAGGCCGTCGATGGCGACGGCGACGGCGATCTCGATCTGCTCGCCGTGATGCGTAACCGTTCGGTCGGGGCCCCCGGTGCCCGCGACGCCAGCGTCGTGGTGTGGTGGAACGACGGCGGCTTCGCCGCGGCGCGCACCCAGGTCATCAGCGGCGACCTCGCCGACGCGGCCCTCGTCGATCTCGATCGCGATGGCCGGCGCGAGCTGATCGTCCTGTCGCGGGCCCGCGCCGGCAGCGGCGACGAGGCCAGCGGGCTGTCGATGGCCCGCCTGACCGGGGCCAGCTTCGGACCGCTCGCGGCGCTGGCCCCGGCGGCCGACGGTGTCGCGCTGTACGCCGCCGACCTGAATGGCGACGCGCTCACCGATCTCGTGGTCGTCGCCGGCGTCGAGCGCACGGCGCCGCGCGAGCTGGCGATCTATCTGCAGTCCGAGGCCCGCATCCCGGCGCCAACCAGCGGAGAGGAATGATCATGACCCGACCGACCGACCGACCGACCGATCGACCGATGGTGCTGCTCACGATGGTGGCGCTGTGCCTGCTCGCGGTGGTCGCCACGCCGCCGGCGCGGGCCGACGACCAGCGCGCCGAGGCCGAGCGCTACTTCCGGACCGGCGAACGCCTGCTCAACGCCGGTGAGTTCGCCGCCGCGGCCAGCTCGTTCGAGGATGCCTTCGAGATCCTGCCGCTGCCCGAGATCGCGTTCTCGGCCGCGCAATCGTACCGGCTCGCCTTCGTCAAGGACCAGCAACCGGGACGGCTCAAGCGCGCGGTCGAGCTCTACCGGCTGTACCTCGACAAGGTGAAGACCGGCGGCCGCGTCAACGACGCCACCAACGCGCTGCTCGATCTGGAACCGCAGCTGCAGCGCCTCGAGGCCGGCGGCAAGACCATCACCGCGGTCGCCGCCACCCGCACCACGGGGCTGATGATCACGTCGGAGGTGTCGCCGGCCACCGGGGCGATCGGGACCGATCCCAGGCTGGCCGGCGAGCTGCCGCTGGTGCGCGAGGTGGCGGCGGGCAAGCACGAGATCACCGTCGAGGCCCCCGGCTACCAGTCCAAGACCATCACCGCGATCGCGGTCGAGGGCGAGCTGGTCCCGGTCGAGGTCGACCTGGTGCCGTTACCGGCCACCATCGAGCTCAAGGTCGGTGGCGGTGCGAGCGTCGAGGTCGACGGCCGCTCGGTCGGGACCACGCCGCTGTCGGCGCCACTTCAGGTCGATGCCGGCAAGCACTTCATCAGCGTCACCCGGCGCGGTCGCCGCTCGCTCGCGCGCGAGGTCGAGCTCGAACGCGGCGGCACCGTGACGGTCGCGGCGTCGCTGCGGACCACGACCCAGCGCAAGGCCGCCCGCTATGTGCTGATCGGATCCGGCGTGTTACTGGTCGGCGCCGGCCTGGCCGGCCTGGGCGCGGCGGGCGCCGACGGCGACGCCGCGTCGCTCGACGAGCAGCGGCGCAACGGCGGCATCAACGAGGACCAGCTCGCCCGCTACGAGCAGCTGCGCAACGACCGCGACGACCTCAAGACCACGATGTGGACGCTGGGTGGTGCGGCGCTCGCGGTCGGCGTCGCCGGCGGGCTCATGTACGTCTTCGATCACGATGAAGCCGAGGCGCCGCCGCCGTCACTGGGAGCGAGCCCGAAGCCGGCCGCCCGGCCGGCGCTCGGCGTCGCCCCCACCGTCGGCCCCCTCGGCGTCGGCGTGCTCGTACGCGGAGGCTTCTAGGTGGCGCGCGGCGCGGTGGTCGCGACGTTCGTGATGGCGCTGGCGGCCTGCACCGATCTCGGCGCCGTCGACCGCGACCGCTGCGGCAACGGCGTGGTCGAGCCCGGCCGCGGCGAAGACTGTGATCGCGGAGACGCGGCCGATCCTGGCTGCGGCGGGCCCGGTACCGTCGCCGAGTGTCGGCTGCTGTGCGGCCCGGCGATCACCGGTTCGCCGACCTGTCCGGATGGTGCGGCGTGTAGCTTCGACGGCGTGTGCCATGCGCCGGGGGCCAGCTTTGGCGTCACCGCCGACGTGCGGTGGACGGCTCGGTCGCTCCTGGTGGGGGACCTCACCTTCGACCGCTACCCGGATCTGATCGGCGTGAGCGATCAGGAGATCGTCGCGATGCTCGGCGCACCCGAAGGCACCTACGCCGCCTCGGTGAGCGTGCCCAACCTGCAGGTGTTCGACGAGCCGCGCATGTCCGATCTCAACGGCGACGGTGCGCAGGATCTGACCATCCCGGTCGGCTTCGGCCTGTATTCGCTGGTCGGGAACCCGCTGTCGGTGTTGCAGCCGCTGTTCCAGAACAGCTTCCCGGTGGCGTCGAGTGGCCGGGTGGTGTCGGCGGCGATCGATCACGTCATCACCGACCCGACCGGCGTCATCCCCGGTCCGATCCCGAACAGCGAGACGTTGGTGGCGCTGCGGGTGCCGATGGGGCCAGGCTGCCTCGCGCCGCAGGGCTGCGAGGTGGTGTTGCTCGGCGACACCGGCGCGGGGCTGCCGGCCGGTCGCGTCCTCGACCAGATCGTCGCCGACACCATTCCGTGGGCCTGGATCCCGGGGGCCCAGAACCAGCGCTTCCTGGCGGTCCTGGCGTTCGTCGACGATCCGGATACCGCGGCCGACGACGGCGGGGCGTATCTCTATGGCGGCAACCTCACCGTGAATCCGCCGGCCTTCACCCTGCTCGGACCGGCGGCGGTGGTGGGGCGGGTGCGAGGCCAGGCCTGGTTCGCCGACGTCGATGGCGATAGCTACCAGGACCTGCTGGTCGCCACGCTCATCGTCGGTAACCCGTCGGTGTCGGTGTCGTGGGGGCGCTCGGACGGCGCGTTCGATGGGCCGGCGACCTTGATCGGCGGGCTGGGCCCGTCACCCGCTGCGACCGAACCGGTCGCCTGGGGTGACGTCACCGGCGATCGCAAGGCCGACTTCATCGACCGGACCGGGATCCGGATCAACGAATGCACGTCCCGCACCGCGTGCACCTGGGGCCAGGCGCTGGTCGGCGACCGGGCGTGGGTCGATGCCCGCATCGCCGACGTCGATGGCGACGGCGACGCCGACGTCGTCGCTCACGGCGCGGGCGCGATCGTGGTCGACGTGCTGCGCAACACCGGGCTACCTGCGGTGTGGAACCAGGCGCCGATCTCCGCGGCCGGCGTGGTCAAGGCGGTGCGAACCGGTGACTTCGACGGCAACGGCATCGCCGATGTCGCGTTGATCACCACGCTGCCCGGCGTCGACGCCAGCGACGATCTGTACGTCGCGTTCGGCACCAGCGGCGGTGGCCTGGCCGCCCCGACGTACATGGGCTACGTCGGCACCCACGTCGCGATCCAGCCCACGACCGCCCTCATCCCGAGCCGCTTCGATGCCATCGCCGACCTGCTGGTGGTCGCGGAGCGGGGCGGGGTCCGCGGCGCGGCGCTGGTGCTCGGCTCGACCAGCCAGCGGATGATCGGTCCGCTGATCCCGATCGGCGATGGCGATGCCGACATCAACCTGATCGAGGGCATCGTCTCGATGCCGCTCGACGGCAACGCCACCGCCGACGTGATCTGCCTGATCTCCGAGGTCTTCGACGACGGCCGTCCGTCCGGCAGCGTGGTGCGCATCTTCACCGCCGCCGCCGACGGCGCGCTCACCGAGCGCACGCCGGCCGGCGGCGTCACGCTGGCGACCACCCAGTTCATCCTGCGCAGCGCGCGCTGGGTGGCGATCCCCGCCGACGGCAACACGCCGGCGTTCGTCGTCGGCGCCGACCTCGCGGGTCGGGTCGGCGCCATCGCGATCAGCTGCACCGGCTCCACCTGCAGCGCCGGCGCGATCCAGGACCTCACCGGTGCCACGCGCGGCGGCGAACCCACCAGTCTCGCGGCCGTCGATCTCGACGCTGATGGGGATCTCGATCTGGTGGCCAGCTTCAAGCCATCGGCGGGCGTCCCGGGTAGCCCGGCGTCGCACGCCCGAGTGTGGACCAACAGCGGTGGCTATACCACGGCGGTCGAGATCGCCGCGCCGGCCAGCTCGGCGCTGGCCGCGGTCACCGCGATCGATCTCGATCTCGACGGTCGTCAAGAGCTGGTGGCTCTGGTTCGTGCCGACGACCGCGAGGCGGCGGCCCGGCTCCACGTCGCCCGCGCGACCGCCGCCGGCAGCTACGGCGCCTTCACCGCGACGCCGGGGTTGACCGACGACGAGACCGACCTCGGGTCCGGCATCACGCTGGTCGGCGGCGACGTCACCGGCGACGGCCTGCCCGATCTGGTCGGCGTCTTCGGCCTCGATCGGACCGCGCCGCAGAACCTCAAGGTCCTGGTGCAGCGCGAGGTGCTGGGCGCGCTGGCCGGAGCGGCGGCTGGCCCGTGACGGCGGGCCGCGCCGCCCTCGCGTTCGCTGGCCTCGCCGCGGCCGCGTGCACCACGCTCGACGACGTCGAGCGCGATCGGTGCGGCAACGGGGTGGTGGAGCCCGGCCGTGGCGAAGACTGCGACCGCGCCGACCCGGCCTGCGGCGCACCCGGCAGCAGCGCCGAATGCCGGCTAATGTGTGGGTCGGCGATCGCCGGCGATCCCGGCTGTCCCGACGGCGGCGCCTGTGGCGTCGATGGCGTCTGCTACGCCCCGTCGGGCCAGCTCGACCTGACCATGAGCGGGCAGTGGACGGCGCGTCACCTCCTGGTCGGCGACACCAACGACGACCGCTACCCGGAGCTGATCGGTATCGGCGACCACCAGCTCGAGCTGCGGCTGGGTGGCCCCGACGGCGCGTTCGTCCAGTCGGTGACGCTGCCCAACCTGCCCCTGTTCGACGTGCCGCGTGCCGGCGACGTCAACGGTGACGGACTGGCGGATGTCCTGGTTCCGGTCGGCATCGGCTTGTATTCGCTGGTCGGGGATCCCCTGACCACGCTGCAACCGATCTTGCAAGACTCGTTCGCGATGCCGACCGACGGCCCGATGATCATGACCTCGGTCCGCTACACCACCGGCGCCGGCAGCAACATCGTGCCCGCGACCCAGATGCTGGCGGCGCTGCGCGTCGGACCGGGCCCCGACTGCCCGGTCCCGGGTGGCTGCGACATCTTCCTCCTCGGCGACGGCGGCGTCGGGCTCCCCCCCGGTCGGCGCGCCGAGCACGTGCTCCGCGACGAGATCCCGTGGGCCCCCGTGCTCGGCGGCACCGCCAGCGACATCGTCGCCGCGCTCGCGTTCGGCGACGATCCATCGACCGTGGTCGTCGACGAGAGCGGCGTGTTCGCGTACCAGGGCGACCCGGCCACCGACACGCTGTCGCTGATCGGCGAGATCACGGGCCTGCCCGGCAAGGTGTCGCGGGGGGCGTGGCTGGCCGATCTCGATCGGGACGCCCGCGCCGACCTCTTGATCTCGGTCACGACGCCGGCGTTCGGCGAAGCGGTCCTGATCGCGTGGGGCCGGGTCGGCGGATTCGAGACGCCGGTCTACCTCATCGGCGGACCGGTCCCGTCGGTGGTGCCGTCCCAGCCGCTGGCGTGGGCCGACCTCGACCGTGATGCCCAGGCCGATCTGATCACCGACAGCGGCGTCTACTTCAGCAGCTGCATCGTCCGCACCTGCACCTTCATCCTGGGCTCGAGCCAGGCGCACGCGTGGCGCGGCGCCGTGGTCGCCGACGTCAACGGCGACGGCGACGTCGACGTCGCGGCCTTCACCCGCGGCGCCGTGATCGTCGACGTGTTGCTCGGCACCGGCGCCCGCGGGTTCTGGAACGACGCGCCGCTGGCGGCGCCCGGCGACGTCGTGCTGCTGCGGACCGGCGACTTCGACGGCAACGGCGTCGCCGACCTGGCGCTGGTGACGGCGCCGTTCGACGTCAGCGGCGCCGACGAGATCCACGTCTCGTTTGGTCGCCGCGACCAGCCACCGGCGCCGGCCGCGTACATGGGCTTCGCCGGGAGCGTGGTCGCGATGGACGCGGCGCAGGCGCCGCTGCCCGGCCGGCTCGACACCATCGATGACCTGCTCGTCGCCTCGGAGCGCGCCACCGGTCGCGGCATCGCCATCCTGCTCGGCTCGACCAGCCAGCGCATGGTCGCGCCGCTGATCCCGCTCGCCGCCGGCAACAGCTTCAACCTGATCGAGTCGATCCTGACCGTCTCGCTCGACGGCGATCCCTACGACGACGTGATCTGCTTCACGACCACGATCGACAACGACGGCGCGGCCGGGGCGTCGTCGGTCCGCGTCTACACCTCGGACGCCGCCGGCACGCTGGCCGAGCGCACCCCGGGTGCCGGGGTGCCGATCGCGACCGGCAACTTCGTGCTGCGCGGGGCCTTGTGGGTGGCGATCCCGGGGCAGGGCGGCGGGCCGGCGACCGTGGTCGGCATCGACGGCCTCGGCCGGGCCCTGATCTCGTCGGTGTCGTGCGCCGGCGCGACCTGCTCGATGTCGCCGCCGATGCCGCTGCTCACCGGCGCCGAGGTCGGCGAGCCGACCTCGCTGCACGCCGCCGATCTCGATGGTGATGGCGATCAGGACCTGGTGGCGACGTTCCGGCCCGCCGATGGCGAGCGCGGTGCGGCGCTGGTCTGGCACGCTGCCAGCGGCGGCTTCGGCGCGGCGCAGATCATCGCACCACCCACCGGGCTGGTGTTCACCGACGTGACCGCGGTCGACCTCGATCTCGACGGCCGGCGCGCGCTGTTGTTCCTGGTTCGCGGCGAGACCGGCGGGGATGCCGGCGTGCTGATCGCCGAGCGTGGCAGCGACGGTGTCTACCCGACCCCGGTGCCGGCCACCGGCTTCGATGCCGAACGCGCTGGCCAGGGCGTGACCATCCACGGCGGCGATCTCACCGGCGACGGGCTGGCCGACATCGCGATCGTGTCGGGCTCCGATCGCAACGCGCCGCGCGCGATCGCGGTGTTCACCCAGCGCGCCGCGCCGGGGGCGCTGGCCGACGACTGACCCTGGCGTTCGCAAGCGGCTCGGGCTAGCTTGGATCGGCATGAGCACGACCTCGAAGCGGACCACGGCGGTGGCGACCACGATGGCCTTCCAGAAGTTCTGGACCTGGCTGCAGGGCCACGTGAATTGCATCGTCCGCGCCGGTACACCGGAGTCGGTGCTCTTCGATCACGAGGACTTCCACTGGACCATCTTCGCCGAGGACGAGACCACCTTCCTGGTCCAGGTCGCCCGCGGCAAGGAGCTGGTCGGCGAGCTGGTCGTGTTCCCGACCGAGATCGCCTACGTGCAGACCGAGCCCGGTGAGCAGGACGGCGAGTTCGTGTTCGAGTGTGTGATCGAGACCGAGGCCGCCCGCGAGGTCGCCTACCATTTCGTCATGGCGCACGAGTACGAGGCGGCCGAGCATCCCCGCGGCCAGGGCTCGGGCGGTGGGGACAAGTGGACCCACTGAGGGCTTGACAGTTGCGGGCCCATCCGTAGACTCGCCGGCCTTCCCAGAGCGGATTACGGAACACGAATGCCCACGATCAATCAGCTGGTTCGCCACGGCCGCAAACAGATCAAGGCCAAGACGGCCTCCCCGGCCCTCAAGTCGTGCCCTCAGAAGCGCGGCGTCTGCACCCGCGTCTACACCACGACGCCCAAGAAGCCGAACTCGGCGCTGCGCAAGGTCGCGCGCGTCCGGCTGACCAACTCGATGGAGGTCACCTCGTACATTCCGGGCGAGGGACACAACCTCCAGGAACACTCGGTGGTCCTCATCCGCGGCGGCCGCGTCAAGGATCTCCCCGGGGTTCGCTACCACATCATCCGCGGCACCCTCGACACCACCGGTGTCGCCAGCCGCAAGCAGGGCCGTTCCAAGTACGGCACCAAGCGTCCGAAGTAAGAGGTCCGAGCCATGCCCCGTAAAGGTGAAGTTCCCAAGCGCAAGGTCCTCCCGGATCCCAAGTTCACGGATGCCCCCCTGGATGTCCGTCGCCGCATCACCAAGTTCGTGAACGTGGTGATGTCCGATGGCAAGAAGGCGACCGCCGAGAACATCGTCTACAAGGCGCTCGACCTGGTCGCCGAGCGCGCCAAGGACGATCCGCTGAAGGTGTGGGAGCGTGCGCTCTCGAACGTGCGGCCCAAGGTCGAGGTCAAGAGCCGTCGCGTCGGTGGTTCGACGTACCAGGTGCCGGTCGACGTCCGCCCCGACCGTTCGCTGGCGCTCGGCATGCGCTGGCTGGTCGAGTACGCCCGCGGCCGCGGCGAGAAGACGATGATCGATCGGCTCGCCAACGAGATCGTCGATGCAGCGCAGAACCGCGGCAACGCGGTCAAGAAGCGCGAAGACGTTCACAAGATGGCGGACGCCAACAAGGCGTTCGCGCACTACCGCTGGTGATCTGAGACCCGGTGCGGAGCGCGAATGCGCTCCGCGCTCACCCACCATTACCGTCGAGGAGGCGAGGACGCCCACAGCACGCTGCACTCGGGGGCCAGGCAGGCGGTCATGAACCGAACCACCCGGCTCGACAACAGGGTCACCGTCCCGCGCCCGCGCGCTGGAACCTGACCCGGCCTGCTCCCGCAGGCGACACCGCGCACCGCGCGCTCCGGTCATCCCCCGACGACCCGCCTGCCACCCGGACTGTCCTCGACGAAGCATGCCTCGTGGCGCTGCGCCCACGCCGATCGGCCTGACCCGCAACATCGGGATCATGGCCCATATCGACGCCGGCAAGACGACCACAACCGAGCGCATCCTGTTCTACGCCGGCGTGATCTCGCGCCTCGGTGAGGTCGACGACGGCGCCGCCTTCACCGACTGGATGGAGCAGGAGCAGGAGCGCGGGATCAGCATCACCGCCGCGGCCACCACCTTCACGTGGGCCGGCCACCTGGTCAACCTGATCGATACCCCCGGGCACGTCGACTTCACGATGGAGGTCGAGCGCTGCCTGCGGGTGCTCGACGGCGTCATCGCGGTGTTCTCGGCGGTCGAAGGGGTGCAATCGCAGAGCGAGACGGTGTGGCGACAGGCCGATCGCTATGGCGTGCCGCGGCTCGCCTTCATCAACAAGTGCGACCGCGACGGCGCCGACGTCGAGGCGGTGGTCCGCGACATGCGCGACCGGCTGGGCGCGCGCCCGGTGCTGGTCCAGTTGCCGCTGGGTGCCGGCGCCGAGTTCGGTGGCGTGATCGATCTCGTCACCATGACCGCGCGGGTGTGGGACGACGAGTCGCTCGGGGTCCGCTTCGATGACCAACCCATCCCGCCGGCGCTGATGGCGGACGCCGCCGCGGCTCGCGATCAGATGCTCGAGGCGATCGCGCTCGCCGACGACGCCTTCATGGCCGCGTTCCTCGACGAGCAGGACCTGGCCCCGGCCGCGGTGAAGGCCGCCCTGCGCCGCGCCACGCTGGCCGGCTTGACCGTTCCGACGCTGTGCGGCGCCGCCTACCGTAACCAGGGCGTGCACAACCTGCTCGACGCGGTCATCGATTACCTGCCGCCGCCGCTCGGCCTGGTGGCGGGCATGGGGCCGCACGGTCCGCTGCGCGGCGCCGCCGATCGCGACGCCCCGCTGGCGGCGCTGATCTTCAAGGTCATGACCGACGAGACCGGCAAGGCCCAGCTCACCTACGTCCGGGTCTACGCCGGTCGCCTCGCGGTCGGCGACTCGGTGCTCAACATCACCAAGGGCCGGCTCGAGCACATCGGCCGCCTGGTGCGCATGCATGCCAATCACCGCGAGGACGTCGCCGAGATCGCCGCCGGCGGCATCGGCGCCATCGTCGGCGGCCGCACCGGCGGCACCGGCGACACCCTGTGCGATCCGGCGGCGCCGCTGGTCCTCGACGCGATGCACGTGCCCGAGCCGGTGCTGGGCGTGACGATCGAACCGGCGACCGAGGCCGAGCTGTCGCGGCTGCGCGACGCGCTCGACCGCCTGGCCATCGAGGATCCGTCGTTTCGGGTTGGCGTCGACGTCGAGAGCGGCGCGACCACGATCGCCGGCATGGGCGAGCTCCACCTCGAGATCCTGGTCGATCGGTTGCGCCGCGAGTTCAAGATCGACGCTCGCGTCGGCCGACTTCAGGTCGCGTACCGCGAGACCGTCACCACCTCGGCGCGCGCCGAGGCTCGCCACGTGCTGACCGGGATCTCGCCCGCCCACCTCGGTCACGTCGTGCTGACCGTCGAGCCCGCCGGGCGGGGCTCGGGGTACCACTTCGAGAATCAGGTCTCGTCGGCCGACGTCCCGGCCGAGTATGTGCCGGCGGTCGCCGAGGGCGTCGCCGAGGCGATCGGCAAGGGTGTGCTGGCTGGCTTTCCGATGACCGATCTCACGGTCGCGCTGATCGGCGGTAGTCACCACGTCGTGGACTCGAGCGCCCGCGGCTTCAAGCTCGCCGGTACCCGCGCCTTCCGGGATGCCGCGGCGTCGGCGGCGCCGACCGTCCTCGAACCCCTGATGGAGCTCGAGGTCCGCGCTCCCGACGAGCACATCGGTGACGTGCTCGGCGATCTGCTGGCGCGTCGCGCCCGCGTCGCCGGCATGGTCGCTCGTCCCGGCGTGCAGGTCATCACCGCCAGCGTGCCGCTGGCCGAGATGGTCGGCTACGCCACCGCGCTGCGATCCGGATCGCGCGGTCGCGCCAGCTATTCGATGCAGTTCAAGTCGTACGCCGAGGTCCCGCACGCAACCCGCGAGCGCCTGGTTTCCCGTCGCGCCTGATCGGAGAAATTGAATGTCGAAAGAAAAGTTCGTCCGCAACAAGCCGCACGTGAACATCGGCACGATCGGTCACGTCGACCACGGCAAGACCACGTTGACCGCGGCGATCACCAAGGTGCAGGCGACCAAGGGCTTCGCGAAGTTCACGGCCTTCGATCAGATCGACAAGGC
>CANKMW010000151.1 GCA_947483555.1 Myxococcales bacterium
ACCCGCCCACGAACCCACACGATCCCGCCGTCCTCGTCGGTGTTATGCTCGCGCCACCGACCCAACCCACTCATGACAACCAGCGTCCGCCTCCTTCGCCGCACTTGCGCATTTGAGCGGCAGGACGTTGGGAATTACGACACCTACGCTCGCTTGCCCCGCGGCGTACATGGCCGCAACGCCCGAGGCTGTCGTCTACCGCCGCGCGCGTTTCGCCAGACACTGCCTGGCTTACGTGCATCGCCGGTGCGCGTGCAGAAGTGTTCCGCGATCGAAGACGAGGCGCACACCCTCGACGAGCAAGAACAGCGCCATCTCGTCGTCCCGGCTACCCGCTCACCTGGCGCGAAGAGGACGCTTGCTCGTGTGCCGCAGCTGGACGATCCACACGTGCAGCGTCGCCTCGCGAATCAGGTACGTGATCCGGTATCGAGTTCGACGGAGACGAATGACACGAACGTCGCCGTGCACCGGATGGAACGCGCGGGCTGTACTTCGAGCAGTTCGAGGACGGTGTTCAGCTCGAGGTCGAAGAGCCGCGGCGCTGCGCGTCGTTGTGGGAGTTGTGCAACGACGCGTTGCACAAAGGCCTGAGCGACCGTGATGGCTTCGGTTGGTGCTGCCCCTGCTACGAGGGCGAGTTCTTCGGGTGTCGCTGCGATGCGTGCGACAGGCTGGCCCCCCAAACAGGTCACAGAGTGTAGCGTGAGCGGCACGCCGGGCTGACGAGGATCGCTCACCCATTCGAAGCGGCTTGCTCACCCTGCCAGGGTGTTGACAGCCGGCGACTCTCAGCGTCGCGGTCGACGCTCGTGGTCAGCGCTCGCTTGGGTCGCCGTCCCGCTCGATGGCATCCAAGACGGGATCGAGGTTGCCGGTTCGGAAGACGTGAGGTGCGGTAGCAGTCGTAGCGTCTGCTTGATGGCGTCGTGGTTCGATGCGTCGACCGTGCTGAATTCCTGTAGGCGACGTACGCGACGAGGTCTCCGGAGCTCCACCGTCAGCGGCGCCGCGACTTTGTCGGCTTCGGCTGGGCAGGTGCGACGCGCTTCATGAGGTGTTGCCGGACCTGCACGACGTGCTCGGCGATCAGCTTCTCGGCGGGCAGGGCGGTGCGGTACTCGGCGGCGAGCACCTTGCTCGGCAGGTTACCCAAGGCGTACTTGACGACGGCATCGTTCTTCGCCGAGCAGAGGATCAGGCCAACAGGTGGGTTCTCGCCGTCGACGGTCCAGTGCTCGCGGGCGTAGTTGAGGTACATGTGCATCTGGCCGGCGTCGGCGTGGCTGAGCGCGCCGAGCTTGAGATCGATGACCACGAGGCAGCGAAGCCGGCGGTGGAAGAACAGCAGGTCGATGCGGAACCACTGGTCGCCGATGCGGAGCCGCCGCTGTCGGCCAACGAAGGCGAAGTCTCCGCCGAGCTCAAGGAGGAATGTCTCGAGGTCACGGATGAGCGCCTCCTCCAGCTCGCTCTCCGAGTACTCGTCCTTGAGCCCGAGAAACTCGAGCATGAACGGGTCCTTGATCTGCTCCTCTGGCGTGACCGCGTCCTCGGGTTGGGCGACCCCGCCCTTGATCAGCATCACGTCCTTCTTGCGCGACATCGCGGTGCGCTCGTAGAACTGCGACTCGATCTGTCGCCTGAGCTGCCGCACCGTCCAGCCGCCACGCATCGCCTCGACCTCGTAGAACTGGCGCCCGAGCTCGTTCCTGACGGCCAGCAGCAGCACGTAGTGGGACCACGGAAGGGTGAACACGCCGCCCGCGACCGGGGAAGCCGATTCGCCAGACGGCGTCTGGCGAATGTCGCCCCCATCCAATTCGCCAGGCGGTGTCTGGCGAATCTCGGGATACGCCAGGTAGAAGGTCCGCATCTGCTGGAGGTTGCTGCGGCCGAACCCTCGGCCGAACCGTGCGGTCAGATCCCGGGCAAGCCGCACCACGAGCTCCTCGCCGTAGCCAGCGCGGCGCTCGCCCCGCTGCTCCTCCTCGACGATCCTCCTCCCGATCGTCCAGTAGGTGGCGGTCATGACGCCATTCACCGAGCGCGCGACCTGACCCCGTGCGTTGGCGACTGTCTCGACGATCTGCGCCAGCGTCGCTTCGTACGCGGTGGCCCGCTTCAGGCCCTTGCCCATCGCATGAAAGTCGCCGGACGGTCTGACAGCACGAACACCGAGGCACGTCAGCTTTGGAGTCAGCGACGGGCGTGGGCAGTTCACCTACGACTCGAGAAAAGACCAGGCAGTGCTCAAATGGCCGAAGGACGAACCAGCCGGTTAGCTACGCCAGCGACGGGCCGAGGTGGTACAGCATCACGTACACCACGACGCCGGTGATCGACACGTAGAGCCACACCGGGTAGGTCCAGCGCGCCAGGCGGCGGTGTTGCGGGAACCGATCGGTCCACGCCAGCCACAACGTGCGCAGGATGAGCGGCACGGCGGCGGTGGCGAGCACGGTGTGGGTGCCGAGCAGCACCAGGTAGAAGGTCTTGTCGGCGCCGCGGCCCGGATAGCGGTGGGCGCCGGTGGTGGCGAAGCGGATCACGTAGCTGGTCAGGAACACCGTCGACGCCGTGAACGCCGCCAGCATGCACAGGCGGTGAAACCCGATCTTGCGCTGCCGGATGGCGACCCCGCCGGCGACCAGGAACACCGCGGCCGAGCCGTTGAGCATCGCGTTGACGGCCGGGTGGATCCGGGTCCAGGCCCAGCCGGTCTGCGCCAGCCAGCCGGCCAGCGGCACCATCGCCAGCACGATCGCCAGCACCAGCCACGCGAACGGCTGTCCGAACAGCGGACGAGGCGCACCCTCGGAGGCGGCGTCCATCACAGCCGTCCGTCGACGACCATGGCCAGGAACACCAGAGGCAGATAGACGATCGAGGCCAGGAACAGGCGGCGGGCCCAGCGCGCGTCGCCGTGGAACAGGCCGCTGGCCGCGTACCCGGTGTAGGCGAAGCCGCTCACCGCGGCGACCACGAGATAGAACGGCCCACAGACGCCGAGCGCGTACAGGAGCAGGCTGACGACCAGCTGCACCATCGAGTACATGACGATCTCGACCCGGGTCGCGGCCTCGCCGCGGGTGCCCGGCAGCGTCGCCAGTCCGGCGCGCTGGTAGTCGCGCAACCGGTACAAGGTGATGGCGTGAAAGTGCGGGATCTGCCACACGAACAGCACCGCGAAGACGACCAGTCCGCCGGCGTCGATGGTGCCGGTGACCGCGGTCCAGCCCATCAGCGCCGGCATGGCGCCCGGGATCGCGCCGATCCACGTCGCCACGTGCGAGCGCTGCTTCATCGGCGTGTAGACCATCACGTACGAGACGAAGGCGATCACCGCGCACAGCCCGGTCATCGGGCCGGCGGCACCCAGCCCGAAGCTGAGCAGCGGCACCGACACCAGCGCCTGCGCGACGCCGAAGCCGAGCGCGACGCGAGGCTCGAGGCGACCCGCGGGCAACGGCCGGTCCTTGGTGCGCACCATCAGGCAATCGACCTCGCGCTCGAGGTACATGTTGAGCGTGTTGGCGGCGCCGACGATGAGCGCGGTGCCGGCCAGCAACACCAGCAGCGGCGCCAGCGCGAAGCTACCCGGCGCCAGGCTCATCCCGCCAGCCGCCGTCACCAGCGTCATGAGCAGGATCCGGGGCTTGACCAGCGCGATCAGGTCGGCGGCGTCGATCCGCCGCGGCAGGACTCCGCCCGCCTCGAGGGTGACCGCGTCGCTCACGGCACGACTCCGGCGCGCAGCCCGCGGGCCCGCTCGACCACGACACCGACCAGCGAGCGCCGGCCCGAGCCGGTGACGATCCAGGCTCCGATCCAGGTGCTCCACAGCAGCATCGCGCCCGCGAAGTGCCCGACCGCGACCAGGTCCCGGCGCAGCGTCAGCACCGTCATGATGCCGAGCACGACCTGGGTCGCCGCGACCACCGGGGCCACCAGCATGAGCGCGCGCAGCGCCGGCCAGGTCGTCGCGCGGCGCCACACCTGCACCGCCGCGATCGTCGTGACCAGCGCGGTCACCACGCCGAAGCCACGGTGCACCATGTGGAGCCGCTGCTCGAACGCCGCCGGCCACCAGCTGGACCCGGACCCGCCCCCGAGGGTGCAACCTGGCATGTCGAGACAGGCCAGGGTCGCCTCGAAGTGGCGGACCAGCGCGCCGAGCGTGAGCTGGGCCGCCAGCACCACGAGCGCGATGACGATCCAGCGCCGGCCGGTGCCGAGTTGATCGACGCGGGCGCGGTGGCGGTTCTGTTCCTCGGGCAACGGACCCACCGCCGGTCGGGTCAGGTACCCGATCCACAGCAACGTCGCGAAGTAGATCATGCCGAACAGCAGGTGCGCGGTCGACACGTACCACGGCAACTTGAAGTAGACGGTGAGCGCCCCCAGCGTGCCTTGCACGCACACCATCCCGAAGGTGAGCCAGGCCAGCCCGCGCAGGTCACGACGGCGGATCACCAGGAGGGCGGTGAGGAGGATCTGCAGCAAGCCGAGCCCCATGCCCCACAGCCGATGGCCGTGTTCGTAGAAGACGCCGCCCGTCATCTCGGGGAACAGCTGACCGCGACACAACATCGTCGGCTCGGTACAGGCGAGGCTGGCGCCCTTGACGTTCACCGTGCCGCCGATGACGAGCATCAGGAACGTGAACAGCGCGACCAGCTTGGCGTGGCGGTGTTCGAGCATGATTGACCGTTGACCGATGCAGCAGGTACCACGCCCGGCTGCCGCCATCGCCGCGATCGTGCGTCGCTGCGACAAATTGCCGCCGCGTCCTGGACCGCCGCGCGCACCCCATCGAAGCGGAGAATGATCCTTCATAGGGGACGCGGAGTTACGCGCCGGTCAATTGCCGGCCGGCGGGTGGTCGACGTACCATTGGGTGGCCGCCGATGACGCCCCCACCTTGGGCGGAGAACATACAGATCGGCCTGTTGCGGGCCGATGACCTGCAGCGGGCGGATCTGATCTTTCGGTACGGTCGGTATCTCTACCGGACCGTTGGCACTCACCTCGCCGCCGGCGGCATGGGCACGGTGTCGCTCATGGAGCGTCGCCTCGACGGCAGCGGCGGCGTCGAGGACGTGGTCGGCAAGACGTTCCAGAACAGTTACCTGCAGCAGATCCGTTCCGACGAGGTCACCCGCCGTGACCACCACATCAACCTGGCCGCGGTGGCGCGCATCGCGGCGCTGTCGCATCCGGGGCTGCTGCCGATGTACGTGGCGGCGCCGATCTCCGACAACTACCTGTTCGTGACGCCACGCATGGGCGCGACGCTGCTCGAGGCGACCACCAAGCACAAGCTCACCGCGCGGGCCCGCACCCAGCTCCTGATGCAGGCGCTCGACGCGCTCGGCAACATGCACGACGTCCGGCTGATGCACCGCGACTTCACGCTGCGCAACATCCTGCTCGACGATCGGGCGGCGGTCGCCTACCTGTTCGACTTCGACCTCGCCCTGTCGCTCGACGATGTGGTCGGCGGCACCTACGCCACGCACTATCGCGGTCGGGTGTTCGGCTCGCCCGGCTACTCGGTGCCACCCGAGACCGTCGACCCCGGTCTGGCCGAGCTGCCGGTGACCATCGCGCTCGACATCTTCGCGGTCGGCGGGGCGCTGCACGCCCTGTTCACCGACGAGATGCCGTACGGCAAGGTCGACGACATGTGGGGCCTGCTGATGCGCATCGGCGACGGCCTGGTCATCGGCGGCAAGAGCCGCGTCCACTACCCCGACAGCGTGCCGCGCCCGCTGTACCCGGTGATCGAGCGCTGCCTGGAGCGCGATCCCGGGGCGCGGTACCCGCGGGTGGCGGCGATCATCGCCGACCTGCGCGCGGTGCTACCCGAGCTCGACGATCGGTCGGCCGACGCCCGCTTCTTCTCATCGGCGACGGTGGGCGCGCCGATCATCGATCGGGGCCAGCGGCTGCAGTCGGTGTTCAACCGCCGCCGCGACGAGACCGTGACCAAGCAGATGATCGAGCTGGCCGAGACGGCGGTGACGACCTGGGGCTACGAGGTCCAGAAGTGCCTGGGCCGGGTCAAGGGTCACCCGATCTACATGGCGGCGGCGCGCATCGATCTGCTCGCCGCCGGTCAGTTCCCCGACGCCAACACGTTCCCGAAGCTGGTCACGATGATCGATCTGCACCAGATCGCCGACCCGCGCGCGCTGGTCGACGCCTGGACCCAGGTCTTCTGGCCGACCTTGAAGAAGGTGCGGCGCGGGATGATGACCACGCTGCACAAGGTCATCCTCGACACCAACACCGGGTCGTTGCTGCTGTTCAGCGAGTTCATCGACGACCCGCGCTTCGGCGTGCAGCTCGCCGAGACCGACATCCACATCGACGGCGCGCTGGCGCTCGGCTTCCTGGTCACGCGGCAGGTCGCGCTGCTGCACGAGAACGGGATGGCCCACAACAACATCCATCCCGGAGCGCTGCTGTTCAAGGCCGCCACCGAGACCCGGACCGCGCAGGCGGCCATGATCGGGCTGGTCGAGCCGTCACTGGCGCAGGAGGCGATGGTGGCCGACACCCGCGCCATGGCCTCGATGGTGCTGTCGTGGCTGCGCCCGGCCCGCATCCTGGCCCTCAACTCGCGCACCCGCCCCCACTTCGACGAGGTCCGCGGCCGGCTCAGCGGGCTGGCCACCGATCGCACCAACCAGGCCCGCATCGACGAGCTGGTCGCCGCCACCTCCGACGGCCTGGCGCTGGTCGACTTCAACTTCTCGGTGCTTCGCGACGCTGGCGGCGACCTCGAGGAGTACGCCCAGCTGGTGCTGTCCCACCGCGCCTACCACCTGCTGTGGCCGGAGCATCAGTAGGACCAACGACACCCGGGGCGATGAGCTTGTCGGACGGCTCGGCTACCGGTTGGAGGTGTTGCCGCACGCCAGGCCGGTGCACGGAGAGTTCTCGAGCCACTCGATCTGCCCGTTGCCGGAGTTGCTCGTCCGCGTCAGGCTGAACTTCGCCCACGAGGTGTTGTTCGAATCATCGAGCTCGAGCCACTTGTTGGTCGGATCGGCCTCGTGGGTGAGGTAGTAGATGCCCGGCGCCGCGGTCGTGATGTCGATCTCCTGGCCATGAGTGGCGTGGTGGTACTCGTCGCCGAAACCGACGGAGATGCCCTGCAGATCCGCGTTGCACTCGAAGTAGGTCTTCGCGGCGGTCAGGCCGTTACCGCCCGCGTCGTAGTCGATGAGGCAGTAGGTCACCTTGGTGGCCTTGCCGGCGATGGCACCGTCGAGCGTGCCGCGGCGCAGGACGAAGTCGGCGACGTTGTCCTGGTGCCAGTGATTGTGCTCGGGGTGGAAGACCGCGACCCCGGCTGCCTGCTGGTGGACCACCTGCCGGTTGGCATCGAGGATCTCCTGGGTCGCGAAGGTGCAGATGCTGTCGATGATGGTGCCGTTCTCCTCGACCTGACACGGCTGGGTCGATCCGCCGCCGCGGATCTGCAGTGGGCCCAGCCCCTCGTTCCAGTGGGTGCTGGTGAACCGCAGCAACTCGCGCTGGTGCGCCCGCTTGATGTTGAGGTGAGCGGGCGACTCTTCGGTGATATCGGGACATAGCCCGCCCACCGTTGCCTCGAGCCCGGCGCACACGTCCGCCCCGGTGGCGTTCTGGCTCAGGCTGGAGATCCCGTCGTCGTCGACGGCGCAGCCGGCGACAGCGGCGGCAAACAGGACGATGCCGATGGTCTGTTTCATATGGCCGGTTGCTGAAGCAGACTCCGTGCCGCCGCAATTGCTGCGTAACCAGGCGTAACATCTGCGCGGATGGTGACCACTCGAGTCGCCACCACCAGGCCAGGTGCGCCATCCCGGTGACCGTCAGCTCCGGAGGCCCCGCTCCAGCGCAGCGAGCGCGGCGCGAGCCACCTCGTGGCTGTCCGCTCGCCGGTATCCGGCGCCGGACTCCTCGCAGGTCTCGGCGCGCGGTGCGTCCGCGATCGCGCGCAGCACGCCGGCGAGCTCGTCGACCCGCACCGGCCGAGCGAGCTCGGCCTCGAGGTACGCCCGGGTCGATGCGGGCGTGTGCAAGAAATCGAACGACGACACGTTGCGGACCCCGGTGTTGGCGATCAGCGCCGCCGCGGCGAGCCGCACCAGCGGGTCCTGGTGTCGCAGCAGCAGGACGCTCAGGGCATCCCAGTCGGCGCCGGCACAGAAGTGCCCACACAGCGACTCGATGACATGCATCAGGGTCGGCCACGCCGGCCGCGGCTGCTGGCCAACCAGCTGCGTCAGGTCCTCGATGATCGCGGCGTAGTCGCGCTCGACCGCGGCCAGCTCGCGGCGGGCCGCCTCGAGCTCGTCGCTGGTCCCCGACCCATCGGCCGCCAGCTGGGTCCCGTCGAGGAACGCGGTCGTGAATTGCCCCGCGGTCATCGGGAACGAGCCGCCCGCCGCGAAGCGCCCGAGGAACTCGATCGCCGCGACCGGGCCATAACGCCGGACGGTGACGTCGGTGCTCGCCCGCAGGCAGATGTCCCGCTCGGAGTGGTCGCGGCTGTAGTAGTAGTGGGTCGCGCACCACGGGCAGCGGAGCAGGCTGGCGCTGGTGCCCCGGACCACGGTCGCCAGCTCGTGAACCTGCGGCGGTGTCGCGGGTTCGTCGCCATCGGTGGCGCTGGACAGCAGCTTGTGCGGCAGGGCAGCGCAGATCGCGCAATCGGCGATCGATGGGCGGGCCGGGGAGGGCGGTGTCGGTGCGGGCGTCACGTGACCCCATCGTATCCGGGGAGGTGAGGGAGCCTCGTCTGTTATGACGGACGAATATCTAGCCGGGCGACCTGTCGTCTGTTATAACGGATGGACCTCCAGTCTCAGCCAAGGTGACGCCATGACCGCAGACACAACCTGGAAGACCGTCCTCGGCGCGCGCGTGCCCGAGGCGTGGGGTCGCGAGATCGACGTGTTCGAGACCCAGATCGACCTTCGCAAGAAGGGCAAGATCGAGGAGAAGCTGTTCGCCGAGACCCGGCTGCGACGCGGCGCCTACGGGCAGCGCTACGACAACGGTCAGCGCCACGATGGCGAGGCCTCGAAGCCGCTGGTCTATCCGTCGGGCGACATCACCAAGGGTCCGAACACGCTGTGGGACGCGCCCGGCATGCAGCGGATCAAGATCCCGCGCGGACAGCTGACCCCCGACCAGCTCGACGTGCTCGCCGAGACCGCCGAGGAGTACTCGGACCGCATCCTCCACGTCACCACGCGGCAGTGTTTCCAGCTTCACTTCGTCCACATCGAGGATGCGCCCGACATGCACCGCCGCCTGGCCGCGGTCGGCATCACCGTCCGCGAGGCGTGCGGCAACACGGTGCGCAACGTGAGCACGTGCCCGTACGCCGGGGCGTGCCGCGGCGAGTCGTTCGACGTCTCGCCGTACGCGCACGCGTTCACGTTCTTCATGATGGGCCACGACGACACCCAGGACTTCGGGCGCAAGGTCAAGGTTGCGTTCTCCGGCTGCAAGGACAGCGCGTGCGGGCTGACCAACTTCCACGACATCGGCGCGATCGCGCAGACCCGAGTCGTCGACGGTGAGGTCCAGCGCGGCTTCCGGCTGGTGATCGGCGGTGGGTTGGGCTCGGTGCCGTCCTCGGCCCAGGTCTTCGACGACTTCCTCCCCGAGGAGGAGCTGCTGCCCATCTCGCAGGCCATCAGCCGCGTGTTCTCGCGCCTCGGCGAGCGCGCCAACCGCGCCCGCGCCCGCCTGAAGTTCGTGGTCAAGAAGCTGGGCATCGACGAGACCCGGCGCCTGGTGCTCGAGGAGCGCGCCACGCTGCGCCCCGATCCGCGCTGGACCGCGTTCCTGGCCGATCTCCACACCACCGACGAGCACCCGCTGCGCCCGGGCGGCCCGCTACCCGACGGCCCGTTGCCCGACGGCTTCGCGCGCTGGCGCGAATCGAACGTCCTGCCGCAGCGCCAGCCGGGCTACGTCATGGCCATCGTCAGGCTCCCGCTCGGCGACCTGACCTCCGAGCAGGCCCGCGCGCTGGCCGCCGTCGCGCGCCGCTTCACCGGCGACGCGTTGCGGACCACGGTCGATCAGAATCTGCTGCTGCGCTGGGTCAGCGAGGCCGACCTCCCCGAGGTCTACAGCGCGCTGGCGGCGATCCAGCTCGCGACCCCGGGCGCCGGCACCATCAGCGACATCACCTCGTGCCCGGGCACCGACACCTGCAAGCTCGGCATCTCGTCGTCGCGCGCCCTCGCCACCCAGCTGACGCGCAAGCTGCGCCAGACCGGCCTCGACCAGGATCCCAACGCGAAGCACCTCCACATCAAGACCAGCGGCTGCTTCAACTCGTGCGGTCAGCACCACGTCGCCGACATCGGCTTCCTCGGCGTCAGCCGCAACGTCGGTGGGCGGCGGGTGCCGCACTTCCAGCTCGTCGTCGGCGGGCAGTGGGAGAACAACGGCGGCTCGTTCGGGCTCGCCATCGGCGCCGTGCCGTCGAAGCGGGTGCCCGAGCTGGTGGCGCGCCTGACCCAGCAATACGCCAGCGAGCGGCAGGGCGAGGAGTCGTTCGCCGCGTTCGTCAATCGCATCGGCAAGAAGCCGATCCGCGCCATGGTCGAGGAGACCCAGCAGGTCCCGGCCTACGAGGAGGATCCCAGCTTCTACAGCGACTGGGGCGATCCGCGCGAGTACACGATCTCCGACATGGGCGAGGGCGAATGCGCCGGCGCCGTGGTGCCGTACGTCGAGGTCGAGCTGGCCGGCTCGGAGCGCGAGATCTTCGAGGCCCAGGTGTTGCTCGACGAGGACGACCTCGACGAGGCGGCGGCGCGCGCGTTCGCCGCCATGGTGCGGGCGGCGCGGGCGCTGACCCGCGAGAAGCACCCCAACATCGGCAACGACGTCGACGAGATCGTGAGCGAGTTCCGCACCCGCTTCGTCGACACCCAGCTGTTCTGGGATCCGTTCGCCCACGGCAAGTTCGCCCACTACTTCTTCCGCGCCCACGACGACCGCGGTCAGGCGCCGACCACCGAGTCGGTGCACCAGCTCATCGAGGAGTCGACCCTGTTCGTCGACGCCGCCCACCAGTGCTACATGCGCCTCGGTGGCGCTGCCAGAGGCGCGGTCGCGGCCGGCAAGGACCCGCCCGACCTGATCCAGCCCGCGCCCGACATCATCAAGCTCGGCCGCACGGCGTAGCCGCGGAGGATCCCATGGACGCTCACAAGCTGCAGCTCAAGATCTTCGCCACCCCCGAGTCGGCGCGCGCCGTCGAGGTCGAGGCCTTCATCCCGGTCTTCCACCGCTGGATCAAGCAACGGGTCCTGCCCGAGCTGGTCATCGACGTCGCCAACTATGGCCACGTGCCCGAGGGGCCGGGGGTGGTCCTGATCGGTCACGGCTCGGACTACTTCGCGGACCTCGGTGAGGGTCGGCTCGGCCTGCTCCACAGCCGCAAGCGCGGCGCGCTGGCGGCCGATGTTCGCCTGAGCGATCTGGTACGGCGGACGCTGCACGTCGCCACCCTGCTCGAGCGCGAACCGGCGCTGGGTGGCAAGCTGCGCTTCGCCACCGACGAGCTCCAGTTCCGGATCAACGATCGGCTGGCGGCTCCGAGCAGCGCCGAGACGTTCGCGGCCGTGTCGCCGGAGCTCGAGCAGCTGGCTCGCCGGCTGTTCGACGGACCGGTCGAGCTGACGCCGGTCGGCGGCACCAAGGAGCTGTTCGGCGTCCGCATCAAGAGCCCGACCAGCGCGCCGCTCTCGGTGCTGCTCGAGCGCGTCGGCGGCGCGCCGGGACCCGACGCATCGCTGGCGGCGTAGGCCTTTCGGTCCGCACCGTCCTCGCCTAGGTGTCGTAGCTCCCCACGTCTTGCCGCTTTCTGGGCCGACAATTCCGCAAGTCTCTGCCCTCTCCGGGGCGGCGTAGGGGCGGGCACCAAGGGCCGGCGATGCCGGTCAGGAGGCGCTCGTGATCAGTTCTCATTCATCTCGTGGC
>CANKMW010000152.1 GCA_947483555.1 Myxococcales bacterium
ATCCGGCTCGGGCTGGCGAACTCGAGCGGGACCCAGGATCTGATCGTGAGCATCCTGGCCCCCAACCAGCGCTACGACGTCAGCAACTACAAGAACGTCACCATCCCGACCAACCTGGACGTGAAGGACGTGGTCCGGGATTCGTTCGGCGAGTTCTACGCGGCGCTGTTCGACCGCACGGTCGAGAAGAACCCGGGCGCGGTGGTGACCGAGTACGCGTGGGCGGCGTCGACGTGTGATCCCTGTCCGGGGCCGAATCTGAACGGCGGCGACTTCGCGACCCTGGGCGCGGACGTGCTGGCCGGCGAGCCGGGGAAGCCGGCGCCGTATCAGGGCTGGGACCTGGTGCTGACCCGGTTGCACGCCCGCTACGGCAAGGGCATCAGCGACGACCTGGTGTTCAAGAAGGCGGAGGCGATCGTCGGCGGGCGCGAGCACGTGGTCGCCAACGGCAAGCTCGAGGAGCGGTCGCAGCCGTCGAGCATGAACAACTTCCAGGCTCGCTACGCGATCCGCCACGAGTGGACGGGTGCGATCACGTGCGCCAATCCGCGGCGCGGGATCTGGGGCGGTCCACCGCGCGGGGTGGGTGGAGGTGGGGTGAAGCCGGCCCTCGATCTGGCGTTCGCGCCCCGCGGCAAGGCGGCGCTGCAGACGCTGGTGCGCCAGGACATCCCGGAGATCGAGGTCAAGGCCGCCGGCGGCGCCGGGCCAGCCACCGCGCCGACCACCCCGGAGGCGGGCACGAAGACCGACCCGCCACCTCGGACGTCTGACCAGAAGGACCGAGATCCAAAAAAGAAGACCGGCTGTGGCTGCACCACCGGCAGCGGATCTGGCGCGGAGCTCGCGCTGGGAGCGCTCGGTCTGGCGCTGGTGCTGCGCCGTCGCGCGAGGAGCAAGTGATGCCGATTTCTTCCCGTTCGGTGCTGGCCACGATCGCGGCGTCGACGCTGGTGCTGGCGATGGCGCCCCGCGCCGCCGAGGCGTTCTGCGGCTTCTACATCAACGGCGCCGGCAGCGAGATGTTCAACGACGCCACGCAGGTGGTGCTGATGCGCAAGGGCACGCGCACGGTGCTGTCGATGCAGAACAACTACAAGGGGCCGCCGGACGCGTTCGCGATGGTGATCCCGGTGCCGACGGTGCTGCAGGAGTCAGACGTCAAGATCCTGCCCAAGGACGTGTTCACGCGCGTCGACACCATGGGCGCGCCGCGGCTGGTCGAGTACTGGGAGCAGGATCCGTGCATGACCGAGCGCTACGATCGGCATCCGTCGCCGAAGATGGCGGGCGCGGGTGGCCGGATGAAGATGTCCGACAGCGGCGCCGCCGACAAAGACCTGGGCGTCACCATCGAGGCGCAGTTCGAGGTCGGCGAGTACCAGATCATGATCCTGTCGGCCAAGGACTCGACCGGGCTCGACACCTGGCTGCGGCAGGAGAAGTTCCAGATCCCCAAGGGGGCCGAGCCGTTCCTGCGCCCGTACGTGGAGGCGGGGCTCAAGTTCTTCGTCGCCAAGGTCGACCCCAAGAAGGTGGCGTTCGGTAGCGACGGCCGCGCCGCCTTGTCGCCACTGCGGTTCCACTACGACAGCGAGGACTTCAACCTGCCGATCCGGCTCGGGCTGGCCAACTCGAGTGGGACCCAGGACCTGATCGTCAGCATCCTGGCCCCCAACCAGCGCTACGAGGTCGCCAACTACGGCAACGTCACGATCCCGACCAACCTCGACGTTCGCGATTCGGTGCGCACCGGGTTCGGGTCGTTCTACGCCGCGCTGTTCGACCGCACGCTCGAGAAGAACCCCGGCGCGGTGGTGACCGAGTACGCATGGGCGGCGTCGACGTGCGATCCCTGTCCGGGACCGACCCTGGGCATGAACGACTTCACGCTGCTCGGTGCCGACGTCCTCGATGCGGTGGCCGGCGGTGCCGCCATCGCGGCCGACGCGCCCGACCCGCGGTCGCGCCGGCCGATGCCGCCGCGGACCCGTTCCGACTTCGTCCTGACCCGGCTGCACGCGCGCTACGGCAAGACCATCACCGAAGATCTGGTGTTCAAGAAGGCCGACCCGATCGTCGGCGGCCGCGAGCACGTGATGGCGGGTGGCAAGCTCGAGGAACGGTCGCAGCCGTCGAGCATGAACAACTTCCAGGCTCGGTATGCGATCCGCCACTGGTGGACCGGCGCGATCAGGTGCAAGAGCCCGCGGCGCGGGATCTGGGGCGGGCCGCCGGGCGGCGGCCGCGGCCGGACCCAGCCGGCGCTCGACCTGGCTTTCGCCAAGCGCACCAAGGGCTCGTTGCCCAGGTTTCTGGTCAGCAACGTGCCCGAGATCGGCGTGCGCGCGTACAAGCCGAAGCGCAAGCCCAGGCCGGTCACGCCGCCGAAGCCGGCGGTCGAGGCGCCGGATCCCAGACCCGCCAAGGTGCAGGGTGCGCCGAGCGACGCCATCGGCCACGGTGGCGGCTGTTCGACCGGTTGCTCGACCGCTGGCAGCCCGGACCTGGCGGCGCTGGCCGCGGCTGTGGCGGCGATCGCGTTCCTGCGCCGCCGCCGTCGGGCATAGTGAGGCCGTGACGTCGCATCGCTGGGCCCTGTTCGTGTTCGTGGTCGCCGGCGCGGCGCTGACCGGCTGTCGAGCGCGCGATGGCTCGGGCGCCGTCGGTGGCGGCAGCGCCCTCGGCAACGGCGGCGGCTCGGTCGCGCCGCGCACCCTGGTCGCGTCCTTGCCGCGCGCGCCGGGGCGCTTCGCGCCGTCGCTGGCGGCGATCGAGGGCGACGGCACCGTCCTTGGCGACACGCTGGCCGACATCGACACCTGCGCCACGTGTCACCAGGACGTCGCGGCGCAGTGGCAGTCGGGGATCCACTCGTTCGCGTCGTTCGGCAATCCGATCTACCGCACCAACGTCGAGCTGGCGCGCGGCGTCCTCGGCAACGCCAACAGCCAGCACTGCGGCGGCTGCCACGACGCGCCGCTCGAGGTCGACGGCGCGATGAAGGCCGAGATCTCGGCCGACGATCTACGCGCTCACACCGGGGTGTCGTGCCGGGTGTGCCACGCCGTGCGCTCGACCACGACCGACGGCAACGGCAGCTACGTGCTGGCGGCCGGCGAGCTGCCGACCCCCAACGTCGACGACCCGGCATCCATCGAGGTCCATCGCAAGGCGGTCACCGTCAAGCCGCTCGGCGACGAGCTGTGCGTGTCGTGTCACCGCGGCTTCCTGTCGCCCGACGTCGACGTGCCGGTGCACCTGGCGGGCATCGACGAGCCGACCTTCTGGCGTGGCTCGGCATGGACCGGCAACGGCACCGGCCGCGTCGACAAGGTCGACAAGAAGGGCTGCATCGATTGCCACATGCCCGAGGTCGCGGCCCCGGGTGAGGAGTACAGCGCCGACAAGGTGGTGCGCGGCCACTACTTCGCCGGCGGCCACACCTGGATGGCGGCGATGCGCGACGACGCCGGCCAGCTCGCCCGCATCCGCGCCATGCTGATCGGCGCGGCGTCGATCGATGTGGCCGGCGTCGTGGTCGCGCGCGACGCCGCGGCCAACGGCCCGACGACACTCGGCGGCCGCTGGCACCTGCCCGCCGACGGCGCCCCGGTGGTAGCGGGGCACCGGATGCTGCTCGACGTCGTGGTGCGCAACAAGCTGGTCGGTCACCGCTTTCCGGGCGGGGTCGCCGACATGCAGGACACGTGGATCGAGCTCGAGGCCCGCGACGCCCGCGGTCGGCTGGTGGCCAGCTCCGGTCTCGGCCACGAAAAGCAGGCCCGCGATCCGGAGGCCCACGTGCTGCGCGCGTATCCGGTCGACGATCACGGCACGATCCTGGAGGAGCACGAGTTGCCCCGGTTCCGCGCCGTGGTGGCGAACCACACCATCGCGCCTCGCGACAGCCACACCGTGCGCTACGCCCTCGACGTGCCGGCGGCGGTGGCCTTGCCGCTCGAGGTGCGGGCGCGGCTGCGCCATCGCAGCCGCAACATGATCGTGCAGCAGGCGGTCTGCAAAGAGGCGCGGCGGCCGACCGGCGCAGCGTTCCTCCGCCAGGCGCGCGGGCTGCGCGACATGCGCGTCGATCCGTGCGCGCCGCAGCCGGTGACCGAGGTGGCGCGTACGACGGTCTGGCTGGGCACCGGCTGGGAAGCCGCGGCTGCGAAGGCGGGGCCGGCGGCCCGGGCTGCCAGCGCCGCGCCCGCCGCGGCGTGGGAGCGGTCGTACGAGCACGGCATGGGCCTGATCGGCGTGATCACCGAGCGCCTCGACGAGCCACGCCAGGTCCTCGAACACGCGCTGGCGCAGCTGCCGGAGACGCCGGACACGGCGCGCCCGCGGGCGATGGTGCTGGTCCAGCTCGGCTCGGTCGCCGGCCGCCAGGGCCGCACCGACGACGCGATGGCCTTGCTGGCGCGCGCGCGCGCGCTGTTGCCGGCGCCGCAGCCGCCGGTGCTCGACGCCGTCGCCGCCGACGCGCTGGCGCGGGTGTGGCGATGGGCGGAGGCCGAGCAGTACGCGCATGCGGCGACCGAGAAGGCGCCCAGGAACACCGCCGCCTGGGTGATGCTGGCCCGCTCGCGCGGCAGCCTGCACGATGACGCCGGCGCGCTCGAGGCGGCGAAGCTGGGCCTGCTGTGGTCGCCACGGG
This sequence comes from Myxococcales bacterium, assembly GCA_947483555.1. Classification (GTDB taxonomy): domain Bacteria; phylum Myxococcota_A; class Polyangia; order Haliangiales; family Haliangiaceae; genus UBA2376. Next base: position 4,664 of record CANKMW010000152.1, read on the forward strand.
ATCCCGATCTCCTGCGCAGTCAGGCGACCGCCCTGGCCGGACTTTCGGGCGGCAGCGATCCGCTGGCGATGGCGGCCCTGGCCGCCTTCGATCGGTTCCGTGCCCCCGACGAGGCGGCCGCGCTGCGGATCGCGTGCGCGAACGCGAGCGAGCGGTGTGCGCGCGAGCGGGAGCTCGGGCACACGCACACGATGAAGCCGGCGCGGTAGCGGTGGGTGTGGATCTCATCCTGACGTCGGTACTCGTGACCCGCTGAGTGGTTGGGCTTGCCGCCGATGGACCGTTCGAACTGGTACCAGCGCTTCCCGAGCACGCTCCCCTCGCCAGCGCGAACCCGCCCTCGAGGTACTGCTTGAGCGCCGTGTAGAACGTGCGCCGGTGATCGGCGCCCTCGACGCCGCCACCCAGCCAGCGGTAGACCGCGTGCAGCTCGACGAGCCGCGCGATCTCGCGGCCGGCGCCGACGCCGTCGCCGGTGGCGTAGATCCAGAGCCCGAGGAGCCGGAGGTGGATCGCCGGGATCGATCGCCGCCGCGCCGGCGGTCTCGCCGCGCGCGCGGACGTCGGCGTAGAGCCCGCGCAGATCGAGCACGACCGGGACGACAGCGTACGAGCCACCGTCGGGTGTCCGGCCACCGGCCGGCGAGCGTCGCTACCGGGCCTCGATCGCGATCGTGGCGTGGCCGACCCCGGTCGGCACGGTCGCGCGCCGATCGGGGCCCGGCTCCCACTCGACCGATCCGTCGGTCCGCCGCGTGATCGCTTTCCAGTTCAGGTGGACGCCGGCCGGCAGGACCACGTCACCGGTCCACGTCGGCCATGACCACGCCGCCAGCGACAGCCCGCCCGACGCGGACCATCCGCCGAGCGCCGGCAGATCGCCGATGATAGCGACCTGATCGCCCCAGCGGGTACGGTCGTCGCGGACCGCGAACCGCACCCTGACCTGCGGCCACTCGGCCGGATCCCACGCCGGATCGTACTGACGAAACAGATCGATCAGCTCGCCGGTGACACGGGTGGCCAGCACGCGGTCGCGCAGCACCAGCTGATCCTCGTCGTTGCGGTAGGCGGCGTCGTGGTACCAGTTGAACGCGCCGGCGACGACGACCTCGCCGTCGATCACGGTCAGCTTGTGGTGCATCGAGGCGTAGCGACCGCGCGGGTTGTCGGCACGAACGACCCGGATCCCTTGATCCTCGAGCCACTCGTCGCTGGGATCATCGGGCGACTCGATCCCGTGATACTCGGACGCCTCGTGCACGCCGTGATCGACCACGACGCGGACGTCGACGCCGCGGCGTCGGGCCGCCGCGAGCTTGGCGAACAGCGAGGTCGGTCCGCCGTCGTCGTCGTCATAGGCGACGTCCTTGCAGGTGAACATCGCGACATGGATCGTGCGGGCGGCGCGGTCGATCAAACGACCCAGGATCCGGTAGGGCGCCTCGTCGGGAGCGAAGCTGACCGAGGCCACACCGTCCGGATCGGCGGCGCCGCCACGCGCCATCTGCGCCCCGCCGGCCAGCATGGTGAACCGATCGGCGTAGGCACGGACCAGCGCGGCGTCTCCGGTGGTGAACATCGCCTCGTGGTTGTCGGTGCGGGCGCCCGGCTCCCAGTTGAAGGACCCGGTCGCCACCCGGCGGCCGTCGATCATCACGATCTTGTCGTGCATCGCGCCGCCAGGACGAAACCCGCCGAGGATCGGGACGCCGGCGGCGACCAGGCGGTCGTCGCCACGGAACCACGTGTACCACGGGCGCAGCTTGCGGCCGTCGAACACCACGCGGACCTCGACGCCGGCGTCGTGGGCCGCGATCAAGCGATCGATCAGCGGGTCGTCGGTGACGTTGAACATCGCCAGGTGCAGCGTGTGGCGCTCGCCAGGCGCCGCCTGCGCACGTCCGATCACCTCGTCGATGGCGGCGATCATCGTGCGTCCGGGATCGTCGAACGGCGCGAACACCACGTCGGTCGGTGCGCCATCCGCCGCCACCGGCGAGGTGACGACGAGCCACGGATCGTCCTCGGGAAGGTCGATGGGACCGTCGCCCCACAACCGTCGCCACGGCGTCGCCACCATCTCGTCGCGACCGTCGCCATCGGCGTCGTGCTGCAGGCGCGCGCGCGCCAGCACCGGTCCGACGACGCCGCCACCGGGCCCACCGTCGGGGAAGATCTCGATGGTGTCGCCGCCCCACCGCTCGCGACCACCGGCGAGCGCGGCCTCGTAGGCCAGCGGATGCATCGTGCGAACCCAGCCGTCGGGGTGCGGCGCGGCGACCTCGACCAGGACCCGCTTGTGGTAACGCCGGTTGGCCACCCCGGCGTCGATCCAGGCTCGGACCACCTCGGCGCCGCCCGGTGTGGTCTCGACCCAGGTGCCCGATGCCTCGATGGCGAGCAGCTCGGGATCGGCGAGCAGCCCGGCGGCGCGGACGGCGCGATCGACGTCGTCGTCGAGCGGCGCGCACGCCACTCCCCCCAGCACCGCGGCCACGGTCAGACTAGAACCCAGGCGCATCGTCGACCTCGGCGGTGGTGAGGCCCGGATCGGTCGGCAGGACGATCTCGCGATCGGCCCCCTTCTCCCATTCCACGCCACCGGCCGCACGCACGAGGACGAGCTTGTAGCGGATGCGAGCCCCGGCCGGCATCGTCACCCGTCCGCTCCACCGTGGCCACGCAGTACCATCCAGGCGGACGCCACGCGCCGGATCCCAGGCGCCGAGCTCCGGCGCGTCGCCGACCGCCACCAGCTGGTCACCCCAGCCGGTGCCGGCGCAGTCGGCGCCGATCGTCAACTCGACCGCTGGAAGCGGCACCTCCGGTGCGCCCCGTAGCGCCGCCACACCCGCCCCATCTCGCCGGCGAAGGCGGCGGCGACCTCGGGGTCCCGGATCACCGCCAGGTCTTCGTCGTTCTGGAAGGTCGCGGCGTAGGTCCAGTTGTAGGCCCCGACCAGGACGGTGTCGTCGACGACCGCGAACTTGTGGTGCATCGCCGTGAACGCCCCCGTGGCGTTGAGCGCCTCGACCACCGGGACGCCGGCGGCCCGCAACCGCTCGTCCTCGTTCGAGCCGATCGACTGCTTCCGATCGGTGGCGACGAACACGCGGACGCCGCGACCGTGAGCACGGATCAGCGCGTCGGTCAGGTTGCGCAGCCGCAGCGAGAACACGGCGACGTAGACCCGATCGTGGGCGCTGTCGATCGCCGCCTGGACCACGCGGTCGAGGCGATCCTCGGGTGAGAAGTGGAGCTGGACGGGCCCCGCCAGGTCGCCGGCGCGCCGAACCTTGACCTGGTCGCGGATCTCGTCGAGCTGGGCGTCCACCACCGCCGCCATCGCCACCGACTCGAACACCAGCAGTGACTCGTTGTTGTCGTACAGGGCGCTGGTTCCCCAGTTGGCCGACCCGAGCGTCACTCGCTCGCCGTCGATGATCGCCAGCTTGTCGTGCACGGTGGAGAACGCGGCGGCGCGGTTGGTCACCGGCGTGATCACCAGCCCGGCAGCGGTCAGCTCGTCATCGAGCGTGTTGTAGTCCTGCGCCATCTGCTTGGCATCCCACAGCACCTCCACCGCCACGCCGCGGCGGCGGGCGTCGATCAGCGCGTGCCCCAGCCGCGCGCTGGTGATGTTGTACATCGCGACGCGGATCTCGCGGCGCGCGGCGGCCACCTCGGCGGCCAGCCGGTCCTCGGCGGCACCACCGCCCGGAATGAAGTAGATGTCGAGAGCGGCGTCGTCCCAGCCGTCGATGGTCTCGACCGCGCCTCCGCGATCGGCGATATCGACGGCGGTACAGGCGCTGGCAGCGGGGATCGCGAGCGCGACCAGGAACAGGCAAGGACGCATGGCGCTCCCCATGAGCAACCCGCGGGCCACGCCGGTCGGCCACGCTCCGCGGCCTTGCGACGGGACTGGTGCGCGGGCCGTTGCCGTCGGCAACGCCGTGGCGTCCGCGGTGTCCAGCCCCATGACCCTTGGGCACTCCTGGACGATCGTGGTGTGACAGACGTTGGCGACCTGCGCCTTGACGTTGAGCTCGGACCGGCGATTGGCGCGCGCGCGGAGCCAAATGGGCCGCGTCGACCGTGCGCAAGGACAGCGAGTTCTTCACGCGGCTCGAGGCGATGCAACCGGCCCGACTAGCACGCCAGGTTCGCGCGACCCGTGCCGAGGGGCGGTCAGTAACAGGTGCCGACGCCGCTGCAGCTGCAGTTGTTGCCTGCGAACGAGTAGTCGTCGGACGCCGAGGCCCAGCTGCCCACACCCCAGTCGTGTCTGGCACAGTCCTGCGTGTACGCCGTGCTGCCGACGCACTTTGGCGTGCTGGTGATGCCGCAGCCCTGGCCGCAGCGTCCCTTGCAGCCGTTGCCGCTGCCGCCGGTGCAGCCGCAGCCGCGACCGGCGGTGCGGTAGTAGCCACCACCGATGTACTGGTTGAAGCAACTGCACGAGATGTGGGTCCAACCCTGCTGCGCCGTGAACGTGGTGGCTTCGAGGCGCTCGCCCATCGGCGCGATCTGCATGAGGCTGGTCTGGCGCATCACCGCGTCCTCGACGCGCCAGCGTTCCGCCGCGTCCTGTGGCACGAGCTGGTCGAGCTCGGCCGCGAGCTGATCGATCAGCCGCAGGTCGAGCGCATCGAGGGGCGCGCCGCTGGGCATGAAGTCGCCGCGGCCGCGGTCGCGGTCGATGCGGTAGGCGATCACCGGATCGCCGAAGTCGAAGGTGACGTCGATGACGCTGGGCTGGGTCTCGACCGCGAGGAGGCGGACCGAGCCGCCACCGGCGCTGAGCGTGACATCGAGGGTGGTCTCGTTGTGGCTCGCTACCACGAACGAGCGACTGGCCTCGATGGGCGGCGCCTCGGGCTCGGTCGAGCAGCCAGCAGCGGCGAGGACGACCGTGACCATGAGCGAGGACAGTGGAACGTGGTGCATCCGCAACCTCGGTGAGATTGATTACTATTTATGCAGCAAGTGTGCCTCTGGTAAGTACCCGAAACCATGTATTGGCATTGTTCTGCTGAGTTAACATCTTGAACATTAACGATCGTTATTTGAACAAGTATGCCAACAAATGAGCATGCGTACACAGTGGCCTTGTCTGCTGATACGGTGGCGACCCATGTCGTCCAACGTCCGGCCCATCGTCACGGGTGCGCCCAGCGATGCTGACGAGGTGGTGGCGCTGCGACAACGCGAGGCCTGTGGTCAGCCGGCCGTGGTGGTCTGCACGGCCACGCGCCTGTCCTCACGCGCCCTGCTGACCGCCGCGCATTGTGTCGCCGATACGCCACTGGGACTGCTCGAGGTCGTCGGGGATGCCGACGCGACCGGCGAAGCCCTGGCCGTGCGGATCGCTGCCGTGTGGTTCGCGCCCGGTGTCGGTGCCGCCGCCCCCGACCTCGCGGTGGTTGCCACGACCGCGGCTTTCGTCGGGCCCGCCGCGACGCTGGGCGCGGTGCCGAGCGATGCGGCCGGCGCGAGCGTGACCATCGTCGGTTACGGCAGCGATGGCACCGGGGCGCCCGGCATCCGGCGGGCGGGCACCGCCACGATCGATCAACTCGACGGCGCCACCGTCGTGCTGGCGCCAGGTCCGGCGCTCACCTGCGGCGGCGACAGCGGCGGACCGGTGTTGCTGGGAGGCGAGTTGATCGCGGTCACGTCGTTCGGCGATGCGGCCTGCGCGGTCAGCACCACCGCCGTCCGCGTCGACGTCCACCGCACCTTCATCGATGCCTCGATGGCCATGGCGGCCGTCGAGCCGGAGGGCCGACCGGCCGCCGGCGAGGCCGACTGCGGCGAGACCGATGGCTGCAACGCCGGCGGCGATCCGGCGACCTCGCTGGTCGCAGCGCTCCTGCTCGGGGTGCTCGGCTTCGCACGGCGGACGAGGCGGCGGACGATGCGGCGGCGTGGCACGATGTTCACGGTCGGCGTCGCAGCGGCGGCGGCGCTGTTCGCCGGCTGCAGCAAGCGCCAATCCGGCCCGTGCCCCGGCGGTCGCCAGCACGGCGCGGCGCCACCGGCGGGTCTCCAGCAATGGTGCACCGACGCTGCGGGCGCAAAACACGGCGCGTACCGCGAGTGGTGGCCGTCGGGTCAGCGGATGACCGAGGCGCACTACCGCAATGACCGCCAGCACGGCCGCTTTGCCAGCTGGCGCGCGGACGGCAAGCCGAAGGAAGAGGGCGAGCTTGCCGACGGCCTGCGCGTCGGTCGCTGGCGCGAGTGGCACGAGGCCGGCGGACTCAAGCGCGAGGCCGATCACGGTGCCGCCGGCGCTGCCGTGCGCTGGACGCTTTACCGCGAGGACGGCGGCACCCGGTGGATCGAGGGCGGCGATCGCGGCCAGCGTCAGCACGGCCACTTCGTGGAGTGGTACCCGGATGGCAAGAAGACCGCGGAGGGCGAGTTCACCGACGGCACGAAGTCCGGGACGTGGTCGTACTGGAACCCAGACGGATCTCCGTCGATGGTGGAGCTAGGCGCGTTCGCGGCCGACGCATTTGTCGGCGGCGATCCGAAGTAGCGCGATCCCGATCGCCCCAGCCCGACGTCGCAGCTACGCTCGGCCGCGATGCCGCCCCGCGCCAAGAGCCGTCCGTCCGACGCTGTGCTCCGCGAGCTGCGCCGGTTTGGCCTCGCGTACCCCGGTGCACACACCAAGAGCCCGTGGCCCGGCCACCTCGATCTGGCGGTCAACGACAAGACGTTCGCCTACCTCAGCCTCGAGGGTGAGGCGACGCCGGATACCCTTCGTTCGCACGTCGCTTCGACGCGACCGGTGCCGCCATCGGTCAGGAGGTCAATCTGTCCAGCACCGTCCTCGACACCGTCGCCAACGGCGAGGAGTTGGTCGTGCTCCGGCGCGTGAACGCCGAGCTCCAGCTCATCCGGCTCGCGGCGCAGGGAACGATCTCCGCGCCGCAGGTGGTCGGCACGTTCGGTCTGGGCCCGCTCGTCGCGAACCTCGGATCGCAGCTCGTCGTCGCGTGGGATGCGCCGAATCTCCACCTCAAGTCGTTCGCGCCGTGATGACCGAAACCGAAACCGAAACCGAAACCGAAACCGAAACCGAAACCGAAACCGAAACCGAAACCGAAACCGAAACCGAAACCGAAACCGAAACCGAAACCGAAACCGAAACCGAAACCGAAACCGAAAC
>CANKMW010000153.1 GCA_947483555.1 Myxococcales bacterium
GAAGGCGTGGATGGCGGGCGCGGGCTTGACGAACCTGCGCCAGCTGTACGACGGCCAGGGCGACGGCGACGGCGGCGGGGCCAGGGAGGGAGGTGGAGACAGCGGCCGCGAGCTCGCGCAGCTCGTCGGTCGGCTCGACCGCGACGGGCAGCAGCGGTTCTTCACGCGGTTCGGCGTGCGGACGGTGGCCGACGTGCCTGCGGTGTTGATGCCGAAGGCGCTCGAGTACGCGCGCGAGCTGGTGGTCGACGCGGTGGCCACGGCGGCGGCGGTGACCACGCCGGCGGCGGCGGTGACCACGCCGGCGGCAGCGGTGACCACGCCGGCGGCAGCGGTGACCACGCCGGCGGCACGACCGCCGCTGCCGCAGGCGGTGCTGACGATCGGCGACGAGATCGGCTCGGCGATCGTCGTCGACCTGAAGAAGCTGCCGGCGGACGCGGTCCGCGACTGGCTCAAGCACTGCGGCATCCAGCGAGTGCGCGAGCTGCCCATGGACCGCCTGCCGGATGCGAAGGCGTTCCTGTCCATGCTGGTGAAGGAGTTCGGCCCGGCGCCGGTTGCGACGGCGACCCCGGACCCGTTCGCGTAGGCGGGCGGCGCCGGGTCGAGGAGGAGCCGGCGGCAATGTTGTCGTCGGCTCCTCCTCGGTGGCGGCTGTTTCACATTCGACGTTCAGGGAGGGCGGGATGGGTGACGTAGTAGCGAGCCGGACGAGCTGCAGGCCGGCGGCACGACTCGAAGCGGGCGAGGTAAGGGCGGCGCTCACGCGCGAGATGATCGTGGAGCACTTCCACATCGAGGTGCGTGGCCGAGAGGACGGGTGGTGGCGCGGGCGACAGTGCCCAGCTTGCCGGAAGCGGTGGGGCAGCCTCGCCGGGTCGGGCTTCTGCATCGGGCAGCGCGGATGGGTATGCAAGGCGTGCAGCGCGAAGGGCGACTTGCTCGATCTGGTAGGCCGGATGGCTGGCCTGAACCTCGGGACCCACTTCACCGTCGTGCTGTCGCTTGCGGCCGCGCTGGCCGGCGTGACACCCGATGCCAACCCCGTCATGCGGGCCAGCAGGCGGGTGGAACTGGCCAAGGTCGAGCTGGCGAGACGGCGAGCGGCGGCGATCGCTGAGACACAACGGCGCCACGAGGCGAGGCAGACCGCACGGTCGATCTGGGATGGTCAGCTGACGGACCACCCGAGCGGACGCGCGTACCTCGCGGGCCGCGGCCTCGATGCCGGCGCACTGATTGCGCGCGGCGCTGTGCGCTTCTGCCCAGTCGGCTGGCGACCGGCGGACCAGGCCGGCGATCCGACGGTCGCCCTGTACGACTGGGACGGCACCGTGCTGAGCGTGGTGCGCCGACGGATCGCCCTCGACGAGCCGAAGGCGCCCGGCCTGACCGGCCACCCCGCCGACGGCACGCTGGTCGGACACGTCGGACAGATCACGAAGGCGGTGGACGTGATCGTTACCGAGGGCGTGGTCGACTCCCTCACGGCTGCGCTGGCGTGGCCGCACGCTGTGGTCCTGGGCGCGCATGGCGCGGCCCAACTGCCGGCGGTCGTCGCGGGGGCGGCACCGCGCGTGAAGGCAGCTGGCGGTCGGTTGATCATCGTGCCCGATCCGGATCAGCCTGGTCAGGATGCGGCTGTTGAAGCGGCCAGGCACGCCCTCAAGGTGGGCTTCTCGCTCGACCGCGACCTGGATGTGGTCGAGCTCGGTGCCGGCCGCGACCTCAACGCCGCCTGGTGTGCCGGGTGGCGGCCGTGATCCCGCCGACCGCCAAGGAGCGGGTGGGGGTGCTGGAGTCGGAGAGCAGCCTTGATGCCATCGCGGCGCAGGATGCCCAGCTTGACGAGCTGGCGCCGCTCCCGCCACGCCTGACGAAACCCGCCCTCGAGTACGCCGCCGCAGTGTGCGGCCTGCGCGATCGGCCACGTTGGTCGTGGGGCTTCCCCCACCTCGACCGTGCCGCTCCGGTGCCGACGGGCTCATTGGTCTACGTGATCGGCGCGACCGGACGGGGCAAGAGCAGCCTGGCGCTCCAGATCGCGCGGATGCACGCCGAGTCATGTGGCCCGGCGCTGGTCTTCTCGGCCGAGCTCGCCGCCGAGTACGCCTGCGCTCGCCTCGTGTCGCAGGTCACCCAGGCGTCCTGGTACGAGGTCACCCGCGGTGGCATTGACGCGGCCGCGGTCCAGCACGCCCTCGATGTCCCACGCCTTCGCTTGACCGACGCGGTGACAGCGTCCTGGGCGCGGGACATCGAGAACGAGATCGGCCACGAGGTCCGCGAACACCCGGGCGAGCTGGTCCTGGTCGTCGTCGACTACCTGCAGGTGCTGCGCTCGGACGGCCGAGACACGCGGGAACGCGTGGCGAACGCCAGCACCGCCCTGCGGGAGATCGCCGCCCGCACCGGTGCCGTCATCCTGGCCCTGTCCAAGGCGAGCCGCGTGGCGGCTCGGGGCCTGCGGTCGGGCGAACTGGTGGGCAGCGACGCCACCGAGGTCGGGGCCGAGACCAACTCGATCGAGCACGACGCGGTGGCGCAGGTCCAACTCGGCGTGGTTCGCCCGGCCGACGACGATGCGCCAAGCGGGACCCGCATCGTGGACCTCTCCGTGGCCAAGGCCCGCTTCGGCACCGAGGACGTGGTGATCCCGTTCCAGGTCGACGGTGCCCATGGCTGGTTCCGCGAGCACGGCGAACCGGTGTCGCTGGCCGACCGCAAGGCCGCTGCGAGGGCCGCCTCGGTCGAGCGCCGGGACGTGCAGGCTCAGCAGCGCGTCCGCAGCGCTCTGGCCGCGATCGGGGTCGGCAGCCGCAACAAGATCGTCGCCGCGGCGGGAGGCACACGAGCCAGCGCCCTCGCCGCGCTCGACGAGCTCATCGCGGCCGGCGAGGTCGTCGAGGTCCAAGGTCGGAGGAACGGTGGGCGGTGGCCGCTCGCGCTCGCCGATCAGGTGGTCACGCTCGAGCTTCGCCCCATCGAGAAGGGGAAAGCGTGAGACCGGTACGGACTGGTACGGCGTGGTTCGGGAACCAGTGCGTGAACTGGTACGGCTCCCCTAAGGGGAGCCGTACCAGTACCAGTCTCCAGGTCAGGGGAAGAAGCCCGTACCGGTCCGTACCGGTGAATCCCCTCCCCGACCCGGGAAGCGTCGTGCCCCGCTATGAGGCCGCCATGGTCACGAAGCAGCGGCGGATCGCTGCACGACCCGGCGCCCACATGTCAGGTGATGACCGGATTGGGCGACGGGAAGAAGAAGCCGCAGTAGTCACCGCTCTCCTGACAACCGTAGGGCGCACGGGTGACCGCACAACCCTTGCGCCCAGCGTACTTTGCGTCGAGGCAGCGGTATACGACCCAGTCCTCCCCAACCATTTTGTTGCACATCTGGCATGAATCGCCACCAAAGCCGCCGAGACCGTCCCGTGCGGCGGCCGGGCCGACGCCGAAGGCCAAGGTTGTGATGATGATGATCGTCTTGAGCAGTCGCATTGTGCTTCCTTCTGTTCTGATGTGATGATTCTGTGGATGGCGAAGAAGTTGAAGTTGCGCGGGCTGCGCGGGCTACCTATCTCTCCGGCGTGAGTTGCGATAGACCGACGCCGACTCGACGGCGGAGCCACGCGTCTCCCCGTAGAAAGAGAACACCGCGCTCGGCAGGTGTCTCAAGGCCACTGGCAAGACTCGAGATGCAATCCGCGACCGATGGAGGAAATACCGGGTCGGTTACACGCACGTCGACAATCGCTATTCGCTCTGGTTGCGAGACTACGTGCAGCTCTACTTGAACCTGCTCGGGCCACGGCTCCGCCCCCAAACAGTCCGCGAGGTTGTGCTCGTCTCCAGCGCCAACGATGCGCTCCAGTGCGCGTCGCTCAAGGATGCTCACAGCGCCTTTCGAAACGAAGATCGCCCCGGTTTCGCTGCGAGAAATCTCGTCACGGGTGTAGACGCCGCCAACGAGAGATGGTCCTCGAGACACCGCTTGGCCTCCCGGGACCCGCACCGGTTGATCTCGCGTGGTGCGCGCGCTCGACAACTGGATCGGTCGCGACTCGGCGTGTGGGGCTTCGGCCGAGTCCACTGCCCTTCGGCGCGGAGGTTCGACGGCATGATTGACGGCCACTCCCACTCCAAAGCCGGCCCCGGCAATGATCACCGCGGTCAGGAGTGTCGAGCGCGCGCTCATTCGCGAGGCGCCCCATCGGGTTGGATCCACACTCTCGCCTCCGATACCCGCTGGACCAGAAGGCGATCTCCAACGGTCCGCTGAGCCATGGCGACGACCTGTAGCAAGAGCACTCGATCTCCGCGCTGCAGCTCCGCGACGGCCGAGCCCGGTACGCTGATGCTCATGGCCTGCGACGGTCGCGTCAGCACCGCGGCGTCGATCGTGCTGTCCCACAGAACTTCATCCGTCGCACCGTCTCGCACCTGCGCGAGCACCTGCGTGGTCGCGAGATTGGTCGAGACGGAGAGGAGCAAACCCGAAGCATCTTGCTGGGTGGAGACGCCGATCGAGAGGGCGGCAGGCAGCTGCTCTTTGATTCTCTGGCGCTCGCCACTGACATCGATCTCCAACTCCGCCACCCCGAGTTCTTCCACACCACACAGCTTCAACGGTGGCAGGCTGGACACGCGATCGGCGCGTGTCGAACAGAGCTGGCGCGGCAACCAACACAACGCAGCACCGTCAGTGACAGCTCCCATGGGTTCGAACGACGAGAGCGCAGCGTGAACCGACGCTTCGTCATGGCGCTCGGAGAGCCCGACGGCACCGTCAAGCAATGTACCGTCGAAGACTTGGGTCCTCGAGATCGTGACCTTCTGTGGTCGCGGCAGGCACCGAAGCCTGTCGCCAACAACGTCACAAAGTGCAAACGGTTCCGAGGTGAAGTCGCAGCTTCCATCCTCGGTAACATCGAGACAAGCAGCGACCGGCCAAGCGGTGACACGCGGCAGGATGCCGCGCGCAGCGTCACCTGCGCGGGGATCGCGCGCGAGCCATCCCGAACTCTCGACGACCACGAGTGGGATGCTTGACGCAAAGGCACCGGAGTCCAGCCACTCATCGCGCGGCGGGGTTGCACTGCAGGCCGCGAGCGCCAGCAGCGACGGAAGGAATGAGGGCCGCATCGGGTTACTCCTTGGCGCGGTGCCGCTCGATCCAGGCAGCGCGGCGTTCCTCGAACTTCGGCTCGGTCTCGAGAATTCTGGTCTGCAAGGACCGCAGTGTTGAGAACTCGGGACCGAATGCCACGAACCATGCAACATGGGCAACGACAGGTCCGCGGTCGAGGACCTCGAAGCTCATGACCTGACCGATCGGCGCGAAGACCTGGACGAACTCCAGCATGGGCTCGAGATCGCCGGGGGCAACGCTTACCACCGTTCGACATGTGGCGGTTCGGCAGTCCACTTCGTCTACCTGCGCGTTTGTGAACAATTCGCTGAACGCCTGGCCAAGTGTCTCGCGTTGTTCGGCTTCCATGCGCGACGCCCAGTTCGCCTCGCGCGGCTCACGCTCGTACACATCCGCGACCGACAAGTCCATCACCTGGCCGACCCTCACAGCATCGTAACCGGCCGCGCGGGGATTGCTTTCGATCCACCTGGCGCGCGGGGTCGCGTCTTCGCTCGAGGGCGCACTCGGCGCGTGGACACTTGCCCCTTCGCGGGTCGAGATAGGCAAGCGAATCGTCTCGCCGGCGTGCGAGCGCGTTGTTCGCCAACTCCAGCCGGCGGCCGCCGCAACGACGAACAGCGCGCCGAAGCTGATGGCTTTCCAGCGACGCCGTATCAACGGCTGCTCCTGAACGGACGGGTGAATACGAGAATCATGACCAGTTCTTCTTGCCGAGTTATTTGTCGAATGCGCCCAGTCACGAGTTCAGGTGCACTCGGTAAGTAGCGGCTCGTTGCGCACTGGTCAAGCAGATCTCATCGCAGAAACATCCATCTTGTCCAGGACATGCGATAAGGTGGCAATGTTTGGCACTGCACGAAACGATTTTCGATGGCCGCCGATAACATGCTGAATGAGTAGGTGCGCGGTCTGCGCTATCCTCCACGCGTGAGCGGAGCGCCCTATCGAGATGATCCGAGCGCGATCGTCGCCTTCGAGCAACACCTCGGGGTCGCGGTCGCGCTCCTCGAGCAGTTCACCGAGATGCCGGAGCGGATGTCGGCCAGCGAAGAGGCCCTGCAGGAGCTCCAGCAAGAGGCCCAGAGCGTCTGGGAGGGCATGTGGGAGAACCTGACGCAGGCGCGCGCGATCGCGGTGGGTCGCGGTCGCTCGGTGCGGGACTACGATCGAGCGCGCGAGGCCGCCGGTAACATCTGGCTGGCCGCATGCCAGGTGAGCGTCGCGCCACCCTGGGACGCCATCGGGCCCGTCGAGCGCCGCACCGTCACCTGGATCAACGCTCCGATCGCGCCGGTGATCGCGGCGATCGAGAGCCTGACACAGGTGGTTCCCGAGGCTACGCTCCGGCTCGCCGATCCAGTCGACATCGACGTGTCGCCTCGCTTCGGAGCCTTCCAGCTCTTGTGGCTCCTGGTGCCGCTGATCTTCGTCGGCCTCGTGTACCTGGTGTTCGACAGCTACGGCTGGGGAGCCGCGGTGGCCTTGGTCGTCATCCTCGTTCTGGGCGGCGTGGGCGGAACCCAACGGGGCCGGTGAGCTGAGCTCGGTGCGCCCTCCGCCCCGCCCCGCCGTCAAGGTCGGCAGTCGGAGGGGTGCGGTAGCGTCCGGCCATGGCGAAGAGGAAGAAGTCGCGACCGACGGCGGCCGGCGAGATCAGCAAGCATCGTGCGCCGGACAGGTAACGCCGCGGCCGGAGCTGAGGCGCCAGCTCGAGGGGCGGGATCTACTCGTCTTCTGGCGGGATGGATCAGCGCCGGGACAGCGCAGCGGGCTCGCGCTCACGCTCGACTCATGCCGGTCGGTGGACTGCGAGTGCCGGGCGGTGAAGCTCGACGGGCTGGTGGTCCGGGATGACGTCGCGTTGATCGAGTGCACCGGCGACGAGCTGTGCGTGTCTGAGTGGGCGGGCAGCGCCCCAGCGGAGCCCAAGCGCAAGATCCTGGTCGAGGTCGACATCGAGACCGGAGACGTGGAGCCGCTGCACGAGGAGTACGATCCGGATCTGCTCGCGTGGGTGACGGCGGAGGTTGACGGCGAGCTGCTCGATCGGCTGCACGAACGATGGCGGATCGGCAAGGGTTGGCCGGGACGCAGCCGGATCAGCCGCCAGCTGGACCTGCGCGGGTGGGCACCTGGCGCGCTGCTCGGCTTTGACGAGGTGTTCGAGGCGGAGCGGCACGATCGCCTCGTGATCGGCGATGCCATGTACTGGGTCGACACGTACTTGTGCCCCGTGCCGAACTGCGGCAGCTGCGGCAACGCCGACGTGGTGTTCAGTACGGTGAGCACCAAGGAGGCCGGCGACGTCGGCAGCGTGCAGCTGGCTCTACGCCTCGGCGCTGCGGAGGTCGTGTCACAGCGGCCGGAGCCCGGCCAGGAGGCGCAGCTGCTCGAGCTGTGGGAACGATTCTCGCGGCGGCACGTCGTCGGGCAGTATCTCGCACGGCGCCAAGCACGGATGCAGATGGCGTGGCCGGCCCTGGAACGGGCGTTGCCGACCACCGCCGCGGTGCGCACCTCGTTGCGCAGCGCTGCGGTGCATTGAGTTCCATCGCCGATCCGCGCTCGATACGAGCCACAACGAACTCGCGGCCGGTGAGCTACCGGTCGCGGGCCCAACCGGTGAGCTGGGTGGTCTCGTAGCCTTCGCCGCGTTCTTCGAGTTGAAGCACCCAGTTAACGATGAAGTTCGTGACATTCCATTCGGTCCGCCAACCTGGGATCGATGCGACGTCCGGGAAGTGGACCTCGTTCGGATCGTCGTCCGGCCGGGAAGGGCGGTGCGCATCGACGTGCCACATGACCTCGGGCTCGCCGCCGACGTCGACGTTGGAGGCGGTGACCGTGGCCCACGGCCAGTCGCCAGGCGCCGACCAGCGCGCAGACGCGACCCCCGACGTGGCGAACTCCGCCGTGACCAAGGGATCCGGAAGGTCGATGGTGATCGGTGCCATCGTCGACGGATCGATCTCGATGACGCGACGTTGCCGCTGAGACTGGGCTTCGAGGTACATGCCCGCAAACAGTCTGTCGTCAGCATTGAGGGCCGATGCCTGCGGCAACCACACTCGTGTTGACTCGCGGGGCAGTGAGGCCCCGGTACCTCCCGCGCTCAAGAAGGTAGCGCTGCCGACCTCGCCGTTGGGTGTTTGGAGGGCTCGCTCGATCAGGGGGTCACCTTCAGCTGCGACGTCGATGGAGATCGTCGTCGGTCCCGTCAGCGCCAGCGCGCGGCGGACGATGAGCTTACGCGGACCATCGGTCACCGCCACAAGGTCGTAGGTTCCGGCGCGCAAGGCGAAGGACGCCTGCGGTTGGCCGTTCTGGAGCAGTGCGGCGCGGTTGGCGATGTAGACGCGGGCACTCGTTGCGCCGACCGCTGTCACCGTCAATTGGATCTCGGCTGGTCGCGCAGCGCAGTCGAGCACCAGTTCGCCAACGTCATCACGCGGACCGGCCAGGACGGCCCGCGTCCAGCGCGTTGCGCCGCACACGCGGACCAGCTCGTAGGGGCCGGTGATCGGCACCGCGGCGCGTGAATCGGCGTCGAGAGCGATCGGCTCCCAGGCATCACCCTGGCGGATGACGAGCAGATCGGTGGCGTAGGCGGAGAGCTGGAGAACCGACTCCCCAGAGTCGGGTCCCCCGCAAGCACTGGTGAGACAGCTGATGAGCGCTGCGATGGTGGTTCGAGTGTCTTTCATGCCTGCACGTATCGTCGGGTGACCGTGCTGGTTGCCGATGAACTGCAAGACGCTGATTTGATTGGCTCTCGCAGCGGCGCGAACTCCGGGCGCGAGGCGCCGCCGCCGGCGCCCGGTCGCCGCATTTTTCCGCGCGGTCGCACGCAACCAGAGCGGCGCGACGGCCGATACGTCGGGTGCATGAAGTCCAGGAAGCAACCGCACCCCTTCTTTGTTCCACCGCCGCCGTCCCCCCGCCAGCGAGTCCGGGGGCTGATCTCTCGGCGAATCGAACTCCGGCAATGGGACGCCGCCGTTGCCACCATCGACGCGGTGGCCGAGCGCCTGGCCGCCGGGGAGGCCAACGCTTGGCTCACGATTGTCGTCAGCAACATCATCCGGGCCGGCGATGGACGGGGTGCGAAGCAGGTGCGAGCCCGCCTCGGTGCGTCAGGCCGCTCGGACCGGGAGCCCACAGTCAGGCTCCTCTGCCTGGAACTCGAGGCGGTCGAGCGCACCCAAGGGGTGAGCAAGTAGTCGTCACTCGCCAAGCGAGCGTCGGCGGGAATGGTCGAGGTGCTGTCGCCTTCCTGGAGATCGTCGCCGCCGCCATGCACGTGGCAACGTCGGCCCGATGCGCTCGGCCCACTCGTCGTCGGGAATCGACACGCGGACCTTGTCGAGCCCGTGGCGGAAGCCGCCGCCGATCGCATGGTCGCCGGTGGCTACTCATCGTCGTCCGCCGACAGCCGGACGACGGTCGCGACCTGCTCGCGGGGGAAGGAGGCCCAGAGATGGCCCGTGCCGTCGCGGACGCCGATGCCGATCACCATGATGGACTGCTCACCCGGCACGACGTCGAGTGTCTGGATCATGCTGTCGCCGCGGTGTCGGGCCTTGGCCAGAACCGTCGCCAATCCCGGTGGCACTGCCGAGGCCGGCGCCCCGCGGAAACGGTCGAGCGTCTCGCGCAAGGCATCGACGTCTTGGCCGGGCATGGTCATGGCGATGATGTCGTCCCACGCTGCCCAGGCGGCTACTGCGAACCCTCCCGGTTGGTCGGGCGTTGCCAGCTTGGCGATGTGGATGGGCACGCCAGCGTGCGCCGCATCCGACTCGACCACAAAGCTGACGCCGTTCGCGCTGGCGTAGTCACCGATCGCTTCCGAAACGCGCCCGACGGGAGCAAGGGCATTGACTGCGTCGGCCACGCCGAAAGCGTTGACCGTGGCTCCCGTGTCGATTGTCACCCCGGCGAATTCGCCGGTGCCTGCGGCCCACAGCGTGTCGAACACGGCGCGCGTGCTGTCCGAGAGTTTGCCCAGCTCGGACGCGATCAGGGCCGTGAGCAACTCGCGCACATCAGGCCCGAGCGGGCCAAGCGACAAGGTGCCGGCGGTCGTAGCCATCGATCTCTGGAGCGGAAGCCGATCGAGCATCGCGAACGCAGACGCTCGCTGCGCTGCCAGCACCGCTGCCAACGTGGTGCCCCGACGCGGCACCAGCCTGACCTCGATGCTCGCGATGTTCGAGGCGAGCTCCACCTGCACCTCGACACGCTCACTCTGCGAGAGCAGTCCCAGGACGGCATCCCGGATAGAGTTCATCGCGGGCGATGTCGAACCGGCAAACTCCGCACGAATCTCGTCGCTCCATCGCGTCACGATCGCCGGCGAGTAAAGGGTCGCGCTCGCCATCAACGGCATTGGTTCGACGGCAAGGGTGCCCAGCGCCCACGGCGACACCCTCTCAACGACCGCAGGTGAGCCGATCGCTGCCCAACCGTGCGACACCCTCACGCGCAGTTCCGAGCTCAACGCTCGCTCCAGCTTGCCGACATCGCGCGGTACAACAAGGACCAACACGTCCGGCTCGTCGGCACCCGGTGGAGGCGACACGACGACGATGTGGAGAGGCCGAGACCGGTCGATTGTGTCGGGTCCGAAAGTCTTCTCCAACTCGTCGAGCTCGGCTCGAAGCTCAGGAGCATCGTCGGGTGCGACGTGTTCGGCGAACTCGACCACTTCGTCCACCACCTTCGCCTCGATCGATGGCAGCTTGACCACGGCCACTACGTCAGCCGGTCGCGGTACGCGCGGCAGTGGCAAGTTCACCTTCTCGCACGCGGCTAGTACGAGGACGACGCCGACACACCACGTCGACAGTGGTCGGGATCGCCCCCGCGCTATCACGCCCGTGTTACCGCACGCCGCTGGCATTGAGCTCGTGATGTTGGCAGGTGCGACGATGCCGGAGCGAAGCGAGGCGAGCGTGACCGAAGCCGGTTGCCGAGGTTCTTCCATGATGGCGAGATTGTCGGCTGCTCGGGCCGGCGGTTGCGTGTGGCGCGCAAGTAGGCAAATTCGCAGAACTATCGGTTAGAAGAAGGTGTGCGGGGGACACCGAGGAGCGGTTCGCTGGATCGCATCCGGCGGTGCCGACATCGCCAGCGAGCCTTGGCTTGGGCCACTGCTCGGTGAGCCCTGGCCGAAGCCGACCAACCGACAGGTGGCGAGTCACGGGGCGATGCGGCGGGTGGGTGCGAGCACGCCGAACTGGACACCCAGCGCCGCAAGCTACCGTGAGAGCGGAACGTCGCCGGCGGCGCGAGGCGTGCCCGTGTCGCCGACATTGGAGTTCGAACCGTAGCCGAGTCGCCCGTGCTCCCCGGCTCCCCAGCACCGCACGCCGCCCGCGTCGGTGATCGCGCACGCGTGGAAGCTGCCCACCGCCATCGCGACCGGGCGCGCCCCCAGGTCGACCGCGAGCGCGTCGCGAGCGATCACAGCGTCCCCCGGCGGCCCGCCGAGCTGGCCGCGGCTACGCTCGCCCCAGCAGCGGATCGCGTCGGCGAAGCGCGCGCAGCCGTGGTCACCAACGATCCGGACGTCGAGCACGCCGGCCGGTAGCTGCAGATC
>CANKMW010000154.1 GCA_947483555.1 Myxococcales bacterium
GCCTGGTGCTCCAGGCCGATGCCCTTGTCTCATCGGTGTCGGGTTCCCGGCGTCAGGGCCCCGGGTTTGGACTTTCACCTCCTATCTGTTGTTCCTGCCAGGCGCACCCCTTCGACTCGGCCGCTGCGCGGCCTCGCTCAGGGCAAACGGATGGGGAAGTGATCGACTTGCCTGCTGTTCTGGGTGAAGTCCCTGACGCGACGATGTGTAGGATCTTGAGGACAGCCCTTCGACTCGCTTCGCTCGCTCAGGGCAAACGGGAACTGGCAGTGCGCTCGACGAGTAGAAGATCGGGCTCGGGGTCGGGCTCGGGCTCGGGCTCGGGTACAGGCACAGAACACCGCTCCGCGGCGTTCTGCATCAGCCTGCTAGCGCTGCGTCCAGCGCACGCCGACGCCGACGAACACCGCCTGGCCGGAGAAGCTGGCCGCCATGCCCTCCATGCCGGTGGTCGAGCGGGCGCCCAGGCGCAGGTACTCGGCGAACGCGTCGACGGTGAACGCCGACGACGCCGCCACCGAGGCGCCGGCGGTGAACGACGTGCGCGCGGCATCGGGCGACGACGGGCCCAGGGTGTCGTCCGGAGCCGGCGACGGATCGTAGGCGGCGCCGGCGCGCGCGATCACCCGCCGTGACAGTCGCGCCTCGCCGCCGGCGCGCGCCGCCAGCGTGGTGTGCCATCGGGTCGCCTGGTGCACGTCGGGGGTCTGATCCTGGACGAAGTCGATCGCCAGCTCGCGGTACGTGCCCCACAGCGTCAGCTCGAGATCGGCGAGCGCGGCGTAGCGGCCGCGCGTCCAGCGACTGCCGAGCACGATGCGATCGGGCAGCGTGATGGTCGCCTGCGCCTCCTGGTCGGGCGTCTTCTCGCTGAACGCGTCGGGCACGGTGAAGTCGGCGCCGCCGGCGAGCGGCAACCGGGTCCGGCTCTTGTACGTCACGCCGAGGGCGACCGCGGGCGACGCCGCGGCCCACGCCGCCAGGTGCAACCCGACGCCGGTACCGGCGAGGTCGATCGCGACGTCACCTTCCATGTCGATGAAGTCCATCTGCCGCGCCACCCGCAGCCGCCCGCGGTCGAGGTGGGGACCGCCGCCGATCCGCACCCGGCCCAGGCTCCAGGCCACGAACGGCGCCACCCGGAACACCTCGAGGCGCGAGCGCACGATCTCGAAGCGACCCTCCCAGTCGCCGGGCCACACCACCCCGCCACCGAACGGAACCCCGGCGGCGACGCCGGCGGCGAGCCGGCCGCGCCCCCAGGCGACGTCGAGGTGGGGCGGCGTCGCCCACGGGTTCTCGCTGTCGGCCGTCCACGCGCCGGCAGCGTTCTCGCCGCTGGCGCCGATCGACGGCCGCGCCAGCACCAGGCCGGCGCCCAGCCGCCAGCCACCGCCGTCGGCGAGCGCCGCCGGGTTGGTCCACGCCGCGCCGGCCTCGTCGTCGCGCGCCGCGCCGGCGCCGCCGGTGCCGGCGGCGGTGATGGTCTGCTCGGAGATGGCGAAGCCGCCGGCCCCGGCCGGCGCCGCGGCCCCCGCCACGATCGCGAGGCTGGCGATGATCGTCCTGGTGTTCATGGCGCCAGCTCCCCGGCCAGGTACGCCGCCATGTCGCGGCCGCCCCGTCCGAACTCGGGCTCGACCGGGATGACCAGGAACGCGTGCTCGGCGACGTAGTCGCGACGCGGCGCCCCGGTCACCCGCTCGAGCGTGCGCGTGTAGTCGTTGGGGATGATGAAGTCGAGCGTGGCCATCTGGATCATCAGCGCGCGCGCGCCGGTGGCCTCGCCGAGGTTGTGGGGATCGACGGCGTCGACGATCCAGCGCGCCACGTCGAGGAAGCGCTCGCCCTCGTAGCTGTCGCGGTCGATGTCCTCGCGGGTGAAGAAGCCGTTCACCTGCGGCCCGAACCACGTCGACTGGTCGAACATGTCGACCAGGTCGGCGCCCGGCACGTTGAGCACCGCGCGCCGGATGTTGGGCGCCAGCGCCAGGAAGGTGGCGCCGAGGATGCCGCCCAGCGACTGGCCGGCGTAATAGATCTTGCTGCGGTCGACCGGCGCGCCGAGCACGCCCGACCAGTCGCCGTCGCGCAGCGAGCGCTCGAGGGCACCCAGATCGACCATGGCCTGATCGAAGTGGTCCTTGGTGTTGGCGATGTGCTCGATCTCGAGGAACGCCGCGCCCGACGCCACCGGGTAGTTGAGCACCGGCCACTGGGTGAGACGGTTGCCCTGGCCGGCGGCGTCGACGCAGCGGCCCTGCTCGTTGCACGTGGTGCCGCTCTGGCACGGCGGTAGCGAGACCAGATCGCCGGTGGTCGGGTTGACCACCGAGATCGGCCCGCCGGCGATGCAGCGGGTCCGGGTGCCGTGATACGGGAAGTCGATCGAGACCGCGGCGAAACCCTTGGCGGCCAGGGCGTCGCCGACCGCCATCACGAAGCGGCGCTCGGTCATGATGGCGTGGCCGAAGATCACCACCGGCACCGGACGACCGGCCGGCAGGTTGCGCGGCACCGTCATCGTGAACGCCACCTTGTCGACCCGATGACCGCCGTCCTCGCGGACCGCGCGGGTGGTGTCGTCGAGGAAGTACGGCGACTCGATGGCGCCGTGGACGACGCGCTCGACGTTGAGCATCGACGAGATCGCGAGCGGGAAGTCGGCCAGCGCCTGGGTCGGCGTGCGGGTCACCAGATCGACGGCGGCGGTCGGAGTCGCGAGAGTCGCCGACCGCTGCACCATCTCGTCGAGGCGCGGCTTGACCAGCATGGTCACGAACGGCCACGCCGCCACTACATGGTCACGGCC
Organism: Myxococcales bacterium; assembly: GCA_947483555.1. Classification (GTDB taxonomy): domain Bacteria; phylum Myxococcota_A; class Polyangia; order Haliangiales; family Haliangiaceae; genus UBA2376. The sequence goes on from CANKMW010000154.1 coordinate 2,813, forward strand.
GACCTGATCGAGCAGCGGACCGAGCCGACCGCGGGCGTCCTCGATCCGGATCGCGTCGACGTCGGGGACGACCGCGACCCGTGACGCGCCGGCCTCGGCGACCGCCGCCCGCGCCTTGAGCAAGGCCCCGGCCGGCATGGCGACGATCGACCGCCCGCTCAGGTCCTGCACGCCATCGGTGACCACCACCGCGTAGCCGGTGCCGGCGGCCAGCGGCGCGCGCTCCGGGGTGACCACGACGCTGACGCCATCGCCCAGCACCCGCACCGTGGCCGGTTCGCGCACCGGCGGCGCGCCCAGCCGCCACAGCTGCACGCTGGCCGGCGTCAGCGACGCCGCCTGCACCGGCCCGGTGAGCTGGAACAGGAGGTTGGCCGAGGTCGCGAAGCCGTCGTAGGCGCGCAGCCGGCGCTTGACGTCGACCTCGAGCTCCGAGTCCCACGCCGCCGCCGGCAGATCGACCTTGCCGGTCGCCGGATCGATCAACATCTGGATCGGCAGCGGCATGCGTTGTGACGCCTTGTCCATGGCCAGCTCGACGCGGGTGGTGACCGTGAATCGCCACAGCGCGGCGACCTCGCTGCGCGGCAGCCCCTCGGCGGCGAACCAGTCGAACTGCGGCATCAGCTCCTGGCGCAGGTCCTCGAGCTTGCGGGCGTTGTCGGCGCGGGTCGCCGCGTCGTTGCCGGGGAAGGCGCGCGCGTGCTCGGCGGTGTCGAGCGCCTCGGTCTGGCGCAGGAAGTAGAACGCCGCGTCGCACTCGACGGACTCGCCCTGCTTGCCTTCGACCCCGGCGTCGCGACCCCGCAGCACCACCGCGTACTGGGCGCCGCGCTCCCAGCCGGTGCGCGGCGCGTCGAGGGTCAGCGTGCGCTCGTCGGCGGACACGCTGACCCGGGCGTCGGTGACCCGGGCCGGCGTGGTGCCCCATCTCCAGACCTGCAGCGTCTCGTCGGTGATCGTGCCGGGCGCGACCGCCGCCGTGAACTCGACCTTGGCCGCCGACGCGCTCGACCAGCCATCGAGCGTGTTGAGATATCCGTACAGCTCGGCCTCGGCCGGCGACAGCGTGTCGTCGATCGGGATGTCGAGACGGCCGGCGACATCGTCGCGCAGCACGTCCGAGGGCATCGGGATCACCTTGGCGTCGGGATCGAACCGCGCGTGGATCACCGCGCGCGGTTCGTCGGGACTGAACGCGGTGCAGCCACCGCTCGCCGCGACGGTCGACGACAGAAGACACGACACGAGCGCAGGCACGTGACGATTCATGGGCAAAGCCCTCCCTCGCGGCCGACACTACGCGAGGCTGAACCGGACTGACCAGCGTTATTACGCAGCGCGTTACCCATGTAAGAGCGCCCACAGCCTTCACTTCGCGTCGGTCGCCACGGTGGGCGACGCGTCGCGTCGGATTCGCTATCGAATCTCGATCGATAGCGCCTGCCGGCGGCGCAGCTGGCCCACCCAGGTCGTGATCGTCTTCATCTGGTCGTCGCTGGCCACCGCCACGCAGCCGCGCGTCCAGCCGAGGGTCACGGCCAGCTGGCCGAGCATGCGCAGCCGCCGATCGGGACCGTGGATACCGATCGCGCCGCCGCTGAAGCCGCGCTTGCGCTGGTGCGCGGTCGGGAAGCCGATCGGGATGAACGTGCCGTAGTCGGACGAGCGGCGCGGCGCGCCGAGCAGGTAGCTGCCGAGCGGCGTCTTGCCGTCGCCCTCGCGCTGCTTGCCGACGCCACCGCCGCCGATCGCGACCGCGAACTCACCGACCGCCGCGCCGTCCTCGCACAGCGTCATCACGCGCGCCGCAGTGTCGACGACGACCGTGGTGAGCCCCGGCCCACATCGGGTGTCGTCGGCACGCGCGGTCGCGGCCCACGCCGTCATCGCGATCGCGACCCCGAGGAGCGAGCCTGGCGTCATCCACCGTCAGCGTACCCCACTGACTCCCAGTGCACCGTTGGTACGGAGCCTCACATCGGGCATAGTACGAGGATGGAGGGCCGCCCCGCACCGCCGCACAGCCGTGCGGCCCTCGTCATCGGCCTGTATGGCGCCCTGGCGCTCGGCGGCCTCCTGCTGTCCGCGGGCCGCGGCGACGCCGACATCTATCGCGCCGTCGAGGTCCGGGCCGCGTGGTGGCACCTGGTGTCTCCGTTGCTGGGTGTCGCGCTCGGCCTCGCCGTGGTCTTCGGCAGCCGCGTGGTGACCCTGCGCTCGGCCTGGGGCCGCGCCCTGCACGACGACTTCTACGCCCTGATCGGCGACGTGAGCGGCCGCGAGATCGCGATCCTCGCCGTCGCCAGCGCCGTCGGCGAGGAGGTGTTCTTCCGCGGCGCGCTGATGCCGTGGATCGGCGTCGTGCCCCAGGCCCTGCTGTTCGGGCTGCTCCACGTCGGCCCCAGCCGGCGCTTCCTGCCCTGGACGGCGTGGGCGCTGCTGATGGGACTGGTGTTCGGCGGCCTGGTGGCGATCACCGGCGATCTGGGCGGCGCGATCGCCGCCCACTTCACGATCAACTTCATGAACCTGCACTACATCGCGCGCGGCCCACTACCCGCGACCGCGGTCGAGCGCTGAGCGGGCGCGGCGGCCGGTTTATTGCCCCATCCCACCGGGTTCCCTAGGTTGGGGGGATGGATCACGTTCGCCTTCCGCTCGCGGTGGTCGTGGCCGCGGCGGCGTTCGTGGCGCCGGCCCGCGCCGACGAGACCTCGACCGCCGACAAGCTCCGCATCCTGTACTCCAATCGCTTCACCTTCACCGACGACGGTCTGCCGCTGATGACGGTCGAGGTGATGAGCGGGCAGACCGCGGTCACGCTGTCGGCCCCTGGCGGCCTGGTCATCCTGCCCGATGGCGACGGCGGCAGCGCCACGACGGTGCCGGGCGCCGCCCCGATCACGGTGCGCGCCGACGACGCGACCGGCGCCGAGGTTCGCGAGTGGACCGTGGTCGCGCGCCTCGCGCCCGACGACACGACCGGGATCAGCGCCGCCACCGACACCTGGCGCAGCCGCGGCTTCGATCCCAGCGGCTTCGAGGTCGGCACGCTGTTCGCGGTCGACGGTGAAGTGATCGATAGCCGCGAACACCTGGTGACCGTGGCGCCGGTCGGAGCCGGCAAGGGGGCCGCGCGCGCCAAGCAACTCGGCGCCGAACACGACGTGATGACCACGGTGCACCGCGAGCTGGTGCGGCGACCGCGCGGCTCCATCGTCGCGGTCGCGGGCGAGGCCACGGTGACCAACAGCGCGGTGCTGTGGTTCCGGCCGGCGCGGGCCGGCGAGACGATCACGGTGCGCGACGTGCCGACCGGCACCGGCGGCTCGCAGCTCGCCACCGGGCTCGAAGATCGCCGCTACTGGGGCGCGGTCTACGTGACGCTGGGATCCGACGGCACGCTCACCGCGGTCAACGCGGTCGCCGAGGACAAGCTGCTCGCCGGGCTGGTCCCTTCCGAGATCTTTCCCGACGCTCCCGACGCCGCGCTCGAGGCGCAGGCGATCGCGGCGCGCACCGAGCTGCTCGAGAAGATCGGCCGCCGCAACCTGACCGAACCGTACCTGCTGTGTTCGACCCAGCAGTGTCAGGTCTACGCCGGCGCCGGCAAGGAGCACCCGCGCACCACGCGCGCGGTGGCGCGGACCCGCGGCATCGTGATGCTGCGCGACGGCGGCGGGCTGGTCGATGCCCGCTACAGCGCCTCGGCCGGCGGTCGCACCGAGGACAACGACGCGACCTGGGGTGGCGCCGCCGACCCATCGCTCCGCGGGCGCGCCGACACCGCGGACAAGAAGCTCGCCGAACGCTTCGCCGTCATCGACGACCACAACCTCGACGAGTTCCTGGCCGCGGAGCCCGATCGGTTCTGGAGCGGTTCGTCGCGGTGGGGCAAGAAGCACTTCCGGTGGTCGATCGCGATCAGCGTCGCGGACCTGTCGGCGTATGTGGCTCGGGTCTATCCCGCGGTCGGCACCATCACCGCTCTCGAGGTCGTGCGCCGCACCCGGAGCGGCCGCGTGCAGGCGGTCCGCATCGCCGGCCGCAAGGGCACGGTCGTGGCCGAGGGCGACCTCCACATCCGCCGCTTGCTCGGCGGCCTCAAGTCGACGCTGTTCGCGGTCGCCGCGGTCGGCCGCGCCGGTGCCCCGACCTCGTTCACGTTCCGCGGCGCCGGTTTCGGACACGGCGTCGGCATGGATCAGGTCGGCGCGATCGGGATGGCCGCGGCCGGCAAGTCGCATGCCGAGATCCTCGCCAGCTACTACCGCGGCTCCCACCTCCACCGCCTGTACTGAGGCGGCGCTACGGACGGCTGCGCGCGAACAGACGGATCGGCGCGCCATGGTAGGTGGTCTCCGCGAGCCGGAGGTAGCCACACTTCTCGGCGACGCGGATCGACGCCAGGTGGTCGGGATCGATCATGCACACCGTGCGCGGCGCGGCGAGGTGGGTGTCGCCCCACGCCACCACGGCGGTCACCGCCTCGGTGGCCAGGCCGCGTCCGTGCGCCCACGAGGCCAGCGCCCACCCGATCTCGGGCGCGCCGCCCAGCGACGGCTCGAGGTCGCGGCGGAAGTCGGCCAAGCCGACCTCGCCGACGAAGCGGCCGCTGCTGCGGTCGCAGACGACCCAGTAGCCGAAGCCGAGGGCCGACCAGTGCCCGAGGTAGGCCAGCAGCTTGATCCACACCTTCTCGGCGGCGATGGGCACCCCGCCGATGTGGCGCACGACCACCGGGTCGGCCCACATCGACGCGCACTCGGCCAGGTCCCCGGTCCGGTGGCCGCGCAGCGTGAGCCGTGCGGTGTCGATGGTCGGGGCGGTGGCGAGGAAATCGGGCTCGGACACGTCGGCGAGCAGGCTAGCACCGGGCCGCAGCACGCAGGATCGGTTCGGACCGTGGCCGGTTCAGTGGATCCGACTGCGGACGAAGGCCCTTGAGCCGGCGCGCGAAACCGGCTACGCGAGAGGTTCGTGGGCCGCCGCGTCGCTCGTATCATCCTCAATCTGACCGTCGAGCTGACCGCCGGCGGGCGAATGGTGCGCGCGGTGTCGCAGGACGTGACGCCGTTCGGCATGTTCGTCCGCCTGCCGGTGCCGCTGCCGGTCGGCACCACCGTCGAGCTCTCCATGGCGGCGAGCGGCGCGCGGGTGACGACGATCGCGACCGTGGTCCACGCGCTGGGCGACGACGAGGCCCGGATGCTCGGCCGCAAGGCCGGCGTCGGCGTGGTGTTCCGTGATTCGCTCCGCAACCACGCCGACCTCGAGTTCCAGGCCGAGCTGGTCCGGTTGATCGAGAGCAACCCGCAGGTCAATCCGATCACCGACGAGCTCCGCATCGTGGTTGCCGATCCGCAGACCCGCCTGCTCGAACGGTTGTCGACCTCGCTCGGCAACGCCGGGTTCGCGGTCGCGACCGCCACCAACGGCATGGAAGCGCTCGGCGCGGCGCTGAGCCGGGATCCCGACGTGGTGCTGGCCGAGCGCAACATGCCGGTGATGGACGGCCTCCGGCTGCTGCAGGAGATGGGCAACCACGCCGAGCTGGCCGGGGTGCCGGTGATGCTGATGTCGGAGCTGTCGACCGACCTGGTGCGCCTGGAGGCGTTTCAGCTCGGCGCCGTCGACTTCCTGCCCAAGCCGTTCACCGTGCTCGAGGTCATCCTGCGCGCGCGACGGGCGGCGCGCATCGGCCGCCGGGACGGCGAGCGCGTGCTGCTGCGCGGCGCGGTCGAGCAACTCGGCCTGCCGTCGCTGCTCACGATGCTCGAGCAGGAGCGCAAGACCGGCGTGCTGCGGCTGACCCGCGACGAGATCGTGGCCTGGCTGTCGTTCGTCGACGGACGGCTGGTGCGGGCGCGGGCCTCCGACAAGCGCGACGACTCGCGCTCGACGGTGATGCGGATCCTCGACTGGACGGTCGGCAACTTCGAGCTGTCGGCGGGCGGCGCCGAGGGTGACGCCGAGCTCGACGACTCGGTCACCCACCTGCTGCTCGAGCACGCCCGCGTCAGCGACGAGAACCGCGGCCGGGCGTAGGCCGCTCCGGGTCAGCTCAGAAGCTCGAGCCGGGCTCGGTCAGGAACGCGAGCTCGTCGCCGGTCGAGGTTCGCTCGAGCAGCGCGTTGCGGTGCGGGTAGCGGCCGAACCTCTCGATGATCGCGGCGTGGCGGGCCGCGAAGTCGGCGGCGGCGGCCACGGCGTCGATCTCGGCAGCGGCCGCGCCGGCGGCGACCGCCTCGGCATGCAGGGCCCGGAAGGCGCTGACGCTGTCACGCTGGACCGTCCGATCCTCGGCGTGCATGAACGGCATGAGGAGCATGTAACGCTCGGTCCACGACAGCGCCCGATCGTGGCCGGCGGCGATCGCCGCCCGGGTGGCGGCCAGCGCGCGGTCGTCCTGCGCGAAGGCGCGCGCCGAGCCGCGGAAGACGTTGCGCGAGAACTGATCGAGCACGACGACCAGCGCGAGCGTGCCACGCGGCGTCCCGGTCCAGCCGTCGAGCTCGCCGCGCCCGGCCGCATCGAGGGCGGCGGCGAAGTGGACCCGCAGCTGCTCGTCGAACGCCGGATCACGCACGAACCACCGCCGTTGTCGCTGCTCCGGTGGCTCGCCGGGGACCCCGAACCAGACCGCCAGCACCTCGTCGATCCGCGGATCGGATGCCGCCGCGATCACGGCGCCGCCAGCGTGCGGTACCCACCGCCGTTGGTGACCCGGGTGAACCCCGCCGCCTCGAGCTCGGCCTTGGCCTTGGCGGCGCGTCCACCGGCGCCGCAGTAGACGACGATCGGTCGGTCCTTGGCGCCGGCGGCCTGCTCGATCTCGGCCACCCGGGCGCCGACCTCGGCCAGCGGCACGTGGCGGGCGGTCGGCAGGTGTCCGTCATCCCACTCGTCGCGTTCGCGGACGTCGATGACCAGCGCGCCGGCAGCGATCAGCTGCCTCGCCGTGGCGGCGCCGTCGACGGCGGCCGCTCGGGGCGGGGCGGACTTGTCGTCGCCGCAACCGACCGCCACCAGCGCCACCAGCGCCACCAGCGCCGAGATCACCATCGCCGATCGTGGGCCCATGGCGAGACGGTATCCTGGCCGCGCCATGACGTCGACCCGCCTCGCGCTCGAGCCGTTCAGCGACCAGCGTGCCCGCTGGCCCACCACCGGGCGCCACGTGCTGGCCCAGTTCGACGATCAGGCGGTCGTGGTCTATCAGGCCTACCGTCCGGCGATCGGACAGTTCGCGGCCGGCCACGGCTACTTCGGCGGCGAGTTCGCGCTCGGCCGCATGAGCTGGGTGAAGCCCAACTTCCTGTGGATGATGTTCCGTAGCGGCTGGGGCACCAAGGACGGTCAGGAGGTCGTGCTCGCGGTCTGGCTGCGCCGGGCCGGGTTCGACCACATCCTGGAGGCGGCGGTGCCGTCATCGCACGACCCGCACCGCCACGCCGATCGCGCGGCGTGGCAGGCGGCGGTGGCGTCGTCGGAGGTCCGGCTGCAATGGGATCCCGACCACGGACCGTCGGGCGCCCCCGTCGAGCGGCGCGCCGTCCAGCTCGGCCTGCGCGGCCCGGTGGGGACCGATCCGACATGAGCGAGGGCGACGACCGCCGCCGCGCGGCGCTCGGCTTCATCGTGCTGATGGGGCTGGTGAGCCTGTTCGCCGACGCCTGCTACGAGGGCATGCGGTCGTCGATCGGCCCCTACCTCGCCCACCTCGGGGCCAGCGCGACCGCGGTCGGCCTGGTCGCCGGGAGCGGCGAGCTGGTCGGCTACGGGTTACGGTACGTCAGCGGCCGGATCGCCGACCGCACCCGCGCCTACTGGACGCTGACCCTCATCGGCTACACCACCAACCTGATCGCGGTGCCGGCGCTGGCCCTGGTCGGCAGCTGGCAGGCGGTCGCCGCGCTGGTCGTCCTCGAGCGACTCGGCAAGGCGGTGCGCAACCCGGCTCGCTCGACGCTGCTCTCCTTCGCCGCCGCCGAGGTCGGTCACGGCAAGGCCTTCGCGATCCACGAGGCCATGGATCAGCTCGGCGCGGTCATCGGGCCACTCACGGTCGCCGCGATCCTGTGGTGGCGCGGCGACGGTCTCGATGGCTACCAGTGGGGCTTTGCGGTGCTGGCGATCCCGGCGGCGCTCAGCGTGGCGACCCTGGTCGCGGCCCGGGCCCGCTTTCCAGATCCGCGCGCCCTGGCGCCGGCTGCCGACGACGACGTCCACCGTCCGCTGGGCCGACCCTTCATGCTCTACCTCGGTGGCGTCGCGCTGATCGGGTTCGGCCTCGCCGACTGGGCGCTGCTCGCGTTCCACCTCGACCGCCGCGAGCTCCTGGGCGGCGCCTTGGTGCCGGTCGTCTACGCGGTGGCGATGGCCGCCGACGGCGGCGCGGCGCTCGTGGTCGGCGGCGCCTTCGATCGCGCCCGCGCCAGCGGCGGCGCCGGCCTCACCGTGCTCGCCGCGACGCTCGTGCTGGCGGCCGCCTCCCTGCCGCTGATCCTGCTCGGTGGCCTGGCCCCGGCGCTGGCCGGCATCGGCTTGTGGGCGATCGGCCTCGGTGCCACCGAGTCGATCGGCAAGGCCACCGTCGCGATCCTGTCGCCACGCTCACGCCGCGGCACCGCATACGGCCTCTACTATCTGGTCTTCGGCGTCGCCTGGTGGCTGGGCAGCGTCACGATCGGCGCCCTCAGCGATCGGTCGCGGGTGGCGGCGGCCATCTTCGGCGCCGGCAGCCTGCTGCTCGCGGCGGCGGTCATGCTGGTGGCAGAGCGTGCGGCACGGCGGGCGTCGGCGGCCGCAACGGTCGGCTGAGGGCGAGCGCCCAGCCCGAGCCCGAGCCCGAGCCCGAGCCCGAGCCCGAGCCCGAGCCCGAGCCCGAGCCCGAGCCCGAGCCCGAGCCCGAGCCCGAGCCCGAGCC
>CANKMW010000155.1 GCA_947483555.1 Myxococcales bacterium
GAAACCGAAACCGAAACCGAAACCGAGACCGAAACCGAAACCGAAACCGAAACCGAAACCGAAACCGAAACCGAAACCGAAACCGAAACCGAAACCGAAACCGAAACCGAAACCATCGCCCGCTGGGCCGCCCCCCTGGCGACCCGCACCGACGACGCGTAGGATCGCCCGGCGTGCCGCGCCCCGCCACCCTCGTCGTCGCTCCGGCGCTCGCCGTCGCGATCGCCGTCGCCGCAGCACCAACCTCGCCCTCCGCCCAACCCGCGGTGTCGACCGCCGAGTACCTGGTCCAGCCTGGCGACACCTGCCTCGGCATCGCCACCCGGACGCTCGGCGATCGCACCGCCTACGCCGCGATCCACCGCCTCAATCCTGGACTCGGCCCGCTGCCGCACGTGCTGAGGCCGGGCCAGCTCCTGCTCCTGCCCCACGCTGGCGCCGCTCCCGACGCCCGCCTCACCGGCACCAGCGGCGACGTGCGGGTGCAGCGCCCGATCGAGAGCGGCTGGAACGCCGCGCCGCGCGGCAGCGAGCTGTTCCGCTCCTGGCGCGTCGCCGCCGAAGGACGGTCGAGCGCCGAGGTCACCTTCGGCGCCACCCAGCGGCTGCACCTGCGCGAGCACACCACCGTCGTCATCCAAGGACCCGCGCCCGGACGCGCGCGGGCGTCGCAGGTGACGCTCGAGCGCGGCAGCGTGCGCACGCGCATGGTCGAGCGATCGGGCGGCATCGTGCGGGTCACCACGCCGAGCGCGGTGGCGGCGGTCGGCGCCGGCAGCGCGCTGATCCGGGTCGACGACGACGGCACCACCACGCTCGCCAACCACGACGGCAAGCCCGTGGACCTGCGCGGCACGCGCGGCGGTCGCGTCACGGTCGCGGACGGCATGGGCAGCCGGATCAACCCCGGCTCGCCACCCGAACGGCCGCGGCCCCTGCCGCCGGCGCCGGCCTGGGTGGCACGCGGCGGCGGGCCCACGGCGTTCGCGGCGCTCGGCGGCGCCGGCGCGACCATCGCCATCAGCTGGACCGCCGTCGAACCCGCCGATGGGTACCGCCTCGAGATCGACGGGCCCGGCGGCGTCGTCGTGCTGGCCGCCGAGGTCCCGCAGACCGTCACCAGCCTGGAGTTGCACGGTGTCCCCGCCGGCGCCTACCGGGCGCGGGTCGCGACCATCGCCGCCGATCGCTTCGAGGGACCGCCCGGCCCGACCCTCGACGTGACCGTGGTGGCGGTCGCATTCGGAACCCCCGGGCGCGCCGTCGCCGATGACGCCACCGCCGCCGATCCCGACGCGCCGCTACCGCCCGCCGGCACCGCTGCACCGCCACCGCCCGTCGTCGCGCTCGGTGGCACGATCGGCGACGCCGGGCTCACGTGCGAGAGCGCCGGACACAGCGCCGCACCGCTGATCCTCGCCTCCACCGGCCCGACCCGGATCACCTGCACCACCTTCGAGGGTCTCGCCGTCGCGCCGTTTCTCGTCGAGGTCACGGCGGTGACCGCGGCCCACGAGGGCGCCCCCCGCGTCGCGTTGATCCGCGGCGAGCACAAGCGGGTCGTCATCGCGTTGACCAGCGCGGTGCGGCTCGGAGATCGCTGGCGCGTCGAACCCGGCCCCGGCCTCACCTGCGAGGGCTTCGACGCCGGCGACAGCGGGGTCACGATCACCGTCGCCATCGCCGGTGATGCGCCGGCGTCATCGACGCTGGCGGTGCTCGACGATGTCACCGGCGGCCGCGTCGCCGCGCTCGAGGTGATCATCGAGGACGCGCCGACCGCGCCCACCGCGCCGACCGCCGACCGGGTCGCGATCAGCCCGCCCCGCCCCCCGGCCCGGCACCGCCGCCCGCACGTGACCGCCGGGGCCTTCGCGGGCTGGACCGCATTCCCGACCGGTGTCCGCGACGGCCTCGAGCTCGGCGACGCGCCGGTCACCGCGTATCAGGTCGACAGTGGTGCCGGCGCCGGGATGCGGGCCGCATGGTGGCCCGCGCGTGCGGTGTTCATCGAGGTCGAGGCCGCCCTGTGGCCGACCGGATTCGTCGCCGCCGACGAGCCGGCGTGGATCACCAGCGGACATGTCGTCGGCGGCGTGCTGCTCACGCGCCGGCAACGCCTGGGCGCCCGCGCGGTGCTCGGCGCTGGCGGCTATGCCCTGCTCGGCGACGCCACCTATGCTCGCGCCGACGTCGATCCCGACCTCACCTGGGGCCTGACCGGGACCTGGCGCCTGACCCCGGACCTCGCCCTGCGTCTCGATGGCCGCCACCGCGTGGCGCCGGATCGCAGCGCCGCCGGCGTCACCCACGTGTTCGAGGCCGCGATCGGGATCGAGGCGGTCGTCACCCGCACGGCCTGGCGGCGATAGGTATACTGCCGCCCATGAACTGCGCGGTGTGCGACCTGCGCTCGGTCGAGATGGGGCACCTGTGCGAGGATTGCCGCGAGGAGATCGCCGGTCCCCCGGGACTGGTCCCCGAACAGATCCTGGCCACCAGCGCCAAGCCAACCGGCGCCGTGCTCATCGATCCGTGGGGGCGAACCCATCCGCTCGACGCCCGCACCCTGATCGGCCGTCAGCTCGAGGGCGCTGGCGTCTGCGTCCTCGAGGGCTCGGTGTCACGTCACCACGCCCACGTGTCGTACGATCCGGTGAAGAAGTGCTGGTCGCTGCGCGATCTGGGCTCGGTCAACGGCACGCTGATCAACGACCACGAGCTGCACGAGGCGTCGACGATGCTGCGCGCCGGCGACCGGCTCCACGTCGGTCAGGTCGGTTTCTACTTCCTGCCCGATGGCAGCCAGCTGCCGGTGGTGCAGCTCGATCCGGCCGCCGCCATCACGGTGCGCCCCGCCGAGCGCGTCGCGGCGCCGCCCGCGCCACTCGCGCCCGAAGCCGACTTCGACTCCGAGAACACCGACGTCGGCCTGCCCCACCTGGCGATGCGGCTCAACGAGCCCACCGGTCGCGGCGGCGGGCTGGTCGAGATCGGCGACAAGCACGTGCAGCTCACGACCACCCAGTTCGAGTTCTTCGCGCTGCTGGTCCGCCGCATGGCCTCCGAGAGCGCCCAGCCTCACCTGGTGCGCGGCTTCGTCCGCACCTCCGAGTTGATCGGCGACCTGTCGTGGGACACCCGCGAGCCCGGCGACAACCATGTCAAGCAGCTGGTCCGCCGCGTCCGGCGCGCCCTGGTCAAGGCCGAGGTCGGCGACCTGATCGAGTCGCGTCACCGGTTCGGGTACCGCCTGCGCGTCGTGCCACACCTCGACAGCTGACCCGGACGGGACGCGAAGGGCCGGAGGGGACGACGTCAGGAGCGGCGGCCGTTGGAGCCGTGCTCGCTGACGCCGTTGATCTGCGTGCCGAGCTCCTCGAGCAGCCCGCGCAGGGTCTTGAGCTTGGCCTTGCCCAGCGCGGCGGCCCAGCGGGCTTCGGTGGTCTCGGCGACCTTGCGGACCTCGTGAGCCCAGGCCCGCCCGCGTGTGGCCAGGCGCACGCGCTTGATCACGCCGTGATCCGGATCCGGGTACCGCTCGACCAGCTTCTGGCGCTCGAGCTCGTCGACCATGTCGCCAAGGGTCTGCTTGGGCAGATGCATGGCGTCGACCAGATCGGTGAGGCGCTTGCCGCCATCCTCCACCAGCGTCAACAGCTGGCTATGCGAGGGCCGCAGCGACGGGAAGCCGAGGCGGCGCAACCGCTCATCTACCTGCACCGCCAGATCGGAGCTGGGCGCGAGGAGCAGGGCCCGGATATCACGGCGGAGTTGCTTGGCCATGGCGCTTCGGCGAGGAGAGTCGGCGTCATACCAGAAGCTCGCAGCCGGTGGGAATGGGGTATCGCCGAAACTCATCTGTCCGGACGCCGGACTGCGCTCCGGAGCGCCCCGCGCCCGGCCACGCGATCAATCGCGAGCAGACTGCGACGCGAAGGCGTGGACATCCTCGATGCGCTCGATCTCGGCCGCCATCATCCCGGTCGCGACGTAACGCCACATCCGCAGGTCACCACGGAACGACCACCAGAAGTGGCGTACCGAGTGCCACGACGCCGGCCGGTTGCGCTCGAAGGCGAAGTGGCCGATCCACGACAGACCGTAACCGACCACCGGCGCGGCCAGCAGTGCCGGTGGCATCAGCGGCGACGCGGCGACCAGCCCGAGGGCGATCGAGGTTCCGACGAAGTGGAGCGCGCGACAGGTCGGATCGCGGTGCTGCGAGACGTAATACGGCCAGAACTCCTCGAATGAGGCCGGCTCGACCTCGACGCTCGAGACGCTCGGCACAGACGTCGGCAGCGGCTGCGACATGGCGGAAGTATGCCCGATGTCCCTACTGGGCGTTGACGTTGACCTCGCCCATCCCTTGACCGTGATCGTGGCAGTAGAAGGTGTCGGAGCCATCGGCCACGGTCACCGTGTACGCCGCCCCGGGGCCATGGTCGCGCCCTGGTGGTCGAACACGCCGCCGCCAGAGTGGATCCGGTGGCCGACGGTGTCGCTGTTCTGGATCCGCAGGGTGGAACCGGCGCGCAGCCGCAACAGCCCACCCGACATCGAACCCCAGTGCGCCCCGGTGCCCGTGCCGCTGGCGATCGGAAAGGTGTACTCGTTGGCGACCGTGATCGACGTGGTCGCGCTCTGCCCACCCGGTGCGGCGGTCGCGTTGATGGCCAGCGCCTGGCCAGCGGTGGCCGCGTCGCCGTTGGCGGGGATGACCACGCGCATGGTCGCCGTGATGGTCCCGCCGTCGGTGACGTTCACGGACGCCGGCGTGATCGTGACCATCCAGCTCGCCGGCGCACCGGCCGCGGCCAGCGCGACCGGGCCGCTGAAGTCGGTGGCGTCGACCGCGATCGTGTAGGTCACCTCGGTGCCGAGCGTGGTCGTGGCCGTGGCCGGGGCCACCGAGAGCCGGTACGACGGCATCGCCACCCGAGCGTCGGGGCCGGCCGCGACGTCATCATCTCCGGTGTCGTCGCCACCGCCGCCAGGGCCGCCCAGGGTGCCGACCTCGCAGCCGGCAGCCAGGCCAGCGGCAGCGAGCAGCAGCGACGTCGCGACCCGAGATGCAGCGCGGTGGACCATGCGCGCGATCAGTGCGAACCCCGTGCCGCATCGCAACCACCTGGAACCACGGCATCAGCCGGCGAGCTCACCCCCTGCAGACCTGGGGGGCGAGTCGCCAGCAGGGTGCGGACATCCCACGGCTATTCGGCTGGCCGGGTCGACGGACCCCGGCGGCGCCGCCGCAACAACACCCCGAGCATCACCATGCCGGCGAGCGTGAACGGTGACGTCGGGTCGCCGCCGGCGCTGCAGCAGCCGTCGTCCGGAGCCGCCGCGATGGTGACGATCACCTCGGCCGAGGTCACCACGTTGCCCTCGCTATCGGTCAGCCGGGCCGTGATCGCGTGCGGCGAGCTGATCGCCAGCCCGGTCGCATCCCAGGTCGCCGTGGTCGGCGACGTGGTCCCGGAGCCGACCACGCGGCCGTCGACCAGGATCTCGATCATGGCGATCGTCGCCACCGCGCTGACCGTGCCGGTGGCGGAGATCAGGACCAGGCCGCCGACCTCGTCGCCGGCGGCGGGATCGGTGATCTGGACCATGGGGGCGTCGACGGCGGTGACGTTGGTGTCGAAGCTCGCCGTGATCGACGGGTTGGCGCTGTCGGTCAACGTCAACATCTGCGTGCCGGGGGTGTGGAAGACGACGTCGGCGGCGGCGGCGACGCCGGCGGTGAAGGTCACCGTGGCGGGCGCGTCGAGCAGGGCGTCGGTGGAGGACAGGTTGCCGGTGCCAGCGTAGCCGGTGGCCAGGTTGCCAAACCCGTCGAGCGCGCTGAACACCACCGCGCTGGTCGTCGCCGCTCCGACGTTGGCAGCCAGTCCGGTCTGGACGTAGGTCATCGCCGCCGCCGGCGTCACGTCGAAGGTCGTGCTGGTCGCGGCCGGCACCCCGGCGGCGGTGGCCGCCAGCGTGTACCCGACGCCGACCTTGTCGATCGAGACGTTGTTGAACGTCGCCACGCCGGTCGCGACCAGCACGCTGATCGTGCCGGCCAGCGTGCCACCCCCGGCGTCGTTGGAGATCGCCAGCGTGATGTTGCCGGCGAACGTGGCGTCGGTGTTGCCCTGCGAGTCGCGCACCGTGACCCGGATCGCGGGCGCGATCGTCACCCCGGCCACCGCGCTGGTGGGCTGGGTGGTGAACGCCACCGAGGCCGCGCTGCCCGAGATGACGTCGAACACCGCGGTGTCCACCATGGCCAGCCCGGCCGAGGTGGCGCGCAGCGTGTAGCCGATCGCCGCCCGATCGAGGGTCAGCGTCGTGAAGCTGGCCACGCCACTCACCGCGGTGACCGTCGTGGTGCCACCCAGCGTGGCGGCGGCCGGGTTGGTCTGCAGCGCGATGCCGATGTTGCCGGTGAAGGTCGGCACCCGGTTTCCGAACCCGTCCTCGACGGCGATCTGGACCGCGGGCGCGATCGGCAGACCGGCGACGGTGAGCGACGGCTGCTGTGACACCGCCAGCCGCGAGGCCGCGCCCGGGGTGATGGCGAAGGTCGCGCTCACCGCGGAGCCGAAGCCGGCCGAGATCGCGGTCAGGCGGTAGCCGCTGCCCTGCCGGTTGAGCGACAGGTCGCTGAACAGCGCCACGCCGGCGACCGCGGGCGCCATCGCCGTGCCCGCCAGCGTCGCGCCGCCGGGGTTGGTGCCGATCGCGATCGTCACCGTGCCGGTGAACGTCGGCACCAGGTTGCCCTGGGAGTCGCGGGCCTCGACGCGCACCGCGGGAGCGATCGCGGCGCCGGCGATGGCGTCGCTGGGCTCGATCGCGAACACCAGCGTGGTGGCCGCGCCCGCCATGACGTCGAACGCGTTGCTGGTCGCGGTGGCCAGGCCCGACGCGGTCGCCGTCATGGTGTAGCCGGTCGCGGTGCGATCGAGCAGCAGGTCGCCGTAGCTGGCGCGGCCGGCCGTCGCGCCCACGGACAGCGTGCCCGACAACGTGCTCGGGCCGGGGTTGTTGCCGAGCGCCACCGTGATGGCGCCGGCGAACGAGGTGGCGCGGTTGCCGAACGGGTCGCGGGCCTCGACCGTCACCGCCGGCGACATGATCTGGCCGGCGGGGGTGCTGGTCGGCTGGGTCACGAACGCCAGCGCGCTGGCCGCCGCCGCGCTGATGTCGAACGGATCGCTGGTCTCGGTCGACATCCCGCCCGCGTCGGCGGTCAGCGTGTAGCCGACCCCGACCCGGTTGAGCGACAGGGTCGCGAAGCTGGCCTCGCCGGCGACGGCGTTGGCGACCACCGTGCCCGACAGCGTGCTGGTGCCGGGGTTGACGCCGATCGCGATCGTGATCGCGCCGCTGAAGGCGGTATCGACGTTGTCGAACGGATCGCGGGCCTCGATGCGCACCGGCGGGGCCAGGAAGTCGCCGGCGGTGGCGTCGAGCGGCTGGGAGGCAAACACCAGCTGGCTGGCGGCGGCCGGCGAGATATCGAACGCCTGGCTGGTCGCGGTGACCAGCCCGACCGCGGCGGCGGCCAGCGTGTAATCGAGCCCCGCCTTGTCGAGCGACAGGGTGGCGAACGTGGCCACGCCGGCGCTGGCGGTGACGACCGCCGTGCCTGACAGCGTCGCGCTGCCCGGGTTGTTGCCGATCGACACCGTCACGGTGCCGTTGAACGAGAGGTCGAGGTTGCCCGAGGTGTCGCGGGCCTCGACGCGCACCGCCGGCGTGATCGCGACCCCGGCGGTGGTGTCGCCGGGCTGGACCGTGAACACCAGGCGACTGGCGTTCGACGGCACGATGTCGAACAGGGCGCTGGTCGCCCCCGACAACCCGGACGCCGCGGCCGTGAGCGTGTAGCCGACCGCGGCGCGATCGAGCGCCAGCGTCGAGAAGGTCGCAGCGCCGGCGACCGCGGTGACCGACACCGTCCCGGTCAGCACGCTGGCGCCCGGATTGGTCCCGATCGCCACCGTCACCACGCCCGTGAACTGGGTGGCGACGTTGTCGAACACGTCACGCGCCGTCACCCGCACCGCCGGAGCGATCGGATCGCCGGCCGCGGTGGTGGTCGGCTGGACGGCGAACGCGACGTGATCGGGCGCCGCGGGAGCGACGTCGAAGCCGGCGCTGGTCGCGGTCGGCAGCCCGGCCGCCGCCGCGGTGAGATCGTAGCTGATGCCGACCTTGTCGAGCGTGAGGCCGGGGAAGGTGGCGATGCCGCTCACCGCGGCGCGCACCAGCGTGCCGCCCAGCGCGCTACCACCCGGATTGGTGCCGATGCCCATCGTCACGCTGCCGACGAAGCCGGTGGCCTGATTACCGAACAGGTCGCGCGCCGTGACCTGCACCGACGGCGTGTGCGGCGCACCGGCGACCACGTCCTCGGGCTGGACGCTGAACTCGAGCGTCGCCGCGCTGGCCGGCGCGATGTTGAACGTGGTGCTGATCGCCGACACCAGGCCGCTGCCGCTGGCCAGCAGCGTGTAGCCAGAGCCGACCTGGTCCAGCGACAGGTTGGCGAACGACGCGATGCCGCCGACCGCGGCCACCGTCGCGGTGCCGGTCAGGGTCGAGGTCCCCGGGTTGTTGAAGATCGAGACCGTGACGTTGCCGGTGAAGCCGGTCGACAGGTTGCCCAGCGAGTCGCGGACCGTGATCTGGACCGCCGGGGCCAGCGCCGCGCCGGCGATGGCGCTCGACGGCTGGACCGTGAAGAACACCCGGTTGGCGGAGCCCGACACGATGTCGAACGAGCTGCTGATCGTCGGCGTCAGGCCCGGCGAGGTGGCCGACAGCGTGTAGCCGGCGCCGACCCGGTTCAGCGACAGGTTGTTGAACGTCGCCACCCCGGCGATCGCCGCGACCACCGAGGTCCCGAGCAGGTTCGAGCCGCCGGGATTGCTGTTGATCGCGATCGTGATGTTGCCGGAGAACGCGGTGGCGAGGTTGTCGAACGGATCGCGGGCCCGGACCTCGAGCGCCGGGGTCAACGTGGCACCGGCGATGTTGTTGGTGGGCTGGACGGTGAACGCCACCTTGCTGGCGGCGGCCGGGGTCACCGCGAAGCCGAGGCTGGTCGCCGAGGTGACGCTGGGGCCGCTGGCGACCAGCGTGTAGCCGGTGCCGACCTTGTTGAGGTTGATCGTGAAGAACGTCGCGACGCCGGCGGTGGCGTTGACCGCGATCCCGCCGCCCAGGGTGCTGGCGCCGGGGTTGTTGCCGATCGCCATCGTCACGGTGGCGGTGAAGCCGGTGGCCAGGTTGTCGAACTGATCGCGGGCGTGGATGACCACCGAGGGCACGAACGACGCGCCGGCGGTCACCGTGGTCGGGTTGACGGCGTAGACCAGCTGCGACGCCGCGGCCGGGGTGACCGTGAACGCGGTGCTGGTGACGCCGGTCACCGAGGCGGTGGCGCGCAGGGTGTAGCCCGCGATCGCCTTGTTGAGCGACAGCGTGCTGAACGTGGCGACGCCAGCCGTCGCGGCGACGACCAGCGTGCCCGACAAGGTCGAGGCGCCCGGGTTGGCGAGCAGCGCCATCGTGATGTCGGTGGTGAACGACGTGTCGATGTTCTCGAACTGATCGAGGGCGTGGACCACGACGGCGGGCGCGATGGCGACGCCGGCGGTGACCGTCGACGGCTGCACGGCGTAGCCGAGGTGGGTCGCGGCCGCCGGCGTGATGTTGAAGCCGGTCGAGATGATGCCGGTGAGTCCGGTCGCGCCAGCCGACAGCGTGTAGCCGGTCCCGACCTTGTTCAGCGACAGGGTGCTGAACGTGGCCACGCCGGCGGTCGCCGACAGCGCGACGGTGCCGGACAGCCCCGACAGACCGGGGTTGTTGGCGATGGCGACCGTGACGGTGCTGCCAAAGCCGGTGGCCAGGTTGTCGAATGGATCGCGGGCGTGGATGACGACGGCCGGCGCGATGGCGACGCCGGCGGTGGCGGTGGTCGGCTGGACGTTGACGACCAGGTGGTCGGCGGCCGCCGGGGTGATGTTGAAGCCGGCGCTGGTCTCGTCGGGGAGCCCGGTGGCGCTGGCGATCAGGGTGTACGCGGTCCCGACCTTGTTGAGCGACAGGGTGCCGAACGTGGCCACGCCGGCGCCGGCGGCCACGCTGGCGGTGCCGGACAGGGTCGAGGTGCCCGGGTTGTTGCCGATGGCGACCGCCACGGTCCCGTTGAAGCCGGTGGCCAGGTTGTCGAGCGCGTCGCGAGCCTGGACGATGATCGCCGGCGAGATCACGACGCCGGCGACCGTGTTCGAGGGCTCGATCACGAACACCAGCTGCGACGCGGCACCGCCGATGATGTTGAACGTGCTGCTGGTGCCGTCGGTCAGGCCGGTCGCCGAGGCGACCAGGGTGTACGCGGCACCCGAGCGGTTGATCGACAGGGTGCTGAACGTCGCGACGCCGGCGGTGGCGGTGACGCTGGTGACCGGGGAGGTCGGTGACAGGATCCCGCCGCCGGGATTGGCGCCGATGGCCACGCCGATCGAGCCGCCGAAGTTGGTGTCGAGGTTGTCGTGGGTGTCGAGGGCGTGGACGACCACCGCCGGCGCGATCGGCGCACCGGCGACGGTCTGGGTCGGCTGCACGAAGAAGATCAGCTTGCTGGCCGCGGCCGGGGTGATGTTGAACGACGTGCTCACCGCCGGCGTCAGGCCGGTCGACGACACGACCAGGTCGTAGCCGCCGTTCTTGTTGATCGACAGATCCGAGAACGTCGCCAGGCCGGCACTCGCGGCCACCGGGGTCGTGCCGGACAGCACGCCGGTCGCGGGGCCGGTGTTCTTGGCGATCGCGACGTTGCCGCCGAACGTGGTGACCCGGTTGTTGAACTGGTCGAGCACCTCGGCGGTGACCGCGGGGGTGATCGCCACACCAGCGGTCTGGTTGCTCGGCTGCACGACGAACGCCAGGTGGGTCGGCACGTCAGGGGTGATGGCAAAGCTGCTGGACGTCGCGGCGGGCAGCGACCCCGACGTCGCTCCCAGCGTGAACGTGCCCACCAGGTTGAGCGACAGGTTGGCGAACGTCGCCACGCCCGCCGCCGCCGCCTGGGTCGTGGTGCCGCTCAGCGTCCCGAGAGCCGGCGACC
>CANKMW010000156.1:0-5000 GCA_947483555.1 Myxococcales bacterium
ACGAGATGAATGAGAACTGATCACGAGCGCCTCCTGACCGGCATCGCCGGCCCTTGGTGCCCGCCCCTACGCCGCCCCGGAGAGGGCAGAGACTTGCGGAATTGTCGGCCCAGAAAGCGGCAAGACGTGGGGAGCTACGACACGTAGTCATCGACCCGCTGGGGCGGAAACAAGCCCCACGAAACCACACTCACGGTGCGACGATACCAAGAACCGATACAGCCCTCCGGGGTGACGATTCCGCGATCGAACACGGCGCCGAAAATTGCATCGGACGTGTCCGGAGTACTGACGCTGTGCGTGGGTCGCGCACAGGTACGGCGATGGCACCGTCGGGTCTGCCACCCTGGCGTACATGATCACGAACGAGACGACGACCTCAACTGACGGCGGCGGCGTCGCTGGCGACGGCCGGGAACGCTCGCTCGAGCTCCTCCAGCGCGTCGGCGCCGTAGACGGCGATGCGCTGCAGGTGGGGGACCGTGTCGCGGCAGCCGGTGAATCCGAAGTTGAGCGTGTCGGCGTAGCCGTTGATCGTGATGTTGAGCCCGCAGCCATGGAACGGGATCGAGAGCGGGTAGGGCGCGTCGAGGTGCGCACCGCGGAAGTAGAGCGGCCGTTCGGGCCCTGGCACGTTCGAGACCACGACGTTGAAGGCCGGTCGCAGCCGGCCGGCGGCGCCCGGCACCTGTTGCAGCGACAGCGGCGCCATCAGCATCGCGCTGTACTGCAGGATCGCGCTGCGCGACATGCCCTGCAGCTGCTCCTTGGCCCGCTTGGTCGAGGCGATGATCGCGCCCAGGCGCAGCTCCGCTTCGCCGACGTCGGTGGCCAGCGAGGCCAGGATCGCCGCCACCGCGTTACCGCCGCCGGGGTCGTCCTTGGGGCGGATGTTGACCGGGATCATCGCGGTCAACGACTCGGCCGGCAACGCGTCGTGTTCGCTCAGCAAGCGGCGCAGCGCGGCGCCGCAGATCGCCAGCGCGACGTCGTTGATCGTGCCGCCGGCGGCGCGCGCCACGCGGCGCACCCGCTCGGTCGCGAACTGCGCGGTCGCGAAGCGGCGGTTGCGTGAGATCTTGCGGTTCAGGATCGAGCGCGGCGCTTGCAGCGGTGACACCAGGTCGCGGTCGCCGGTGCGCGCCGCCCGCAGCACGTTCATGATCGCGCGGCCGGCCTCGCGCGCGGCGCCGTACTGGACCCGCGCCGCCTCGAGCATGCTGGCCATCGTCGGCGGCGGCGGCTCGTCGCGCGGTTCCTCGCTGCGCGCCCGCGGCGGCTGCGAGAAGAACATCGGCGTGTCGCGCTCGGCGGGATCGGTCGACAGGCTGCGCGCCAGCAGCTTCATGCCGGTGTAACCGTCGACCAGGGCGTGGTGAACCTTCATGTAGAGGGCGAAGCGGCCACCTTCGAGGCCCTCGATGAAGTGGACCTCCCACGGCGGGTGGTGGAAGTCGATCGGCACGCTGTGCAGGCGCGACACCAGGATTCCGAGCTCGCGCTCGTCACCGGGCGAGGGCAACGCCGAGCGGCGGACGTGGTAGTCGACGTCGAAGTCGGTGTCCTCGACCCAGGCCTGCAACGGGTTGCTGAGGAAGTCGGGGCTGCGCAGGCGCAGGTTCCACGGCGGGTACACCGTCACCGAGCCGCGCAGCTCGTCGGCGACCCGGCGCAAGAAGTGCGGCGGCGCGTCGGCGGGCAACGTGAACGTGAGCAGTCCGCCGACGTGCATCATCGACTCGCGGGTCTCCCCGGCGAGGAACATCGCGTCCATCATCGACAGCTTCTTGGTGGCCATGGCGTCGCCTCGCGACCGCATCATCACCCGAAGGGCAGGTCAACGTTCACAGCCGGCGGGCGAAACGGACCACCAGCACGTCGGGATGGAGCCCGACGCGACAGGCGCGCGTGGCATCACAGCTCACATCCATCGTGGAGTCCTCCATCATGCGCGCGTCGCCGAAGCGGGCGTCGCGCGCCGGATCGAGGCCGGCGATCGTGGTCCAGTGCGCGCCGCCATCCACGGTGTAGTAGACGTGGCGGTAGAAGCTGCCGGCGGCGACCCCGTGGCGGGCATCGGCGAACGCCACGTTGACGCCCCAGCGTTCGCGCGGCGCGCTGGTGGTGGCGGACGTCGTCCACGCCCCGGCCGGCGAGCGCACGGCCAGCACGCCGGCGGCGTCGACCTCGGCGCCGCCGGCGTCGGTCAGGCGGGGGTGGGCGTCGAGGATCACGGTCCCGTCCGCGGGTTGCATCTCCGGCGCGATGCCGGCCGACCAGACCAGCTCGCGGCCGGCGTACGTCGGCAGCTCCTCGCGCGTCATCGCGAGGGTCCCGGCGTCGACCCAGATCAGATGATCGCGCCGGGTCTCCGGATCGTACCGGTGCAGCGCGAGCCGCGAGCCGTGCATCGCGACCGCCACGGCGTGGACCGACGGTTCCGGTGCGTGGCGCCAGCCGGCCGGCGTGAACACGCAGGTGGCCCAGCGCGCGAGCGGGCCGGGCGGCGGCGGCGGCTCGCCGGGGCAACGGCCGGAGACATAGCTGGCGTGGACGCCATCGTCGGCCAGCACGACGACGTCGTGGTGGTCGGTCTGGGCGCGGGTGATGAGCTGCCACCCCGATGGCCCCAGTCGATAGAGCGCGTCGACGTCGCAGATCAGCGCCGGGTGGGTTCCCCACCGCCGGAGCTCGCAGTCCTCCGCCGTCGGCACCGGGGCCGCGTGGGGCTCCAGCTCGACACCGGTGCGGGGGTCGACCACGACGATGGTCCGATCCTCGCGCTGGGCCAGGCCGCGGCCATCGGAGAGCAGGGCGACGACGCGGCCCAGGTGCTGGTCGCGCGCGGCGACCAGGATCTCGAGCTCGACCGCGGCGGTCGCCGGCGGTTCACCACGCGGCGGCTGGTCGGCTGGACGCGCGCAGCCCACCATCGCGACCACGATGAGGGTGGGGCGCACGCCGCGATGCTAGCAGCGATCGCGCGTGGCGGCGCAGGCCGTCGCCGTCAGCCCGCGATCTCGGGCACCGCGCCGCACAGCTGGGCCTTGAGGCCCAGGTAGCGGGTGGTGATGCGCTTCTGATCGATGTCGCGGAAGACGCGCTCGACCTGCTCGGCGGTGATGCCGATCACCGGCGCGGCTTCGATCGGTGGCACGCCGTGATTTCGGGCCCACAGCGCCAGATCCATCTGCGCGTACGGCAGCGAGAAGTAGAACTCGTCCTGGCCCTGGGCCAGCGAGTAGGTGTCGGTGGTCGGCGCCCGGCTGCAGATGTCGGCGGGCAGGCCGAGGTGCTTCGCCATCGCGTACACCTGGGTCTTGTACAGGTGCGCGATCGGCTTGACGTCGGCGAGGCCGTCGCCGCCCTTCACGAAGAAGCCCTGGTCGTACTCGAGCCGGTTGGGGGTCCCGGTCACCGCGTAGTTGAGGCGGTCCGCGTGGTAGTACTCGAGCGTCTTGCGGGTCCGCTGCTTGAAGTTGGTGGCGGCGACGATCTGCAGATAGGCCTTGAGCGGCAGGCGCTGCTTCTCGATGGTCCCGTCGGGCTTCTGGACCACGACCGAGTAGACGTTGAGCTCGCCACCGTCGAGGCCGGGAAGCACGATCTTCGACTTCCAGCCCGGGCCGAAGTCGGGGAAGACCATGCGGATGGCCTCGTCGCGCCGCTGGTAGCAGCCGAAGCCCTCCAGGATCGGGGTCAGGATCTCGACCGTCGAGTCGAACCCGAGCGTGGTCGAGACCGATTGCGACAGGCCCAGCGTCTCCCCCGACGAGTCTCGCTCGGGCATGTGGACGCCGAAGACCTTGGTCGGGCCCAGCGCCTTGACGGCCAGGCCGGCGACGCACGAGCTGTCGATGCCTCCCGACAGCGCCACCACCAGCCCGCGACGCTTGCACTCGTGGGCGACGATGCGGCGGATCTCGCCGCCGATGCGCTGCGCCTCGGCCTCGAGGTCGATGATCAGAACGTCTTTCGAGAAGCTCATCTCAGCCTGCCTTCTTCACCACGAACCCGGCCAGGTTGGCGACCGAGTCGAGGTTTTCGGGAATCAGCTCGTCGTCGGCGACCTTGAAGCCGTACTTTTCCTCGATGAACGCGACCAGCTCGAGCACGCCGGTCGAGTCGATGAGCGCGGTCTCCATGAAGGACGTGGCCGGCGCCGGTGCCTCGGCCGTGTTTCCGAACAGGAAATTGTCCACGATGAAGGCGGTGACGTCTCGCTGGACGGCGGTGGCATCAGGGGCAGGCATGGAGCGGAGGGTTACTCGACCCGCATCATTAGATCAAGCCAGCGTCGGTGCTCGTCGAAGCTGCTTCAGGGCTATAGTGCCCGCCCATGTGCGGCATCGCCGGCATCGTCGACCTGCGCGGTGGCAATCCGCCCACGGTCGGCGCGCTCGGCCAGATGATGGGCGCGATGACGCATCGGGGCCCGGACGAGTTCGGGCGCTACCACGACCGCCACGCCGGCCTCGCCCACGCCCGGCTCTCGATCATCGATCTGGCGTCGGGCCAGCAGCCGATGGCCAACGAGGACGAGACGCTGTGGATCGTGTTCAACGGCGAGATCTTCAACTACGTCGAGCTGCGTGAGGAGCTGGTCGCCGCCGGGCACCGGTTTCGCACCCGCAGTGACACCGAGGTCATCATCCACGCCTGGGAGGAGTGGGGCGAGGCAGCCCTCGACCGCTTCAACGGGCAGTGGGCGTTCGCGCTGTGGGACACGCGCCGGCGCCGGCTGGTGCTGGCGCGTGACCGGGTCGGCGTGCGGCCGCTCTACTACGCCGAGCACGGTGGTCGGGTCGTCTTCGGCAGCGAGGTCAAGGTGCTGTTCGCCGGCGAACCGGCGCTGCCACGTCGATTCGACCCGGTCGGGCTCGATCAGGTCTTCACGTTCTGGACCGTGGTGGCGCCGCGCACCGTCTTCGACGGCGTGCGTGAGCTCGAGCCCGGGCACGTCCGGACCTATGACGCTGGCGACGGCGACCAGATCCGCG
>CANKMW010000157.1 GCA_947483555.1 Myxococcales bacterium
AGAGGGTGTTTGGTAATTATGTGCTAGAGTCGTCGGCAGATGCCGCGCACCCCGACGCACCGCAAGGCCGGACGACCCAACAAGCTTGGCGCCAAGGAACTCGCGATCGTCCGCGACCTTGCGCTGGGGTCTCCGTCGGCGTCGATCGCGGAGTTGTCGAGCAGGCTCACGGCCACAACCGGGGTGCAGGTCAACCGAAGGACGATGTCGACGGCACTGGCGCGCGCTGGCGTGAAGCGACTCCGTCGCGAGCGCCGCAAGGCCTCGACGCAGCCGGCCAAGGACCCGCATCGCTTCAACGATGACCATCGGCCCGTGGCCCCCGCCCGGGGATATCCGTCGAGCTTGACCGACCACGAGTGGTCGTTGGTGCGCGACCTGTTCGAGGTCACGGGTCCCGGGCGGCCGCCCAGACACCCTCGTCGGACGATGGTCGACGCCATCGCCTACGTCGTGCGCTCGGGCTGTGCGTGGCGGATGCTGCCACGTCACTTCCCGAAGTGGCAGACGGTCTACGCCGCGTTCCGCGAGTGCGTCGCCAAGGGGCGCTTCATCGAGATGCACGCGCGGCTCGCGATCATGTGGCGCGAGCGCGAGGAGCGCGACCCCAATCCCACTGCGGCGGTGATCGACTCGCAGTCGGTGCGCACGTCCGCCCAAGGCGGACCCAAGGGCTTCGACGCGAACAAGAAGATCAAGGGACGCAAGCGGCACCTCGCCACCGACACGCTCGGCCTCCTGCTCGCGGTCGTGGTCACCGCTGCCTCGGTGCAAGACCGCGACGCAGGCCCCATGGTGCTCGACGCTGCCCTCGATCGCTATCCCACACTCGCCATGGTCTACGTCGACCAAGGGTATGCCGGCCGTGCCGCCGACGAGATGCGCTCCCGCGACGTCCAGGTGGAGGTGGTTCGTCGTCGGGAAACCGTGTGGGCAACGAATCAGCTCTCGTTGCTACCGCTGCCCGCCACCGGGTTCGAGATCCTGCCCCGGCGCTGGGTCGTTGAGCGCACGAACGCGTGGAACGACTCGCCGCGACGTATGGCGAAGGACTACGACCGGCGCCTCGACGTGTCCGAGGCGTGGATCTGGTTCACCGAGTCGCGGCTGCTCCTCCGGCGCGTGGCCAACGCTGTGGCCTAATTACCAAACACCCTCTCAGGCCGCGACAGTACGCCAGCGCGAGTCCGAACTGGCCCGTCGGGGTGTCCTGATACGTTCCGTCGCACGGGTCTTCCACCGTGATGAATCCGACGCCGATCCAGCTGCGCACGGGGAGGCGGTGGCCGATGCGTCAGCGAAGCGTTGTTTCAGTTGCAGGGCGCGGTCAGCGCCGCCGGCGCCGGCACCACCGGCGTCCCGGTGCGGACATAGCTGTCGAGGAAGCACCCGTACTGGTGCTTGACCTCGTCGAGCTGGCGGTAGAGGTAGTGGGCGTTGGCGATGCCGTCGCTCGCGAACTGCACGGCCACGCGGGTGTGGCCGCCGACGTTGGCGCTCACCGGGTAGGTATCCAGCCCGCCCAGGCCGTCGAGCGCGAGGGCGTCCTGCATCTGCGGCCACAGCGCGGTGCCGGCCTGACGGTTGCCGTAGGCCAGGGCCGCGGTGTCGAAGATGTCGGTCGGGAAATAGACATCACCGAGCCCCACCGGCTCGTACACGTGGCGGATCGGAAAGCCGGGCAGCGGGCGGCGCGCGAGCCGCGCCATCGACGCCATCGGCTCGGCGATCTCCCAGCCGACGCCGAGCAGCGACATGCCCGGGTGCAAGAACGTGAGCTGATCGGAATCGGTGGCGAACACGCCGCCCATGAAGCCGCGGGCACCGCCGATCAGGTCGGTGTCGAGGATCATCTTGCTCCAGAAACCGCCGGCGCCGGTCGGCACCAGCGCCCCCAGCCGCGGTTCGACGGCCCCGATCATGTTGGTGTACATGCCGCCCATCGACTGGCCACCGCCGGTGACCGTGGCGGGTTCGAAGCGGTGGGCGGTGGCGCCGCTCGGCAGCGTCGGTCCGCTGCAGCCGGCCAGCGCCGACGGCGGGATGGACAGCACGAGCAGCGCATCGAGCAACAGGCGTTGCTCGATCACGCCTTGCTGAAACGTGTACGGGAGCGCGGCCAGGTTGAGCAGGTTGAGATACTCGTAGTCGCTGGCGTTGGTGTAGCGCTCGGGGTTGAGCGGCAGCGCCGAGGACGCACCGGCGATGCCGTGGCGCGCGACGACGTGACCCGGGCCCTCACCGACGACCGGCTCGCCGCCGACGGTCAGGGTCTTGCCCAGATCGACGATCCCGCCCGAGACGCCGCCCGAGCCGTGGAAGAACTGGTAGAGCGGCCAGCCGGCGGCCGGCATCTCCCGGTCGGGGATGGTCAGCACCAGCGGCACGGTGAGGTCAGACTGCTTGACCGGCACGCCGGCGCCGTCGAGCGCGAACTGGCCCAGGGTCGAGAACGGAGCCACGCCTTGCTGGAACTGCGGGAAGCTGACGTCGGCGAGCAGCTCGCAGTAGCCGCTGTGGCCGGCGCCGTCGGCGGGGTCGACGCGAAGGTTCGAGATCACCGCATCGTGAGCGGTGCGCAGCGCCTCGCTGCGCGCGTGCAGGAGCGCGACCTCATCGCCGGTGGTGAACACCGTCGCGACCAGCACGTCGTCGCGGTCGACGCCGAGGTCGTCGAGCACCGGCCACAGCGGCGCGTACAGCGCCGCCGCGGCAGCACCGCGCGCGCCCGCGGGTGTGCGGCCGGCCGCCAGATCGACGACGGCGCGCGGCGGCGATAGCGCGGGCGCCACGGCGCGGCGGATCACGACCGCGTAGGTCGTCGACGGCGCCAGCACGAACCCGGGACGGGGGCCGACGCCGAGCAGGAACGCGATGGCGGTGTCGTCGGGTTGCAGGGTCTGGGTCAGCACCGGCACCAGCGTGCCGCGCTCGGGGGAATCGGGATCGATGTCGACGTACAGGATGGGGGCGTCGGCGGACGCCGGCACCAGCTCGGTCGGCGACCGCGGCGGCAGGGCCGCGGCGAAGCGGAAGAACGCGTTCGCCATCACCGGGAAGCCGCCGCGCGCGTCGGCGAGGGCGACCAGCTGGGTGACCAGCCGGTTGTCGCCCTTGTTGGGGAACCCGGCGTAGGCCGCGGTGCCGTCGGCGTCGAGGCGCAGGTCGGAGGGGAACGGGTGATCGAAGAAGGTGTCGCCGGCCAGCTCGCCGTCGAGGTCGAACAGGACCTGCGCCGGACCGTCGTCGCCGCCACAGGCGGCGGCCACGACCGCACCGACCGCAACCAGCGACGACGTCACGAGCACACGAACCGACAGCATCCCCCGAGCAGACGTCGGCGGCGCGGCGATGTCAACGCTGCTCAGTAGCTGGTGTGCTCGGGAGCAACCAACGACCAGGCGCGGCGGAGCTCGTCGGCGCTCGAACCGAGATCGGCGAGCGCGTCGAGCGTCACCGGCGCGCCCGCATGCACGACCTCGAGCAAGGCCTCGAGCTCGTCGCGACCGCCGCTGCCGCGCCAGCTGTCGAGCGCCCGCGCCACCTTCACCAGCGCCACGTCGGCGTCGAAGATCTGCGCCGGGACCCAGCGCATGCCGCCGGCGCAGCGCGGGCACGGCCGCGCCCCCGGCCACAGCAGCCCACACACGAAGCAGTCGTCGCCAGCGTAGCCGTCGCGCATGCCCTCCATGTTCGTCAACCGACCAGGGTGCGACGCGCGCCGGTGACCCGCGGCAGCGCGGCCACCTCGCGCACCATCCGGCCCACGGTCTCGGCGACCCGGGCCCGACCCCCGGCGAGCCGGGCCCCGAACTGCGCCAGCATCACCGCGTCGCCATCGCTCATGCCGTCGCCGGTCACCACCAGCAACGCGCCCTTCATCTCGTCGAGCCCGCGGGCGTACATGATCAGCTCGAGCGCGTTCATGCCGGTGTTCATCGCGCCGAGCGTGGCGTCGATGAGCACCAGATCGGGGCGGTCGCGGGTCAGCTTGCCGGCCGCCTCGCGGCCGTCGCGGGCGGCGTCGACCTGCGAGCGCGGGTGGGCCCGTCGCACCGCGCTCCACAGCTGCCGCACGCGATCGCCGTCGTCGTCGACGATCAGGACCCGCACGCTGCGCCGACCGGCCTGGGCACGCTCGTTGACGATCTCGAGCTGCTCGACGACCGAGGCGGCGTCGAGCGGCCGGGCGACCGGGTCCTTGGCCAGCAACTCGGCGACCAGATCGGCCAGCTCGACCGGCAGGTCGGTGCGCACCTCGGCCAGCGCCGGCGGCCGCTGGTGGACGTGCCCGAACATCACCGCCTTGATGGTGTCGCCTGCGAACAGCGGCTGACCGAGCGCGAGCTCGATGGCCAGCGCACCGAGGCCGTACAGATCGATGGCCGCCACCGCCGCCGGATCGGCGGCGCTGCGGGCGCCGGTCACGACCTCGGGGGCCAGGCACACGCCGGCCGGCCCCAGCCCGGCGACCTGACCGAGCGAGAAGCGCCCGAACACCACCCGCCCCTCGCCGGTGATGAGCACCGTCTCGGGCGCCAGGTCGCCGACCGCAAACCCGGCCTGGTGCACCGACGCCAAGGCCCTCGCCGCGGCCAGCACCAGCGTCACCAGCTCGGACGCGCTCGGTCGGGCACCGGAGGCGGCGATGGCGCGCAGGTGATCGCGGGCCGTGACGCCCTCGACGTACTCGCCGGCGAGATACTCGGCGCTGCGGTGGTTGCCGACGCCAAACACCGTGGCCGCCGCGTTGCCGCGCGCCGCCACCGCCGAACAGCGCCGCGCCTCGGCGACCAGCGACGGCGTGCCCGGATCGCGCCACGCCAGCTTCAGCACCGCGGCGCGTTCGACCAGCATGTCCCAGACCTCGAACACGCTGCCACCGTCGCCGCGCACCAGCTCGCGTCGCACGGTGTAGGTCGAGTTCACCACCTCGCCGACGTTGAGCGCCGACTCCGGGCTGTCGCGGAAGCCAGCCGGTGCCTGGAACGTACGCCCCCCGCTGGTCGTGCCGGGGCTCGATCCGGGCTGCAGCGGGAACTTTTGACCCTTCCAGCTCATGCGTGCCGAGCCGGCATCTTACCGCTTCTCTCGCCGGTCCTCGACCACGCGCCACATGTACCACGCCGCCAGCGACCGCCACGGTCGCCAGGGGGCCGCGGCGCGCAGCATGCGCTCGGGCGCGGGCAGCGCGCGCAGGCGCAGGAAGTGCTGCAGCCCCTGGCGCACGCCGAGGTCGCCGACCGGCCACACGTCGGGCCGGCAAAGGCCGAACATCGCGAACATGTCGACCGACCACGGGCCGATGCCACGGATCGGCAGCAGCATCGCGGCGACCTCGGCGTCGCCGGCCTGCAGGAGCGCCCGGGGCGAGACCCGCCCATCCGTGAAATGGGCGGCCAGGTCGAGCAGCGCCAGCGCCTTGGCGTTCGAGATGCCGGCCGGGCGCAGCATCTCGACGGTGGACGCGCGCAGCCGCGCCGGGCGCGGGAAGCGACCGCTGCCGAACAGGGCGCAGAAGCGACGGTGGATGGTCGCCGCCGCCGCGCCGGCGAGCTGCTGATAGATGATGGCGCGGCCCAGGCTGGCGAACGGATCGCGGGTGAGGGTGAGGTCGGGCACCCCATGTCGATCGACGAGCGGCGCGAAGCGGGGCTCGATGGTTCGCAGCGTGGCCGCGGCAGCGGCGAGGTCGTAGCTCATCCGTCCGCTGGTGCTACCACACCACGCGCGGTCCGGATCGCGTGCTGGTGGGGGGCGAACACGTCGAGCGAGCCGGGCTGGGCGCGGCGCCAGAACGCGGTCCACGCGGTGCGGGCGCGCGCGGCCAGCGGCGCCGGAACCGGCGGGAACATCAGCTCGACCACGCCGTTGAGGCTCATCGCCGCCAGGTTGCGGTCGCGATCGAACGGGATGCCGACCGCCTCGTAGGCGGCGCCGATCGCCGCCAGCTGCTTCTTGCGCACGCTCTCGATGACCCGGCGCGGGTCGATCCCGAGGGTCTCGAAGTCGCTGCGCACCAGCCGGAGCTCGGTGAGGGCCCAGTACATGATCCGGATCTGGAACGTCACCAGCCGCACGCCCTCACGTCGCGACATGCCGGTCAGCAAGCTGGGCAGGTACTGCATGCCGAGGCCGACGTGGCGCGCCTCGTCGCGCTCGAAGTAGCGCAGCAGCTCGGTCAGCACCGGCTCGACCTCGCGTTCACGCACCGCCTGGAACAGCGCCAGCGCGATGGTCTCGATCATGAGCTGCATGCCCATGAGCTTGGCGGCCAGGTCGTCGGTCTCGAGCACCAGGTCGAGCAGCGCCTGGGGCGCGCGGTCGAGCCGACCCGGCTTGAAGCCGAGCGCGGTCAGGTAGTCGTGCATGACGTAGAAGTGGCGCGCCTCGTCGAAGGCCTGGCTGGTGGCGGCCATCTTGGCCTCGAGCGGCACCAGCCGATCGGCGAGCTGGGCCGAGATCTTCCACGCCGCCAGCTCGCCCCACAGGATGATCGTGAACACCCGCTCGAGCGCGGCCCGTTGCGCGTCCGCCACGTGCACGCCGCCGTGCCTGGCCAGCAGCTCGCCGAGCACGTCCTTGCCATCCCAGGCCAGCTCCTGACCGCGGTGGTAGATGTTCTCGCACTTGGCCAGCCGCTTGGCCTCGGCGGCGGAGCGCGCCAGGTCGAACATGTCGTAGCTGAGCTGAGAGCGACCGAAGCCTGCGAACGCCATCGAGGACCTCCTGACTACTATTCAATAATAGCCTGAGATGCAGCTCCCTGTCGGCTCGCTTCGCCGCGTGCTACCTCCCCGGCTGCGGTGACGTCGTACGCGCTGGTCCTGGTCTCGGCGTTCCTGCACGCAGCCTGGAACGCGCTGGTCAAGCGCAGCCCCGACCCGGGCGCGGCGATCCACGCCGTGGTCGCGGCCGCCGGGGTCCTCGCCGCCGCGGTCGCCGTCGTCGAGCTGTCGCTCGGCGGCACGATCACGGCGCGGGCGGCGCTGCTCGGCGGGCTCGCCGGCGCGCTCGAGGCCGGCTACTTCGAGGCCCTCGGCCGCGCCCTCACCGCCGGGCCCCTGGGCCCGGTCTACACCATCTCGCGCGGCAGCGCGGCGATCCTGGTGTGGCCGATCTCGATCGTGGCGCTCGGCGAACGTCTCACCGTCGCCGCCGCCGCCGGCAGCGCGATCGTGCTCGCCGGCCTGGCCGCGTCGAGCCTCGAGCGCGGCACCTCGCGCACCGCGGTGATGTGGGCCATGGCCACCGCCGGGTTCATCGCCGGCTACCACTTCGCGTACAAGGCGGCGCTGCTCACCGGCTCGAGCCCGGCCGCGATCTTCACCATCTCGATGGCGGTGGCGGCGGGGTTCGGCGCCGTGCTCGGCGGCGCCGGCTACCGGCGCGGCTTCGCCGCCGCGGTCCGGGCCGCGCCGCTGGCCACCCTCGGCGCCGGCGCCATCGCCGCCGCCGCGTTCCTCATGTTCATGTACGCGCTCCACCACGGCGGCGCCGGCTATGTCTTCACGCTGCGCAACACGTCGGTGCTGTGGGCGACCGCGCTCGCCTTCACGATCGGCGATCGTCCCGGACCCCGCCAGCTCGCCGGCGCCGCCCTGGTGTTCGCCGGCGCCGTGCTCATGGGCCTGGGCCGGTGATCAGCGCAACAACCGCTCGGCGAGCAGATCGACGAGGTCGCGGCGTCCATCGAGAACGGCGTGGACGAACACCGTCCGCCCGGTGATCTCGTACACGATCCGGTACGGTCGCGAGACGATCTCCCGGAACTCGCGGACGCCAACCTTGGCGAGCTCGGGTGGGGCGCGTCCGCGTCGCGCGAGCTGGTCGAGGCTGCCGATCGTCGCTTCCAGCCGCTCGAGGAGGAGCTCGGCGCGATCCACGGAGTCGGCCGCGGCGACGTACAGATAGATCGCGAGCAGATCCTCCTCCGCCTCCTGCAGCTGCCGGACCGCGAACTTCATCGCCCGAGGAGCTTGCGGCCGCGGGCGCGGACCCGACGCATGGACGCCGCGAGTGGAGTGGAGCGCCCCTCCGCCATGCTCTTGCGAGACCGAGCGAGGATCTTGAGGAAGGCGAGGCTGTCCTGAAGGTCCTCGTACGATCGAACATCGACCAGCACGGCGGTCGCCGCGCCGCGCTGCGTGATGATGACCGCGTCGCGCGTCTCGGTGATCTCGCCGATCATCTCGGCAGCGTGGGCCTTGAGGTAGCTGATCGGCCGGATGTCCTTGCTCGGCTTCATTGGGCCCAAGAATAGTCCGAATTTGGGTCGACGCCAACGCTGACGGTCGGCCTGGCAACCGACCCACCGTCGCCGGACCTCACGCCCGACCGCGGCTCTGCCCGGTGGTGACGCCGCCGGCGATCAGGTGCGCCAGCCGCAGCGCCTCGGGCACGTTGCCGTGCAACGTCGTCGCCCGCAGCAGCGCCGCCGCGTCGAGCCGCGTCAACCCCACGCGCTGGATCCACATCGGACCGATCTGCTCGAGCGGCCCCGCCGCCTGCACCAGCTTCCACTTGCGCGCCCCGCCGCGGGTGCGCTCGATCAACGCCGCCTCGACCAGGTGCAGGCGCGGGTGCTTGCGCACCGCCACCACCACGGGTACTGCAAGCTCGGCGTGGACCCGGTGGATGTCGACCACGTTGAAGCCCGCCATCGCGATGCCCTGGAACAGCACGGCACGCACGTGCTCGCGGAACTTGCCGTCGCGGACCAGCCGGATGACCTCGTCGGTGGCGTTGACGCCGTCGCGCCGCACCTTGCCCGACAGCACGCCATCGAGCCGGGTCCGCGAGCACACCGCCCCAACCACGCGCACGTCGCCGTAGTGCTCGGGCGCGAACGGCGCGTCGTCGAACCCCACGATGTTGGTGATCGGCTTGCCCACCGGCCGCGACGATACCCGTCCTTCTCCCCGCCCGCCTGATCCGGGTGGAGCTGGTCGGTCGGATCGAGCCCGAGCCCGAGCCCAGGCCGCAGGCCGGAGCCCGAGCCCGATCTTCGGCTCGTCGGGCTCGGGCTCGGGCTCGGGCTCGGGCTCGGCGTCGGACGCAGGTCAGCAGTCGTCGCGCGGCATTGGCGAGCGCGCCGAGGTGCGCGGCGCGGTGGGCGACCGGATCGAGGCCGTCGATCGGCGCCTCGAGGCGGAGGGTCGCGACGGCGGTGAGCCGCAGGCCGCCACCGCCACCACGATGACGGGAAGGCCGCGCGGCGACACCTACTTCTTGGCGTCGGCCTTGGCCTTGGCGGCCTTCTGCAACAGATCCTCGCCGATGTTGGTCGGCACCTCGGAGTAGCGGGCGAACTCCATCGTGAACTCGGCCTTGCCCTGGGTCGCCGACCGCAGCGGGGTCGAGAACCCGAACATCTCGGCCAGCGGCACCTCGGCGTCGACGCGGGCGCCGCCGTCGTCCTCGGTCGAGCCGATCACGATGCCGCGTCGCTGCATGATCAAGGACAGCATGTTGCCCGAGAACTCGGCCGGGCCCTCCATCGAGACCTTCATGATCGGCTCGAGGATGCGCGGCCGGGCGCGCGGGAAGAAGTCGCGGAACGCGCCGCGGGCCGCTTCCTGGAACGCGATGTCGCTCGAGTCGACCTGGTGCGACTGACCGTCGTCGATCGTCACCCGCACGCCGACCACCGGCACCCCGAGCCGCGGGCTCTTGAGCACCATCGACTTGAAGCCCTTCTCGACCGCCGAGATGAACTCGCGCGGGATCGAGCCGCCGCGGATCTCGTCGACGAACTCGAACTCGCCGTCGAACGGCTCGGCGAAGCCGGCGACCCGACCGTACTGACCCGAGCCACCGGTCTGCTTCTTGTGGGTGTAGTTGAACTCGGTCTTGAGGCCGATGGTCTCGCGGTACGCCACCTGCGGCGGGCTGGTGACCACCTCGGCCTTGTACTCGCGCTTCATGCGCTCGATGTAGACCTCGAGGTGGAGCTCGCCCATGCCGGCGATGATGGTCTCGCTCGACTCGGGGTCGACCCAGCACTGGAAGGTCGGATCCTCACGCGTGAAGCGGTTGAGCGCCTTCGACATGTTGATCTCGGAGCCCGAGTCCTTGGACTTGATGGCGACCGAGATGACCGGCTTGGGCACGAACATCGACGTCAACGCCAGGTTCACCGAGCCATCGGTGAAGGTGTCGCCGGAGTTGCAGTCGACGCCGAACAGGGCGCAGATGTCGCCGGCGCCGGCCTCGGTGATGTCTTCCTTGTCGTCGGAGTGCATGCGCACCAGGCGGCCGACCTTGACCTTCTTGCCGTTGCGCGTGTTGACGATGAAGTCGTCCTTCTGCAGGTGACCTTGGTAGATGCGCACGTAGGTGAGCTGGCCGTAGCGACCGTCCTCGAGCTTGAAGGCGAGCAGGACCAGGGGCTTCTTGGGATCGGAGGCCAGGACGCCCGGGGTCTCGGCGTTGTCGAGATCGAGCGCGATGTTCTCGACGTCGCGCGGCTCGGGGAGGTACTGGGTGACGCCGTCGAGCAAGATCTGGACGCCCTTGTTGCCGAGCGCCGATCCCATCATGACCGGCGTGCACTTGAGCGCGATCGTGCTCTCGCGCAGCGCCTTGCGGATCAGCGCCGGGGTGACCTTGTCCTCGAGCATCGCCTCGGTGAGCTCGTCGTTGACCATGCTGAGCTGGTCGAGCATCTCCTCGCGACACTTGTCGGCCTGCTCCTTGAGGTCGTCGGGGATGGCCGAGTATTCGATCTGGTTGCCGTTGTCGCCGTGAAAGCGGATGGCGTTCATCTCG
>CANKMW010000158.1 GCA_947483555.1 Myxococcales bacterium
GAAGGACGGACTTCGTCGACATGCGCCCTTCGACTCGGCCGCTGCGCGTCCTCGCTCAGGGCGAACGGATTCCCACCGTCGTGGAACGTCGCGAAAACAGATCGGTTTCAAACCGAACAGATCGGTTTCAAACCGGTCGGTGCTCTAGGTCACGAGCTCGCGCACTATCGACTCTGGACCGAGGGCGGGTTCCGCGTCGCCGACGCGGTGGTCGAGGCGGTCGCCGCTCACCCGGAAGTTCTAAACACAATCATTCAGCTTTTCGGCGGTACCATGCCGCTCGGATGAGCGACGCCCTCGAGGAGCTGCGCGCAGCCGTCCAGCGCACGCTGCTCGAAGTCACCCGTCGTAATGAGCTGCTGCTCGCCTACGTCCGGGCCGTGATGCTCGCGCTCGCCGTGGCGACCAGCCTGCTCGCGTACTGGAACCCGGGCCACATCGTCGAGGACATCCCGTTCGCGCGCTCGAACGTGCTGGTGCTCCTGGCGTGGGCGGTGGTGGCGACGCCGCTGCCGCTGGTCTTCCGGAGCGGCTGGTTCGCGTGGTGGGTGCCGCTCGCAATGCCGATCATCGACGGGCTCATCATCACCACCGGCGGCCTCGAGCTGGTGCGCACCGGCGTGGCCGTGTACATCGACTACTCGCCCGAGGTGTGCACGCTGCTCGCGGTGTCCGGCGGCCTGCGCCTGCGCCGGCGCGCCGCGGTCATGACCACCAGCGTCGCGCTGGCGACCTACTGGGTGCTGGCGATCATGATGCGGCAGGCGGAGCTGCAGATCGCATTCTCGAGCGTCGTCATCTTCGCCGGCGGCATGCTCGGCGGGTGGATGTCCTTCATCGTGCGCCGCGCTCTCGAGGGCGAGGTCGGGCGCACCACGCTGGCGCGCTTCCTGCCGCGCCACGTGGTCGAGGGCGCGCACCAGGATCCGCTGCGCCTGCTCGCCCGGCCGCAGGCGGTCGAGGCCACCGTGCTGGTGTCGGACCTGCGCGACTTCACGACGATCGCCGAGGGGCTACCGCCGGCCGAGGTGTTCGACCTGCTGAACGAGGTGCACGGGCGGCTCGCCGAGGCGGTGCGCGCGAGCGGCGGCGCGGTCGACAAGTTCATGGGCGACGGCATGCTCGCGGTGTTCGGCGTGCCGGAGGCGGACGCACACGCGGCGCGGGCGCTGC
Organism: Myxococcales bacterium; assembly: GCA_947483555.1. GTDB lineage: Bacteria > Myxococcota_A > Polyangia > Haliangiales > Haliangiaceae > UBA2376. Next base: position 1,174 of record CANKMW010000158.1, read on the forward strand.
GCGCGGCCAGCGCGATGCTGGCGGCGCTGGACGACCTGAACGCGACGCGCGGCGCGCGCGGCATGCCGGCCGTGAAGCTCGGCATCGGCGTGCACAGCGGCATGGTCGTAGCCGGGTGCATCGGCAGCGGCGTGCACCTCGAGTTCACCGTGCTCGGCGACACCGTGAACACCGCGTCGCGCCTCGAGGCGGTAACGAAGGAGCTGGGCGTGGCGCTGGTGGTGAGCGAGGCGACCGTGCAGCTGGCGGGGCAGAGCGAGGGGCTGCAGCCGGTGGGGAAGGTCACGATCCGCGGGCGGAGCGAGGGGCTGGTCGTTTACGCGCGAAAGAACTGAATGATTGTGTCGAGGAACCTGATTCTCTAACACCGTCCCCTGCTGCCCCTCGAGCAGCGGCAGGTTGGCGCTCGCGGGGGCGGCGTTGCCCAGCACCTCGTTGCGATTGGCAACGCCACCGCGCTCGCCGCCCGGCGACCGCCGCGCCGGTCCATCGGCCGGCACGCCAGGCGCGATCGCAACACCTCGATCATGCGGCGCTTTTTCTCCCCCTCCGCGGCCGGCACTCGGCGTCCTGCCGAGCACGCTTCGTGCTTGTCCTCGTCGGGCGTCCATGAACCGTCGCAGCCCGCAACGACTCCTGGTGCTCGTGGTCTTGCTCGGCGGCTGTCCGGCGTCGCAGACCATCGACCTGTGCACCGAGGTCCCGTGCGGTGGGGCCGGGGTCTGCAATGCAGACACCGGCGAGTGCACGGAGCCGACCGACACCTGCACCCCGGATCACACGGTCGGCGACTTCCAGTTCTGCACCCGGACCACCGCCGACTCGTACCTGGTGGTCGCCACCTACGCCGGCGACGGCCAGGTCGACCTCGACGCCAGCGAGGTGCTGCTCAACGGCACGGTCATCGACGCCGCCAGCGCGTTCGACCCCGCGCGGCAGACGTTCACGTTCCACACCATCAACCTCGAGCCGTCGAAGTACAGCTACCTGTTCCGGGTCCGGACCGACGGCGGTGCGGACGTGCGACCGCTCTTCGTCCCGCTGTGGATCGGCACCGGCACCCGCTACGCCGACTTCACGTGGCACGACGCCACCATCTACCAGGTCTTCACCGACCGCTTCCTCGACGGCGACCCCGGCAACAACCTCGACAACGCCGCCGGCGACCTGGCCCGCATCACCGACGCCCGCAGCCGGTGGCAAGGCGGCGACTTCGCCGGCATCACCCGCAAGCTGCGCGACGGCTACTTCGAGGCCATGGGGATCACGACCCTGTGGATCAGCTCGCCGATCCTCAACTCGCACCGCTCGCAGCCGGCCGTGAACACCGACGACACCACCCGCTACGCGAGCTATCACTCCTATCACCCGGTCGCGACCGGCTACACCCACCTCGACGACCTGGGCTACGACAACCCGATCGAACCCGCGTTCGGGACCCCGGCCCAGTTGCACGAGCTGGTCAACGAGGCCCATCGGCGCGGCATCCGCATCATCCCCGACTTCGTCACCAACCACGTCCACCGCGAGGCGGCGCTGTTCGCGCGCCAGCCGACCTGGTTCTTCGACTACCGACCCTGTCACAACCGCTGGGACGAGGGCCGGCTCGACTGCTGGTTCACCACCGACATGCCGGACGTCGACTACGGCGCGAACCCGGCCGCGATCACGATGGTGGTGGATCACGCCCTGTGGATGATCCAGGAGTTCAACTTCGACGGCTTCCGCGCCGACGCGCTCAAGCACATGGACGATCGCTTCATCCGCGCGCTCAAGCAGGCGATCGTCGCCGAGATCGAGACCACGGTGCGCGATCACACGCGGGCGCTCGAGCCGACCGTCTTCTACATGGTGGGCGAGTCGCTGGGCGGCTGGGCCCGGTACCACGTGCGCCAGGACATGGTGCACGGCCAGGTCGACGAGGAGTTCTACAACAAGACCAAGGGCGCGCTGCTGCGCTTCGACATCAGCGTGCGCCAGCTCGCCGAGTTCGCGATCGGCAACGACACCGCGTACCTGACGCCGCAAGACACCTTCGGCGGTCGCGGCGGCTACCCGGGCGCGATCATGGGCAACTTCTTCGGCAACCACGACCAGGTCCGGGCCCTCACCGAGGCCCAGCTGCGCCCCGAGCGACTGCGCCTGGCCCAGACGTTCCTGATGACGTCACCGCGCAACGTCCCGATGCTCTACCAGGGTGACGACATCGGCACCATCGGCGGACCCGATCCCGACAATCGCAAGATGCAGCGCTTCGACGGCCTGTCGACCGAGGAACAGCGATCGCTCGACCACGTACGCAAGGCGGGCACGCTGCGCGAGCAACACCCGGCGCTCCGCCGCGGCACCCGCACCCACGTCGTACTCGAGGATTACTTCTGGGTCTTCAAGCTGTCGTTCGAGACCGACGAGGTCTACGTCGCCATCAACCGCGACGCCGACCAGGCGTGGGCGCCGCCGCCCGGCTTCGTCGATGGTCTCGGCACCTGCGCCAACGGCGTGGTGCCGATCCTCAGCTCGTGCATCTTCGTGCGACCGTAGCTCGCCCTCACCGCTCGATGACGATCTGCTCGGGCTCGAACCGGACGATCGCCCCGCCGCGGGCGCGGACCGCGGCCCGGGCGTGGTCGGTGAGGTCGCTCCGGCAGTTGACGATCACGTCGAGGTCGCGGCTCAGCAGCGGCTCGATCTCGGCGACGGCACCCAGGATGGCGTGCCAGATCTCGGCGATGGGATTGCCGAAGACGCCGCCGCCGATCAGCGTCAGCACGACGCGCTGCTGGCCGAGATCGATCGCCGCCAGCAGCGTGCCCAGGTAGGCTGCCCGCAGCAGCGGGCGGCAGATCGCGAGCGCCACCGCGGGGTCACCGCCACGCGCGTAGGCGCCGAGCGCCAACGTGGAGGTGAAGACCTGCGCGATCCGCTGCGCTGACCCGGCCGGAACCGGGCCGCCCCAGTCGTGGCCGAACACGACCTCGACGTCGTCGTGCACGCCGACCCGGATGAGCCCGACGTTTTCGGCCAGCACCCGCGCGAGCTCGTCGGGTCGATGGACGTCGTGCATCTGGAGATAGCCGGCGCGGACCTTGGCCAGCTGGGGCCCGAAGGCATCGTCCAGCAGCTTGAGGTGCTGGTGGTCGGTCTGCTCGAAGCGCGTGCCGTCCGTGCTCGGAGCCCGGTAGTGCCGCACCAGCGTGGCGGGGAACGCGGAGACCGAGGCCCGCGGCCCCTGCGTGGGATCGCTCGGGTAGGCGTGCACCGGGACGATGCGGGCGCCGGGTGCCTCGAGGCAGTTGAACTGGGACGCGACCTGGAACAGCGTGCCGGGCGTCGCGGTGGCCTGCAGGGTCCCGATATCGGTGCGCGGATGAACGCCGTGCAGGACGGCGAGTCGGGCGCGGCCGCCGCCGGCGCCGGGCCGAGCGGCGATGCGCGCCCGAAGCTCGTCGAGCGACGCGACCTCGAAGCGGCCGGCCGCGTAGCTCCGTCCGCCGGCCGTGAGCGTGGCCTTCCCGCCGGCGTCGAAGGCGAGACAGCGATCGGCGGCGCGGCGGACCTCGTCCTCGGCCGCCTTGATGACCCTGGTCACCTCCGCCTTGCTGACCCCCGGTGCGACTGCTGCCGGTTCGACCAGACCACCGAGGCCGAGCCCGGTGAGCAGGTCCGCGTCCGCGCCCTCGAGCCGGATGTTGTGGGTCATGCTGAGATCTCCTCCGTGTATGCTCCAGCCTACGCCGTGCCCAGCATCCACGACCTGGCCGAGGCCCTGATCCTCGCGATCGACCGTGCCGGCATCGGCGTCACGGTGCTGGCCCAGCGCGGCGAGGCCGTGGTGCGCACCTTCTCGAGCGCGGGGCTGTGCGAGCTCTCCGGCTGGAGCGCCGACGAGCTGGCCGCGATGCCTGCCACCGCGCTGATCGCGCCCACCGAGCGCTCGCGCATGGTCGCCCTGCGCGACACCATGCTGCGCGGCGGACCGCTGCCGACCCGGCTCGAGACCGTCATCGAGGCCCGCGACGGCACCCAGATCCCGGTCGAGCTTGCGATCGCCTCGGTGCACGGGCCCGATGGACTGGCCTCGGTGCTGTTCTTCCGCGACCTGCGGGCCGATCACCGCATCCAGGATGCGCTGCGCGAGTCGGAGGCCCGGTTCCGCTCGCTCGCCGAGGCGTCGCCGGACTCGATCATCGTGGTCGCCGGCGGCCGCTTCATCTACGCCAACCCGGCCACCGCTGCGGTGCTCGGCTACTCGGTGGCCGAGGTCCTGGCCCTCCCGTTCGAGCAGCTGCTGGTCCATCCCGAGGAGACCGCCGAGATGCGGGCCCGCATGCAACGGATCGCGCGCGGCGAGCGCTTGCCACCGCGCGAGTACGCCGGGCGTCGCCGCGACGGCGGCGTCGCCGTGCTCGAGATCTCGAGCACGCCGATCATCTATGACGGCGCGCCGGCGCTGCTGTCGATCGGGCGCGACACCAGCGAGCGGCGCGCCTTGCACGCCGAGTTGATGCGCGCCGATCGCCTCGCCACCCTCGGCATGCTGGCCGCTGGCGTCGCCCACGAGATCAACAACCCGCTCACCTACACGCTGATCCACCTCGAGCAGCTGGCCATGACCGTGCCGCCGCTGATCGCCGACCCGATCTCCCGCGGCCGGATCGAGACCATGATCGCCGAGGCCCGCGAGGGTGGCCAGCGCGTCAGCACCATCGTGCGCGAGTTGCTCACCGTGGCCCGCCACGATCGCGAGGCGCTGCCCAGCGCCGTCGAGGCCGCCATCGACGCCGCCATCCGGCTCGCCGGGCCGACCATCTCCGAGCGGGCCCGGGTCGCCCGCCGCGGCGAGCCGGTGCCGCTGGTGCGCGCCAACCCGGGTCGCCTGTCGCAGGTCTTCCTCAACCTGGTCCTCAACGCCGCCGACGCCTTCGATGGCCCCCATGACGACAACCTGATCGAGGTCGAGATCACGCGCGCCGACGACGGCGCCGCGGTGGTCATCACGATCGCGGACAATGGCCGCGGCATCCCCGCCGAGGTCCTCGGCCGCATCTTCGAGCCGCTGTTCACCACCAGACCGGTTGGCGCCGGCACCGGCCTCGGGCTGTGGATCTGCCGCAGCATCGTCACCGAGCTGGGCGGCACGTTGTTGGCGACCTCGGAGGTCGGGGTCGGCAGCCGCATGGTGGTGCGGCTGCCGGTCGCTGACCGGTCGTGACCGCCATGCGGTCTGGATCCAGCGCGCCCGTCGAGCCCGAGGAGCACCTCGACGTCCTGATCGTGGGCGCCGGTCTGTCCGGGGTCGCCGCCGCCTATCACCTGCAGACCCGGTGCCCCGGCAAGAGCTACGCGATCCTGGAGGGGCGCGACGCCATCGGCGGCACCTGGGATCTGTTCCGCTACCCCGGGATCCGCTCCGACTCCGACATGTACACGCTGGGCTACACGTTTCGACCGTGGCCCAGCGACCGCGCGATCGCCGACGGCGCGAGCATCCGCGACTACATCCAGGACACCGCGCGCGAGCACGGCATCGACCGCAAGATCCGCTTCGGCCATCGCGTCCTTCGGGCGTCGTGGTCGAGCGCCAGCGCGCGCTGGACCATCGACGCGATCCGCACCGACAGCGGTGCAGCGGTGCGCCTGACCTGCGGCTTCCTGTTCATGTGCAGTGGCTACTACTCGTACCAGGATGGCTACACGCCGATCATCCCGGGCGTCGAGCGCTTCGGCGGCCGGATCGCCCACCCGCAGCGATGGACCGACGACATCGCGTACGCCGGTAAGCGCGTCATCGTGATCGGTAGCGGCGCGACCGCGGTGACGCTGGCGCCGGCGCTGGCCACCACGGCGACCCACGTCACGCTGTTGCAGCGCTCGCCGACCTACGTCGTGTCGCGGCCGTCGGTCGACCGGGTCGCGACCCGGCTGCAGCGATCGCTGCCGGCCGGCGTCGCCCACGACCTGACCCGGTGGAAGAACGTGCTGCTCGGATCGGCGTTCTACGGCTTCTGTCGCCGCTTCCCGGACCGGGCCCGGCGCCTCATCACCCGTGGCGTCCGCGCCCAGGTCGGCCCCGGTGTCGACGTCGACACCCACTTCAACCCCAGCTACGCGCCGTGGGATCAGCGCCTGTGCCTGACTCCCGACGCCGACCTGTTCGACGCCATCAAGCGAGGACGGATCGAGGTGGTCACCGATCAGATCGAGACCTACACCGAGACCGGCCTCGCCCTGCGCTCGGGGCGCCGGCTCGACGCCGACCTGATCGTCACCGCCACCGGCCTGCGCATGTTGTTCCTCGGCGGTCTCCAGCTCACGGTCGACGGCCGGGCCATCGATCCGGCGGCGACCCGGTCTTACAAGGGCGCGATGATGAGCGACGTGCCCAACCTCGCCATGGCGCTCGGCTACACCAACGCGTCGTGGACGCTGAAGTGCGAGCTGATCGCCCAGTACGTGTGTCGGCTGCTCCTGTACATGGACCAGCGCGGATACCGCAGCTGCGTGCCGCACGCCGACGCCGACGTCGGCGACGAGCCGCTGCTGGCGCTGTCGTCGGGCTACATCCAGCGCGCGCAGGGACAGTTCCCGCGCCAGGGCGCGAAGGTGCCGTGGAAGCTGTACCAGAACTACGTCCGCGACCTGATCATGCTGCGCCACCGCACCGTCGACGACGGCGCGCTGGTCTTCCGGCGCGCATGACGGATCCCCGGGTGCTAGGCTGGTCATCATGATCGGCACGATCGTGGGGGCGTGGCGCATCGAGGCCCGCATCGGCGAGGGCGGCATGGGGACGGTCTACTCGGCGCGCCACACCGTGATGGGCCGCCGCGGCGCGGTGAAGGTGCTGCGCTCCGAGATGACCCGGCAGCCCGAGGTGGTGCAGCGCTTCTTCAACGAGGCGCGCGCCGCGGGGGCGATCGCGTCGGCGGGCATCGTCGATGTGTTCGACATGGGCCAGACCGCCGACGGCACCGCGTATCTGGTGATGGAGCTGCTCGAGGGCGAGGCGCTGTCGGCCCGGCTGCGCCGCGACGGCCCGATGGCGGCCGAGACCGCGACCCGCGTGGCCCGCCAGATCGCCAGCGCGCTGGGCGCGGCGCACGAGCGTGGCATCGTCCATCGCGATCTCAAGCCCGACAACATCTTCCTGGTTCCGGATCAGGAGACCACCACCGGCGAGCGCGTGAAGCTGCTCGACTTCGGGATCGCCAAGCTGCACGGCGAGCTGGCCGCCGACGCCCCGGTCACTCGGACCGGCGCGCTGTTCGGCACCCCGGTGTACATGGCGCCCGAACAGTGCCGCGGCGGCGTCGAGGTCGATCATCGCGCCGACCTCTACGCGCTCGGCTGCATCCTGTACGAGATGCTGTGCGGCCGGGTGCCGTTCCGCGCCGCCGGTCTCGGCGAGCTGCTCAGCGCCCACATGTTCGAGGCCCCGGTCCCGCCGCGGGCGCTGATGCCGACCATCCCCGAGTCGCTCGAGCAGATCGTGCTCTGTCTGCTGGCCAAGGATCCCGCCCACCGCTTCGGCAGCGCCTGGGCCGCCGTCAACGCCCTCGACGCCGTGCTCGGCCGGCCGGTGTCGGCGAGCGCGATCGGCACCGCCACGAGCGGCACCGCGAGCGCGGGCGTGGCGGCGGCGTTCGCGACCGGTGCGACCGTCGCCACCACCGATCCGGACGCCCGGCCGCCACCGACCACGCTGAGCGCGGCGACCGGCGAAGCCGCAGCGCCAGCAACCCGTGCACCGCGCCGGGGATGGCCGTTCGCGGTCGCTGGCGCGGTCGTCGTGACCGCGGTCATCGCCGCGGCCGTGATGGTTGCCGATCGCGGCGGCAGCGACGTCGCCGCCGGCGGCGCCCCGCCCGCCCCGCCACCCGCCGACGCCGCGCTGGTGACGCCGATCTACGGCCTCGCCTTCGTGGCCGGACTCGAGACCGCCAGCGGATCGAAGATGGCGGTGTATGCGTCGGCCGGTGCGTGGCAGGCAGCCGCGGCCGACTTCGAGCAGGCGCTCGCCCAGGACGGCGCGCCGGCGCGCTGGACCGCCGCCGCCGCCGCCTGCCGCGGCTACGCCGCCATCCACGCCGACGATCTGGCGGCCGCGCGCCGCCTGCTCGAGGCCGCCCGCGCCGCCGATCCGAGCTGGGCGGTGCCCCACCTCGGCCTGGCCGGCGTGCTGTCGTCGCAGGGCGAGACCGCGGCGGCGATCGAGGTCGCTCACGAGGCGCAGCGGCTGGCGCCGCGCTGGTGGATGACGGTGGCCGCCGAGGCCCGCATCCACCGCCGCGCCGGCGCGCTCGATCGGGCGATCGAGCAGTATCGCCGCGCCCTGCAGCTCGCACCCGACGAACCGATCCTGCTCTCCGAGCTCGCGCTCGTCTATCACGCCGCCCGGCTCGATACCGAGGCCGAGCGCTACGCGCGCGAAGCGCTGGCCCGCGATCCCGACGTGGTCGCCGCTCACCTGCTGCTCGCCGAGCGCGCGCTCGAGCGCAGGGACGGCGACCAGGCCCTGACCGAGGCCAATCGCGTGGTGGCGCTCGATCCAGAGAGCGCGCCGGGGCTCCTGGCCCGCGCCGACGCGCTGCTCGTCCTCGGCAAGCGCGACCAGGCGCGCACCGTCTTCGCGCAGCTGGTCGCGATGGTCGACCGCAGCCACGATCGGACGGTGCCGGCGGCGCGCGTCGATGACATCCGCGCCGCGCTGGCCAAGGGGCGGACCCCCGCCGGACGCGGCAGCAATCCCAAGCAGGGCGACCGCTCCACCGAGCAGCATCGGTCCGACCGCCTCTCGAACGATCCGCTCGAGGGTCTCGACGGTCTCTGACCCGACGCCGCGCTGGCCGCGGACGGCTCGGTGACAGTCACGGCCACCGGCTGGTGACACCCCGTGTGTACTCGGGCGGTTACGCGCCGGCGGCCGCGGCATGGACGTTGCGATGGACCTGGCCATGAGCAACCGCCATCGACACCAGGACGGGAACGACGTCGCCGGCACATCGCACGGCGGGCACGGCACGCCGGGCAAGCGGTCGCGGACCTCCAGCCTGCCGGCCCGCCCGAAGGCCGACGCCGCGGCACGCGACGACGATGACGGCGCGATCGGCCCCGGCGATCTCGAGAACCTGCCGCCGGTCATCGCGCAGATCATCGACCTCGCGGCGCGCGAGAACGGCACCCAGCTGATCGTGTCGAAGGGCCGCGCTCAAGATCCTACACATCGTCGCGTCAGGGACTTCACCCAGAACAGCAGGCAAGTCGATCACTTCCCCATCCGTTTGCCCTGAGCGAGGCCGCGCAGCGGCCGAGTCGAAGGGCACATTTCGGCGGAATGCGTCCTTCGACTCGGCCTC
>CANKMW010000159.1 GCA_947483555.1 Myxococcales bacterium
CTCCACCCGCCCACGAACCCACACGATCCCGCCGTCCTCGTCGGTGTTATGCTCGCGCCACCGACCCAACCCACTCATGACAACCAGCGTCCGCCTCCTTCGCCGCACTTGCGCATTTGAGCGGCAGGACGTTGGGAATTACGACAGGTAGTACTGGGTCTGATGGGTCGCGCGTTTCCAGCTGTTGGGCCAATCGGTGAACGCGGGGTAGCCCTCGGGGTGGTGGTCGAAGGTCGGCGTCATGCCGCTGACCAGCGCGGTCAGCATCGCGGTGGTGTCCAGCTCGCCGAGCCCCGAGAAGGCATATCCGACCAGGTCGCTGCGACCCTCGTCGCCGTGGAAGCGCTCGCAGCTGGGCAGCGCATGCTCGACGCCGAGGCGATGAAACGGCGCGCCGTGGAAGATGCCGCCGCCACCGAAGCCGAAATTGGTGAACATGTGCGAGTGGGCATCGACGAAGCCGTAGACGGCGCCGTCGTCCCATCGCCGCGGCACGACCGCGCCGTCGGCGTCGACGGTCAGCTCGGGGAAGGCGGCGCATCCGGTGGTCGGATACAGCGCGATCACCGCTGCCTCGGCCAGGTCCTCGGTCGTGCCGGTCGTGGTCAGGTAGCGCCCGGTCTGGTAGTTGCGGAGCTGGAAGCGGTCCGGATCGTGGGTGCTGACCTCGAGTTGCCACTCGGCGGGCGACACGTAGGTGTCGTCGAGCAGGAGGAGGTCGGACGACAGCTCCGACTGTCGGGCCAGCTGGTTGTCCTCGGCGACCAGGTACTGGCCGTCGTCGTCGTAGAAGAGGTAGGTACCGAGGTCCGACGCCTTCATGAAGAAGCGCGCGCCAGCCTCGACCGTGGTGGCGCAGAACGCGAACGCCGCGCCGTCGCTGGCCGGCGCCAGCCAGCGGGTGTTGGTGCTGCCCGGCGCGGTCGCATCCATGGCGAAGCACCCGCTGGCGAACCCGTGGATGCCGTCATGTGCAGGCGGCGGCGGTCGTTCGACGTGAGGGTCGCAGCCAGGGGCGAGGAGGGCGAGCAGGACGAGGCAGGTCGCGCGGCTACCCTGGTACATCGGCCCGGGAGGCTACCTGCGGCGGCGACGGAAGTCGAGCATCGGTCACGGCGCCGACCTCGATGGCGCTGGCTGCAGGAACAGCCCGGTGGCGTCGGCGTGCACGGTGTCGGGTGGCGACAGCACGCGACACGTCACGTGGACCTTGCGGCCATCCACGCTGGCGACCGCGCACTCGACGCGGACCGGGACGTGGAGCGGCACGAAGGCACGCATGTTCACGCTCATGTTCAACGTCACCACGCGATGCCCGGCGGTCCACGCCGTGGTGCCCATCGCGTCGTCGATGAGCGACGCGATCGCCCCGCCATGCGCGAAGCCCGGCGGGCCCTCGGCGTCGGCACCGAAGCTCGCGATGCCGAGCAGGCGCTGGCCGGAGGTGTCGACGAAGTAGCGGATGTCGAGCCGCCGCCCGTCAGGGTTGGCGTGCACCCAGTTGCGTTCGCGGTTGGGCGGCGCCGGCAAGCGCTGCAGGGTGGGGTCGGTCTCGATGGCGCTGATCCAGGCGGGCGGGATGGTCACGAGGGCTCCGGGTTCGGTCAGGAATCAGGCCGGCACGAATGCGGTGCCGCGCCGTCGGTACACGCTCGGATCGGTGGTGAATACCGCGAGCAGGTCGCTGGCGACGTCGGGCGGTAGGCCATCGACGGCGCGGAAGCCCTCGAAGCGCGCGGCGTCGATGTGGGCGGTCAAGCGGTGGATGAAGCGTTGGTCCCCGGCGTAGGTGAGCGCGATGCGCGCCTCCCAGTCGATGCGCGCGCCGCCGCGTCCCGGCGTGAAGCGGAGCCGGTGACCGCCAACCGTGTCGTGACCGAGCAAGTAGATGTTGAACGCCGGTTCGGGCTGGTCGTCACCAGCGGCGCGCGGTAGCTGCGCCGTCGTCGCCCGCGTCGACGGCAGCGGATCGACGGCGAAGCGCTGGCCGGCCAGGTCGGCCCAGTCGAACCGCTGCTCGGCGGTGCCGACCAGGAAGCCGCCATCGCACCGCCATTTCGTCGACGACAGTGAACAGCGATGGTAGTTGCCCCACACCGCCTTGGCCGCCCAGTCGCCGCCCGGCGGGTCGACCACATCTTCGTCGCTGCCGTCACCAGCGGCGGCGCGGACGTCGTCATCCTCGTCGTAGCGGGCACTCTCGACGTGCAGATCGAACCACAGCCCGCGATCATCGATCCGCCCCGACCAGACGGCGCGTTCGATCCGATGGCCGCGCGGCCACGGGTTGTCTGCGAACACGATGCGCCCAGCGCTGCGCGTCATCGCGAGCAGTGTACAGCCGGGGCCGCGAGTGCGACGGCTGCGCGGACAGACTCGGTCTCGAGCAGGCTACCGGCTTGCCCGCTTGTCCGTCGAGCGGCGCCGGCGCCCGAGCCACAGGCCGACCAGCGCGGCGAGGACGAGGATCGGCGCCGCCGAGGGCGCGGCCCCGGCATCGCAGCAGCCGCCCTCGAGATCGCCGGGCTCGCTGCCCGGCCCCGGATCGGGCGGGACCGGCTCGAACGGCCCGAGGTCGGGATCTTCGGTGGCCTCGCATGCGGCCGTGACCACCAGCATCAGCGGCCGACCATCGTAGCCGCCGGCGGTCCCGTCGCGCGCCGTGACCGTGACCTCACATTCGTCGCCGACCGCGCGGGCGGTGACGTCGCTGCGGCCGCCGTCGCCGCGCGGCGCGTCGACCACGACGTGGGTGGCGGGCAGGCCGCTGCGGGTCCGGTAGGTGAGCGGGCTGGTGCTGGTCGCGCCCGACGGCGTGGTCGCGGTGACCACCGCGATCCAGTGGCCGCTGCGCTCGGCGCCGACGACCTCGACGCCGTTTGCCGTGGTGACCGTGGCCGGCGCCGGCGTGCCGCTGGCCGCGTCGAGCACGGTGACGGCGCGCTTGGTCGCGCCGGCGACGCTGGTGCGCCACTCGCCACCCGCGAAGCGCGCCGCGTCGCAGTCGCCGCGGGTCTGGCCGCTGAAGCAATCGCCCTCGGGCAACGCCCGCACCGTCCCGGTGGCGGTCGCGCTGGTGGCGGCGAGTTGCACGCCCAGGCGGCTGCCGCCGACCGTCACCGCGGCCGAGCTGCCGCTGGCGGTCAGCGCCGCCAGGGTCCGGAAGCGCAGCAAGAGCGGGCCGTCGCCGCCGGCGGCGTAGTCGATCGCGACCAGCGTCGCATCCTTGCCGGCGCTGGTCGGCACCAGCACCAGGTCGCGGACCGCGCGGGTGACGTCGGACGCCGCGTCGCGGAACCAGTACTGGCCCGCGTACTCGCAGCGGGTCGCGATCACGCCGGTTCGCGACTGTCGCCGCCACGCGAAGCCGACCCGGTTGCCAGCCCCCCACGGTCCCTGACCGGGGGTGTAGCCGTCGGGCAGAGTGGCGCTCGACAGCGTCGGTGCGTTGCCGGACAGGGACGACATCGAGCCATACGGGCTGGGATCGACGATCAGGTGGTCGGGGCCACGCGACAGCACCAGGTTGCCGGCATCGAAGAACAGGTGATCGCTGATCGCGTCGCCCGGCATGCAGCGGGTGACGAACCACACGTCGTCGGCGGCCCAGCCCGAGCGCGCGTAGACCGTGCTCGAGCCCGGCGCCCACAGCATGGTCGCGACGTCGGTCGGAAACGGCGTCGCCGCCACCGCTCGCTCCTCGGCGAGCGCGGCGAGCAGCAGGAACGTGGTCTCCTCCAGATCGTAGGTCTCGATCAGGTGCTGGGCCCAGCCGCGCGCCGGGTCGGGTCCGACGTCGATCAGGGCGGCGTACAGGTTCATCGCCGACAGCTCGCGGTACGGCGTCTCGAGGTCGGCGTCGCCGCCGAGGAACATCTGGCCGCTCGCCGGCGGGCTGGCGTAGATGGCGCGTGCCACCAGCTCGCCCTCCCAGGCCGCATAGCCATCGAGCGTGACGCCGTGCTCGCGCAGGGCCCGCGCCGACGCCGCGTACTCGAGCACGCTCAGCGGCCCGTATTGCCAGCCTTCCAGCCAGTCGCCACCATCGAGGGTGCCGCCGTCGGCGAGCGCCGCCGCCATGTCACGCCCGAACAGGTCGTCGACGACGTGGGTCCACAGCTCGGTGCCCTCGGCGCCGGCCTCGCCACCCTGGGCGATCGCGATCATGGTGGCGCCGAAGATGTAGCCGGCGTGGTAGTTCGCGCCCGGCTGATCGTTGTGATAGCCGTCGGCGTCGTACCAGTCGGTCCAGGCCTTGAACCGGGCGCGGGCCCGGGTCAGGAGCGCGGCGTCGACGCCGGGTGCGTCGCGCAGCCAGTCGTAGCCGAGCGCCGCGTACGGCGCGAATCCACGCATCGCGTAGCCGGTGTCGTGACGAACCACGTCGTCGCCGCCGCCGCCGTCGCCGAGCGTCTGGTAGTCGTCGAGCAGGGCCCGGAAGTAGCGGACCGCCTCGGTGGCGTAGGTGGCGTCAGCCGTGACTTTCCACGCCAGCGCGCACGCGCTCATGTTGGCGCCGAAGTCGAGGCCCATCCCGCCGGTCTGGTAGCTCGCCGGGTTGGCCTTGATGCGGTCGCACCGCGTGACCGCCCGCGCCACCGCGCTGCCGGGGCGAGCGGCGGCGGCCCGGAAGGCGTCGAGCGTGTCCTGATCGAGGAACAGGCGCGGGTGGGCGCCCGACGGCTCGGGCGGCGCCGCGCTGGCCGGGGCGATCGCGATCAGCGACACCGCGGCCGCGAGGACTCCGACCACGGCGTGCAAGGTACGAATCATGGGCTGTTCATACACGGCCGCGGCGCCGCCGTCGATCGAGCTCAGCCCAGGTAGCGGGCCTCGAGGTGGCGCTCGAAGATCGTGGGATCGAGCGGGCGGCCGGTGGCGCGGATCAGGAGCTCGCGGGTCGACAGGCGCGAGCCGTGCTGGTGGACGTTGGTCCGCAGCCAGCCCAGCAGCGGGGCGAAGTCGCCGGCGCCGATCGCCTCACCGAGCCCGGGCAGCGCGCGGCCGGCGGCCTCGAACAGCTGGGCCGCGGTCATGGCGCCCAGGGTGTAGGTCGGGAAGTAGCCCCAGGCGCCGTCGAACCAGTGGATGTCCTGCAGGCAGCCTTCGCGATCTGACGGCGGCTCGATCCCGAGCAGCTGCTTCATGCCGGCGTTCCAGGCCGCGGGCAGATCGGCCAGCGCCAGCTCGCCGGCGATCAGCGCCCGCTCGAGGCGAAAGCGGAGGATGACGTGGGCCGGGTAGGTCACCTCGTCGGCGTCAACCCGGATGAAGTCGGGCTTCACCTCGGTGTAGAGGCGGTGGAGGTTGTCGGTGTCCCAGCCTGGGCCGTCGCCACCGAGGTGCAAACGCGCCAGCGGCGCCAGGTAGTCGAGGAAGGCGCGTGAACGGCCGGCCTGCATCTCCATCAGGAGCGACTGGCTCTCGTCGACGCTCATGCCCCGGGCGCGGCCGACCGGCTGGTACCGCCACGCCGCCGGCAGGCCGCGCTCGTACTGGGCGTGGCCGGTCTCGTGGATGACACCCATCAGCGCCTTGACGAAGTCGGCCTCGTCGTAGCGGGTGGTGATCCGGACGTCGTCGGGCATGCCGCCGCAGAACGGGTGCAGGCTGGTGTCGAGGCGGCCATGCTCGAAGTCGAAGCCCAGCGTCCTCATGATCGCCACGCCGAGCGCCTTCTGCCGTTCGATCGGAAACGGACCGAGCGGCCGCACCACCGCCGGGGCCCCGGACTGACGCTCGAGCACCCGCGCGCACAGCAGCGGCAGCGCCCGGGCCAGGTGATCGAACACCGGCTCGATGTCGGCGGCCCGGCCGCCGGGCTCGTACTCGTCGAGGAGCGCGTCGTACGGCGAGCAATCCAGCCGCGCCGCCTTGGCCGCGCCCGCCTCGCGCACCAGCGCGAGCAACTCGGCCAGCAGCGGCTGGACCATCGCGAAGTCGGCCGCCGGCCGGGCCAGGCGCCAGCTTTGCTCGCAGGCCGACGCGGCTCGCGACAGCGCCTCGACCAGCCGGCCGTCGAGCGCGGTCTCGTGGATCCAGTGCCGGCGCATCTCGACCAGGTTGGCCTGCTGCCATTCGTCGAGGCTGGCGCGGTCCTGCTCGGCACGTCCGAGCAGGTCGCCCACTGCCGGATCGGAGATCAGGTCGTGGCAGACCACCTTGATCGCGGCGATCTGCTCGGCGCGGGCCGCCGCCCCGCCGGTCGGCATCATCGCGGCCCAGTCCCACTGCAGCACGCCGAGCGCGTGGCGCAGCGCGGACAGGCGGTGGAAGCGAGCTTCGAGGTCCGGGTAGGCGACCATGAGGGCGAACCTAGCCCGGATCATCGTCGACGAGTTGGCGATCGCGAGCGCAGGTCAGCGCTGCGGCGACAGCTGCAGGTCGAGGCGTGCGAAGTGGCTCCGGAACCGGTCGGGATCGAACCCGCCGGCGACGGCGAGGCTGGCCACGGTCGCCGGGTCGGCGAAGTCGGCCTGCTCGAGGCGCACCATGTAGGCGCGCGCGACCTGGTAGTTCTCGCTGGTCACGTCGACCGCCCGCTGGCGGCCGCGGCCGGTCACCGGATCGAGGCAGTCGGCGAGCGGCACGAAGCGCGGCGCCCCGTCCTGGAGCGTGACCACCGCGCGGCCACCACCGCCGACCAGGTGGCGGACCGCCGCGAAGCCGAGGTCGCGGGCGTACTCCGCCTCCATGGGCAGCGGCGCAGCGCAGCGCAGCTCGTAGCCGATCGTCTTGTCCACCACCGAGACCTTGATGCCACGCTTCTCGAGTCGCAGGGTCACGGCGTTGATCACCTTGCGCCCGAGATCGATCTCGGTGACCCGGATGTTTCCTTGCGCGTCGCGGTCGACGTCCTCGAGCTCCTCGACCTCCGCGGGGTCGAACCGCTCCACCAGTCCCTCGCTGAGCAGCACCACGCCATGGCGACGGCCGAGGGCGCGGCGCTTGATGATCGAGCCCTCGACGATGTCCGCGATGTCGGCCAGCCGCACCGGCCCGGGACCGAACTCCTCGGGGATGATGGTGCATGTCGCGCTCGCCGCCTTGCCGATGCCGAGCGTCAGGTGCCCGGTCGGTCGCCCCATCGTCACGCCCAGGTACCAGCGCCCGGTCGTGCGCGCGTCCTCCATCAGGTTCATGACCAGCTGCACCCCGACGTGGCGGGCGGTCTCGTAGCCGAGCGTCGTGACCTGGTCGGGCACCGCCAGATCGTTGTCGATGCTCTTGGGCACCATCACCACCTTGATGCGACCCACCGACTCGCGCTCGATGGCGATGGCGCTGCGCACCATGTCGTCGCCGCCGATGGCCACCAGGCCATCGATGGCCAGCTTGCGCAGCGCGTCGACCGTGTTGCGCAGCAGCGCCGGGTCGGCGGCGACGTCGGTGCGCGATGTGCCGAGCATCACCCCGCCGACCAGGTGGACGCGCGACACCTCGTCGATGGTCATCTCGTGCTGCTCGTCGGTGTAGCGCTGGGCCAGCCAGTGGAGGCCGTCCTGGAAGCCGATCGGCACGCAGCCCAGCTTGACGGCCTCGATCACGGCGGCGGCGATCACGGCGTTGGTGCCGGGCGCGGGGCCGCCGCCCACCACGATGCCGATGCGTCGTACGGTCACGGGCGGGTCTCCGCGATGCCGGCCGCGACCGGTGGATCGAAGCGGGCCCGCAGCTCGTCGCCGGTGGTGCCGCCGGCCTCGGCGAGCCGCTCGACCCACGCCGGGTCGCGGAAGTCGTCGGGCTCGAGGCGCAGCATGTACTCGCGCGCGACCCGATAGCTGGCCGACGTCGGGTCGACGTTGCGGACCCGGGTCCGGCCCGCGGCGGTGCGCATGCTGTCGAACGGAACCGGCACCAGGCGGCCGTCTTGCACGGTGACCATGGCGCCCGAGCCGCCGCCGGCGAGGAAGCGGACCGCGTGGTACCCGAGGTCGCGGCAGTACGCGGCGTCGAACGCGATCGGGTCGGCGCAGCGCAGCTCGTAGCCGATGTTCTTGTTGCTGATGGTCACCTTGACGCCTCGTCGCACCAGCCGGCCCTGCAGCTCGACCTTGACCTTGCGCGCCAGGTCGACCTCGGCCATGCGGATGTGGCCGTGATCGTCGCGCTCGACGTCCTGCAGCCCGGCCAGTTCCTGCGGGTCGAGCTTGCCGATCAGCCCTTCGGCGAGCACCGCCACGCCGTGATGGTGACCGGCGGCGCGCCGCTTGATGATCGAGCCCTCGACGATGTCGCAGATGGCGCCGAACGGCACGACGGGGGTGGCGAACTCCTCGGCGATGATCGTGAGCGTCGCGCCGGCGGCCTTGCCGATGCCGAGCGCGAGGTGGCCGGCCTGCCGTCCCATGGCGACCACCACGTACCAGCGCCGCGTCGAGCGGGCGTCCTCGGACAGGGCGCGCACGGCCTCGGCGCCGACGTGACGCGCGGTCTGGAAGCCGAAGGTGGGGATGTGGTCGGGCAGCGGCAGATCGTTGTCGATGGTCTTGGGGACGTGCGCGGTGCGGATGCCCTGCTGGGTGCGCCGGTCGACGTGGCTCGACGACAGCGCGGTGTCGTCGCCGCCGATCGTGATGAGGTGGGTGACGCCCAGGCTCGACAGCGTCGCCACCACCGCGGTCATGGCCGCCTCGTCCTTGGTCGGGTTGTCGCGCGCGGTGCCGAGCACCGAGCCGCCGCTGAGGTGGATACGCGACACGTCGTCGAACGACAGCTCGCGGACGTGGCCGATGTCCGCCTGCATCAGCCAGCGGAAGCCCTCGTGGATGCCGAGCACCCTGAAGCCGCGGTTGCGAGCCTCGATGGTGGCCGCCGAGATGACCGAGTTGATGCCGGGCGCCGGCCCACCGCCGACGAGGATTCCGAGCGTGCCAGCCGTGGACATGGGCGTTCTGCCGGTGGATATAGCACCGCGGCCGGGGTGACGGCTCGCGGCATGTCCCCCATCCGCGCGCTTGCTAGCCGTCGAGCGCGGCGCGGGTCTGGGCGGTGTCCTCGTCAGCCGACGATGCGGCCGTTGACGACCTTGAACCGGTGCATGCCGTCGCGCATGATCAACATCTTGCCGGTCTTGCGAACGCGGAACTGTTGCTGCGTGGTGGCGTAGACGTAGTCATCCCCGGCGGCGAGGTGTTCGAATTCAACCGCCGGGTGAGTTCTTGCTGCGCACGAAGTCGGCCCATGCCACGGCCTCTTCCGGCTTGGCGCTGGACTCGATGATCGCGAGCAGGCGGGCCTTGCCGATCGCGAACGTTGCCTTGCCCAGGGGCTCCTTGTTCGCCAGCATCAGCTTGCCCAGCCCGGGCTGCGGCAGCGCCGCGGCTCCGCTGAAGAAGACGGTCAGCGGCCCTTCCCAGTAGCCCTCGCCCGTCCACGCCTTGATGTCCACGTTGGTGCCGGCCTCGGCGTCGACCTTGCCGTAGTACTCATCGAGGATGGCCTGGAACACCGCGATGTAGTTGGCGGGCGCCTTGAGCAGGCGCTTGAAGTAGAGCCCGACGAAGTTGGGGAAGAAGGCGTCGGTCGGGATCACGTCCACCAGATCGCCCAGGGTGTCGAACGTCTTGCCGACCTGCTTGGCCCACGCCGCCGCCTTCGTGCGGTCCTCGGGCTTGGCAAGGAACTCGTCCAGCGACGGCTTGGTGATGAGGGCGTGCGCGGCCAGGGCGGCGGCGGCGACCTGCTTGCCGTACTTGGTGTACGTCTCGGCGCTCGACACGGCGCCCTTGAGGCCACCGACCCAACCCACTCATGACAACCAGCGTCCGCCTCCTTCGCCGCACTTGCGCATTTGAGCGGCAGGACGTTGGGAATTACGTGTCGTAATTCCCAACGTCCTGCCGCTCA
>CANKMW010000160.1 GCA_947483555.1 Myxococcales bacterium
CACCCGCCCACGAACCCACACGATCCCGCCGTCCTCGTCGGTGTTATGCTCGCGCCACCGACCCAACCCACTCATGACAACCAGCGTCCGCCTCCTTCGCCGCACTTGCGCATTTGAGCGGCAGGACGTTGGGAATTACGACAGCTACGCACTCGCTGTGGCCAACGGCTTTCGGAGCCCCGGCGAACTCCGCAAGACGATCGGCTGGATGTTCGGTGGCCAAGCGCGGATCAGCGCGGACATCAACCTGTGGGAGGGCCGGCGTGCTCAGCTGCAAGCGATGATGAACGCGCTTGAACACAAGGAGGCCTGACCGACTGATCGATGTGGTCGTTGCGCTACGCTGACGGCCCATGGACGCCGCCGAGCGCGAGGCGCTGGAGCTGGAGCTGCGCGCGCGGTTCGACGCGGGCGACCTGCCCGCGGTCGCGACGGCGGCGATCCGCGGGTATGGGCCCGAGCTGTACGGGCTGCTCGTCGGCCTCGCGCGCGACGACGACGCGGCCGGGGAGATCTTCGCGGGGGTGTGCGAGAAGCTCTGGAAGGCGCTGCCGGGGTTCCGGTGGGACGCGTCGTTGCGGGTGTGGGCGTACGCGATCACGCGGCACCACTTCATGCACTGGACGCGCGACCGCGACCGGCAGCGGCGGCAGGTGCCGCTGTCCGACGTCTCGCAGGTGTCCGAGCTCGCGGCGCAGGTGCGCACGACCACCGCATTGCACCTGCGCACCGACGTGAAGGACGGGTTCGCGAAGCTGCGCGAGACACTCGCGCCGGATGATCGGATGCTGCTCGAGCTGCGGGTCGAGGGGCAGATGGCCTGGCAGGACATCGCGCAGGTGCTGGCGGGCGAGGAGGCGGCGAAGCCGACGGCGCGCGAGGTGGCGGCGTTGCGCAAGCGGTTCGAGCGGCTCAAGGGCGAGCTGCGCGAGCTGGCGCGCACGCACAAGCTGCTACCCTAGCCGCGATGTCCACCGACGGCGGCGATCCTGCCGAGGCCACCGCCGAAGGGAGCTACGTCGACAGCAGCGGCGACGACCTCGTCCGCGCGGTGATCGGCACCTCTCGGCGCGCGCCGCCGGTCGCGCTCGTCGCCGGCCAGATCCTCGACGGCACCTACCGGATCGTCCGCACGCTCGGCGCCGGCGGCATGGGCGTCGTCTACCTCGCGCGCGATCAGAAGCTCGGCCGCGACGTCGCGATCAAGCTCCACGCGGCGGGCTCGACGCCGCGCAGCGTCGAGCGCTTGCTGCGCGAGGCGTCCGCGATCGCGCAGCTCAGCCACGTCAACGTCGTCACCGTCTACCAGGTCGACACCTACGAGCGCCGCCCGTTCGTCGCGATGGAGTACGTCGACGGCGGCACCGCGCGCACGTGGCTGCAGGCGCAGCCGCGCACGTGGCGCGAGATCCTCGCGCTCTACCTCGCCGCCGGCCGCGGGCTCGCCGCCGCGCACCGCGCGGGTCTCGTGCACCGCGACTTCAAGCCCGACAACGTGCTGGTCGGCAAGGACGGCCGCGTGCGCGTCGCCGATTTCGGGCTGGTCCAGGGCGCGGTGCCGAGCGAGTCCGGCGACGGCGAGGCCGCGCGCGACGGCGACGAGCCGATCGAGGACGCCGACGGCCGGCTGACCCGCAGCGGCGCGGTGATGGGGACGCCCGCGTACATGGCGCCCGAGCAGCACCACGCGCGCGAGATCGGCGCCGCCGCGGATCAGTTCGCGTTCTGCCTGGCGCTCTGGGAGGCGCTCGACGGCGCGCGGCCGTTCGCCGGCGCCACCCGCGCGGCGCTCCTCGACGCGATCGAGGCCGCGCGGCTCCGCGCGCCGGTCGCCGAGGTCCCGCGGCACGTCCGCCGCGCGCTCGTCCGCGGCCTGGCCGCGGATCCCGCGGCGAGGTTCCCCACGATGGACGCGCTCCTCGACGAGCTCGCGCGCGATCCGTCCGTGCGGCGGCGGCAGCTCGCGATCGCGTCCGCGATCGTCGCGGTCGCCGGCGGCGGGCTCACGGCGTGGGCGCTGACCCGCGGCGACGATCCCGCGGCGCGCTGCCGCGCCTCCGCGACGCTGGCCGGGAGCTGGGACGACGCGCGGCGCGGCGCGATCGAGCAGGCGTTCCTCGGCACCCACAAGCCCCACGCCGCGGCGACGTTCACGCGCACGGCGGCGCAGCTCGACCGCTACGCCGCGACGTGGATCGACGCGCGGATCGAGGCGTGCGCCGCGACGCACGTGCGCGGCGATCAGACCGCGCAGCTCCTCGATCTCCGCTACGCATGCCTCGATCAGCGGCGCGACCGACTGCGCGCGCTCGTCGACCTGTTCGCCGCGGAGCCGGATCCGAAGCTGCTCGATCAGGCGATCACCGCCAGCCTCGAGCTCGACGACGTCGAGGCGTGCGCGGATCTCGCCGCGCTGTCGGGCGTGCCGCCTCGCCCGCGCGAGACGAACGCGCGCGCCGAGCTCGTGCGCCTCGAGGCCGCGGTCGCGGACACCGACGTCCTCATCACCGCCGGCCGGTTCGACGCGGGCCTCGCGCTCGCGACGCCGACCGCGGCGGACGCGCGCGCGACTGCCTACGCGCCGCTCCTCGCCCGCGCGCTGCGCTCGCTCGCCGCGGCGCAGAGCGGCGCCGGCGATCACGTCGCGGCGAAGGCGACGATCCGCGAGTCGGCGCGCGTGGGCGCCGAGGCGCACGACGACGTCGGCGTCGCGTCGGGATGGCTGTACCTGCTGCACCTCCTCGTCAACCAGACCGCGGAGCTCGACGAGGCGGAGGATCTGATCCCGGTGATCGAGGCCGCGGTCGCGCGCGCCGGCGCGTCGCCGAAGCTCCAGCTCGGCATCGACAGCGGCGTCGGCGCGCTGCGGATCGCGCAGGGACGATACGACGACGCGATCGTGCTCCTCGAGCGGGCGCTCGCGACCGCCGAGCGCGAGCTGCCGCCCGAAGATCCCGCGCTGTCCAGCACGCTGAACCGGCTCGCCAACGCGCAGTCGCGCAAGGGCAACCTCGCCGAGGCGCGGCGCTATCTCGAGCGCTCGATCGAGCTCCAGCACCAGACGCTCGGGGAGGAGCACCCGTACCTCGCGATGTCGCTGCACAACCTCGGCGGGGTGCTGTTCCGCAGCGGCGAGCTCGACGAGGCGCTCGCGGCCTACGAGCGATCGCTGGCGATGAAGGAGAAGCTGCTCGGCGCCGACCATCGCGACCTCTCCAACACGCTGTCCAACCTCGGCATCACGCTGCGCAACCTCGGCCGCTACGCCGAGGCGCGCCCGTACCTCGAACGCTCGGTCACGATCGCGGAGGCGAGCTTCGGGGTCGACCATCCGAGCTACGCGCAGTCGCTGCTCAACGTCGCCGGGGTGATCGGCGCGCTCGGCAGCAACGACGAAGCGCTGCCGCTGTTCGAGCGCGGCCTCGGGCTGCTCGAGCAACGGCTGGGCAAGGACCATCCAGATGTCGCGGGTGTGCTGCTCGAGCTCGGCGGCGTCCGGTCCGCGCTCGGCGACAACGCCGGCGCGCGCCGGGACCTCGAGCGCGCGCGTCGGATCCTCGAGAGCACCGTCGGCCGCGCGCATCCGGACACCGCCGCCGCGGTCGCGAGCCTCGCCGATCTGTTCGTCGAGGAGGGCAACCTCCCCAAGGCGCTCGCGATGTACGAGGAGGCGCTCGCGATCACGATCGAGGCCGTCGGCGAGTCACACCCGCAGGTCCTCAAGGTGGAGACCGCGATCGCGTACCTCGAGCTCCAGGCCGGCAACCTGGACGCGGCCCAGCGCCGGTTCGAGTCCGCGGAGGCTCGGATCGCGGCGACGCCCGGCGGCGAGCAACGCGAGCACGCGCGTGTCCTGTTCGGCCTCGCGCAGATCGACCTGCGCACCGGGGCCGACGCCGACGCGCAGGCCAGGCTCGAGCGCGCCGTCGCGTTGCTCGAGGGCATGCACGGCGCCGAGCACCCGTCGCTCGCCGACCCGCTGACCTCGCTCGCGAAGGCGCACCTCTATCAGGGGCACGCCGCCGAGGCCATCGCGGCCGCCGAGCGCGCCACCGCCGTCCGGGCCGGGCACGCCGACGATCCGCGCGACGCACCCGAGACCGCGTTCGTCCTCGCCCAGGCGCGCTGGCTGGAGGGCAAGGACCGCAAGGCGTCGCTCGCCGAGGCCCGCGCCGCCCGCGACGCGCTCGCGAAGGCGGGCGCTCCCGCGAAGGATCTCGCCGAGTTCGACGCCTGGCTGCGCGATCCGCGCGAGTAGAAGTCACAACCGCGGCGACGTGGGCCTGCATCCGGGCAAGGAGCCCGATGCCCGAGAAGCTGCACCGCTCGTCGTCCGAGCTCGACCTCGATCCGCCGTACCTGCCCTACGCACCGCTCGGCGTGCCCGGTAAGGTCGCGACGACCTCGCGCTTGCCCGGCCGGATGATCCTCCGCGTGCGCGACGGCAACGGCGTCGACGCCGGCGCCGACGTCGCCGTCGAGCGCGCGACGAGCTCCTCGGGCCAGGCGCTGCCCGCCGAGCTCCGTGGCCGGTTCGAGTCCTCCCTCGGCGCCGATCTCTCCGGCGTGCGCGTCCACACCGGCGCCGAGTCGGCGCAGGCCGCGAGCGCCGTCGGCGCCAAGGCGTACACCACCGGGCAGGACATCCACTTCGCCGACGGCCGCTACGATCCGTCGAGCGCGTTCGGCGTCCATCTCCTCGCCCACGAGGTCGCGCACACCGTGCAGCAGCGCGGCGGCACGCCGACCACGCAGCACAAGCTCGAGGTCTCGGGCCCGCAGGACGCCGCCGAGGTCGAGGCCGATCGCGCCGCCGACGCGATGGTCGCCGGGACGCCCGCGACGATCGCCGGGTCCGCTGCGGTGGTCGCGCGTGACGCCGACCCCGCGGCCGAGGCCGCGCCGAAGAAGGCGCAGCTCGCGGCCCAGATCCGGATCCAGAAGGGGCCCCTCACCTTCATCGGCAGCTCGGACGAGAACGGGAAGTTTGCGGTCTCCCTGCAGGCGACGATCGCCCTCCCTCCGATCGTCGTCATTCCACCCGCGGTCTCGCTCAACGGCCAGTTCATCGGCAAGGCGGAAGCGAGCGGCAAGCTTTCGGAGGATGGCTCGGTCGCGGCCGGCTTCAAGGGCTCGCTCGCCGTTCAGGGGACCATCAACGGCGGCATCCCGAGAGTCGCGTCGATCTACGCCGGCGTCCAGCTCGCCGCGGAGATGACGATGGGCAAGCTCACGCGCACCGCCGACGGCGCGTGGGACGTGAGCCTGGGCGACACGATCGCGCTCGTGGGCAAGCTGCTCGTCGGGATCCAGCTGGAGATGCCGGACGCGGTGAAGGAAGCGCTCCCCGAGGGCTGGACCCCGGCGCTTCGGTACGAGTGGGCGCCGGGCGGTCCGATGGAGCTGGTCACGTTCAACGTCGCGACGGGGAAGTTCTCCGCAGGCGCCGACGTCGCCGCGATCCAGTCGGAGATCTCCAGCATCCTCGGCGCCGCCCAGGACAGCGTGCGTGCGTTCCGCAACTTCAACGGCGGCCGCATCCTGTCATCGCCGTGCGAAGACGACAGCGGCGCGGGCGGCGCGCCGCCGGCGGGTTGCCCCGAGCCCGCCGACAAGGCGCCGCTGCAGCATCCCGGCGAAGCGCCGGAGACCTGCGATCCCGAGACCGCGAGCTGCGAAGAGGAGACCTGAGCCATGTCGAAACGATCTGACGATTCGTTCACGAGCGCCGAGGCGTACGAGCCCTCGCGTTCGTACCGCCCCGACCCGGGCAAGGTCGCCGCGACCGCGCGCCTCGCGCCGCGCTCGCCGATCGCTCGCGCCGCCGACGCGAGCGCGTCCGGTCCGCGAGACGCGAACGGCGTGGCCGACTCGGCACCGAGCGCGGTCGATCGCGCGGCCGGGAGCACGGGCCAGGCGCTGCCGACCGACCTGCGCGGTCGATTCGAGTCCTCGCTCGGAGAAGACCTCTCGGGCGTCCGGATCCATACCGGCGCCGATTCGGCACAGGCCGCGCACGCCGTCGGGGCGAAGGCCTACGCGAGCGGTCAGGACATTCACTTCGGCGACGGGCACTACGACGTGTCGTCCGCGTTCGGCGTCCACCTGATCGCCCACGAGGCGGCGCACACCGTCCAGCAGCGAGGCGGCAGCCCGACGCGGCAACACAAGCTCGAGGTGTCCGGACCGACCGACGCCGCCGAGGTCGAGGCCGATCGCGCCGCGGACGCGATGGTGTCCGGCACGCCCGCCAGCGTCGGTAGCGCCGCGGGCACGCAACGGAACTTCGACGACGCGTTCGAGTCGTGGGACGGCGGCGGCGGCTCCACCGAGGGTGCGGGTGGCGGCGGGCAATCGTCGGCCGGCGGACCCGGCTATCAGCTCGCCAGCGACAACAACGAGCGCGGGCCGATCAAGGCGTCGATCTACTTCCCGACCGATGGCGACACGCTGTCTCCGGACGACTACGCGGCGATCGACCGGGTCATCGAGCGCTACGGCGCCGAGATCGACGGAGGGAACTACCGGATCGAGATCATCGGCTACGCGGATCAGCGCGCTGACAACGGGTACAACCTCGATCTCGCGAACCGCCGCGGCGACGGCGTGGGCTACGAGCTGGGACAGCGTCTGCGCAACGGCTTGCCGGCGGACACCTACTGCGAGGCCGTCGGCGAGGTGCCGTCGGGGAGCTCGGCCGACGCGCTCGCGCGCAACCGCCGCGTCGAGATCCGGCTGTTCCCGTCCCAAGCGCCACCGCCCTACCCGATGCCGCCGCTGGATCCGCCGCAGCCGAAGGAGCCCGGTTGGAAGGCACCACCGGACTGGGGCACCGAGTGGGAGCTCTATGTCGACATGGGCGTGGGCGGCGGTGGCAGATTCGTCGGGCTCGACATCGCGTTGCTCACGATCAAGAACCTCAAGACCGGCGAGGCGGGCTCGTTCACGTACACGGGCATCTCGCTGGGCCTCTCGCTGTTGCCGGTGGGCGCGAGCGTCGGCGGCCCGTATCCGTTCAAGACCTCCTCACCGGTCGCGCTCAAGCACTTCCCGTCGCACGATACCGCGCACGGTCAGGCCGGCGCGGCCGCGGGCAAGGGCATCGCCGCCGAGGTCTGGGTCCTCACCGGGCCGCGCAAGGCCGGCGCCGACGTCGTGTACGTGGACTGCTCGGGCACCGGCGTCGCAACTGCCAACATCGGCGGAAGCGGCTCGATGGGGCCGCTCCGGTAGGAGCTAGAACCCCTCGGGCCACTGCCCGTCGGTGCAGTCGGCCTGGGCGTCGCCCGGGAAGAAGAAGCCGAAGCCGGTGCACATCTCGGTCGGGAACGTGAGCATGTCGTCGGTGTCGTTGTTGTACTGGCAGTCGATGCTCAGGGTGTCGCCCGGCATCACGACCATCGCGCCCTCGGCGGTGTAGTTCACGCGCGGCGGATCGAACGTGTAGTAGGACTCCCACGGCTCGTCGTAGAACACGTTCGGCTCGCCCTCGGCGGGCGTGTGGGTCAGCGACACGTGGCTGCCGTGCTCGTGGGCGTGGCCGCCGATCAGGTAGAAGTGCATCTCCTTCTCGACGACGCAGTCGGTGCGCGCCGAGCCGGTGCTGTTCGCCGGGATCTCGATCTGCGTGCGCGACCAGGTGAACAGCTGCGCGAGCTGGCGATCCTCGGTCGGCTCCTCGACGGTGAGGTTGAACGCGACCTGGCCGTCGATCGGCGACTGGGTGGTGTTGATCCAGTGCGTCTGCACCATGAGCTGGCGATCACCCTCGACGCGGTACGCGACGCCCTCGGGCAGGCGATCCACCGTGCCGCCGGCCTCGCCGCCACCCGCGCCCGCGAGGAACCGGGCGTTGACCATGTCGTCGTCGGTACACTCGTGGGTCTCGACGGGGCGGTCACGCTCGGCCATGTAGAGCACCGCGTGGTGGCTGCCGATCTCGGACTGGTAGCCCAGCGCCTCGATCACGTCGAGCGTGTCGTCGAACCCCTGGCCCGCGGGCAGGTAGGTGCACAGCGTGACGTCCGCGCCGGGGCCGATGTCCTCGATGATCGGCGACACGATCTGGATCTGGCCGGCCTCGGGCGCCGGCGGCTCGAAGCCCTCCATCAGCTCGACGGTGGTGCCGTCGCTGCCGCACGCGCCGAGCGCGATCGAGAGGAGGCCGATGGTGAGCGTCTTGCGCATGAGAGAGCTCCTATTGCAGGCAGACCGAGGGCGTGCAGCCGCAGCCGCCGTTCCCGCAGGTGCATTCGGTGTCGGTGCCGCACTCGGCGTCCGCGTCCTCGTCGGTGCAGGTCTTGGTGCAGAACCACGTGGTCTCGTCGCCGATGTTCGAGCACAGCGGCGCTTCGCCGTTGTCCGTGCAGTCGTTGAGGGTCCGGCAGAACAGGCCGATCCCGAGCTCGTTGCCCTCGTCGCCGGGCATGCCGCAGGTGGTGATGAACTCGGCGTCCGGAGGGACATCCGACGCGTCGTCCCCGCCGCACGCGGCGAGTCCAAGGCAGATCACGAGCAGGATCGAGGGCCTCATCGACGAACCGACGTTACGCGCGGCGGTTTCGAGGCAGGTGGGGACGGGTGTGACATCGTCTGTCCCCCGGTCTTGTAACGTTTCGGGCTCGGCCCTCCTCGATCCCTTCATGCAGCCCGACCCCACGCCGGCCATCACGCCCACCGATCGCGAGCTGATCGCCGCGGTGCTGGCCGGTGATCGCGCGACGTTCGCGATCCTGGTCCGCCGCCACAACCAGACGCTCTACCGCGCGAGCCGGGCGATCCTCCGCGATGACGCGGAGGCCGAGGACGCGGTCCAGGCGGGATGGATCAGCGCGTATCGCGCGCTCGCGTCGTTCCGCGGCGACGCGACGTTCCGCACCTGGATCACCCGGATCGTCGTCCACGAGGCGTCGGCCCGGCTCCGCCGCAACCGCCGCCTCGACGTCGTCCCCCTCGAGGAGACCACCATGACCGCCGACGCCGATCCCGCTCGCGACGCCAGCACCGAGGAGCTCGGGCGCGCGCTCGAGCACGAGATCGACGCGCTCCCCGAGGGCCTGCGCTCGGTGCTCGTCCTCCGCGACGTGCTCGAGCTCGACACCGCCGAGACCGCGACGTGCCTCGGGATCGCCGAGGAGGCGGTGCGCGTCCGGCTCCACCGCGCGCGCCACGCCGTCGCGGGCGCGATGACCGCGACCGGCGCCGCGAGCGTGTGGCGGTTCGACGGCGACCGCTGCGATCGCGTGCTCGCGTTCGTGCTGGCGGCGATCGAGGTCTAGCTCACTCGATCGCGCAGAAGCTGAACTCGCCGGACCCGGTGCAGGCGAGGCCGGGACAGCACGGCGACGTGCCGCTGCAGAACTCGCCGAGCTGGCCGAGGGTGCACTCGCCCATGCACGCGGTCGTGCAGGCGAGGCCGCCGGCGCCGTCGTCCATGCAGCAGCCCTCGCAGCAGTCGGAGTCGGTCGTGCAAGCGTTGCCGTCCGCGACGCAGCCGCCCGGGTTGCAGACCAGGTTGGCGGATAAGACAATCGATGCGGGTTTCGGCACGGCGGGCCAGCAGCGCCGGGCTCGGGTGGTCGAGGCGGCATGCACGGCATGGGGTTCGTGTCTGGCGGCGGTGTAAGGGCGCCCACGAATCAGCGCGACTTGGCGCGCCGCGGGCA
>CANKMW010000161.1 GCA_947483555.1 Myxococcales bacterium
ATGCATCGCAGCAGGCCGACGCCGCATCCCCCGACGCCGCATCCCCCGACGCCGCATCCCCCGACGCCGCATCCCCCGACGCCGCATCCCCCGACGCCGCATCCCCCGACGCCGCATCCCCCGACGCCGCTGTCGATGCCGGCGGCCCGGACGCACCGACGTGGGATCCCGGACCGGTCGGCAACGTGCTCGCACAGACCACGGTCACGGTCGACGGCACCACCCAGACCATCACCGTGGGCGTTGCGACCGTCGTCATCCCGGCCGGCGCGCTGCCGACAGGGACGCTGCTCATCCTGCGCCTGCAGAACGGCGTGAACCGAACCGGCGGCACGCCGATCGGCGGGCTGGTGATGCAGTTCCTCACCAACGGCGTGGCCCCGTCGGTGCCGCTGACGCTGCGGCTGCCCAGCCCGGGCCCCGGCAGTTTCACCGAACTCTCGTCGGCCGAGGCCGCGTCGGCGTGGACCGATGAAGGGCCGGCCAGCGTCGCAGGAGGCGAGGTGGTGATCGCGGTGTCTCACTTCTCGCTGTGGACCGCGAGCGCCGCGGCCGCCGGTGGTGACTGGCCCGAGCTCGGACTCCACGATGGTGGCCCGGCATACGCGGGCATCACCAGCGCCGTGACCGCCACCCAGGGCGGAGGGATCGAGATCCTGTTCCCCAGCCTGACTGGCGCCACCTACTGGATCTACGTCCGGCCGCAGGCGGGGACCCACAACTTCCACCGCGCTCACGCCATGACCGTCGCGGGCAACACGCCCATGTTCCTCGGCGGCCTCACGCCCGGCGTGAACTACTGCGTGACCGCGCGCGCGCGCAGCGCTCAGGTGGAGGATGGCAACACCGCCGAGCAGTGCGCGATCGCTGCACCCACGCCGGCGCCGGCGTCGATGACCATGGGCACGCCGCCCGCGCTCCGCTGGACCGACACCGAGCTCTCGCTCACGGTCGCCACCGGGCTGGCTGCCGGTCTGCGCTACGATCTCGAGCGCGCGATCGACGGCGGTAGCTACGCGGTCGTGGCCACGCGGCGGCAGAACATCTACCGCCCCGGGATCGACGAGAACGTCGCCTTCACCGACGTGGCCGAGGTCGCGGGCGCCTACCAGTACCGGGTGCGGGCCTTCGCCGACGGCGTCGATGTCGGCGTGAGCGACGTGCAGTCGTTCGCGCTGGTCACCAAGCCCTGGAAGCAGGTGCTCGCGCGCTACCCGGAGACCCTGGCCCTGCGACCGTCGCCGCAGCTCCTGGTCGACAACGCCGGCCGCCTGGTGATCCAGGGCGTGGTCAGCCCGGGCAGCGCGAGCGCATTCGTCGCCGCGCCGTCGGTGGCCAGCCTGCGCCGCGGCCCCGACCTCACCGGCGACGTCGGACTGTGGAAGCGGCTGTGGTGCCGCTACCAGGACGTCGACTTCAACATGGGGATCTCGATCCACCACCAGGCGGTGGCCCGCGCCGCCGACGGCTCGGTGTTCGTGCTCGAGGCCAGCATCGTCGCCGGGCCGGCCGGAGCGCGGGTGAGCCGCCTATTCAAGATCGGCCCCACCGGCTGCGCGCAGATCGTCAACACCTCGCTGATGGGTGTGTTCGACCTCGCGGTCCACCCGACCGATCCGATGAGGCTGGCGGTGGCCGCCAACCGCGGCGTGTTCGTGTCGTCGGACGGCGGCGCCAGCTTCCGCCTGTTCGGTGGCTACCAGCCGCGCGCCGTCGCCTACGCCGCAGGCGGCACCCTCTACCTCGCGACCAGCACGGTCATGACGTCGAGCGCGGACCAGGCGACGTTCACCAACTACGGCACCTGGCCCGATGCCACCGATGTGCCGAAGGCGATGGCGATCCGCGCCGACGGCACGATGGCGGCGGTGGGCGCCGGCGGCACGCAGGCGCAGTCCGGTGCATATGTCGGGCCCGCCGGCGGCGCGCTGGTGTTCGAGGATAGCGGGCTGACCACGTCGCACCTGCGCGAGGGGCTGACCTGGCTCGCCGACGGGCGGTTGCTGGTGCTCATGCAGATCAGCAACCCGCCCGGTGGCCCGGCCGAGCGCAAGCGGATCGTGGTGCGCGCGGCCGCCGGCGGTTGGTCGACGATCGAGATCCCCGGTCCGTGGCTGGCGCCCAGTCCGATCCTGCCGGTGCTGTTCGACCTGCGCGCCGGGCATGCTGCCGAGCTGTACGCGGGCTACCACCGCTCGCGCGACGGCGGTGTCACCTGGGAGTTGACGCCGCTCGGCAAGGCGGTGGCGGCCACCATCGACGGCGCCAACCTCGCCCTGTTCGTGACGTCGTACAACGGCAGCGCGTTCGAGACCCGGCGCTCGCTCGATGGCGGCGACACCGGCGTGTTACTGCCCTTTCCGCTCCCTGACGACGGTCTCACCTGGTTCGATCCGGCGACGCCGCTCAACGGGTACAGAGCGGGTGGGCAGTACACCACCAACGGCGGTGCGACCTGGCAGTCGTCGACCGGCGCCGGACTGTTCGCCCACGTCGGCTTCGCCAACGGCGGCAGCGTGTTCGCGACGCCGACCACCACCGGGCCCGGATCGCAGAGCGCCAACGATGGCGCGAGCTGGACCGTGGTGACCGGGACCAACCGGACCATGGCCTGCGGCAACGGCAGCACCGCCATCATCTCGGCCAGCGGCGGCATCCAGGCCTGGTCGTCGACCGGCTTTGGCTCGGTGGTCGCGATCTCGATCCCGCGCACCTGCGCGGTGAGCGCCGATGGCCAGATCGTGTATCTGGGCAGCGTCGGCGGCGTGCAGAAGTCGACCACCGGCATCGCCGGCCCGTACACCGCGCTCACCGGCTCGGTCGGCGGGACCACGCCCATGCGGGTCAGCGCCGACGGCCAGCGTCTGTCGTTCAACGGCTGGTGGACCGAGAGCGGCGGGCAGTGAACGAGCCTGTGAAGCACGCGCGGGTGAGGAGCTGATCATGGCCCGCCTGATCCTGGTGCTCGCCTTCACCTCGGCCTGCGCGGCTGGCTTCGGCGCGCCCGGTCCCGGCGCGGCGGGGGTGATCCGGGTCAACGGCCCCGGCGCGTACGTCGAGCCGGGCTGCACCGGCTGGTGCAAGGTCACGCTGCGCGACGGCTACGTCCGCCGTGACGGGCCCGGCTTCAAGTTCATGTTCGGTAGCAAGCTCGGCGTCACCGACGGATCCTTCGGGGCGCGCGACCGCACGGTGGGCATCGGTTCGGAGCCGCACGTCGACATCTCGTTCGTGCCCCACAGCGATCGCTGGGCGTTGACCGCGACGGTGGGGTACGTGTTCCAGAGCCTGCGGTACGACGACGACACCGTTTCGTTCCGCGGCGTGGCGCCCAGCGCGAGCTTTCACTGGGGTGTCCGGCGTCGGCTCTACGTCCATGGTGGGGTCGGGCACGCCTTCGGCAGCCTGAAGGTCGCACCGGAGGCCGCGGCCGACGGAGTGTCGTCGAGTGCCGGCCAGCATCGCGCGCTCGCCGGCGTTTCGTTCGTGTTCCGCCGCACGCCAACGATCGACTTCGCGCTCCGGCTCGAGGCCAACGCTTTCTTCGGTGACGACGTCATGCTCGGCACAGAGCCGGGCCACCTGGCCGGGTCGGGGCTGACCGTCGAGGGTCTGCTGTCGCGGTTCTGAGTCGCCCGGTGTCCGGCGCCGCCGACCTCATCGAGCCGGAAGTCGCGGCAGCTGCGGGATGGTGTCGGAGCATAAGACGGATGAACGCGGTTTGGACGGGGAGGGCGGGGCCGCGGGTTGCCGGACGGGCCGGCGGGGGCGCATCGGCGGGGCGGAAAGGTGAGGTCGCGCACGTACTTCCGGCGGCCGACGGGCGAGCGGGCGAGCCGGGGGCCTGCCACGGGCGGGCGCACGTAGGGACGGGTCGGAGAGGGGCGGCCTACGCAGGATCTTAGGCGTCGAGGTCGGCGGGCGGGTCGCAACCGCCAGGCCAGAAGTGGACCTGGGGCGGGGCGCGGGCGGCGGCGACCGCGGGGGCCTCGGTCGGGGCGCCGACGTGGCGCCCGAGACCTGATCCGGAGCGCGCGGGCCACGCTCCGCCACGATTCCTCGTCGAGACCCCGAGTTGCACCGCGACGTGGAACGGTGGCTGGCTGCCCACGGCGGTCCCTGATTCGTGAGCGGCGGGCGCGAAGCGCGTGTTATCCTGATCGGGATCGTGAGTGGCGACCGGCGACCGGCGACCGAGGACACCCTCCCAGCCCAGCTGGACGCTCGAAACGATCCAGGGGCCACCGAGCCGGAGCACACGGCGCCGCCGTACGGCCACGCTCCGCGTCGAGCGGAGGGCTTGAGCGCCGTCGATCCTTCGAACTACGTCCTCGGTGCCGAGATCGCACGCGGCGGCATGGGGAGGATCCGTGCGGCCCGCGATCTGCGCCTGGGTCGCGACGTCGCGATCAAGGAGATCCTCTTCCAGAATCGCGAGTTGGCCCGCCGATTCGAGCGCGAGGCGAGGGTCACCGCGCGCCTGCAGCACCCCGGGATCGTGAGCGTGTACGAGGCCGGCACCTGGCCGAACGGCGAACCCTTCTACGCCATGAAGCTGGTGTCGGGGCGGTCGCTCGAGGAAGTGATCGGCGAGACCCGCTCGCTGCCGGAGCGACTGGCGCTGTTGCCCAGCGTACTCGCCGTCGCCGAAGCGATGGCCTACGCGCACCGCCAGCGCGTGATCCACCGCGACCTGAAGCCGCGCAACGTGCTCCTCGGCGAGTTCGGCGAGACCGTGGTGATCGACTGGGGACTGGTCAAGGATCTGACCGACGCCGCCCCGGCGGACACGCCGGTGACCGAGGTCGCGGCCGCCGAGGATGACGGGCGCACGCGTGCCGGGGTGGTCATCGGCACGCCGTCGTACATGTCGCCCGAGCAGGCGGCGGGCGCGCCGGTGGACGAACGCGCCGACGTTTATGCCATCGGCGCGATCCTCGCCCACGTCCTGCTCGGCGACCGACCCGATCCCGGCGACGACGTTCCCGGCCGGCTACGCCAGTGGCATCCCGGCGTTCCGGAGGACCTGCTCGCGATCATCGAACGGGCGATGGACCTCGATCCGTCACGACGGTACACCGATGCCAGGGAGCTGGCCGAGGACCTGCGTCGGTACCAGACCGGCCAGCTCGTCGGCGCGCACCGCTACTCGCTGCGCCAGCTCCTCGGCCGGTGGGCGCGGCGCCAGCGCACGGCGCTAACGGTGGGTGCGGTGGCCGTGGCCGCCTTGATCGCGGTGGCCCTCTTCGGCATGGTCCGCACCGTGCGCGCCCAGCGTCACGCCGAGCACCAGCGCGTCCTCGCCGACCACCATCGCGCGGA
Organism: Myxococcales bacterium; assembly: GCA_947483555.1. Lineage (GTDB taxonomy): Bacteria > Myxococcota_A > Polyangia > Haliangiales > Haliangiaceae > UBA2376. The sequence continues at coordinate 5,323 of CANKMW010000161.1, forward strand.
AGCCGAGAAGCTCATGGACTTCATGCTGTTCGATCTTCGCGAGAAGCTGGGCGCGCTCGGCAAGCTGGAGCTGCTCGACATGGTCGCGCGCACGGCCATCACCTACTACGCCCAGCGCGGCGCGCCCGGCGGCGACGAGGATCTGCGCCGGCGGGCCACCGCGCTCTTCAACATCGGAGAGGTGCTCCACGACAAGGGCGACCTGGGCGCCGCCCTCGCGCAACACCAGGCGGCCCTGGTCATCCGCGAGCGACTGGCCACGGGTCACCGCAACGAGCCGGCGCACGTGGTGCTGCTCGCTCAGAGCCACAGAGCGATCGGCACTGTGTTCCTCGAGCAGGGCGATACCGACGCGGCGCTGGGCCACCACGACGCCGCGCACGCCATTGTCGCCGCGCTGGTCGCGCGCGACCCGGAGAACCCGGACTGGTCCCGCTGGCTCGCCGTCACGCTCGGTAACCGGGGCAGCACCCTCGCCATGCGCGGCGATCTTGCCGGCGCGCTGGAGGCGCAGCGCGCCGCGCTGTCGATCAGCGAGCGCCTGACCACCCTCGATCCGTCGAACGCCGCCGCCCGGCGCGATCTCCTGGTCAGCCACAACAAGATCGGCGACATCCTGCGCGACCAGGGCGACAGCGGCGCCGCCCTGGTCGATTACCGCGCCGCCCTCGCGATCAGCGAGCAGCTCGCGCAGCAGGAACCCGGGAACATCTTTCGCCTGCAAGATCTGGCCATCGGCCACGAGAACGTGGGCGAGCTTCTCGACGTCCAGGGCGATCCCGGGGCGGCGTTGCAGGAGCACCGCGCCGCACTGGCCATCCGCGAGCGCATCTCGGCGTCCGATCCGACCAACGCGCTGGCCCTCAGTCACGTCATGCACAGCCGGAGCGCCGTCGGCGACGTGCTGCGCAGAACCGGCGATCTGGCGGGAGCGCTCGTCTCGTCTCGTGCTGCCCTGGCAATCGCCGCGACGCTGGCGACCCGGGATCCGTCCGACGCCTTCGCCCAGCGCGATCTGGCGCTGAGCCGGGCCAGGGTCGGCACGGTTCTCCTCGACCACGGGGCCCTCGCCGAAGCGCTCATCGAGTTCCGCGCCGCGGTGGTCATCAGCGAGCGACTGACGGCGGTCAGTCCAGAGAACAACATGTGGCTGGACGACCTGGGAAAGTCGCACATGCGGGTGGGCGACGCGCTCCTCGCCCAGGGCCAGCACCGGGCTGCGCTCGAGGAGCACCGCGCGGCGCTTCGCAGCAGCGAGCAGCTGGTCGCCCGCGACCCGAGTCATGCTGGCTGGCTGCGAACCGCCGAGTTCGGTCACTACAACGTCGGCGACGTGCTCCTGACCCTGGGCCAGGCGGTGGAGGCGCTCGACGAGCACCGCGCGGCGATGGCGATCGCCGCCAGGCTGGCCGAGAAGGACCCACGCAACGCAGAATGGCAGGGCGATCTCTTCGACTGCCACGTGCGAGTCGCGGACGTGCTGGTCATCCTCGCTCGTTCCTCCGAGGCGCGCGAGCACCTGGCCACGGCCGAGCGGGTCGCGGCGCGCCTCGCGGACGCCGGAGACCCCGCGGCTCGCGTTCGCCTGACCCGCGTGCGCGACACGTTGGGCCGCTGCTGCCGCGAGCGCTGAGGGCGTAGCAGCGCACCTTGCGACCGGTCGCCGGTGCGCAAGCCACCGCCGTCGCCTCGCCGTCGCGCGTCACTTCGAGCATAAGACGGATGAACGCGGTTGGACGGGGAGGGCGGGGCCGCGGGTTGCCGGACGGGCCGGCGGGGGCGCATCGGCGGGGCGGAAAGGTGAGGTCGCGCACGTACTTCCGGCGGCCGACGGGCGAGCGGGCGAGCCGGAGGCCTGCCACGGGCGGGCGCACGTAGGGACGGGTCGGAGAGGGGCGGCCTACGCAGGATCGTAGGCGTCGAGGTCGGCGGGCGGGTCGCAACCGCCAGGCCAGAAGTGGACCTGGGGCGGGGCGCGGGCGGCGGCGACCGCGGGGGCCTCGGTCGGGGCGCCGACGTGGGCGAGGATGGCGACCACGACGGCGGGATCGGTGATGGTGGCGAGGACGGTCATGGGGCCGGTGCAGCGGGGGCAAACCAGGAGGTCGTCGCGGAACACGCGGCGGAGCAGCTCGGACCAGGGCATGCGCGAGGGAGGCCGTGACGGCGCGCGGTCGGGGCACGGTTTGCTGTGCGGGTGCGGGTGCGGGTGCGGGTGCGGCGGCGAGGCGGCTGGGCGCGGGGCACCGGGCACGAGGGCGGTGACGGCGGCGCGAAGCTTGGCATTGGCAGCGAAGGCTCCGTGATGCACGAGTGCGTCCTCGCTCTGCGAGGACGACCGGGTGTGACTCCCCGGCGAGGGCGTTCGTGGTCGGTCAGGTCGCGCCGTCTACATCTTCCGATGACAACGGGGCAACGAGCGAGAGCCGCCTCCGCTGCGCATGAGCATCATCAAGCGCGCGTGATCGCGACGGCACCGGTAGCAATGCACGCGCTGGGGCGCGCGAAGGCATGGCGCAACCTGGACGATCTGGCCGGTCACTGAGCACGACGTGTCGAGGAGGTCGCACGGACGTGCCGTCGCGGCGAGATGCGTCGGCGCTAGGCTGTTGCCGGGACGCTCTCGAAGATCATCGTTTCGTCCTCGGCGACCCGCAGCACCTCGTTGATCAAGGCGCCGTGCTCAGCGATAGCAGCCGCGACCTTCTTCATGAGCGCGATCTGCTCGTCGCGCCGAAGGCCGGCGCGCTCGATCAGGACGACACCCGCGTGAAGCTCGCGGTTGCGGACGAGCGTCTCGAAGTCGCCGACGTTCAAGGTGACCAGAATGCGGTCCTCGGCGTACGCGCGGTCGAGTAACTCGTGGTCGGCCGCGCCCTCCAGGCCACGGTCCCTCACGTGCCACGCATCGACGCCGTCAGCCGCGAGCGCGCGCACCACGGCCGGCGAGATGTTCTCATCGAGCAGGAGCTTCACGAGCACGGGGACGACCGACGCGAGGATATGCGACCACGTAGCGCTTCGCGAACTCGACGTCCTGCTTGCTCAGGATTGGATAGTCCTCGACGATCTCCTCGACCGGCGCGCCGCGCCGGGCCATCTCGCCGATGTGGCGAACCGCGAGCCGGCTCTTCGGGAATACCGGCTCGCCGCCGAGGATGTCGGCGCGCTCGACCAGCTTCTTCTTCCACTTGTCGAAGTCGCTCAGGCGCGCCTCCACATCGTGGACCGCGTCGTCGAGCTTCACGACGACGTACGCGCTCAGCTCCAGATCGTGCGGGCGCTTCCCGCGCAACGCCGAGACGATCAGGCGGTAGAGCTTCTTGCGGTCCTCGACGCCGAGGTCGAGGCTCATCCCGGCGACGGTGTACAGGTACACGACCGCCGCGAGATCGAACCGAGGTGGGCTCGTCAGTCGTTCGAACACGCCATACTCCACGTCCTTGCGGACCCGGCGTTCATCCAGGTCGAACAGCGCAGCGACTTCGGTGGGCGTCAGCTCGGTCATAATTGTACCCTGTACAGGGTACAGTATGACGCTGCCTGGGGACATCGCAACGACCAAGTGGGCCGACGAACCATCGGCACACGATCAGTACGTCATCGGGATTCCGAGGGTACCCAGCTTGCGGGCGAAGCCCTCGGGGCTTCCGACCGTGTGGCAGAAGGTGCCATCGGCTCGCGCGTAGGAGATGACACCACGCCCATCGGGCAGACGGGCGACCAGCACTGGGTCGCGGGCCGCCAGTATCACGTGAGTGTGGACCTCGGTCACGCCGAAGAGATCTTGCAGGGTCCGAGTGCGAGCGTCAGCATCAACCACGACCCATCGGCCGGGACAGCCGCGCAGGGGGACGAGAGTCACGGGCCAGTATGGTCCAATCTTCGTTGCCACGCAGTTGCCACTAAGTACAGGTCACCGCAAGTTGGTGACCACTACGCGGCGGCCTTGAGGTCGTCGGTCCAGTGGCGCTCCCGTGGTCGCCAGCCCGCGGCGCGTTCAAGCACCTTGTCGAAGGACGAGGTAGTCCACTTGAACGGGTGGGCGGTCTCGTTCCACTCGTCG
>CANKMW010000162.1 GCA_947483555.1 Myxococcales bacterium
CGGTATCGAAGTCAACCACGCCTTCGAGTACCAAGGCGGCCACTCGTTTGAGTCGACCCTTCTTGAGAGGGGGGATCGATTCCTCCTCCGCGTCATCGAGGATGTCCGCCAGGTCGGTCGTGTAGAATGCGTCCAGCAAGTCTTCGAGGCTGGCCATAGCTCCTCTGCGCAACGAGCATCCCCCGCCCGCGTCTGCCCTTTCTGAATCCTACCACCGAGGAGAACCGCCATGGATTTCTCCGCGCGAGATTCGCCCCCGGGCGACGAGCTGCGCCCGCGCCCGGGGAGTTCCTCGTCGGCCGCTTCGCCCAGCACTGCCACCGCGGCCCACGGCGACGCGTCGCATGACCATGGCGGCGTTCACGGTGATGTTCATGAGCGACATCGACAAGTCGCCCCCGCCCGTCGCCCAGCTGTGGATCTCTGACTTCGCGTTCCTGATGTCCCTGGCGCGATCGGGAGCCAGGCCCCATACGCCCCCCCCTTGGGTATGTCCGTATTGCGGCTGGTGCTGCGGGTACTGAGGCTGCTGCGGGTACTGAGGCTGCTGCGGGGAAGCGCGGAGTGCCGACATCGTCTGTGCGATCGGGAAGCCGCAGTTCGGACACGTGGCCGCCTGATCAGACGCTTGGCGACCACACTCTGGGCAGAACACCATCATCGGCTGCTAATCAGTTCTGAACTGGCGTGAACACAGCGAACGACGAGACGATTCCCGGCGATGCGGGCAGAGCAAGCGCCTTCGAAGGCTCGTTCTGAGCGCCAAACACCCAGACGGGTGCGATCGTGGCGATGTGATCGTGGGAGACTGCATCCTTGTCGGTCAGACGGAACGTAACGAGCGAATTCATGTCCAGGGAAACTCTCGCGTCTGAGAGGCACGTGCTTTTGAGCGTATTCTTCTGTTCGCATTTCGCCACAACCTTGCCATTGACGAACATCTCGACAATTGGATCTGGATCGTCACCCGCGGGATCCCACCGCTTTCCCGCCGCCACTTCGAAGAATGCAGAAGCGGCGTACGTGCCCGGCGAGAATCGGGAAGGCACCCGCGAAAGAACTGCGGAATCCGCATAGTGGTGACCTTCTGTCTGAATATAGCCAGTGTACTTGAGCTTTCCATTCCTCAATGCCTGAAACACTGCTTCCTTCGCGCCTGCGTACACAGTGAGCTTGTCGGCTTCGACCGTCCCGGTGCCGAACTCTAGCTCCAACGATCCAGCCGACGGCGGCATTGAGCCCCATACCATTGGGCGTCCGTCGACGAGCAGTATGGTGAACTGCACGGCAGCCGTAGATGATGTTTTCGACTTGTCGACGCGCACGGAGACCGTCCCCTTCCATTCTCCGGCCCACGATTGCGCGTAGGCGGTAACGGGGAACCACCACACGAGCAAGAGCGTCGGAACAAAGCGCAGCAGCATCTTGACCTTCCCTTCTTTCGTTGAGCACTCGACGGACGCGGACGCCCTACTGGGGCATCGGCAGCACCGAGAATTGGCGCTGCCGATCCACGTCGACGACGTAGAACCACGGGTCGTTCGCGGCGTCAGCGTTGAACTCCGTGATCCCCGCCGTGTAGGCGTTCCAGAACGTGTCCGTGTTGACCATGGTGGTCTCCACCGGCCACGCAATCGACGAGCCTGGTGCGTCGCGAACCGCGACATAGGCATGACCCGTGCGGAACACAACCACGGGCTGCATCCCGATCAACTCCATGACGCTCACGAAGAGGAGCGTGCCGTCGATGCAGTTCGCGGAACCTGTCGACAAGATCTGGTCAACCCTCTTGATGTGCTGGGCCCCGGCGAAGAACGTGGACGGGATGCTCACGTAGAGCATTCCACGTGCCTTCATCTCGTCGAAGATCGACTGCATTACGTCGCGTACGACGAACTCGCGCGTGCTCGTCCGCGTCCAGTTCAGGTTCCTCGACACGAAGTTGTCGGTGGTGTTGAAAAGGACCAGCACGTACCAGTTGGCCGCTGCCGCCGTGAATGTGCCCGACGCACCTTGCACTTGGTTTGTCCAAACCGCCGTGGCTTGGGTGCTGGTGCCTGCGAGCCACGCTTGGTACTGGGCGCTGGTGAAGACGTAGAAGTCGATGTCGGCACCAGAACCGCCGGTCACAACGGGCAACAACCATTGAACGCTCTCAGCAGCGCCAAAGAACGCACTCTCGACGACGCCAGCCCCGACCGCTATGGTGTGGGTGGTCGTGCGCGGCCCGCGGACGTAGGCGTCGGCGCCGAAGTTCCCGAACGCGCTACGGCTCGCCACCGACGTAAGCAGCGATTCGACCGAAGGATGATGAGGTAGTGAGAAGACTGCGCTGAGGTCACGGAGGGCGTCAGTTGGCAGGCCCGACGCGGACCATAGGATATCGCTGCCGGGCAGCACGGTGACGGCGGTGCTCGCCGACGTGAGCGTCATCTGGGTGCTCGCGTCCTTCACGACCGCAGAGACCGATGCAGGCGCGTTTGACGAGAGGCCGTACAACGTCGTCAAGTTGGGCACCGGGTTCGCGCAGAGCCGTGTCGTGCTGCTTGCGGCGGCCGTCCCGGACGTGCCTGCCGTCGTCGAGTACCCAACGAGCGTGGCCTCAACGACGATGTTGCGAGGCGTGGTCCCGGAATTGGTGACGGTCACGCATGCTGTTTCGAATTCCCACGGGTGGGCTTCGACAGCTCCGCCCAAGAGGTGCGCGACGTAGCTTGGGAAGTAGAGCGCGCCGCCCGAGTTCACGAGGATCGGGTATTCCCAACTGAACGAGAGCTGCGCCGGGCACGTTCCGCAGTCCACGGGGCACGTGGAACAGCTTTCGCCGGCGCCGCAGGACTGGTTGCCGCACGTCGCAGGACACGCACCGCAGTCAGCCGAACAGGTCGAACACGTCTCACTGCCGTTGCACGCATTGTCGCCGCAGGCCGGGCTTGCCGGGCAATCCTGTTGGCAGGCGGCGGTGGTCTCGCCGCCGTTGCAGATACCGTCGCCACAGTACGCAGTCGAGCCGCCGCCATCGTCGCTGGCGGAGCACGCGGCGACCGCGGTGACAGCGGCAACCGCAAGGAAGAGAAACGGGGTTGCTCTGACCACCTTCATCGTCTCCTCCTGGGCCGAATCGGTAAGGCGTGCGCCTTCGAGCATAACCGATATGGGATTACCTACGCCAGCGTCATCCTCGATCGTGGATGGCAGGGCCGGGCGCCCCTTCCGATAGTTCCGGCCGTGAAGAAGCGCCCTGCCGGCACCCGCGCCGATCCCGTGCGTACGACCGGCCGACGAGTTCGCGAGCTGCGCGAAGCGGCGGGGATCACGCAGGAGGAACTTGGCCGTCGGGCCAAGTTGACCGCCAAGTTCATCTCCCAGGTGGAGAACGGCCACGTCAACCCGTCGATCGGCGTCGTCGCACGCCTCGCCGTCGACGGCTTGGGCTTGCCGTTGTCAGGGTTCTTCGCCAGCGAGCCAGCCGGGCTCGTCGATGACCTCGCCGCGCTTGAAGCACTCGTCGGCGCTCAACCGCCGGCTGCCCGAAAGCGAGCGCTGCGCGTGCTGCGCGCGCTGTTCAACGAGTAGCGCTGCCGGCCCGAACTGGCGGTCAGGCGGGCCGTTGGGCGTTGGTGACGCTTTTTCCCCGTCCCGTCACGGGGATCGCGTAGAGTCCCCGGCTCTCAGCCGCCAGGAGTAGCCTGTGACGCTCGTCGCTCCCGTTTGCCGCATCCGTCCCACCCATCGCCACCTCGCGGTCGCCTGCGTTCTCGCCGCCGCCTGCGGCGCCTCGGCTTCCGGCGACGACGACGACGACGTCAGCCCCGACGCGCGGACCGATGCGACGTCGGGCCCGGACGGCAACGAGGCGCTGCCCAGCCGCGTGTACGCCCACTCGGGGCTGATGCTCTACCGCATCGACACGATGACCATGGCGGCGGTGCCGGTCGGCGCGTTCACGAACCTCGCGGCGCAGACCATGACCGACATCGCCATCGACCGCGACGAGCGGATGATCGGCGTCACGCTGACCAAGATCTTCGAGATCGACGAGACTACGGCGGCGTCGACCTTTCTGGCGGACTTCACCGGCACCGACAACCTGACCAGCCTTTCGTTCGTGCCGGCCAACCCGGCGCTGCCGGACGGGCCCGAGATGCTTGTCGCCGCTACCGACACCGGCGCGGTGATTCGCATCGACATCGTCGGGCAGACGGCGTCCGCAACCGTGATCGGCGACTACGGCCAGCACATGGGCATGGACATCGTCTCCAGCGGCGACATCGTCTACGTGAGGGACTTCGGGATGGTGGCGACGGTCGATGTCGGCAACGGCAACGACTTCGTCGCGACGATCGACCAGGCCAACGGATGGGCGGCCACTGTCATTGGCACAGGGACCACGTTCGACAAGATCTTCGGCGTGGCGTTCTGGAACGGAACGCTCTACGGCTTCGTCGACGGCGGCGCCGGCGCGGGCTCGATGATCCGCCTTGATCGGCAGACCGGGGCAGCAACCCTGCTGCGAGCGGGCACGATCCAATGGCGCGGTGCCGGGGTGACGACCGTGGCGCCGATCATCGGATAGGTAGGGCGGTGCGCGGCCAATCAGGGCCTCCCTGGGGCGCCGTCGGCCTGCTGCCGGGCCATGGCCTCGGCGTCCTCGATCATCTTCAGCTTGCGCCGTGCTTGCGCGGCGCCGTCCTGGGAGACCTGGAGCTTCTGCCGCAGCGATTCTACGTCCGCCGTATCACCGGCGGCCTCGGCTTCGCGGATCAGCCCCTCGATCTTCTGCACGCTCGCGTCCCACAGCAGCACGGTCTCCATCGCCGCGGCCTTCGGTGACATGCGCGGCTTCGCCCCTGCGGCCGCGTCGGCGACCTCGGTCGTGTCCGGCTTCGCCGCCGCCTTTTCCTTGCAGCCGGTGGCGAATGTGATCGCCGCGACGATCGCGAGCGGGATGGCGCGTCTACTGCGGGCGCGAGACATACAGGTTCTGTACACCACCGTTTTCCTCGAACGCAACGTAGAGTTCTGACTCGTCCCAGCTCCATCGGGCGGCCTTGATACGCGCGCCGGTGCCGAACTGCGTGATCGGAGTGGGTGAGCCCCACGGCTCGGCAACGCTGGACCGGTAGGCGACCGCGACCTGGTACGCGGTCAGGGACAGCACGTCGCTCAGGAGCACGCGAAGCCCGTCGTTGGACACATGCACGTATCGGTATCCCCCGGGTGGAAAGGATTCGACCACCGGTGCCCCCCACGCCGACAAGACCGTGGCGCGAGTGCGCTTGCTGCGGCAGGTCTGAACGGGACACGTCACAGTCGTGTCGAGGTAGTAGAGCGTCAGGCCGTTCTGCGTCAGCATCGGTTGGGCGCCGTCGATCGTGGTGTCCGTCGGGGCCGGCCAGGTCTCCACCAGCGACGCTCGCCGCGAGACCAGGATGTTGCCCTGTCGGACGTAGTACAGCTCGAAGTAGTCCTGCGAGACGAACGGATCGGAATCGTCCCAGCCACCGTTGAGCGCCAGGGTGGTCCCCGTCAATTGCCCGGCCCCGAAGGCACCGGTCGTCGAGGTCCGCTCCGTATACTTGATGTCGAGCGTCCCGAGTGCGTCGTCGCGCATCCCCGCGAAGTACAGGGTCAGGTTGTCGGGAGCGAGATGGGGGGACGTCTCGGGGTCCGTCGCCCTGTTGACCGGGAGCGGCAACAGCGCCGACCACGTGACAGGCGGACCATCGGTCGTCGCATCGATGGCGGTCGCCGCGTCGATGGCGGACGCTCCGTCGTTGGACGGCGAGTCCATCGACGCACCGTCGTCCTGGATGCCTTGGCCGTCAGGATCGATGGGGCCGAGGTCGGGGAACTTGCAGGCAGCCAGGATGAGCGGAAGGAGGAGTGTCGTGCGGGTCATGCTGGCCTCGGGCTTGAAGGGCGACGAACGGGTCATCGGGTTGCAGCGAAGAGCACCCGTCCGCTGGCCAGCGGAATGATCTGCCCGGGAGCGTGCGACTGCAACCAGTGGTCCTTGGGCACGCTGTACGTGCTCACGGCGATCAACGCAGGCACGGACACCTCGGTGATCTCGACGAGCCCGAGGATCCGTGACTCTCCACCTGACCGCACGCGTACGCTGGTGATGAGCAGGTTGTCGGTCCCTGGCACAGTCGAGAACCTGACTACCGCCTCCGTGAGCGCTGCGAACCTCGCTCGGTCCACCAGGACGGGCCGGCCAGTTGAAGTGTCGAAGACGCTCAACTCCGGGTTGGTGAACTCGTCTGCCTGCGGGCTCCCTCCGTAGATCGCGAGGACGTGGTGGCCTCGACCGGTCACGAGGATGCGAAGTTCGTCCATGTCGAACCGGCGACGCGTGGCCGGGGGATCGATCGGGGAGGCCCATAGAACGGCGCCCGTCCGCTGATCCTCCGCGACCAATCGAAGGCCCATGTCGGCGTGGTAGGCCACCGCGCGACTCGGATCGACAACGCCTCGTCGCGCTTGTACCAGCCTCTCGTAGCTGGCGATCTTTTCGAGGGAGTTCATGTCGACGACGTCAACGTGCTGACTGTCCCCCGTGCGATCCCAGGTGAAGGAGCAGTGTGTCTCGCCGCACTCACGGAAGCCGAGATCCCAGCCAGTCGGCGCTGGAGGCGTCACGACGAGCTTGTCGGAGTCATCCGCTCTGACAAGGACCAACTTCGATACCTCGGTCTCCTCGATGCGCAGCACGGTGCTGCCCCAGGACGTTCTGCCAGGCCAGACCGGATCCCCAACCACGGTCGCAAGCTCGGCATACGTTTCCGCGGCGAGTAGCCGTACCCTGTCGTCGGTGATGGCGGAATAGAGGCTCGCCACCACGACGGCATCCGATCGATCGAGGACGCGTGCGCTGTCCAGCTGCGGAGGTGTGAGGATCTCCATCTTTGACCTGGCACTGTCGCCGCACGAAAAAAGGGCGACGGCGATAGAGGTGCTAACGAGCCGCATGTTCGTGTCGTGGGTACTTTGCCTCGAACAGGGGCAAGATGTCGGCAGTAAGCCAGCGACTGATCGTGTCGTAGCCTACGGCAGCGATGATGGCGGCGACGTCCTCCCGCGACGACGTGTCGAGGAGCGACATCATGGTGAGCGAGGGCCTTTCCTCAGATCCGCTGCGTTGTCCGCGTTCAGGGTTGCCATGCTGTAGGGCGTCATGCTCTGGCATTAGGTCTGCAGTGAGCGTCTTCATGAGCGAGATCCGCTGCGTCAGGGTCAGCGTCTCCATGGCGCCAGTCTTCGTGGCGCCAGTCTTCGTGGCAGCGTCAACGTAGTCGCTCGAATCGTTCTTCGACTCCCACGAGTGCGCGAATCCCGAGCCAGGTGTCCAGTTGACCGTCCGGCGAAGCATGTCGATCGGGTCGTCAATAAGCTGTTTCACGACGCTGCTGTTCAGCGCTTTGCCTTTCGCCCCACCCAGGTCCGCGGCCATGTCCTTTAGCTCTTGGGATTGCGCCTTGAGGAATGCCGTCGCACCTTCCGAGAACACGGCGTCCCTGAACAACTCCTCGATCGAGTCGACACGCCACCGCGCCTCGGGGCTCTGAGATTCGTCGACCGTCGACGCATCCGGGACAAGCGACTCGGCCGCGAAGCGATCCTTGTGCGCACCCAGAAACGCCTCGATGATTTCGATGGGCCCCACCCCCTTGCCCAGCCCCATGGCGTGCGCGTGGCGGATCTCCGAGACGCTGAACATCACGGCCTGCGTCGCAAGATCCTTTGTGTACTTCGCCTCAGTCCTCTTGAGTTGACCATCACCGAATAGATGGGCGTCATGGCCACCGGCTTGGACATGCACGCCGTGGACGTTGTCGTGCTCGTGGAGCGCTCCAGAGACCATGTCGCCGAGTGTGAACGTCGTCTTTTTTGCTAGCTCGGCGTTGACGATGTCTCTTGCTTCGCCCGCGAGGAAATGTGTGCTGAACGCTCCGTACGCGCCCTGTTTTTGCAGTTCGTGCGCGATGAGGTCCCCCATCAGGCCCACGAGATTGTAGGGGAACATCGGGACTTTGGGATCCCAATGGGACTTCAGTTCCTTGCGTGCGGTACGAACGTGGCCACCCGAGAACGAGTCGGTCAGGTAGTGGCACGCGAACGCTTCGGTGGCGAGAGAACTGGCGAGCGTGGGCACAAGGCCGGCACCCGTCGCCGCCGTGCCCGACGTGGTAGCCCGACCTGCTTCGAACGCTTCGTAGATCGCCCGGATGTGGTTGAGGCGATAGGCAGCGGGTGCGTTCTTCGGAAGACCACTCATGAAACGTGCGCCTGCCAGTTCACCGCGGTCATTGCCGACGCCGGACATCTCAGCTGGGCTCGCGCCGCGATCTTTCTCGTTTGGTGCCAGGAAGTGCGATTGGTTGCGGCCGGCGAGTTGGTAGTACCTGCGCTCCTGCGCTTCGCGCGCCTCGGTGTCGAACGATGCCTTGACGCTTGGGACCTTGAGCTGCCACTGGCGAGCCCACTCGATCTCGTTTCGGCTCTCCTTACCGCCCTTGGTGTTGTGGGCGAACACGCGCATCTGGTCGATCGACTCGAAGTGGTCACCCGCCAGGGCGACAACGTCACCGAACGGAACCGAGTACCCGGGCGCCAGCTCGACCATGGCACCACCCGAACCCGCGTTGCCGAGTTGCTGATGCTCGTCTGCCGCGAACCGCTGCACCGAGGAGTGCGGCGCAGATGTCGCTGGTGAGACCGCACCAAGCAGGGTCTCTGCCGAATCTCCGCGCGCCACTGCATCGGCGACTGCGTCGGCGTGCCGTTCGTACTCGTCGCCGGCTTCGCCGACGCCACCCTTGAGGCTCACGCCGCTCCGCTGCTGCACGACGTGCGCCGCCTCGTGAGCGGCCGTGTGCAGATCCGGGGCGCCGGCGAACGCAACGCGATCACCGGTGGCGAACGCCGTCGCCCCCATCGACGTTGCAGCGTCCGCGGCGTTGCCATCGCTGTGGGACTTGATTCCAGAAACGTCGTTGGCGCCGAAGGACGCCTGGATCTGGTCCATGAACGGCAACGGGCCGGCTGCTCCACTCGTGCCCTGCTCTGCGAGTGCATGGACGTCGGGCTCGGCCACGTCGCCCGAGCCCTTGCGCTGCACGGGGCTGGCGAGGAGGCTGTCGAGGTAG
>CANKMW010000163.1 GCA_947483555.1 Myxococcales bacterium
CGACGCGCGGTGGGGTGAATGGCGGGGGCCTGCACCCCGACAGAGGGGACGGGAACGTCCCCTTTCAATTGACGCGCGACGCGACGCGCGGTGGGGTGAATGGCGGGGGCCTGCACCCCGACAGAGGGGACGGGAACGTCCCCTTTCAACTGATGAGCGAGCCAAGGCTCCGCACGCTGGTGTCGCGGTGGGCGGCGATCGTTGCCGGCGCGCTGCTGGTCGCATGCGGAGGCGGCGAGGCGACCGACGGCGATGCCGGCAGCGGTGACGCCGGCGCCGACGGCGGGATCGCTGCCGACGACGGGACCTGGGATCGGCCGTTCGTGATCGGGGCGCTGCCGTACACGACCGACAGCACGACCGCTGGCCGCGGCGAGCGGCGCGCGATCGCGTACGACTGCGCGCCGGCGATCGCCGAGGGTGGCGCCGAGGTGGTGTACCGGCTCGACCTCGCCGAGGCGCGGATCGTGGCGATCGAGGTCGTCGCGGTCGGCGGCGACGTCGACGTCCACGTGCTGCGGGCGCCGGCGGTCGACGGTGCCGCGGCGGCGACGGGATGTATCGCTCGCGACGATCGGGCGCTGGTCGTGGATCTGGCGCCCGGCAGCTGGTGGATCGCGGTCGACACCTACAGCGGCGGCGCCGGCGGCGAGCAGGCCGCCGGCTTCCAGCTCACGATCGACGTCCCGGTCGCCGCCGGCTGCCTCACCAACCCGATCCCGGCCTGTGCCGCCGGTGACACCCCCGACGTCAACGGCGTCCCGATCGAGCCGGTCGGGCTCGACGGCTGCCCGGCGGGCATGGTGCGCGCCGGCGCGGTGTGTATCGATCGCTGGGAGGCGGCGCTGGTGCTCGACGAGGGCGGAACGGTCCGCGGCTGGTCACCGTACGGCAACCCGGGGAGCCGCACCGTCCGCGCCGTGAGCGCGCCCGGCCTGGTACCGCAGGGCTACATCAACGGCACCCAGGCCGGCGCCGCCTGCGTGCGGGCCGGCAAGCGGCTGTGTACCGACGTCGAGTGGCTGCGGGCCTGCCAGGGCGCGGCCGGCACCACGTACCCGTACGGCGCTGCGCGCCAGGACGGTCGCTGCAACGACGCCCGCGCCTGCCACCCGGCGGTGCAGTACTTCGAGTCGAGCGACGGCTCGGTGTTCTCGATGATCGGCCACCCGTGCCTCGATCAGCTGCCCGACGGCCTGGCGCGGACCGGCAGCAACGACGGCTGCGCCAGCGCCGATGGCGTGCTCGATCTGATGGGCAACCTGCACGAGTGGACCGCGGATCCGGCCGGCACCTTCCGCGGCGGCTTCTTCGTCGACACCCGGATCAACGGCGACGGCTGCCTGTACCGCACCACCGCCCACGACACGTCGCACTGGGACTATTCGACCGGCTTCCGGTGCTGCGCCGATTCACCCTGAGGACCACCCACATGACGAGGACCGTGACCTCATGACGCCGCGCCGCATCTCCGCCGTCCTGTGCCTGCTCGGTGCCCTGCTCATCGCCTGGGGCGTGCTGACCAGCCGCTGGTGGACGGCCCGGATCGAGACCCCGGTCGCGGTCGCCGACGTCAAGATCGGGCTGGTCAGCCTGACCGGTTGTGCCCACGACCCGGCCGGGGTGTGGCGCTGCGAGACCGTGGAGTGGAAGCGGCTCGGGGTCAGCGTCGACTCGGCGCTGTGGATCTGGTCGGGGCGGCTGCTGTTCGGCGTGGCGCTGGCCGCCGCCATCGCGCTGGCGATCGCGGCCGTGCTCGCCGCGGTGCCGATCGACGCCTCGTTGCCGATCGTGCCGGCGCGACTGGCGGTGGCCTTTGGCCTGGCGGCGCTGCTGCTCGTGGGCCTGTACCGGCTGAGCACGCCCGAGGTGATCACGATCCTGCTCGATGCCGGACGGAGCTGGTGGCTCGCGCTCGGCGGCCTGGCGATCGGCCTGGTCGGCGCCGTGCGCGACCTGCGCCGCGACCCGGACGGGGCGTAGTACGATCGCCCGGGTGGCCGCGCTCCTCGATCCGCCACTGGCGCCGTTCGCGGCCACCATCGCGGCGCTCGACGACGCCACGCTGGCGCGGATGCGCGGACGATCGTGGCAGGACGATCCGCGCTGCCCGGCGCCAGCGGCGCTGGCCCGGGTCGCGGTCCGCCACCTGACGATGGCGGGCGCGGTCGCCGACGGCGAGCTGGTGGTGGCGCGGGCCCTGGCCGCCGAGGTGGTGGCGCTGTTCGGGCGTCTGTACGCGATCGGCTTCCCGCTGACCCGGGTCGCGCTGGTCGACGACTACGACGCCGACGACCAGCGTTCGATGGCCGCCGACAACAGCAGCGGCTTCAACTTCCGGGTCGTGGCCGGCACCAGCGTGCTGTCGCAGCACGCGCTCGGGATCGCGATCGATCTCAACCCGATCGAGAACCCGATGGTGTGGCCGGGCGGTGAGCGCTGCGAGCCGACGGCCGGCGCCGGGTTCCTGGATCGGACGCGGGTGCGGCCGGGCATGATCGTCCGCCCCGGTCCGGTGACCGCGATCTTCGATGAGCTGGGCTGGGAGTGGGGCGGCGACTGGCGTCACGTGGCCGACCTGCACCACATCGCCTGGTCGAGGCGATAAGATGGCGGCCACATGCCGCAGGTGATCGAATTCCCGCCGCTGGGCGCCGAGCCGCGAGCGACGCTGTTCGCGGTGGCGCGAGTCTGTCGTGACACGCCGGCCGGCGGCGAGCCGTTCGCGGCCTTCCGCAGCCGGCTGCGCGCCGCCAAGCTGTGGGACCGCGAGCGCCCGGCGGCGATCCTGCGGGTGCTCGGCGCCAGCGGCGCGACCGTCACCCGGTCGCCGTTCATGGTGGCGGTGGCGGCGACCAAGAACGACGACGAAGCCCTCGACGTCATCGCCGACCGCTGGCTCGAGCTCAACCCGCTCCTGTTCAAGACCATCTTCGAGCTGATCGAGCAGCGCGCCCACGGCAAGGACGAGCTGTCGAAGTTCCTGGGTTCGTTCGCGTACCGCGGCAAGGTGCCGTCGCGTCCCGATCTGGAAGCGTACTTCCTGACCCTGGTCGCCACCGGCGTGGCGCGGACCGTCGGGATCGCGCTGGTCCACGGACCGCGGGCCGATCGGCTGAAGGTGAAGATCGCCGGGCTCGACACCGACGAGCTGCTCGAGAACCCGACGCCGCTGGCCGAGCCGGTGATCCCGGCCGCTGCCGAGGATGACGGCGCCGAGGCCCCGGCCGCGATCGCCGACGCCGGCACCGCCGCCACCTTGACCGCGGTGGCCGCCGCCGCTCCCGAGGTGTTTGGTCCTGGCGGCTCGCCGTTGCCGCCGTTCCTGCGCCATCTGGCCACCGCGAGCAAGGAGAAGTCACCGCGGGGCCGCGAGCGCGCGGTGCCGACCTCGCGCTTCGCCGGCGGGGTGTTCGCCGCCGACGTGCTCGAGGAGACCACGACCCGCATCGGCGCCTGGTGGAAGGAGACCCCGGGCGCGACCCCGCTCTACGCACCGGCCGACTTCGGGTTCGACCCCGAAGCCTGGGTCGAGGGCGCCGACGAGGTCGTGTACCGGATCGCGGTCGCCGCGGCGCTGGTGTTCCGGCTCGAGACCGATCGCGACGGCGTGATCCGCGCCTACCGCGCGCTCGACACTGCCAAGGTGCTCGGCGACCTCTACCACGGCACCGTGCCGGACAGCCTGCCGGCCCAGGTCGACGCCCGCGCGCTGATGCTGGCCTCGCTGGCCGCCCGGCGCTGCGCCGAGACGCCGGAGCTGGCGTCGTCGATCGATCAGCAGAAGTCGGCGGCCGAGGTCTTCGCGGCGCTCGACGCGGCGCTCGGCCGCGGACTGTTTCGCATCGAGCTGCACTGGATGCTGGGCATGCTCGGCCAGCTCGGCGTCATCCGCTTCGACGACCTCGGCGAGCTGTCGAGCCTGCCGCACCGCCTGGTCCGCGACACGCTGTTCCGGCTCGGCTTCCTCGCCACACCCTACGCCGCCGACGGCGCCGCGCTGGTGGCCGCGGCCCGCGCGGCGCGCACCGCCGCCGGCACCGACCCCGCCGACGAGGTGCTGTCGCGGTTCGCGCTCGCCGCCGGCTGCGCCTACGACTGTCCGAACCGGCGAGCGTGCGAGTACCCGTGCCGCGAGCGGCTCGAGTAGCCCGCCCGAGGACCCGGTGGCGTCTCCATCCGGAGCGGGGTAGGATCCAGAGACCGATGTTGCTCTTGGCCCTCGTCGTGTTTGGCGTGACCGCCTGGTTCGTCGGCCTGCGTCCGGGCGGCTATGCCGGAGCGGTCAGCCTGGCCGCGCTGGTGATGGCGCAGGTGGTGCCGGGCACGGCGCTCGCGGTGTACGGGATCCACGTCCTCTACATCGGCGGGCTGGTGTGGGCGGGCCCCAAGGTGTCGCGGCTGGTGCAGGGCAGCAAGCCGGTACCGCAGGGGCCGGCGGCGCAGGTCGGCAAGTGGCTCAAGCGCGGCCGTTCGTTCGGCGAAGCGCTGTGGAAGTCGCGGCGCTGAGAGACGCGGGCCCGCGACCACGGCACCGGTTCCGTGGTGGAACAGCGCGAGCGGTGCGTTCGCCGCCGCCTCCGCCGGTTCCGTAAATACGTTTTGACGTAGTATGTTTTGTCAAAAATCGTTACGCTGAACTCATGACCACGGCAACCAGCCACGACGATTTCGTCGGCCGGCGCGTGGAGCTGGGAGTCCTGGACGCGGCGTGGAAGGGCGCCGGCGGTGCCTTCGTCCCCGTCTACGGACGGCGCCGCGTGGGCAAGAGCGAGCTCATCCTGCGCTTCCTCGCCGACAAGCCTGCCATCTACCACGTCGGCAAGATGGCGCCGGCGGGACCACAGCTGCGCGAGTTCCTTGTCGAGGCTGCGCGCACGCTCGGCGATCCGGTGTTCGCCGCGCTGCCAGCCGACAGCTGGCGCTCCACCTTGGAGCTGGTCGGCGAACGCTGGCGTGGCCCTGGCAAGCTGGTCATCGCGCTCGACGAGTTCCAGTGGAGCGCCGGCGCCAGCCCCGAGCTGCCCTCGGTGCTGCAGGAGCTCTGGGACCGGCGGTGGCGCAGGTCGGGCCGGATCATGCTGATCCTCTGCGGATCCTGGATCGGCTTCATGGAGCGCGAAGTCCTGGGCGCCAGGAGCCCACTCTTCGGCCGTCGCACCAACCAGATCCACCTCAAGCCCTTCGGCCATCGCGAGGCCACCGAATTCCATCCCGGCTGGTCGCGCGTGAACCAGGCCCGGGCGTACTTCGTGTGTGGCGGGGTGCCGCTGTACCTGCGCGCGTTGCCGACCGAGCGCTCGTTCGAGACCGGCGTTGCCGGCGCTCTCCTCGACGAGTTCGCGCCGCTCGGGCGCGAGCCGGAGTTTCTCCTGCGCGAGGAGCTCCGTGGCGTCGACGTGTTCAACGCCGTGCTCCTGGCGCTGGCCGCCGGCCACACGCGGATGCGCGAGATCGCCCAGGCCAGCGGAGTGCCGGAACGCAACCTCCACTATCCGCTGCAGCAACTCAGCGAGCTCGGCTACGTGGCCCGGCGTTACCCGCTGAGCGGGAAGCCGCCGGCCGCGCGACACGTTCACTTCGTGCTCGAGGATCCGCTGCTGCGGTTCTGGTTTCGCTTCGTGTTCCCGAATCGCAGCCACATCCAGCGGGTCGGCCCACGGCGTGGGTTCCAGGAACTGGTCGCGCCGTACCTCGACAGTTATCTGGGCGGCTGCTTCGAGCGCTTGTGCCGCGAGGCGCTGCCGGCGATCTACGAACGTGAAGGTGTGGTGGGCCCGTACGATGTAGGGCAGTACTGGGACAAGACCACGCAGATCGACGTGGTGGGGCTGCGCGGCGACGGCGTCACCGACCTCGGAGAATGCAAGTGGTCGGCGGTGACCGCGGGGGCAGCGCTGGCCCGCGAGCTGGCGCTCAAGATCGCGCGATACCCCAATGTCCGTGGCGCGACCCTGGTGGCTCGCGGTTTTGTTCGCTCGCTGCCGCGCAAGCAAGTCGACGGGATACGCTGGCACGATCTCGACGACCTCTACCGCTGAGATCGCGGCGCAGAAAGTCACGCGGCCGGAGCAGGAATCGGAGTGGAATCGGTGACGTAAGACACCGTTTCCCGGCTTGACGTGCGAGGGGGCAGGGCTGAGAGAATCGCTGGTCCGGGGGGATCGCTGCGTGCGCCGGCACGCCGGTTCCTCGTGTGTATGGAGGAAGCCAGATGCTCGCTTTTGCTCGCCCGTTTGCTCGCCTGTCGCTCACCGCGATCGTCCTCTTCGCCGCCTGCGGAGGTGGCAACGACTCGCGCGTCCCGGAGCTCGGCACCACGGCCCAGGAGACGGTGTTCAACCCGGCGTGCAGCACGGCGGCGCTGGTCACGGCGGTCAACGCCGCCAACGCCGATCTGGCGGGGGCCCCGCACACGATCAACCTCGCGGCTGGCTGCCTCTACTCGTTCTCGACCGTCAACAACGTCTGGTACGGCCCCAACGCGCTACCGCCGATCACGTCCGACATCACGATCGTCGGCAACGGCGCGGTCATCGAGCGCAACACCGGCGGGCCGGCGATGCGTCTGTTCTACGTCTCACGCGCCGACCTGCCGCCGAGCCTGGCCGGCAAGCTGACGCTGCGCCACGTCACGGTGCGCAACGGCCTGGCCCGCGGCGGCGACGGCGGGTTGTCATCGGCCTCGGGTGGTGGCGGCATGGGTGCTGGTGGCGCGATCTTCGCGCACGGCGATGTGGTCCTGGATCGCGCGCTGGTCAGCGGTAGCCAGGCCAGCGGCGGCATCGGACGCGGATCCGTCAGCGGGGGCGCGGCCGGCGGCGGCGGCATGGGTGGCAGTGGGGCGGCGGCCGGTGGTGGCGGCGGCTTTCAGGCCGCGGCCGGCAGCAACGGCGGCGCCGGCCTCGCCAGCACCGAAGGCGGGCTCGGCGCAGGTGCGGGCGGCACGAGTACATTCGGCGGCGAGGATGGCGCCGGCGGTGGCGTCGGCACGGGCGGCGCCGGTGGCGGTGGTCGCGGCCTCGGCGCGGCGGGCCTCGCGGGCGGAGCAGCGGGCGACGGCGGTGGTGGGGCGGTCGTCGGCACGGATGGCGGCGGCGGCGGGGCGGGGTTCGGCGGCAACGGCGGCGCTGGGTCGGGTACGACCGCTGGCGGTGGTGGCGCCTTCGGTGGCGGCGGCGGTGGCGGGACCAGTGGCAATGACTCCGGCGGCGGCGGTGGCGCGGGCGGCGGCGGCGGCGGATGGGGCGGCGGCGGCGGCTTCGGTGGCGGTGGTGGTGGATTTGGTCGTGGTGGGTTTGGTGGCGGTGGCGGCGCCGGCAACGGGGTCGGAGGGTTCGGCGGCGGGAATGGAAGCACCAGCGACAACGCGGCCAGCGGCGGCGGGCTTGGTGCCGGCGGCGGGGTGTTCATCCACCTCGGCACGTTGACGGTCACCAACAGCACCATCTCCAGCAACAGCGCCCTCGGAGGCGCCAGCGGCGGCGGTGTCGAGGCGACCGCGGGCGCCGGGCTCGGCGGCGGCATCTTCAACCTCAACGGCACGGTCACGATGACCAACGCCACGGTGGCGGGCAACACCACGTCGAGCACCGGCACCGGCGTCGGCGGCGCGGCGTACCTGGTCTCGTTCGGGACTGCCCCGACGGTGGGCGGCACGTTCCGCAACTCGATTCTCGCCGACAGCGTCGATCAGACGGTCACGGCAACCGGCGACGTCGCGCTCAACGAGGTGAGCGGCACGGCGACGCTGACCGTCGCCGTCGACGACGTGATCGAGTCGGCGATCTTCACCGCCGGCGTGACGCCGGTCGTGACCGGTGTACCCACCGTGTCGGATCCCGCGCTCGGCGGGCTGGCCGGCAACGGCGGTCCGAGCTTCTCGCGGATGCCGGGCGCCGGCAGCATCGCGGTCAACGCCGGCGACGACGTGCTGTGCGCGGCGCTGCCGGGTGGCCTCATCGATCAGCGCAGCTTCCCGCGCCCGGCGGTCGACTGTGACATCGGCGCCATCGAGCGCGCCGCGATCGGTCCGCCGACCCAGCTCACGTTCTCGATCGGCCCGGTGACCACCGTCGCCGGGGTCTCGATCCCGTCGGTGTCGGTCCAGGCGCGAGACTCGGCGGGCACGCTCACGCCAACCTTCACCGGTGACATCACGATCGCGATCGGGACCAACCCCGGCACCAGCACGCTGTCGGGAGACGCCGTCAATCCGGCCGTGAGCGGCGAAGCGACCTTCACGGATCTGTCGCTCGACAAGACCGGGACGGCGTACACGCTCACCGCCAGCTCGCCCGGGCTCACCGGCGCGACCAGCAGCACCTTCAACATCACGCCGGCAGCGGCGACGGTGCTGGTGTTCACGGCGCAGCCGACCACCACGGTGGCGGGGGCGACGATCTCGACGGTGACGGTGACGGCGCGCGACGGTAACGGCAACACCGACACCAACTACGCGACGGACGTGGTGGTGTCGCGGTCGCCGGCGACCGGGACGCTGAGCGGCACCACGACCCAGACCCCGTCGGCGGGTGTGGCGACGTTCGCCAACCTGTCGCTGAACCTGGTGGGCTCGTTCACGCTGGGGGCGGCGTCGGGGTCGCTGCCCAGCATCACGAGCTCGTCGTTCAACATCACGCCGGCGGCGGCGACGGTGCTGGTGTTCACGGCGCAGCCGACCAACACGGTGGCGGGGGCGACGATCTCGACGGTGACGGTGACGGCGCGCGACGGCAACGGCAACACCGACACCAACTACGGAGCCAACGTGGTGGTGACGCGGTCGCCGGCGACCGGGACGCTGAGCGGCACCACGACCCAGGCGGCGGCGGCGGGCGTGGCGACGTTCGCCAACCTGTCGCTCAACCTGGTGGGCACGTTCACGCTGGGAGCGACGTCGGGGTCGCTGACGGCGGCGACCAGCTCGTCGTTCAACGTCACGCCGGCAGCGGCGACGGTGCTGGTGTTCACGGCGCAGCCGACCA
>CANKMW010000164.1 GCA_947483555.1 Myxococcales bacterium
ACCGACGCGGCACGATGGCCATCGGCGTTCCGGATCACGCCGCCCACGCCGCCGATGCGCATCGCCGCGATGACGAGCACCGGCCACCGCGATGAGGCCCATCGCTCAAGCCGCCTTGATGCCAATCAGCAGGGGCGCCTCGTAACACCCGTGGTCGCCGGGCACGGCACATTGCCGCTGACGTCCTTGTTGGTGAGCATCGTGTACTGCGCGCTCAGCGAGCACCACTCCACCGAGCCGTCCTTCACCGCGCCCTGGCGCCACGGAAGTCGGGGCAGCGTCTGCGGGGCACTTGCGAGGTCGAAGTCCATCTGGCCGGTCGGACCCTCGGCGCGCCCGCGATTCCTGACCCAGGCGAACTTGCACTCGTTGTCGTCGGGGTAGACGAAGATGCGGTCCTGGAGACCGTCGCCGTTGAAGTCGAGCAGCATCGACTCGACCGACGGCCACGCCGAGCCCTGGCGACGGATCCCTGATCCGAGGTTGAAGGGACTCGGATCCTCGGGCCAGAGGGCTCCCATGTTCTGAACGACCGTGGCGTCGAACGCGCGGTCGAAGCGGTTGTAGTCGAAGGTCACCGGCGGCAGGTCGACGCGAGGAATGTTCACGCCCCACGCGCTTTCCTGGATGCTGGTCAGCACGCGCATCGGGGCGCGCCTGGCGCCGCACGCCGCGAGATCGGGCTCGTAGGACAGCGTGATCTCGCGCGTGTGCACGTCGGTCTGGTTCGATGGTTCGAACGCGACCGCGCGGATCTTGGCGAGCTGCATCCGACCGCGCGTCAAATTCAGCCGACGATCCTCCTGCGCGCCAACGGGGCTGTTGTTGCACCAGAAGCCATCCTCCCAGGCGAAGTCCACGCGGGCGAACGCCGGCAATCCGGCACCGGGGTTCGACGTGTATCGGATCTGGAGGAGCTGCCAGCCCTCCCAGGTGTACTCGACGGTGTTGCCGAACGCGTCCTCGGTGCGGGTCAGCGGCGCCCACAGGTCGGTCGACAACGGCGCGCGCGCCGACTCACCGAAGTAGAGGGTCGCACCATCGGTGGTGCGAACCCGCCATCGATACGCCGCCCCGGCCTCCATGCGCTCGTAGCGCGCCCACGTGCTGTCGCTCTTGGCGCGGAAGGTCTGCCTCACGCCGGGAATCGGCGTCTCGGTCACGGCCACGAGCGGCCGGCCGCCGGCCATGCTGCTGACCCACGGTCCCTCGGTCAGCGGCCCACCGGCCAGCTTGGTCCTGACGATCGACTGCGAGGTATCGAGGGTGATCTCCGGGATCGCCAGCGACCAGCCGGCGGCGATGCCGCCGTAGTTGGTGCCCTGCGACGAGTACGTCAGCGCCAGGCTGGGCTGCACCCCGAGGCGACCGGGCGGCACCGCGATCGGATAGGAATACGAGAAGCCGCCGGTCTGGGTCGAGACCGAGGCGTCGCCGTCGCTGAGGTCGCGCGACCTGGGCGGGTCGGAGCCGAGCGAGGGCGCTGGCACCTGGGTGATATCGCCGGGCGCCGCCCACAGCGGGTTGGCGATGGTGACGGCGAGCAGGGCCGCGAGGGCCCTGCCCAGCATCGGACGGATCGGACGGTGAAGCTTGCGTCGCATGAGTACGCCTCCGGAAACGAGTCGCGGGGAGCCGGCCGAGGAGCGGCCGAGACGTCGGGTGAACGGGTCAGGTCGTCAGGTGCCGGGCTCGCCGCAGGCGCCCAGCGCCTCCGCGTCCCTGGCCCTCAGCGCGCAGCGGAGCTGCACCTCGGTCGTGAGCTCGACGCACGACGTGAGGAAGCTGGCGCCGAGCGCCGCGCGGAGCGCCGCCCGGTGCTGGTCGTGGTCGGCGGTCACGGACTGCATGCGCAGGTCGACCAGGTGATCGCGCAGCCGGGCGCAGTCCGTCGGACTGACGCGACCGGAATCCGACGCGCAACCGGTCAGCAGCGCGGCGGCGACGAACCGGAAGACGAAGGAGAGATGAGTGGATCGAGCAGCGGATCGCATGGAGCGCATGAAACCTCCTCGGGCGAGCACGAGCCTGGGCTCATGAGCAAGGAGCAGGCCAGCGAGGCGAGTTTCACGAAGCGAGCGTTAACCCGACGTTGAAACGAATCACCCTTTCAGGATGAGCTGTCGTCGGCACACGCCGGCGTGCAGCTACAGCGCTCGTGCGCCGATCTCGCGCACGGGCGCGCTCGGGGTCGCGATGCGCGGCGTCGGTTCAGCCCGTACTGGTTCATCTTCGTGACGAACGTGCGCCGAGCCATGCCGATCAGCCTGGCCGCCTCGGTCTGTACGCCCCCGGTCGCGTCCAGCGCCTGGCTCATGCGCATCTGCTCGAGCGCGCGGATCTCCTGCGCGACTGGCACGAGCGGGCCGCTGGCGTGGCTCGCGCTGCGAGCCTGCCGCGTCCGTGGCGACCGCGATCGCCGGGCCGCCGCAGCCCTCTGGTCATCCGGCCGCGGCTCGATGGCGACGGCGGCGCCGACCTCCTCTGGCAGGTGCTCGACCTCGACCTCGACCTCGGTCGCCTCGATGGTGACCGCGACGAGGTCCATCGCATGCTTGAGCTCGCGAACGTTGCCCGGCCAGGGGTGGCGCACGAGCGCGTACATCGCGGCGGCCGAGATGCGCACCGGTTCGCGACCGAGCCGGCGACGGGCGGTGTCGAGCAGGTCGTGGGCGAGCAGTGGCACATCCCGCGGACGATCGCGCAGCGGAGGCACCCGCAGGGTCGCGCCCTTGAGCCTGAACAGAAGGTCGTCGCGGAAGCGACCGCGCTTCACCTCGGCGAGGAGGTCGCGGTTGGTGGCGGCGACGACGCGGAGGTCGACGTGGCGCGCGCTGTCTCCCCCGACGCGCCGGACGGCGTGGTCGTCGAGGAAGCGAAGCAACCTGGTCTGCATCTCGAGGGGTAGCTCGCCGATCTCGTCGAGGAACAGGGTCCCGCCGCTGGCCGACTCGATGAGGCCGGGCCGGGCGCTCGCGGCTCCCGAGAACGCGCCCTTCTCGTGGCCGAACAGCTCGGTCTCGACAAGTGCGGGCGCGATGGCGCCGCAGTTGATCGGCACCAGCGGGGCGTGAGCCCGCGCCGAGAGCTCGTGAAGAGCGCGGGCCACGATCTCCTTGCCAACGCCGCTCTCGCCGCAGATCAGGACCGGCATTCCAGTCGCGGCCAGCTGCCGGACGCGGGCGTAGATGGCTCGCATCGGCGGATCACCGACCCGGATGCTCAGGTCGCCGACCTGGAATCGGGCGGTGGACGCATCGTCGGTGGCAACGTCGGGCGGAGTGTCGTTCATCGGGCTTCCTCTACTTCCTTGCCCGCGTGTATCGACTCCTCCCCGCTGCGGTTGCGTACCGGACGAAAGAAAAGCGATCCGCGGTGCCGGGGCCTCCGTCGCCGCGGCGATCGCCATGACATTGCTTTCGTTTCCGTCGGTCGGCGCTACCGCTGCGGCGCCCAGCCGTAGCGGTCCAGATCGACCAACCCGCGATCGGTGACCACGACGCCCTCGGCCTCGAGCAAGCCGCGCTGGACCGCGGCGCCGACCGGATCCAGGATCGCGACTCCGGCGCGGTTCCGGCCCCGCTTGCCGAGCACGCGATGCCACGGCAGGCCGTCGCTGGCGCGCATGGCGGCGCCAGCGACCCGGGCGCCGCCGGGGATGCCGGCCAGCTCGGCGACCTGGCCGTACGTCGCGACCTTGCCGCGCGGGATGCGGCGCGCCACCGCCCAGATCGCCTTGTACAGCTTGCGCGCGTGGGCGCCGAGCACGGCCTGATCGGTGCGCTTGCGCGCGACGCGCTTCCGCAGGCTGGACGCCATCGCCCGCAGACGGTACGACATCACCAGATGCGGATCCAGGTGCTCTACTTCGCGGTGTTCCGCGAACGGCTCGGCAAGGACGAGGAGCCGCTCGAGCTCGACGCCGGCGCCACCGTCGCCGATGCGATCGCCGCCCTCGAGGCGCGCCACGCCGTGGTCGCCCAGCTCCGCGGCCACTACCGCATCGCCCTCAACCAGTCCATGACCGACGCCGGGGCGGCGCTCGCCGATGGCGACGAGCTGGTCCTCATTCCGCCGGTGGCTGGCGGCAACGCCCGCTACGTGCTGCTCAGCGCCGAGCCGCTGTCGCTCGACCGCTGTCTGGCCGCGGTCACCGGCCCCGAGGTCGGCGGCGTGTGCACGTTCACCGGCCTGGTCCGCCGCCACAGCCGCGGCGTCGTCGTCGAGCGGCTCGAGTACGAGGCCTACGGCGCCATGGCCGAGAAGGTGATGCGCGAGCTGGTCGACGAGATCGAGGCCGAGGTCCCGGGGGCCCGGCTCGCCGTCGAGCATCGGACCGGGACCCTGGCCATCGGCGACGCCGCCGTGGTCATCGTCGCCGCCGCGCCGCATCGTGCCGAGGCCTTCACCGCCTGCCGCGCCATGATCGATCGCCTCAAGGACCGGGTCCCGATCTGGAAGAAGGAGCTCGGCGAGGACGGCGCGGTATGGGTCGGTCTGGGACCGTGATGTTTGCGACCCCCCGGTCGGCCGCGTACGCTGCACGTCGTGAAGCGGGTCT
The DNA here is from genome assembly GCA_947483555.1 of Myxococcales bacterium. Lineage (GTDB taxonomy): Bacteria > Myxococcota_A > Polyangia > Haliangiales > Haliangiaceae > UBA2376. The sequence continues at coordinate 4,562 of CANKMW010000164.1, forward strand.
TTCGCTGGATGACGCACGAGGCTGCCGACGCCGCCGACACGGCGTACTGGCGATCGCGGCCGTTGCACGAGCGGATCTCGGCGGTCGAGACCATCCGCGCTGCGACACAAGGGATCTACGGTGAAGCTCCCGCCCGAATGGCGTTCGTTCATCGATTTGTTGTGTACCCACAAGGTGCGGTTCGTGATCGTGGGCGCGCACGCGCTGGCGGCGCACGGGCGACCGCGGGCGACCCAGGATCTCGACGTCCTGGTCGCGCCGACGCTGGTCAACGCACGGCGCGTCGGCGCCGCGCTGCATGAGTTCGGCTTCAAGGCGCTGGCGCGGGCCTGGCGTCGCTTCACGGGCGACGAGTGCTTCGTGCGTCTCGGGCTGCCGCCGCTTCAGATCGACATCATGACGCACGTCACCGGCGTGAGCTTCGCCACCGCCTGGCGCGGGCGCGTCGTGCTCACCGTCGACGGACTCGAGATCCCGTTCCTCGGCGAGGCCGAGTTGCGGGTCAACAAGGCTGCCACCGGGCGCGCCAAGGACGCCCTCGATCTCGTGCTCCTCGGACGGCCCCGCCGCCGCCGTCCGCGGCCGAAGCGCCTGCCGCGGCCGTGAACGTCGCCGGCCGGCCGCCATGACGCCTCACCGCGGCGACAGGTCGTGGGCCTTCATCCAGCGCTCGATCGTCTTCACCTGGACGCCGTCGCCGAGCTGCTCGAAGCCGGCGCGGGCCTCGCGGACCAGCGCGAGGCCGCGCGCGCGATCGCGGCCGGTGTCGATGAGCTGGCCGCCGAGCACGTAGAGCACGCCTTCGAGCGCGCCGGCCGAGCAGCCGTGGCTGCGGCAGGTCGCCACCGCGCGCTCGAGCGCCGCGATGCCGTCGGCGGTGCGGCCGTCCTTGAGGTCGCACTGCGCCAGCATGCTCAGCGCCATCACCGCGCCGGGGTGCTTGACCTGCTCGAGGTAGGTCGCCGAGTGGACGTAGTACGGGCGCGCTGACTCGCAGTCGCCGACCTCGAACCAGTGATTGGCGAAGTTGGTCTCCACCATGGCGTACATCAGGTGATCGCGACCGGTCGCCGTCGCCTGCAGCGCCAGCGCGCGCTCGTAGTGCGGGCGCGCGGCGTCGAAGCCGCGGCCGCCGGCGATGGCGTCGGCGAGCGCGGCGATCGCGCTGGCCAGGCCCTGCGGGTCACCGGCTTGCTCCATGATCGCGACCGCGCGTGCCAGGGAGCGCTCGGCGTCCTCGAACTTGCCGCGCACCCGCGCCAGGTTGCCCAGGCTGAGCAGCGTGCGCCCGACCTGCACGCTGTCCTCGCCGGACGCGCGGCGCTGGATCTCGAGCGCGCGTCCCAGCATCGCCTCCTGCTGGTCAGTGGCGCCGGTGCGCCCGTAGAGCTGGGCCAGGAGCTGAAGCCGCGACGCGGTGTCGGGATGCGCGGGTCCCTTCGCGGCCTCGGTCTCGCGCAGCGCGGCCTCGGCAAACGGTAGCCCATCCTTGTAGCGACCCATGGTGGCCAGCGTGGCGGCGACGTTGGCCTGCGCGGCCGCCTTGCTCATCGGTGTCGGCGCCAGGTCGAGCGCCTCGTGGGCGCGGGTCAGGGCCAGCTCGTACTCGTCGGCGGCCAGCGCGCGCGCCGCCAGCACGCCCTTGAGGCTGTAGCTCAGGCGCGGGGGCGAACCGGCGCGGACCAGGGCGGCCTCGGCCACCGGCTCGAGCGCCTTGGCCTCGGCGACCTTGCTCTGCCGGCTGGCGAGATCGTCGATGAGGTGGATCCATCCGTGGACCACCGCGGCGTCGTCGTGGGCCTCGGCGGCGGTCTGGACCAGCTCGCGCAGGGTGGCCTCGGTCGGTTGGCCGTTGTCGTACTGCGCCGAGCCGTGGAGCCGCAGCGCCCGCGCATGCAGCGGTGGATAGCCGAGCGTCCGTGTGGTGGCGACGATCGTCTCGAGCGGCGCGAGCAGCTCCTTGACCAGGCCGCGGACGGCCAGGGCCTCGACGGCGTCGAGCTGCCGCTCGAGATCCTTGACCTGCGCCCGCAGCGCCGCCGCCAGCGGCGTCGGGTACGCCAGCAGCGCCTCGGTGTCGTCGCAATCGTCGAGGTGCGGTAGCCCGTCGACCTGGGTGGCGGCGTTCTCGACGATGCCGCGGTCGGCGGCGCGGAAGGCGTCGGTGCGCGCCTGCAGCGCGGCGAGTCGGCGTTCGAGGCAGCTCAAGCGCCGGTCGAGCAGGGCGTCCGATTGGGTCCGCTCGACCCGGCCGGCGCGGCAGGCGGCGAGCTGTTTCACCTTCCACTGGCCGGCGTAGGCATCGAGCACCGGCACCACGCGCCCCAGCGTGTCGCCGGCGTACGGCAGCCCGGTGGCGGTGAACGCGGCCTCGATCTGGGACCGGATCGCAGGGCTCCACACGTCGGCGAGTCGGCGGCCGGGATCGGGGCACGGATCGGTCCGCTGCGCGGGCAGGATCAGCACGGCGCTGGCCGCGACGCCGGCCAGCACCACCGCGCCGGCGATCATGGCGACCAGCCGCGGCCGCCGCAGCCGGCGCTCGATGTGACCGAGCAACGCCTCCATCGACGGCCAGCGCCGCTCCGGCAGCGCCGAGAAGCCGCGCGCGATCACCGCCAGCAGCCACGCCGGTGCGCCGCGGCGGCCGGTCGCGTTCGCCAGCGCGCGCATCGAGGCCCCGGCGCGGGTGCGAGTCTCGGCCTGCTCGGGCCGCTCGCCGCACAGCGCCTCCCACAGGCTGACGCAGAAGCTGTACTGGTCGGCGCGAGCGTCGATGACGCCGCCTTCGGCCTGCTCGGGTGCCATGTACGCCGGCGTGCCGGCGATCGACGACACCTGCGCCGCGCCCGGCGTCGACACGGCGCGGTCGGGATCGAGCGAGTCGTCGGTGCGCGCGGCGATGCCGAAGTCGGCGACCATCACCTCGCCGCCGTCGCCGAGCAGCACGTTGCGGGGCTTGAAGTCGCGGTGGACCAGCCCGGCGGCGTGGGCGGCGGCCAGCCCGCGGCCGGCGGTCATGAAGCGGGCCAGCACCTGCCGCCACGGTCGCGGCTCCTTCATCCAGTCGTACATCGTGGCGCCGCCGACCATCGGCATGACGATGTACACGCCGCGCGCGGTGGTGCCGACGTCGAACACCGGCACCACCGCCGGATGCCGGAGCTTGGCCATCGCCCGCGCCTCCTCGAGCAGCCGCTCCTGCGCCCGTGGCGTCGACGCGCTCGGCTGCACGACCTTGATGGCCAGGTCGCGATCGAGCTCCGGATCGCGGGCGCGGTAGACCACGCCCATGCCCCCGCTGCCGAGCACGGCGCGCACCTCGTAGCGTCCGATGCGCGTCGGCGGCGGCAACCCGCCGCTGCCCGACCCGCCCGACCCGCCGGACGCCGCCCCCGCCGACCCGTCCGGCGCCGCCATGGTCGCATCGAGCGCCGGATCGCTGGCGCCGGTCGACGTGGCGGTCGGGTCGTCGTCGTACGGCACAGCGGCGGCAGGATAGCGCGGACCGCCGGCGCCGCACCCGGCGAGTCAGGCGAGAAACCGTTGCTGATCCGGGCGGTTCGGTCCCCGCGGGCGCGGATCGGCGCTTTTCTTTCGAATCCGACGCAACCGCGCCGGTCGGCCTGCCGACAACGGAGGCATGATCGCAGACACCCTTCCGTCCCATACCGAGGCAGCGACCAACCTTCGGACCGGAGGCCGGGCGCCTGAATCAGTGGCCGGGAGCATCCATCACGGCCCAATGTCCAGGAGTAGTCCGTGAATGCAGAGTTGATGAACGAAATCCAGGCGCACCTGTCAGCCACGCCCGGTCTGACGGTCCTCGACGAAAGCGCGGCGGCAGTTCTGCGGTCGAAGGTCGCTCGCCGTTTCGCCTTTCCCGAGAGCAGCGCATGGTGGTGGGAGCATGTGCCCGTCCCGTCCAGATCGTTTGGCTACGCTGACGGCGGAGGCTTGTCCCTGCTCTCCAAGATCGTTCCGGTCGGTGCAACGAGGGTGTATCTGTTCGTCACGGATGACGATCCCCCGCCCTGGTTGTGCCTTTCCGGGCCACCGCAACTCATCATGTCCATGCGGGTGTGGCTCTCATGCTGATCACGCGGCCGCCCGGACGGACTTCCGCAGCGGCTGCAGCGTGAGGCTCATGGCCTCGGCCCAGCGGTCGCTGACGGCCAACGCGCGGAGCTGAAGGACGTGTCGGCCGGTCGGCGGCTTCCAGCGCG
>CANKMW010000165.1 GCA_947483555.1 Myxococcales bacterium
GGTTTCGGTTTCGGTTTCGGTTTCGGTTTCGGTTTCGGTTTCGGTTTCGGTTTCGGTTTCGGTTTCGGTTTCGGTTTCGGTTTTGGTTTTGGTTTCGGTTTCGGCTTCGGTTTCGGTCATGGCTCGCCGGCTGCCCGCCGCAGCTTCTTCTGCAGTCCGAACCGCGACAGTCCCAGCAGGCGGGCGGCGACGGTCTGGTTGCCGCGGGCGCGCTCGAGGGCGGCGGCGATGTGGATCCGCTCGAGGGCATCGAGCGCGGGTCGCAGACGCAGGTCGGCGCCCGGGGCGACGCCGGCGGCCGGCAGGGCGGCGCGGGCGACGATCGCCTCGGGCAGATCGTCGACATCGATCACGTCGCCGCCGAGCGCGACCGCGCGTGCCAGCGCGTTCTCGAGCTCGCGCACGTTGCCCGGCCACGGGTGGGCGGCCAGCGCGCGCCACGCGGCGCGGGTCAGCGACGGCGGCTTGGCGGGCGCCAGGCGAGCGAGCAGGTGCTCGACCAGCAGCGGCAGGTCGACGGTGCGGGCCCGCAGCGGCGGGACCCGGAGGCTGATGACCTCGAGCCGGAAGCGCAGGTCGTCGCGGAAGGCGCCCGCCGCCGCCAGCTCGGTGAGCGAACGCTGGGTCGCGGCCACCACCCGCACATCGACGTGACGCGTGCGATCGTCGCCGACCCGACGCAACACGCCGTCCTGCAGGACCCGCAACAGCTTGGCCTGCATCGCCGGGCCGGTATCGGCGATCTCGTCGAGGAACAGGGTGCCGCCGTCGGCGACCTCGAACAGGCCGCGGCGATCGCGATCGGCGCCGGTGAACGCGCCCCGCACGTGACCGAACAGCTCGCTCTCGAGCAGGTGTTCGGGCATGGCGCCGCAGTTGACGGCCACGAACGGATGGTCGCGGCGCGGCCCGGCGTCGTGGAGCGCCCGCGCCACCAGCTCCTTGCCGGTGCCGCTCTCGCCGACCACCACCACCGGCGACGTCACCCGCGCGGCGCGCTCGATCACCACCAGCATGGCGACGATCTCGGGGGAGGTGCCGACGATGGCGTCGAGGCCGGGACCGAGGCGGTCGCGGCTGCGGGGCAGGCGAGCGCGCACCACCGCCAGCTCGGCTTCGCGCGCCGCGACCTCGGCACCCAGCCGGCCGGCGAGGGCATCGAGCTCGGTCTTCTGGCGGCGCAAGTCCTCGGCGTGTCGCGTGTTGTCGATCGCGAGCGCGGCGATATCGGCGAGCTCGACCACCAGGCCGGTGGCGTCATCGTCGAAGGCGCTGGGACGGAGTCGGTGCTCGACGTAGAGGCAGCCGCGGACCTGGCCGCGCTGGTGCAAGGGCACCGCGACCACCGAACGCAGGCGATGGGCGGCGACCGAGGCCGCACCGCCGAAGCGCTCGTCGACGCCGGCGTCGACCGTGACCACCGGCTCGCCGCTGGCCACGGCGCGCTGCGCGATCGAGCGCGAGACCGCGCCCGGGTCGGCGAGCGCCCCGGCCGCGAAGCCGCGGGCCACCACGACCTCGAGCGCGCCGCTGCGGTCGAGCAGGAGGAAGCCGCGCTCGGCGCGGGTCAGCTCGATCGCGGTGTCGATCACCTCGTCGAGCAGACGGTCGAGCGACGACTCCGCATGCAGGCGGCGCGACAGCGCCAGCAGACGGCGCAAGCGCAAGGTCTCGATCTCGGCCGTCGGCGCGGCGCTACGGTCCGAGGTCAACCCGGCCGGCATGGCCAGCCGCGCCAGGGCGATGGCGTCGGGGTCATCGGCCAGCCCGGCCCGGAACGGTGCGGGCGTCTCGCCGGCGAGCGCCGACCACTCGCCGTGCGCCGCGCGAGCGCGGGTCCGGGCCACCTCCACGCTACCCGCGACGTCGGCGAGCGCGGCCGCCAGCCAGCCGGCGCGCCACGCCCGATCGCGGCGATCCTCGGCCCGGGCGCGGGCGGCCAGCGCGGCGAGCTGATCACCCACCGCGGCGGCGTCGGGGCCGGGCCGGGTCAGCGCCACGCGGCCGCGGCACAGCAGCGTCCGGTCGCGATCGTCGGCGCTGGCGTCGGCGGCTTCGAGCTCGTCGAGGGCGTGGCTGGCGGCCGCCGGATCGCGGGTCGCCGCGAGCGTGGCCAGCGCGCGCAGGGCGTGGCGCCGATCGGCGAGCCGGTGGCGGGCCGCGAGCTCGCTGGCGTCCTCGTAGGCCTCGGCGGCGGCGGCGAGCTCGCCGCGCCGGCGCGCGATGTCGCCGGCGAGCAAGCGCGCGAACACCGCCAGCTGGGGTGAGCGATCGACGTCGGCATGGGCGGCGGCCGCGCGCGATGCGGCCGCGGCCGCGTCGACCTGGCCAACCGCGAGCAGCGACAGGCCGCGATCGATCTCGCCGGCGGCCAGCTCGGCGACCTGGCCGAGCGCCGCCAGGGCTGCGGTCGCGGTTGCCAGCACCACCAGTGCCTCGCCATGTCGGCCGCGCTCGGCGAGCGTGGTGCCATGGTTGAGGTCGGCGATCGCGGCGGCGTGGATGTCGCCGCCGGCGCGCGCCTCGACGGCCGCGTCGCGGTACCACGTCGAGGCCAGCGCCAGCTCGCCCCGATGCTGGGCCGCCATGCCGCGCAGCGCGCGGGCGCGGCCGATCAACGCCCGGTCGCCCACGGCCGTGGCGATGCGTTCGGCCTCGGCGTAGCGGGCCTCGGCGCCGGACGGATCGTCCTGATACAGGCGGGCGCTGCCGGCGGCCTCGGCGCACAGCGCGCCACCCGCGCTGACCGGCAGCGGACCGAGCGCCGCCACCGCAGCCTCGGCCTCGGCGTGGCGACCGCACGCGACCAGCAGCCGAGCGTGGGCGCCGACCACATCGCAGTCGTGGGGTGCGGCGATGGCGAGCGCGGCGAGCACGTCGGCGGCCGCGCCGCCATCGCCGGCGCGCTGGTGGGCACGCGCGAGGACGAGCCGGGCCTGCGGATCGTCGAGATCGGCGACCGCGCGGCTGGCGAGCCGCACGGCGGCGCCGTACTCACCGGCGACCATCGCCGCGCGCGCGCCGAGCAGCGCGGCGGTCGCGCCGCTCGCGCCCGGCACGCGCGCGGCGGCCGCGGCCAGCATCCACGCCCGGGCCGGCCGGCCGCGGGCCAGGCTGTCCTGCGCCGCGGCGCACAGCGCGGCGATCGCCTCGGGGTCGGGCGGCAGCGCGGCGAGGTGGTGGCCCCAGCGCTCCGGCGGCAGCCCGCGCGCGCGGCCGAGCGCGGCGGCGGCGCCGTGCCACGCGACGCGCCGTGCTGGCGACGTGGCGGCGTGGACCGCGGCGACCAGCCCGGGCGCCATCACGAGCTGATCGCCGGTGCGGAGCGCCGCGCCGATCTCGCACAACGCCGCGAGGCCGCGACCGGCCCAGCCGGCGGCGATCGTCGACCCGGCGGCGGCGCCGTCGCGCATGGTCGCGCTGGCGAGCTCGAACGTGACCGCGCCTTCCCAGGCCGCCAGCACCTCGGCCGCATCGCGCGCCGCGGCGCCCCGGGACGCGATGTGTCGCAGCCGCAGCTCGTCGAGCGTGGCGCCGTCGGCGTCGCGTTCGGGGTCGAGGGCACACGGATCATCACCACGGGCGGCGAGCGCCGCCACGATGGCGGCGGCCAGCGCCGGCAGGCCGCGGGAGGCGCGGGTCAGGCTCTCGACCCACGCCGCCGGCGCAGCGCGACCCAGCATCTCGGTGGTCAACACGGCCAGCGCGCCCGCCGACACCGCTCCGAGCGTGATCGTGTGGGCGCTCGCCGGCGCCGCCTCACCCTCACAGACCAGGATGACGAGACCGAGGGCGCCCGCCGAGGCGGCGAGGGCCGCCGAAAGCGACGCGGCGCGCTCGTCGCCGCCGACGTCGATGATGGTCGCGGTCGCACGGCGCTGGGCGGCGCCGACCACCACGGCCGCGGCCAGCGCCGCGCTGGTGCGCTCGCCACCGGCGGCGCTGGCGTGGATGTCGAGCACGGCCGCGACGGCGTCGAGACCGCCGCTCACGACCGCCACCGGCGTCTCGCCACGCGCGGCCGCCTCGAGCTGGTGGCGGCGCACCGCGTGGGCCACGACGTCGCCGGCACCGGCGCCGACCGGCCCGCGAACGACGATCGGCGCCACCAGGTCGCCACGGCGGCAGGCGGCGAACGCGCGGCCGAGCTCGGCGAGCGCCGCGTCGGCGGCGAACGCGGTCGCGGCGGCGATCGGGGGCCGCACCGCGGGCCGGGGTCGCGGCCGCGGCGCCTTGGCCAGGGCGGCGGCGGCCTGCACCAGCTCGTCGAACACCGCCAGCGCCGAAGCCGGTCGCGCGGTGGCATCGCGCGCGAGCAGGCGCGCGATCAGATCGACCAGCCCGGGCGCGGCGGCGCCCTCGAGTCGCGGCGGCGTGGCGCGCAGGATCGAACGGACCAGCTGGCCGCGATCGGCGCCGGCGAACGGCGGCGTGCCAGCGGCGGCCTGGTACAGCGTCGCGCCCAGTCCCCACAGATCGCTGCGCGGGTCGACCACGCCGGCGAGCGCTTCGGGGGCCATGTAGGCCAGCGTGCCGCGCGCCTCGCCGACGACGCCGCGAACGGCGGACAGCCCGAGATCGATCAACACGGCGCGGGCGCGTTCGCCGCTGCCGGTGAGCAGCACGTTGGCCGGGGTGACGTCGCAGTGGCACAGCCCGGCGGCATGGATGTGGGCCAGCGCCGCCGCGACGTCGATCGCCGCGGTCCACAGCAGGCGCGGCCGATCGCCGCGCGGCGCGCCGGCGATCGCGGTCAGCAACGGCGCGCCATCGATCGCATCGGCGGTGAAGTACAGCGTGCCGGCCGGTAGCGGCCCGAGGTCGGCGGCGAGCACGCCGAGGTCGCGGACCCGGGGCAGGGCCGGGTGCTCGAGCTGGGTCAAGCGCTCGAACTCGTGGGCCAGCTCGGCGTCCGCGGCCGCCCCGCTGCCGCCATCGCGGCGGACCGCCTTCAGGACCAGGCGCGCGTTCGGGTGGTGGGTGTCCGCGACCGACCAGACATCAGCCTGGCCACCGCTCCCGAGCGGGGCCAGCAGCTGATAGCGCGCCGGCACGAGATCGGATCGGCTGGGGGTCGAGGGCTGGCGGCGAGACATGCGACCAAGGACAGTGTGCCAACGAAGGTGGCTATGGTGTCAACCTGATTGGCAGGTGCTGCACGTAGATACCTGCAAAGACAAGGATCTGGAGCCTGCAACCGACGAGTGAACGGCGCGAATCGGAGATCGATGTGATACGTTGCCGCGGTGGGGGACAACGACCGACGCCGCGCCGGCGACGATACGCGGCAGCGGATCGACGACCTCGCAGGTGGCTGGGCGGTGCCCGGCCAGCCCTCCGAGCCGCCCGCCGACGCGGCGCCGCCCACCGCGAAGCGTCCGTCCGCGGCACCACCGCCACCGCCGCCATCGCCCCCACGCCCGAAGCGACCATCGGCCGCCCCACCGCCAACGCCGCCGCGCCGGGCTGCGCCACCGGTCGAGGACGCGACCGCACGCGAAGACAAGTTCGACGCCGACAGCCTGCGCGCTGACACCGCGCGCGGGGAGGACGATCGCGACGACGCCACCCACATCGATCCGCGGATTCCTGGCGATGCCGCCGCCGAGGCCGAGGCCGGCGCCGACACCCGAGCCGGGGCCCGGCGTCACGCACCGACCGGATCGGTGCGTGCGATCGCGTCCTTGCCGCGGCGACGCGGTCTGGGCGGCGACGTTCGCTACGTCGCGACGGTGCTGTTCGGGGTCACCCGCAGTCGGCGAGAGCTGATCCGGGTCGAGGCCGAGCTGGCGAGTCAACGCGGAAAGCGACGCAAGCGGCTCATCGAGCTGGCCGCCCGGGTGCTCGCCGACGACGGTCAGCGCCAGCCGGGTGTTGCCGAGGCCCGCGACCGCCTGGCCGTGCTCGAGGAAGAGCGCTCGCGCCAGGCCGGCCAGTTCGCTGCGGCCGAGACCGAAGCGGCGGCGGCGCGCCGCGATCACGAGTCGGAGACCAGGCGGCTGACGGCCGAGGTGGCGGCGATCGAGCTCGAGCTCGCCGAGCTGGCGACCAAGCTGGCGCCCCTCGAACGCGAGGCCAGCGCCGTCCGCCGCAAGGCCACCGACCTGCGCACCACGCTCGATCGCATCGCGGCCAAGATCGCGGCCACCGAGTCGAGCCTGGTCGCGGTGAAAGGGCCGCGCCACGACCGCTCGGCGGTCGAGGCCGAGCTGGCCACGCTGCGCGCCGATCGGGTTGCCGTGCAGCGCGATGAACCGGCGCTCGCCGCCGAGCTCGACGCCCTGTTGCCGCGCATCGCCGAGCTGGAAGCGCGGCGCACCGCGGCCCGCGCCCGGCTCGAGACCACGGGCACCGAGCTGGGCGCGACCGCCGAGCGCCTGCAGGAACGACTCGGCGTCGTCGGCGCGCATCAGAAGGTGATCGAACGCGCGCTGGCCGAGAGTCAGGCCGCCCGCGACAGCGCGCTCGCCGACCTGGGCGAGCGCCTGGTGATCGATCGGCCGCGCGCGCTGGCCCGCGATCTCGCCGACGTCGAGTCGGTCGACGTCGACATCGGCACCAACGAACGCCGGGTGATGGAGCTCCACGAGGTGCTCGGCTCGGTCGACCGCAGCGCGCTCGCCCGCGGCCTCGCCGTGCTCGCGGTCGGCGTCGTGGCGATCGGGGCGCTGGTGCTGTGGCTCGCGATCCTGCGCTGACCGGCGTCGATCATCCGGCCAGCCCGGTCAGGCGCGCCACGGCGAACAACGTGATCGCGTAGCGCACACCGCCCAGGGCCAGCGCGATCACCGCGACACCGACACCGACCGCGGCGAGCAGCCGGTAGGCGCCGCGCGCCCCGCGTTGCCGCCACGCCACGGCGCCGGTGCCGGTGGCGGCGATCGCCAGGCCAAGGCCGACGAACATCCCGGGATGGGGCAGGGCACCGGCCACGAGCGCCAGCACGGCAAGGGCGAGCGACAGGAGCGCCACGCCCCACCGTCGCCTCCTGGCGGCGGCGACGCCAGTTTTCGGCCGTGTGGCACCCAGCAACCGAGGCCGGCGCCGGGCCCGCGCTGTGCTATACGCGGGCGCCATGTCCGAGCCCCCTCTACCCGCGACGACCAGTCCCGAGCCTGGTCGAACGGTCCACGGGGGAACCTGCGCCATCGTCGGCCTTCCCAACGGAGGTAAGTCGACGCTGCTCAACCGCGTCCTCGGCCGCCACCTCGCCGCGGTGTCACCGCGACCGCAGACCACCCGCAACCGGATCATCGGCATCCACCGTGGCCGCGTCGACGGACTCGAGCCGGAGGCGTTCGAGCTGTGCTTCATCGACACGCCCGGGATCCAGCTCGGCAAGGGCGCGCTGCGCCGCTTCATGCGCGCGCAGGCACTCGGCGCCGCCGGCGATTGTGACGTCGCGCTGTACGTCGTCGACGCCAGCGACAGTCGGGCCCGCAACCCCGACCGGCTGAGCAAGCCCGACGCCGCCGATCTGGCGTCCGCGATCGCCGGGGTGCCGCTGGTGATCGCGCTCAACAAGATCGACCGGGTCGACAAGCCCGAGCTGCTGCCGTTGATGGAGACCTGGGGCCGCTGGGGCGCCGCCGCCGGCCGCGACGGGCTCGAGGTGGTCCCCATCGCCGCGCTGGTCGGCGATGGCGTCGAACGCCTGGTGACGACGCTGGTCGGCATGCTGCCGGTCGGGCCGGCCATGTTTCCCGAGGACATGGTCACCGATCGCGCCGAGGAGTTCCTGGCCGCCGAGCTGATCCGCGAGCAGCTGTACCACCAGCTCGGCAAGGAGCTGCCCTACGCGTCGGCGGTGGTGATCGAGACCTTCGAGGAACGCGACAACGGCGACCTGGCGATCGGGGCCTGTATCGCGGTCGAGCGCGACTCGCAGAAAGCGATCGTGATCGGCAAGGGCGGCGCCCGCATCAAGCAGCTCGGCATCGCCGGCCGCGCCGCGCTCGGTGAGCTGTTCCGCTGTACGGTGCACCTCACGCTGTTCGTCAAGGTGGTGCCGGACTGGTCGAACGGTGACGCCGGCCTGCGCCGGGTGGGGTTCGCCGACCTGGGTGGCGGCGGCAGCGGCGGAGGCAGAACATGAGGCCGCGCATCGCCATCGTCGGCCGCCCCAACGTCGGCAAGTCGACCCTCTTCAACCGCATGGTCGGCGGCCGGCCAGCGCTGGTCCACGACACCCCGGGGCTCACGCGCGATCGTCGTTACGGCGAGCTCGACTACTTCGGCCACGTCATCGACGTGATCGACACCGGCGGCCTCGATCCGACCGCCGAGGGCGACCTGATCGGCGCCGGGATCCATCGCCAGGCGTGGCGCGGCATCGACGAGGCCGACCTCCTGGTGCTGGTCGTCGATGGCTCGGCCGGACTGGCGCCGCTCGACGCCGAGGTGGTTCGCCTGGTCCGACCGACCGGCAAGCCGATCGTCCTGGCCGTCAACAAGCTCGACTCGCCCAAGCGCGACATCAACCTCGCCGAGTTCCACGCGCTCGGCCTCGGTGAGCCGATCGCGGTCTCGGCCGCCCACGGCCGCAACTTCGATCGGCTGCTCGAGGTGATCGCCGAGCGGGTGCTGCAGACCGACGCCGAGACCGACGCCGACGCCGAAACCGACGCCGACGCCGACGCCGACGCCGAAACCGACGCCGAAACCGACGCCGAAACCGACGCCGAAACCGACGCCGAAACCGACGCCGAAACCGACGCCGAAACCGACGCCGAAAC
>CANKMW010000166.1 GCA_947483555.1 Myxococcales bacterium
GAGATGAATGAGAACTGATCACGAGCGCCTCCTGACCGGCATCGCCGGCCCTTGGTGCCCGCCCCTACGCCGCCCCGGAGAGGGCAGAGACTTGCGGAATTGTCGGCCCAGAAAGCGGCAAGACGTGGGGAGCTACGACAGCTACTCCCTTTTCGACGTGTCGTCGCTCCGCGACGCGTTGCTCAAGGCGCTCAGCCAGGCCGAGCAGGAGGGCGCTGGCATTCTGGGTGAGCGTCCGGCTCCGCGGCGGGCGTTTTCGTTTCAGATCCCCGTGGAGCTTCCCCGTGCCAAGGCATCAACAGGTACGCCTGGCAGCAAGGCGACGAGTAAGGGCAAGGGAACGGGGAGCGTGAGCAAGCCGAAGGCCGCGGCCAAGGCGACCAAGCGCAAGCGAGCGGGCCGGGCGAGCAAACCGAAGGCAGCGGCCAAGGCGAGCGAGCCCAAGAGAACACGGACCAGTCGGGCGGCACGGCCGGTCAAGCGCCCGAAGTAGGACGTAGAGACGCAGCGTCTAACGGCGTCTAACGGCGTCTAACGGTGGCTTGCCTGCCGCGACGTGCTGAGGCGCGCGGCGTAGCCGATCCCGGGACAACCAGCGGGTCCTCGTGGCATGGTCTAACCGTGTCGTTGCAGGGGCTCGTCGGAAAGAGGCTCGACATGAGTGCTCGACGAGACAAACGGTGGAACACGTGGTTCTACCGGACACAGCTCCGCACCGGCGTCGGACGCACGGTGCGGATCTTTGGCGTGCCGACCAGGGATGGCCTGCCCAACACCAGGGCGGGCGCCGAGGAAGCGGAACGCCGTGCTATCGCGCGCGTCTACAACACCGGCGAGGTCAAGAAGCCCTCGCTGCTCACCAAGGAAACGGAGGTGCCCAAGGTTCGCGAGTTCGCGTCGGTGTTCGTCGACGCGTCGCGGGTCCAGAACAAGCGATCGTCGGTCGAATCGAAGGAGACCATGCTGCGCACGCACATCGTGCCGCGGCTTGGTGACCTGCGGCTCGATCAGGTCACGTACGCGGTCATCGAGGACTTCAAGCTCGCGCTGTCCAGGACGCCGATCGCGAACGCCGAGCGGCGTAGCGATGCGCCGAATCCGGTGCGCAACCTGTCGCCGAAGACGATCAACAACGTGCTCACCTGCCTGCGCCGGATGCTCGTGATCGCGCGCAAGCGCGGCCTGATCGCCGCGGTGCCGGAGGTGGAGTGGTTGAAGACCGAGCGCGGCGACTTCGACTTCCTCGACTTCGAGGAGGCCGATCGCCTGGTGGCAGGCGCGGACGGTGAGTGGCGCACGATGGTCCTCGTGGCGCTGCGCACCGGCATGCGCCAGGGCGAGGTGCTCGCGCTGCGCTGGCAGGACGTCGATCTGGTTGCCGGACGGATCCTCGTCCGGCAGAACGTCGTGGGAGGTCACATCGGCACGCCGAAGTCGGGCAAGCCGCGTGAGATCCCGCTCGGCGACGACGTGCGCGCAGCGCTCAAGGCGCATCGGCACCTTCGTGGTCCGCTCGTGTTCTGCGACATGAGTGGGAACATGCTGACGAGGGGCGAAGCGAAAGGGCCGCTGTGGAAGGCGTGCAAGAAGGCTGGGCTGCGGCTGATCGGCTGGCACATCCTGAGGCACGCGTTCGCGAGTCACCTGGTGATGCGCGGCGCGCCGCTCAAGGCCGTGCAGGAGCTGCTCGGCCACAGCACGATCCAGATGACGATGCGGTATGCGCATCTGGGTCCGGAGATCGTCCGCGACGCGGTGAAGCTGCTCGATGCGGGGGCCGCGCAAGTTGGCGGACCCACGTGGCAGAGGAATGGCAGAGTGACCGAAAATCCGAGCTAAGTGCTTGGAATGTAAGTGGAGGCGGCGGGAGTCGAAGGTCTGTCTCAAGCGCTGGAATCGCTCAGAAGAGTTGCCGAACGCCCCGTGAAGTTGCCCCCAAAGTTGCCCCCAACGCTTACCTCTTGAGGTTGTCTACGACCCTCGACATCGATCTCCAACCTACGTCGAGAAACGGTTCGTCGCAGCGATCACCAGCAAGGCGATGCGCGACGCGATGAACCCAGCGCTACTCGGGCGGCAAGAGCACGGTGTCGATCACGTGGATGATGCCGTTCGAGGTGAGGATGTCGGCCTTCACCACGTTCGCACCGTTGATCCGGACGCCGGTCGAGGCATCAATGGCCACTTTCCCGCCCTGGATCGTCGTCGCCTCCGTCATCCCTGCGACCTGCGCGGAGCTGACGTTGCCGGCCACGATATGATAGGTGAGCACGGCCGTCAGCTTTGCCTTGTCGGCGAGCAGCGCATCGATCGTCCCCGCCGGAAGCTTCGCGAATGCGTCGTCTGTGGGCGCGAATACGGTGAAGGGTCCGGGGCCCTTGAGGGTGTCGACCAGGCCCGCGGCCTTGATCGCCGTGACCAGTGTGGTGAACGACCCCGCACCGACGGCGGTGTCGACGACGTCCGAGGTTGTCGGAGATGTGGCGACGGTGGTGTCGGTGGTCTTGGGAGAGCCGCCACACGCGGTCACGCCGAGAACTGCTGCAAGCAGGAGATGCTTCATCTGGGTTCCTTTCTAGAACGACAGTTGGACGCCGGATCTTCCTTCTGGGTTACGCACGCGGGTGCGTGGATCGGTTGTTGGTTACGCCATTCACTCGATCGTGAGCCGGACCGAGGTCAAGCTCATGCCCCCCGTCTCGTCGGTGGCGATCACGAACAGCCACGTCGTTCCAGGTAGGCCGGCGGTGTACGTGTTGGGCGTGGTCTCCGGCACGAGCGCGTCGGGATCTACAACGGAGACCTCGGCTTCGCTGATCTCCCCTGCCGGGCTGTAGAAGTTGCAGACGACGTTCTCGAGCGCACCGAGCGGTTCGGCATCTGGGACCTCGTCGAGGCTCGTGCGGTCGATCGTCGCGGTCAGCACGTAGCGCTGGCCAGCGCGCAACGTACCGGTCGACATCCCGTCGAACCGGATTTCGGCGAGCCGCGGGTTTTGGCGCTGCACCGTGGTCTCCACCACGTCGACATCTCGTCGCGCGATCAGGGTCTGCCCGTCGACGTCGACCTCTGCGATGATCGGAACTCGGAGCTTCAAGCCCGCAGCAAGTGCCGCACGCCACGGATCGGGTGGCGCGGGTACGCCAGGCGGCGACGGGAACGCAGTCGCGAGCTCCGCTGCGGACGTCACGGCACGACCGGCGGCGTCGAGTTCGAGCGGCAGCGCGTCGTCACCGACGCAGTCTCGCGTGGGATCGGTGATGAACTTCCATGGCGCACACGCCCGCATGCGCATGGCGTCTACCGGACGACCATCGATCGACGTGCTCCCTCCGATCCCGATCCGCGGTCCATCGGGATCGACCGTCAGCGCCGTCAGCGCGAGCTCACCGTCGAGGGACAGCGCCGACGGCTCTGTGGTGATCGCGAGCACGCGCGGGGCAGTGATCCTCGTCATCGGATCGATGCCTGCGTCGTCGCACGCGGCAAGCGCGACGAGCACCGCGGGCATCACGACGCGGTCGAAGCCCGTCATGGTACGTACTCCAGCCCAAGTGATGGGAACACCGGCAACCCGCGCGAATATTGCTTCGAGCTGTAGTCGAAATTGTACGACACGCCCTCGGGATTCAGTCGGTTCGTCACGTTCTGAACGTCGAGGAACAACTTGAGCGTGCCCCAGGGCCGGTTCCACGATCGGTCGATGCGGACGTCGAGCTGGGCGAACGCCGGGAGGCGCTCGGACAGCACGCGTCCGGACAACGCGACGTACTCTTGCAGGCCGGTGTCCATGTACGAGCCGACCGTCGGCGTGATCGGGTTGCCGCTGGCGTAGCGGAACCGCGTGCCGATCCTCCACCGCGGCCCCACCGGAGCCGTCACGAGCGCGGTCAGCACGTGCGGCTGGTCGAGTACGTACGGCGCGTACGACTCGAGCGCCCACGGATCACCCTGACGGTACGAGCGCGAGAACGTGTACGCGACCCAGCCCTGGAGTTGCCCGACCCGACGGCGGACCATCGTCTCGACGCCATAGGTGCGGCCGCGGCCACGGTTGGCCCGGTAGCTGTAGCTACCGAGCTGCTCCTCGGTGAACTGGCGGCTGGCAGCCGCGGCGCCGCCTGCGGCCGCGCTTCCTGGCGATGCGTACGGGGTCGCACCCGAGACCACGTCGACCGCGAGGTCGTCGAGCGTCGCGCCGAATGCGTTCGCGGTGATGTCACCGCCGAGCATCTTCGACACGACGTTGACTCCGGCGCTCGCCTGCCAGGCGCTCGACGCGCGGAACGGTTCGCCGGGGAGTTGGTAGTCGGTCGAGGTCGCCAGCGCGGGTTGGTGATAGCGACCGATCGACTGGCTGAAGGCAACGTTCGGAGTTGGCTGCTGGCGGAGCGTGATCCTCGGATCGAGCACCCACTCGTCGGTCAGCCCGAAGCGCTCGCCGCGTAGGCCAGGCTGGATCGCCAGCTTGTCGCCGGCGAAGCGATGCAAAGCCTCGGTCCAAACGCCGAGGTCGGCGGCCCACCGTGAACCTTCGACGCCCGGGGAGCTCGGCATCGTCCCAGTCGGCAGCTCAGGCGCATCTGCAACGAGCTTGTAGCCGTACCGATTGCCCTGGACGTCGAGCCCCGCGGCGACGAAGCCGTGGTGAACGTCCCGCTGAACGGTGGCCCGCGTCGCGGCCGTCACGTTGCTACGGATCACCTGGTTCTCGTTCGCGATGATCGCGCTGCGATCGAAGCCGAGCCACGGCACCACCGAGAGCTCGAGATCGCCGCGTCGCTCGGCGTAGCGCAGGCCTGCGCGGACGAACGACTGGCGCGCGTCGAGGGTATTAGTCGACGTGCCGAGGCTGATGCCATCGTCGGCGCCAAACAAGAGTGCAGTGAGCTTGCCGGAGCGCGATTGCCAGCGTAGCTGCGCGTCGAGATAGCGCGGTGCGAGCGTGAGGTCGTTGGTCGGCACGGCAGCGAGGACGGCGTCGACAAAGCTGCGCCGGACGCCCAGCGACACGTTGCCTCCGCGGGCCGGGCCCTCGGCTCGAACGCTCGCGTCGAGCAGGCTCACCTCGCTGCCGACCGCCCACCGATCGGTGCGGCCCGGCCGCGAACGAATGTCGACGAGGCCGCCCTGACCGCGGCCATACCGCGCCCCGTAGCCGCTCGCCACCATCTCCATCGACTCGATCATCGTGCTCGGAAAGAACGAGGCAAGACCGCCGAAGTGGTAGAGGATCGGAACCTCGATCCCGTCGAGGAAGACGTTGGTGTCTCGCGGCGCGGACCCGCGAAGCACGAGACCGCCGAGCCCGAACGGGACCCGAGCCGCGCCGGGCAGGCTCTGCAGGCTCTTGAGCGCATCGTTGCCCGAGCCAGGTAGCGTCCGGACCACGTCGCGGCCGACGTCGTAGCTCGATGCCTTGCCGTCGAGCTTGAGCTTCTCCTCGATCATGATCAGCTCCGAACCACCGAGCTCACCGGTCGGGATCACGAGCAGCCGAACGGGCAGCCCACGTCGCACGCGCTGAACCAGCGGCTCGTAGCCGTCGGCCACGACGACCAGATCGAGCCAGCCGCTCGGTGCACCGGCGAGCTCGAACCGGCCATCGTCTGCGGTGGTGGTCTCGAGGCTGCCGGTCGCCACGATGGCCCCGGGCACCGGCTCGCCCGTCGTCTGGTCGACGACGCTACCGGTCAGCTCCCTGCGATCGCGTTCCGCGGCCTCGTCGGCACTCGCTGGCCGTGCCTGAGCCACCGAGATCACCAACGTGACCCACAGCGCGCATCGGGCGATCGGCCATGCGTGCTGGGCTGGAACGAAAGCGCCTCGCCGCGAACGAGGCCTACGTGATTGCCCGAGCGGGCTAGACATTCGCTCGCCAGATCTCGAAGTTGAGGTAGGTCGCGAAGCTGACCCAAGCCAGATACGGCAGCAGCAGCTTGCCGGCGAACCGACTATGGCGGGCGAATACGATCGCCATCGCGGCGATCGAGATCCACAGCAGGCCGATCTCGATCAAGGCGACAGCGACCGCGTGGCGTCCGAAGAACAGCCACGACCACGCGCCGTTGAGGACGAGCTGGATCGCGAACACCGCGAGCGGAAGCCGACGTTCGCGCCCGGACGTGTGGAGCAACATGACGCAGAGAGCCACGCCGATCGTGATGTAGAGCGTGGTCCACGCGATCGGGAACACCCAGCCGGGTGGGGTGAGCGGCGACTTGGCCAGTTGCGCGTACCAATCGCCGGGCTGGAACCGAGCGCCGAACACACCTGGCGCGAAGCTCGCCACAAGACAACCGACCAGGAGGGCAGTGTGTCGACGGGGCGAGACGATCGGAAGGCCGGTCATGCTGCGGATCGCTCCAGCCGATCGAGGGTCTGGCGGAGTTGCTTGCGAGCGCGATGCGCTCGGATCTTGACGTTCGCGACGCTGATACCCAGGCGCTTGGCGACCTCGGGCTCGGTCGCATCGACCCGCTCGAGCAAGACGTCGCGATAGCCGTGGGGCAACTCGTCGAGCGCGCGCTGGATCGCCGCGCGGTCTTCGGCCTCGGCGATCAAGGTCTCCGCAGACTTCGCGGGATCAACGCTGCGCTCGACCACGCTGCGCTCGTCGTCAGAGTCGAGGACGGCGATCCGCGATCGACGCTGGCGGCGCAGGTGACTGAGCGCGGTGGTCACCGCGATCCGGTGCAGCCACGTGCGATACCGCGAGTCGCCTCGAAACGAGTTGCGGTAGCGATACGCGAGGACGAGGGCGTCCTGTGTGACGTCCTCCGCGTCATCGGCACTGCCGACGATCCGTCGGGCGACCGCATAGACGTAGCCGCGGTCGTCGGGGGCGAACGTGACGAGCTCGGTCATGACCGACCTCGGAGTAGCTTTGCCCGGGCCTGCATGCTCGGAAGTGCTGATTCCCTGACTGGACGTCCTAGCGGCCAATTCGTTCATAACGACCATGATGAACGTTAATTCGTACATGTCAAGGTCGATCCAACCCGTTCGGGCGTGCTGTAACGTTGTCCGGTCGCAAGACATCGAAATCTCATGCGGCTCCTCTCCACCCGCGATCTCGCCGATGCCCTCGGGGTCAGCGAGTCCTCCCTCAAACGCTGGGTCGATTCGGGCAAGATCTCGGCATCGCGCACCGACGGCGGGCACCGCCGGATCCTGCTCTCGGAGGCGTTGCGCTTCATCCGCGATACGCGGGCACCGATCGCGCGACCCGAGTTACTCGACCTGCCCGAGGTGGCGCTCGCGCGAGCGTCCGGTGAGGATCGGCTGGCCAGTTATCTGCGCGACGGGGACAGCATGGGCGCTCGTGGGTGGTTGATGGCGCGCTACCTCGAGGGTGCGACGATCGCCGAGCTTGCCGACGGCCCGATCCGGGACGCCATGGCCGCACTCGGAGAGCTCTGGCATCACGACGACGGCGGAGTCTTCGTCGAGCACCGAGGAACGGAGGTCTGCCTGCAGGCGGTGGCACAGCTGCGGGGCATGCTCTCGACGCTGCCCGTGACCGCGCCGGTCGCCCTCGGCGGCACCCCAGCGGGCGATCCATACCTCCTGCCGACCCAGCTCGCGGCGATGGTTGCCACTGAAGCCGGCATGCGCGCGGTCAACCTCGGTGCGGACACGCCCGTCGGCGCGTTCGCCCATGCGGTCGTCGAGCACCAACCGAAGCTTGTTTGGATCAGCATCAGTACGTCGTTGGCGCCCGCGCGTGCTCGCTCGATGTCGCGCTGGCTCGACACGCTCCCGACGACCACAACGATCGCGATCGGTGGGCAGCAGTCGCGAACGCTCTCGAATCTGCCTGCACGTGCGGTTCGGGCCACGTCGATGGCCGACCTCGCCGCGGCAGCCGGCGCGATCCTCAAGCGCCAACGCGCCAGCTGATAGGCTCGATCGACGTCGCGGCCGACGGCGATGTCCTCGAAGTAGCGTTCGTCCGTGGTGCCATCGATCCGAGCGAGCCCGTCATCCGGCCTTTTCTTACAGCCGTTTGGAAGGATCGCTTCTTGAAAGCGTTCGATGGCGTAACGACTTCCACCGACGAGGTTCCAATCAGCATGCCCCAGCGCTCGCGACCTGCTCGCGCGCGAATTCACGAACTCGATCGCTCCGGCTCCTAAAGAGGTCCCATGGAAGTTCTCTACGTCGGCTTCGTCCTGTTCATCCTGATGTTGCTCGCGCTCGACCTCGGCGTCTTCCACCGGACCGCGCACATCGTGAAGGTGAAGGAGGCGCTTGGCTGGTCGGCGGGCTGGATCAGCCTCGGACTGCTGTTCACCGTGTTCATCTACTTCGGCTACGAGCACCAGTGGTTCGGGCTCGGAACCGGGGCGGACGCGATGACCCTGGCGCCTGCCACGAGTGAGGGAGGGGCGATCTACAACGACTGTCGGTGGTCGCGTGAATCCGCGTAAATCTGGACCGGGTGGCCGCCGCCAAGAAGTGGCCCCGGTCCGGGCCGCGGGATAGGACGGCGGCCCCGTAACCGAAAAGAGCGAAGGCC
>CANKMW010000167.1 GCA_947483555.1 Myxococcales bacterium
CCGAAACCGAAACCGAAACCGAAACCGAAACCGAAACCGAAACCGAAACCGAAACCGAAACCGAAACCGAAACCGAAACCGAAACCGAAACCGAAACCGAAACCGAAACCGAGGCCCGGGCGACTACGGCGTGGGTGACTCGCGGCGGGCCAGCCGTGCCAGGCCCTCCTGGGCGTGACGGGCGATGGTGGGATCGCGGTGGCTGGCCATGACACCGAGATAGTCGCGCGCGTCCTCGCCACCGATCGCGATCACCGCCTCGACGATGGTCGTCATCGCCGTGCGATCGGCGAGATCGGTCAGCGCGGTCAGCGCCGGGACCGCCTGCGGATCGCCGAGCGCGACCAGGGCGGTGATCGCGGCCTCGCGGAGGGGCAGCTCGCCGCGCAGGTGCGGCACCACCAGCGGCGCCAGGCCGGTGGCCCGGCCGCGGGCGGCGACCAGCACCAGGGCCCAGTGGACGGCGGCGGCGTCGGGTCCGGACAGGTACGGCGCCAGGTCGTCGGCGGTCCAGATCCGGATGCGGGCACCCAGATCGGCGCACACCCCATCACGCAGGCGGAGGGCGATCGCCAGCACCGCGGCGTCGACACCGCCGGCTTCAGGCGTGGCGTCGCCGGTCACGGTCGCCGACGGCGCCGGATCGTCGCCGCTCTGCCACGCCAGCTGGGCGTCCATCACCACCGTCACCTTGCCGCCGGCGGGCGGCGGCTGGGCGGCGACCTCGAGGTGAAGGCTGGCGTGTCGCGGCTCGCGCCCGGCCGGAACCTGGTGGGCCAGCGCGACGATGGTGTGGCCATCCATCACGCAGCGGCCGAGCTCGCGCGCCAGCTCGCGCGATGCCAGCGCGCCGTCGGCGGCGCCGTGCAGCCGGACCTCGACCTCGTCGAGGACGATGGTCTGCGGCGGCCGCGACACCTGCGCGGCGTCGCCCACCACCGTCGCGACCGGCGCCGCGTCGGTGGCCACGGCGCGCCGACCGCGGCAGCTCGCCGCGGCCAGGACGATGCCGGCCAGGGCGATGGCGACCAGCGCCCGGACGTCGATCACCGCACCTTTCACAGCACCTTATAGTAGGTGATGAGCGCGTCGCCGGGCGTGTAGAAGTCGGCGAGCCGAGCGGCCTCGGGATAGCCCAGGCGCGCATACAGGGCGCGGGCGGCGCCGTAGCCCTCGGTCTCGCTGGTCTCGACGCGGACCTGGCCACCGCCGCGGGCCCGCAGCTCCGCCTCCATGAACTCGATCAGCGTCCGCGCGACGCCGCGGCCGCGGGCGCGGGCATCGACCACCACCCAGTACAGGTCGAAGGTCCGAAGGGTCATCGGCGTGGGGCCGAAACACACGTAGCCGCAGACGCCGCCGTCGTCGGCGACCCGGACCTGGTAGTCGGTCGAGCCGGCGATCGCGGCGTCGACCAGCTCGAGCGCGACCGCGACCTCGTCGGCCTTGAAGCTGTGATCCGAATCGATCACCGCGACGATCGCCTCACGATCGCCGCGCGCCAGGGCGCGGACGATCACGCGCGGCCCTTGACTCGTCGCAGGGCCAGCTCGGCGATGGTGCCGATGAGGGTCGGGAAGTTCCAGCCCGCCGCGGCGGCGGCGCGCGCCACGCCGGCATCCGGCGAGATGTCACAGTTGGGGTTGACGTCGATCACCCACGGCGTACCCGACGGATCGATCCGGAGATCGACGCGGCCGTAGTCACGCAGGCCGATCGCATCCCAGGCGGCGCGCGCCGTGTGCTCGATGGCGGTGATCAAGGCCGGCGACGCGTCGCGGATCGGCACCGGTCGGGTGCCGTCGTAGTCGACGTGCTTCTCGTCCCACTTGGCGGCGTAGCTCACGATGTGCGGGCGCCCGGGCGGCATGGCGGCGAAGTCGATCTCGTGCAGCGGCAGCAAGCGCAGCGAGGCGCCGCTGCCGAGCAGGGTGACGTTGACCTCGCGGCCGGGCACGTAGCGCTCGGCGAGCAGCGGCGACCCGAACTCGGCGAGCAGGGCGCGCGCGCGCGCCGCCAGCGCCGCACCGTCGGCCAGCACGTTGGCCTCGGTGATGCCGACCGAGGCGTCCTCGTTGGCCAGCTTGAGGAACCACGGATAGTCGAGCGGCTCGGCGGCGACCCGCTCGATGTCGGCGGCGGTGGCCATCACGCGATAGGGAGGTGTGGCCACGCCGCGGCCGAGCAGGACGTCCTTGGTGCGCGGCTTGTGGAGGGCCAGCGCCAGCGCCGCGGCGTCGCTGCCGGTGTAGGCGAGCCCGTACAGATCGAGCACCGCCGGCACGGCGACCTCGTTGGCGGCGACCCCGCACAGCGACTCGCACAGATTGAAGATCAGGTCCGGGCGCTCGGCCTCGAGGCGCCCGAGCACGGCGACCAGGTCGCGACCTTGCAGCGACACCAGCGTGGCCTGGTGCCCGGCGTCGACCAGCGCACCGCAGATCGACGCCGCGGAGGCGCGCACCGCCGCGGCATCGACACCGGCGCCCGGGATGTACTCGAAGTCGTTGTTGAACAGACACGCGATCCGCATCAGCGCGACTCTACTCGGTCGCTATGACCAGATCGCGGCCAGCGCCGGGCCGGCCCGCGCCGCAACCTCGGCGACCGGCGGCGCCGGGGGCCGACCGCGCGCCGCGAGCGCGCGGTCGAGCGACATCACCGCCGTGCCGAGCCCACACGGCACGATCAACCGCCACATCGCCGGCGGCGTGGCGATGTCGAACGCCCAGCCGTGGATCGCGACCTGGCGTCGCAGGTGGAGTCCGCACGCGGCGAGCTTGGCGCCGTCGAGCCACAGGCCGGCCGGATCGCGCTGCCAGGTGGCGCCCGGCACCCCGAGCTCGGCAGCCACGCCGGCCAGCACCGCGGCGACCTCGGCCAGGAACGCCACCACGCCGCGGCGGACTCGCAGCACCGGATAGACCATCAGCTGCCCCGGTCCGTGATAGGTCACGTCGCCACCGCGCGAGGTCGAGGCCACGGCGACGCCGTGCGCCGCCAGCACGTCCGCCGCTGCCACCACGTGGTCGCGGTCGGCGCTCTTGCCGAGCGTGATCACCGGCGGATGCTCGCACAGCATCACCTCCTGGGCGTGGTCGTCACCACCGAGCACGCGGTCGCGCGCCGCCTCCATGCGCGCCACCGCCTCGGCATGCTCGATGCGGCCGAGCCACCGCCAACCGATCGCGGCCGCCATTGCGTGGCCGGACCGGCTCAGCCTGCCAGCAGCTCGCTGAGCAGCTGGTCGTCGACGTACCGCACCGGCGCGGCCGCGGTCACCACACCCACGCCCGAGGCCAGCAGCGCCGACACGAACGCGTCGCCAGCGACGACGGTGATCGATCGGCCGTTTCGCTCCAGCTCGCGCTCGGCGTCCGCTGACAGCTCGCGGGCCGCGAACAGGTAGCCGGCGAGCAGCTGCTTGGCCTCGACACCGACTCGCAGCTCACCGATCCCACGCCGATCGACCGGCGCGTTGCCGGAGCGAGCGCTGATCATCACCAGGCTGGTACCCTCGGGCGGCAACGCCGACGCGTAGCTGATGCCTTCGACGCGCTTGATCCAGTTGATGTCGCGGAAGCTGGCCGAGACCAGATACGCGTGGACCAGACGCTCGAACCCCGCCTGGCTGGCGCTGGCGACCTTTTCCTTGAGCGTCCGGTGGGTGGCCACCGCCATCACCGACAGCGCGCGGGCCAGCTCGGCCTCGGCGGCCGCGGTCGGGCTGACCGCGACCGGTCCGGGCGAGAACAGATCGCGGCCGCGGTAGACGATGCGTGGCCGTAGCCCGAGGCTCTTGTAGCTCCGCTCGTCGCCGAGCAGCGCCGCCTTGAGATGCGGCCACACCACCTCGGGATCGCCGTCGATGAGGCCCCGCTTGCGCATCATGCCGGCGAGCTGGCGCACCGGCATCGGCTGCGCACCCTTGATCGAAGCGAACACGGTCCACGCCGCGTCGCCGAGCACGTTGCCGACCCGGATGACCCCGGCGTCGTCGACTGGCTGGCCCTCGGGAGCGCGAACCGGCTCGGCAACCACCGCCGGGCGCAACTCGCCCGACACCGGTGGCCGCTCGGGGCGCCGGTCGCGACCATAGCGATCGCCGCGGTCGCGGTCCGGACGGTCACCGGCGGGACGGTCACCGGCGGGGCGGTCACCCATCGGGCGCGCCTCGGGGCGGTCGCCGCCGGGACGGTCACCGGCCGGGCGTTCGCCGGCCGGGCGTTCGCCCGCGGGCCGGGCGTCGGCGCGACCGGGCGGGCCGCGCCGGGAGCGATCCTGATCGCGGCGGCTCCGGCGCTGCTCGCGCCGCTCTTCCCACTTCTTCTGGCGCTCGACTCGCCCGTTGATCTCGGGGAGCATCGGGCGATCCTCATCGGCGGTCTGGCGATCGCTGAACTCGGCATGGGCGGCGGCGGCCGGCGCGGTCACCAGCTCGTCGCCGTACAGCGCCGACAGCTCCTGTTCCTCCGGCGACAGCTCCCGCGCCGGCTCCTCGGCCTCGGCGGCGTCCTCGGCGTCGACCTGATCGGCGCCGGCGGGTGCGGCGGCGCGCTCGGCCGCCTCGGCGGCCAGCCGCTCGTGGAGCGCGTCCTCGTCGTCGTCGGCGAGCGCGTCATCGTCCTCGGTGCCGGGGGCCGGCGCGAAGCCCTCGAGCTCCACCACGTCGCTGACCGTCGCGGCGGAATCGGCGTGCAGATCGAGCGACGCCTGACGTGCGCCCTTGCCCGTGCGCCCCGGTGGCTTGGCCAGGCGTGCAGGCGGTTTGGCCGTGGCGGCCTTCTTCGCCTTGGGGTCGACCTTGGGCTCCGGCTTGGCCGCCACCTTGGGTGCCACCTTCGCCGCCACCTTGGGTGCCGGCTTGGGTGCCGGCTTGGGTGCCGGCTTGGGTGCCGGCTTGGCCTTGGCGGCCGCTGGCTTGGCGCCCTTCGCTGCCTTGGCCCCCTTGTCGGGCTTGTCGGACTTCTCCAGCGCCTGTTTCTCGGTCTTGGTGGCCATGGCGTTGCGTGGATATCCTTCCGCTGACTGATCGTCAAGCCGGCGACTCCACGACAAAAAGTTGCCCGGCGCCGGTCCGCTCCGTAGCGTCGGGGCGCTCGGTCCGTGTCACGCCCCGTGTCACCCAGACCGCAGCCACCCGCAAGTCCGCGGAAGCGTGGGCGGCCGGCCTGGCACCACGCTTGCTGAACTGGTTATCGAAGCTGTCCGAGGAGCCGTCACGATGAAGCACCACAAGATCGGGGTCCTGATGGGCGGGATGTCGAGCGAGCGCGAGGTCTCGCTGCGCAGCGGTGAGGCGGTCGTGGCCGCGCTCCGCGACCGCGGCTACCGCGCCGAGCCGATCTACGTCGACCGCGATCTCGATCTGGTGCTGCGCCAGACCGCGATCGACGTCGCCTTCATCGCGTTGCATGGCCGCTACGGCGAGGACGGTTGCGTCCAGGGTCTGCTCGAGATGATGGGCGTGCCGTACACCGGTTCCGACGTGCTGGCCTCGGCGCTGGCGATGCACAAGATCAAGTCCAAGGAGCTGTTCCGCCTCCACAACCTGCCGACGCCGGCGTACTACGTCGCCGCGCCCGACGACGACGACGTGATCGATCGCCACGGCGACTTCGGCTATCCGTGCGTCGTCAAGCCAGCGCGCGAGGGCAGCTCGGTCGGGGTGACCATCGTCCGCGCCGAGTCCGAGCTGATCGCCGCGATCGAGGCCGCCGCTTGTTTCGACGGCGACATCCTGGTCGAGCGCTACATCGCCGGCCGCGAGGTGTCGGTGGCGGTGCTCGGCGATCGCGCCCTCGGCGCGGTCGAGATCGCGCCACACGCCGACTTCTACGACTACGCCGCCAAGTACCAGCGCGGCGGCAGCGAGTATTTCATTCCACCGCGCCTGTCACCGGAACGCTATCGCGGCGTCCTGACCCACGCCGTTCGGGCCCACCTCGCGCTCGGCTGCCGCGGCGCCACCCGGGTCGACATGATCGTCGCCGAGCCCGGCAACGAGTACGTGCTCGAGGTCAACACCATCCCGGGCATGACGCCGACCAGCCTGCTGCCCAAGATCGCCGATGCGTCCGGCATCGGGTTCGGCGAGCTGTGCGAGGCGATCGTGCTGGCGGCGACGCTGCCCTCGCACCGCCCGCGTGGCGAGCGCCGGCTGGGCCAGCGAACCTACGGCGGCGACGAGCGCCGGATCGGCGCCGAGCATCACTGATGGGGCGCCGCCGATGATCAGCCGCCGCGAGCGCCACGCGCTGGGCGCGACCTGCGTCCTCGCGGTTGCCGTCCCGCTCGGGCTCGCGCGTCACCTCGACGTCGAGGTGCAGGACGGGCTGGTGCCCGCGCTGGCCCGCGCGACCGGCCAGCCGGTCGCGGTCGGCGGCGTCGAGGCCGACCTCACCGGCACGCTGCGGCTGCGCGACGTCGTGGTCGGCGACCTGCTGCGAGCCGACGCCATCGAAGCCGCGGTGTCGCTCGACTCGATCCTGGCCGGCGAGCTGGCGCCCGACGAGATCCGGGTCCGCGGCCCGCGGGTGCGCGCCCACATCGCCGCCGACGGCAGCAGCGACTGGCATGCGTTGCTGGCCCACACCGCGGCCCACGTCGGCAGGCGCCGCGGCGATCACGCCGACCGCGAGCCCCGGAGCGGGCGGCGGCTCCACCGGGTGGTGGTCTCGGGCGGCGACCTGGTCGCCGACCTCGGCGGCGCCCGCGTCACGGTCCGCGACGTCGAGCTCCATCCCCAGGCCGGCGGCGTGCGCGTGGTCACCGGCGCGGTGATGCTCACCGCCGCCGTCGGTCCCTACCAGCTTCGCGGCGAGCTGTCCCGGGTCGGCGCCGACGTCGGCTTGCCGCGGCTCACCGTCGATCGAGTCGTCGCGGTCGGCGGCCGCGCCGAGGTCCGGGGTCCGAACGTGGGCATGCGCGCCGCCGCTCTCGACGTGGTGCGCGATCGCGCGGGTGGCGTGTGGCGGGTCACCGCCGAGGTCGACGACCGCGGTGCGCCGCGCCGCCTCGAGCTCGCGCTGCAGCGCACCGGCGGTGCCATCGCGCTCATGGTCACCGGTGACCACGTGCCGCTCGCGGTGGTGGGCCCGGTGCTGCCGGCTGGCCTCGATCTGGAACGCGCCCACGCCAGCGGCACGGCCACGCTCGCCCGCGCTGCCGGGGCTGGCGCCCCGACGCTGGCGCGCGCCGACCTCACCCTCGATGGCGCGTGGATCGATCATGCGGCGATCGCCGACGCGCCGCTGGCGCTCGATGGTGAGCTCGCGTTCGACGTCACGATCGGCGGCGGCCGCATCGACGCCCGCCACCTGCGCCTGCGCCGCGCCGGTCTCGATCTCACCGCGAGCGGCTGGATCCGACGCGCCGGACGCCGGGTCATCGCCACCGACACCACCGTCACGCTCGCGCCGGGCGACTGCCGCGGCCTGATCGACGCCGTCCCGGCCCCGCTGCGCGGACCACTCGACGAGCTGGTGGTGCGCGGCACGCTGGCCGGCCGCGCCCACCTGGCCTTCGATCTCGACGATCCGGGCGCCGACGGCGTCGACCTCGCCCTCGATCTCGATCCCGACACCTGTGTCGTGGTGGCCGATCCGCCGGCCGCCGATCCGCGCACCCTGGCCGCTGCCGCCGAGCACACGTTCCCCGACGGCCACCGCGCGATGGTCGGTCCCGGCATCGGCGACTGGGTCAGCCTCGACGAGCTCCCGGCCCACCTGCGGGGCGCCTTCGTCGCCGCCGAGGACGCCCGGTTCTGGGATCACGACGGCTTCGACCTGGCCCAGATCGCGAAGAGCCTCGAGGTCGACCTCCGCGAACGGCGCTTCGCGCGCGGCGGCTCGACGATCAGCCAGCAGCTGGTGAAGAACGCGTTCCTGGATCAACGCCGGACCCTGGTCCGCAAGCTGCAAGAGGCCGTGTTGACCTGGCGCCTCGAGGCCGTGCTCGACAAGCGCGCGATCCTGGCCCGCTACCTCAACGTGATCGAGCTCGGCCCGGGCGTGTTCGGCATCGGCGCCGCCGCTCGCCACTGGTTTGGCAAGCCGGCCGAGAAGCTCGGCGTCCGCGAGGCGGCGTTCCTGGCCGCGCTCACTCCGGCGCCGCGCACCATCGGGGGCCGGGTGCTACGCCACCGCGGCCTCGATCCCGAGACCGCCGAGCGGGTCGCGGTCGTGTTGCGCGCCATGCGCCGCGCCGGCGTCATCGATCCCGACACCGCGCGCGCCGCCGCCGCCGATCACCTGACGTTCCGCCCCGCTGCCATCGGGCGCTAGAACACCGATCAGTTAGAAACCACTGCAAGTCCGATCGCTTGCGCTGCCCCTACCGGTCGTCCTGAGCCGGACCGAGCGCAAGCGAGGTCCGTGTCGAAGGACGGACTTCGTCGAGATGAGCCCTTCGACTCGGCCGCTCCG
>CANKMW010000168.1 GCA_947483555.1 Myxococcales bacterium
CCGAGTCGAAGGACGCACTCCGTCGAATGCGCCCTTCGACTCGGCCGCTTCGCGTCCTCGCTCAGGGTGACCGGATGGTGGAAGTGATCGGCTTGACTGCGGTTGTCGCGATGACTGCCGACGAAACGATGTGATGGATCCTGAGGGCGTGGGGCGTGGTGCGGCCTTGTTCGCCGCCGCCTGCGTCGCGTACCAGTTGCGCTCGCCCTTGAGCGCGGGTGGACCACGGTGGTGGCCCCGGGGCCTGTTACCCAGGTGGGTATCAGGACGGCGGGGCGCCCCCAACGGCCGGCGAGAAACGACCGCTTCCGGATCCAGAGATCCATCTCCGGATCGACACGGGAGCCGGGGTTTGATCGAATACGGCATGGCCAAGAGCTATCGCCCGTGGACGCCAAGCCAGTCGTACCTGCTCCCGCCGTCTCCGGCCGAGTGGCTGCCGGAGGATCACCTCGCGTACTTCGTGCTCGAGCTGGTCGAGGAGCTCGACCTGGGTGCGATCGAACGTGCCGTTCAGGCCAAGGACCATCGAGGCGAGCGGCCGTACGCGCCGCGAATGATGACGGCGCTGCTGCTCTATGGCTACGCAGCTGGCGTGTTCTCGTCGAGGAGGATCGCGCGCGGGACGTTCGAGGACGTTCCGTTCCGAGTGATTGCCGCCGGCGAGCATCCGCATTTCACGACGGTGAACAGCTTCCGCGCCACGCACCGCGAGGCGCTGGCCGGGCTGTTCCTGCAGGTGCTGCGCGAGTGTCAGTCCGCCGGTCTCGTGAAGCTCGGCCACGTGGCGATCGACGGAACCAAGATGAAGGCCAACGCGAGCAAGCACAAGGCGATGAGCTACGACCGGATGGTGAGGGACGACGCGCGGCTCACCGCCGAGATCGAGTCGTTGATGGCGAAGGCAACTCCGCGCGCAGGCCGAGGAGCT
This sequence comes from Myxococcales bacterium, assembly GCA_947483555.1. GTDB lineage: Bacteria > Myxococcota_A > Polyangia > Haliangiales > Haliangiaceae > UBA2376. The sequence goes on from CANKMW010000168.1 coordinate 932, forward strand.
ACGCACCAAGGCGGCCGACCCGGCGACGCCAACGAACCAGCAGCGCGCATTCACCACGCTCGCGGCCAAGCGTGACGAACGCGCGGACGCGCTCGATGACGATGACCGCGATCTGCCGCCGTCTGGTCCCGACGACGACCTGCCGCGCAACACGCCGCCGACGGCCGCCGACGGCACGCCAAAGCCGACGGCGCAGCGCAACTTCACGGACCCCGAGAGCCGGATCATGGTGCGCGATGGCGCCTTCATCCAGGCGTACAACGCGCAGATCGCCGTCGACGAGGGCCACCAGATCATCGGACAGCCGAACACATGGGGCTGCGACGCTGGCGGCCTGATTCGTTGGGTCGTGGCGCGGACGCGCCGTCCCCGTCGGGTTCGGTCGACGCTACTCGCTACAAACTCCTAGCGGGCCCGTGCAGGCGCCCTCCGCCGCAGCAGCAACCCCAGCGCCACCAGCAGCACGGCGAGCCCGTTGCCGGCCGCCGCGCGGCTGCCGCTGCAGCAGCCGGCTCCCGGCCCGCCGCCGTCGCCACCGTTGCCGCCATCACCGCCAGCGCCGGCGTCGGCGTCGCTGCCAGGATCGCCACGGCAGTCGCCGGTGTCGAGATCGCAGGTCCGATCGGTGCCGCACACCGCGCCGTTGCACTGGTTGCAGCCGGGAACGCACGCGCCGGACAGGCAGGTCAGCCCGGGGCTACATTGAATGTTCACGCACGGGTCGAGACACTGGCCCATCTTGCAGATCAGCCCGGCCGGGCAGGTGACGGTGGCGCACTCGCCGACCAGGTTCTCGCAGCCGAGGCCCTCGTCGGTCATGCCGTCGCAATCGTTGTCGGCGCCGTCGCACGACTCGCCGGTGGCGCCGAACACGCCGACGCACTCGATCGCGGCGCCCTGGCACTGGGTCACGCCGTAGCGGCACATGCCGGGCGCGCCGGTGTCACACGCGGTGCCGCCGCCGGCGCACTCGACGCCGCTGACGCTGGTGACCAGATCGGTGAAGTCGTTGTTGGCGGCGCCGAGGGTGTCCTCCCAGGCGAAGTAGAACTTGCGGGCGGTGATGGCGCTGTCATAGACGATCAGGTGGATGATCGACTGGGCGCCGACGGCGTCGGGGTTGAGGTCGCGCTGGGAGTAGAAGACGTGACCGGCGGTGGCGAGGCGATCGACGGCGGCGCAGCAGTCGCCGCCGGCGCACTGGCCACTGCTGCCGTGCTGTTCGGGGGTGGCCAGGAAGAACCCGATCTCGCCGCCGGACCAGCGAGCATCGTTGCGCACGTCGAGGATGATCTCGGTGCCGGCGCTGGCGTCGCACGCGATCATCGGCACCAGCTCGGCCGTGGTCGGGCGCTGGCCGGTGACGTTGTACCAGCCGAAGATGTTCCGGAAGCGCGCCGTGCCCCGGCTCACCAGCTCGAAGGTGAGCGGGCAGGTCGGGGTGAACGTCTCCGGGGTCAGCGCGCCGTCCTGCCAGGGGTCGAGGCCGGCGAGCACCGATGGGATGCAGGTGTTGTCGTTGACCTGATGGTAGAGGGTGGTCTCGCAGCTACCCTGGGGAACCACGCACGGGCCGGGTGATGGACAGGCCGGACCGATGTTGCACGGCCCGGCCGTCGCGCATTCGCACGCCAGCTCGGCGGCGAGCCCGGTGGGCTGGCCGCCGGCGCAGCCGAGCTGGCTGGGAATGGCGGCGCCGCCAGGTTGTTGCAGCGGCACGGCCGCAGCCGGCGTGGCGAACACGAGCACGGCGGGTACCACCGCGGCGAGCGCACGGGCGACGTTCATGGCTCCTCCACGTCCGCGGCTGAGCGGACGAGTGAAGCAGCTACAAACGGCGTGCCACGCGCGCGACCGCTCAACCCTGCGTGCGCGAAGCCTGGAGCGCGGGCGCGGCGTTGCGATCGGCAACCTCGCTGCGCCAGCGCGGCACGCCGCCCCCGGCCGAGTCCCGCAGCATGGCGCCGAGCAGGTTGCGGCGCGTGATCGCGGTCGCGGTCATCACGCCACCCATCAGGGCGCCGCCGACGCCGGCCGTACAGATGTCGGCGCCGGTCAGGAACAGATTGGCGATCGGGGTGTGGGGGCGGAGGTGGCGGGCCGCGAAGCGCGCCGGGGTGTGCGACAGGCCATAGATCTCGCCGTGCGGATGGCCGGCGAACTGGGTCGTCGACAGCGGCGTGGACAGCTCGGCGTGGTCGACCTTGCCGGCGATCGACGGGCACTGGCGGACCAGGGCGTCCATCATCCGGTCGGCGAGCTTGCGCTTGAAGGCCTCGTAGTCGTCGCCGCGCTTCTTCCACGGCGTGTCCTGCCAGCGCGCAAACCAGGCGTGCGGGGCGACCCCGACCACCTCGATGGTGGCCCGACCCGGATAACGGCGCGCGAAGTCCGGATCCTTGGCCGACGGGAAGGACAGATAAACGACCGGTAGCGGGGCATCGGGGTCGCTGGCGAAGCGGGCGATCGACCGATCGTGATCGTCACCGGGATAGACCCACAGGTTGGAGCGGCCGAGCCCGAGCGCGGCGGCGTCGTGGCGCAGCCCGACGTAGAGCGAGAGGTGGGCGAACGACGGCGGCGCCCCGGGCACGGTCGGCGACAGGCCGGCGCGGGCGGCGACCTCGCGCGGCACCAGCCGGCCGTAGGTGACCGCGATCCCGGCGTCGCTGATCACGATCGGCGCCCGCACTTCCTCGCCGCCGGCGAGGCGGACGCCGACCGCGCGGTTGCGCTCGACCACGATCTGGGCGACGTCGGCCGAGGTCACGACCGCGCCTCCGCTGCGCTCGATCGAGGGCAGGATGGTGGCGGCGATGCGCGCCGAGCCGCCCACCGGGTAGGCGCCGCCGCCCAGGTAGTGCGCGACCAGCAGGGCATGCATGAACCAGCTCGCCTGCGACGGCGGCAAGCCATAGTCGCCGTACTGGCCGGTCAGCACCGCGGTCAAGCGCGGATCGTCGCTGATCTCGGCCATCACCTCCCGCACGGTGCGCCGGGCGTCACGGAGGGCCGGCCCGCGCAGCAGCGGGCCGGCGAGCGCGCCCAGCAGCGGTGGCAACGCCTTCTCGAGGAAGTAGCGCTTGCTGGTGCGCACCGTGGCGCGGATGCGCTCCAGGTAGCGATCGATCGCATCCGTGCGGTGCGGGAAGTACGAATGCATGCGCTGGCGAAACGCCTCGCGCCCGGCCGCAAACTCGTAGCGGTCGTCGCCGATCACGACGGTGTCGTAGACCTCGCCCATGTCGGCCCAGGCCAGCTCGCCATCGGTGAGGTGGTCGAAGGCGCGCCGCAACAGCGTGCCGGGGCGGTGGACGTCGCCGACGTAGTGGACGCCGACGTCCCACTCGTAGCCGGGGCGGTGGAAGGTGTGGGTGAAGCCGCCGGCGGTGTAGTGGCGCTCGAGGACCAGCACCCGCTTGCCGGCGTGGCGCGCCAGAATGCTGGCGGCGGTGAGGCCGCCGAGGCCGGAGCCGACGACGATCGCGTCCCAGCCGCCGGGGCCGGGGGCGGGGATGCCGTGCTGCTTGTAGGAACGTCCGAGGCGGGTCATGGCGGGGCTCCGGGCTTCGGTTACGGTTACGGTCACGGTTACGGTTACGGTTACGGTTTCGGTTTCGGCTTCGGTTTCGGTTTCGGTCTCGGTTTCGGTCGCGGTTTCGGTCGCGGTCTCGGTCTCGGTTACGGCTACAGTCTCGGTTTCAGGCCCGGCCCCGTCGGGTCGGTGGGCGGAAGCCGGCGAGCTCGTGGTCGACGGCGGCGAGCTGCTCGAGCGTGCGCAACGACAGGCGGCCGGCCAGGTGCAGCGAGACCAGCCCGTGGGTGCTGGCCCACAGCAGGTGGGCGACGGTCAGCGGATCACCAACCAGCAGCCCGGCGGCCACCGCAGCGCGCACCGCGTCGTGCAAGCAGCCGAAAGCGCGTCGCGCCTCGCGATCCAGATCCGGCGAGCGGGCCGCGTCCGCGGGCTGTCGCAGCTCGAACATGATGCGGTAGGCGTCGGCCTCATCGAGGGCAAACTGGACGTACGCGCGCTTGAGCCGGCGCAGGCGGGCCGCCGGGTCAGCGCCGGCCCGGCCAGCGGCGGCCTCGAGGCATTCGGCGAAGCGCCGGAAGGCGTCGGCGCGAACCAGCACGAACAGCTCGTCCTTGCCGGCCAGGTACCGGTACGACGTCATCGCGCTGACGCCCAGCTCGTCAGCGAGCGCCCGCATGGTCACGGCCTCGTAGCCGCGCGCCGCGAACAGGCGAGTCGCCGCCGCCGTCGCCCGGCGGCGGAAGGCGGCGATGTCGTCGGGCTTGAGGGCCAGGCGGGGCACGGTGGGGATATGTATACGTTGTATATTTTACAATGTACACACTATTCCGCAGCCGAAACCAAAACCGCGGCAGCCGCTACGCCAGGGCGGTGGACTTACCCTCGCGCCACAACCCGTGCTCGATCGCCGCCAGCAAGGGACCAAACGTCGACCGATCCAGCGCCGACACCACGAATCCACCCTCGAGCCGAGCCAGCTGGTCGAGGTCCTCGCCGCCCCGCACTCGATCGGCCTTGTTCCACACCAGCAGCCGCGGCTTCTCGGCCAGCTCCAGATCGCGCAGGATCGTGCCCACCGCCTCGACCTGCTGATCGCGGTCGGGATCACTGGCATCGACCACCTGGATCAGCAAGTCGGCGTCGGCCATCTCCTCGAGCGTGGCGCGGAACGCCGCCACCAGATCGCGCGGCAGATCGCGGATGAAGCCGACGGTGTCGGTCATGACCACCTCGCGCTCGTGCGGGAAGCGCAGGCGACGGCTGACCGGATCGAGGGTCGCGAACAGCTTGTCGGCGGCCAGCGTGTCGCCGTTGGTGAGCGCGTTCAGGAGCGTCGACTTGCCAGCGTTGGTGTACCCGCAGATGGCGACGATCGGCACGCCGCGGCCGGTGCGGCGCGATCGGCGCAGGCGACGATCGGCGGCCAGCTCCTCGAGCTTCTTGTCGAGCAAGTGGATCCGCTCGCGGGCCCGGCGCCGCGAGATCTCGAGCTTGGTCTCGCCGGGGCCCCGGCCGCCGACACCGCCCATCAGGCGCGACATCATCGTGTTCTTCTCGACCAGCCGGGGCAGCGCATAGCGGAGCTGGGCCAGCTCGACCTGCAGCTTGCCGTCGCGGCTGGTGGCGTGCTGGGCGAAGATGTCGAGGATCAGCATCGTGCGATCGACGACCTTGAGCTCGGTCGCCTCGCTGATGGCGCGGGCCTGGCCCGGCGTCAGGTCATGGTCGAAGATCACCATCTCGGCGCCGAGTTGCATCGCGCGCAACAGGATCTCGTCGAGCTTGCCGCGCCCGACCAGAAATTTCGGATCGACGGACGGCCGCCGCTGCACCATCACGTCGAGGACCCGGACGCCGGCGGTGCGGCACAGCTCGCGGACCTCGCCGATGCGGGTCTCGGACTCGACGCCCCGTCCGACCGCGACGTGGACGACGAGCGCGCGATCCTTGCCGCGGTCGGTGGCGGCGCCGCGCCTGCCCTTGCCGTGCTCGGCCTCGAGCCCGGCGATCAGCTCGCCGAAGTCGGTGACCGGGGCGTGCGAAGCCTCGGGAGGTAGCTCGCGCCACGGACGGTCGGGCGGGCCGTCGACGAGCAAGTGGCCGAGGTAGAGCCGACCGGCGCGGCCACCGGTGTCGACGCCGATCGCGCACACCAGATCGAGGCGAAGCAACGCCAGGTCGGTCAGATCGTCGCGGGTCAGCGCCTCGCCGCGCAGGTGGGTGTGCACCAGCCGCAGGCCGCGGAAGCGACCGGCGCCACCGCGCAGGCGGCCGACGTCGGGCAGCACGATCTTCGATGCGTCGCCGACAAAGACGTGGGTGATCTCGCCGCGTCGATCGATCAACACGCCGACCTGACGGTGGATCGACGCCGAGACCTCGGCGAGGAAGCTGGCCAGCTCGGGGCTCACGACTTCACGCGGCGCCACCCGCCGCCGGTACACGCGCTCGAGCGCCTTGAGCTCGCTGGCCTTGAGGCCGCTGACGTTGCCCGTCACCTCGTGCTGCATCCGCGCTCACTATACGGCATGGGCGCGAACTGTTGCGTGGCACACGCGAATCGGCGCTAGCGTCCCATCCACCTGGTTTTTCGCGGGCCGGCTATACTCGAGCGGTGGCGCGGTTCCGAGCGTTGGTGATCCATCATCAGCCGGAGGCGATGGGTGAGCTCGCCGAGCTCCTCAGCGGCCTCGATCTCACCGTCGACACCACGGGGTCGGCAAGCGAGGCGCTGCGCCGCATCCGCCACAGCACGCCGCACGTCGTCATCGCCGGCCACCGTCCGCCCGGTCTCGACGGGGTCGCGTTGCTCGAAGCCACGATCGCCCATGCCCCCGACGCGCTCCGCATCGTCATCGTCGCGAGCGCCGACGAGGCCGTCGAGCTCGACTACCGGCCCGCTCACGCCGGAACGATCATGCGCTTCGTGGCGCGGCCGAGCGAGCGCAGTCGCCTGGTGGCGCTGGTCGCCGAGGGCATCAAGTTGCTCGGCCTCGTCGAGGAACAGCGCACGCTCAACCGGCGCATCGCGATCGAGCTCGAGCGCTTGCAGCGGCGACAGACGCTGCTCGACGTGGTGGTCAAGGAGCGCACCAAGGAGCTCGAGGAGAGCTACGAGAAGCTCAAGGCCGCCAACCGCCAGGCCCTGTTCGGGCTGGCCGAGGCCATCGAGGCCAAGGATCCGTACACCAAGGGCCACTGCGGGCGAGTCGCTGCCTACTGTCTGGTGCTCGCGCGCGAGGCCGGCTACCCGGACGATGGGCTCGAGACGCTCGAGTTCGGCGCCTTCTTGCACGACATCGGCAAGATCGGCATCCGCGATGCGGTGCTGCTCAAGCCGGGCCCGCTCGATGACAACGAGTGGATCCACATGCGCGAGCATCCCGTGAAGGGCTACGAGATCGCGAAGAGCATCGAGATGCTCAAGCCGATCATGAGCGCGGTGCGCAACCACCACGAGCGGTGGGATGGGGCTGGCTAGCCCGACAAGCTCAAGGGCCACGACATCCCGCTCGCCGCGCGGCTGGTGGCGATCGCCGACTGCTACGACGCGCTGGCCACCGAGCGTCCCTACAAGGCGGCGCTGCCGCTCGCGGAGTGCGAGAAGATCCTGCGCAAGTGCGCCGGCACGATGTACGACCCGGACCTCATCGAGATCTTCATCTCGCGCCGGGTTGGCATGCTGTACCGCGAGGAGCACGACGGCGACGACGCCGACTACGAGAACGCCGACGCCGGCTGAGCCGTCCCAGTTCTAGCTAGAGCTTGCCCGGAAATTCCGGTGGCGAAACTCGGGATCCGCCACCCGTCGGGCCGGCGTCGGCGCCGCCTCGGCCGTTCTCCAGCCGCCTGCGCGGCCGCCTGGCCGTGCAGCCCATCATCCAACGAGCACCATTTCGTTCCGCTCC
>CANKMW010000169.1 GCA_947483555.1 Myxococcales bacterium
CGGCAGGTTCCGTCCCGACGACACCCTCATGGCCTTCCTGAGCGGGCTCTGATTATGCCGCGTCCACGCTGCCGCTCCCCGACGACGAACTCACGCTACGCGGCATAACCAGGTACGCGGCATAATGCTTCTTATGCCGCGCGCGGCATAAACCACAGGCGGTCAAAATATTCCTCGGCTGGTTGTCGCCACCGTCGGCGCGGTGCCTCAGGTGATGAAGGTCAACGAAGCGCGATGAGGCACAGCCAGGGATGGTGCAGCGGTGGTGGTCGCGGGCCAGCACCATGCGGCGGACCGCCGCCGGGATCGTGCGCTGCGCCGGCGCTGGCGCCGCGCAGTCGACGCGACCCAGCTCGATCGCGTCACAGCGCGCGCGCTCGACGGCGGCCGGCGACACCTCGATCGATCGCCCGGCCGCGTCCTGCCAGCCGCGCTTGCAGTCGACGCACACGGTGAGCGCGATCTGGTGCGGCGGGGTGTTGCCCGCCGCGGCGCCGTCGCCGCCGAGGACGCCCCGGCACGCCACCGCCATGAACTCCGAATCGGTCATCGCCTGACCGACCTCGGCCTCGAGCTTGCGCCGCGCCGCGAGGAACAGCGCGTAGGCCTCGGGCAGGAGCTGCAGGCGCACCCCGCGCGGCTCGAGCTGCGGATCCGGCCGCTGGTCGGGGTGATCGCCGGGCCTGCGGCCGCGCACGCAGTGCTCGATCTCGCGCGCGGTCAGGCCGTCGATCGCGCCCAGCCAGGCGACCTCGGTGTCCGCGGTCGCCACCCGCGTGAGCTCGCGCACCGCCGAGAACGTGATCGTGCCGGCGGTCAGCGCCGCGGTGATCGCCGGCAACGCCACCAGCGCGGTCGCGACTCGCATGCGGTCGCGACCGGTCGTCGGCGCATAGCCCAGCACGCGCTCGAGGTACTCGTCGAAGCTGCCGTAGCCGAGGTGGCGGTGAACCCCAGCGGCCTTCGCCGCCACCAGCAGCCGCGCCTCCTCGGCATCGAGGGTCGCCCGTCGCCGCGCCAGACGCCGCACCTGGCGATCGAGCTCGCGCCACGCGGCGCCCACGTGGGCGCCGTCGTCGCCGCCCACATCACCACCATCGCCGCCGCCACCTGCACCACTCGCTTGCTGGTCGAACATGTCGCACGCCTCCCCGACGCGTGGGCCACTCGTTCACGCGGGGATTCTTCTCTATCACGGAGATTTGCACCGTCCTGGCGGGTCCGTGGCGAGCGTCGAAGGCGGTCGGACTGATGTTTTCATGGCGACCCCGCCTTCCGCGCACCACGGGCTTCCTGGCGCGTCAGCCGCACGATCTATCCGCCGTCCGCCATCTCGACCTCGCCGCACGTGCCACGGACGTCAAGCGAAACCGACCGTTCGGTGCCGATTCCTCGACGGTACGCGTGCCATGCACGCGCCGCCACCGCCGAGACCGTGAACGCCGACGCCAAGGCCCACCGTGGACTCGACCGCCTGCCGGTTCGCGGCCTCGTCAAGGTCCTCGGCAGCGCCGTCCACAGAGATCAATCGCCCGTGTCGCCCGTGTCGCCCGCGGAGCTTCGCGCATCCGCGCCGCCACCGCCGGATCCCGATCCCTGCTCCGGCTCTGGGTCGCCGACCGACGCCGGCACGCCGGCGGCGGCCGTGCGCTGGCTCACGTGCGATGGCCATCACTGCCGGCGGCAAGTGTGGCACCGTGGAACCATGCGCCCCGTCGCCTGGCTGTCGCTCGTCCTCGCCGTGACCCTCGCCGTCGCCGCTTGCGGCAAGGTCGAGGAGGCGCCTGTCGACGCCGGCGACCAGCCCGACGACGCCCAGGTCGACAGCCCCGACGGCATGGTGATCACCACCTGCACCCCGAACCAGTTCGTCGACTGCGACGGTGGTAACGCCCGCATCTGCAACGCGAGCGGCGATGGCGCGACCATCCAGAGCTGCGGCGCGCCGGGATGCAACCCGGGAGCGATGCGCTGCAACGCCTGCGTGCCCAGCTCGTCGACCTGCGATGGCGCCGTGGTCGAGAGCTGCGGCGCCGACGGTCTGGCGCTCCCCGACGAGACCTGCCAGCTCTCGTGTACCGCGACGCCGAGCGCGCACTGCGCGTACATCTCGCCGCGCTACCTGCCCAACGTGTGCGACGGCGTCGCCGCGATGCCCGGCCTCACGATCACCACCAGCGGCACCATCGACACCGCGCTCGACGCCAGCTGCACCGGCGGCGTCGTCACCCAGGTCGGCGGCCCGCCGATCTGCGTCATGCGCTACGGAGTCATCACGGTGCAGACCGGCCGCACGCTGACGCTGATCGGCGGCCGCGCCGCGGCGCTGGTCGCCGACGGCGACGTGACCATCACCGGCACCATCGACGGCTCGGCCACCGGGCTCGTCCACGGCCCCGGCGGTGGGACGCTGACGTCGGGCGGCCTGTCGACAGAATTCACTGGCGGCGGGGGCGCCGGCCACGCGACCGCGGGCGCCGCCGGTGGCTCCACGACGGCCACGGGTGGCGCCGCCAACGGCGGCGCCACCTCCGATCCACTGGCCGGCGCCGTCCTAGTCGGCGGCGTCCGCGCCGCGCGGCCGTCGATCGGTATTGGAGTCAGCGGCGGTGGCGGCGGCGGCGCGGTCATGCTGGTGTCCTGCCGCGGCACGGTGGCAGTCACCGGAACACTCGACGTCGGCGGCGGCGGTGGCAACGGCGGCCGCAACCTCAACGCTCCTCCCGCAGCGGTCATCTTCCGCGGTGGTGGTGGCGGCGGAACCGGCGGCTACGCCGTCTTGCAGGGCCTCGACGTTCGAGTCACGGGAGAGGTCTACGCCAACGGCGGTGGAGGAGGCGGCGGTGGTTCCGCCACGGTCATCGGTGGCGTCGGTGGCGATGGCACCCGCTCGAGCACCGTGGCCGCCGCCGGCGGCCAGCCGCCGGGCGGTTCCGGATCGGGAGTCGGCGGCGCCGGTGGTCGTCTCGGAGCGAGCCCCGGTGGCGGCGGCGCCTCGGGGAACTCGCAGGGTGGCGGCGGCGGTTCGACAGGAGCCTTTCAGTCGTATACGCCGACCGGAGTCACCCCGACGCTCACGCCATCGTCATCGTCGCCGGGCTTCCAGACCAACATGACGATCACGACGCGCTGAAGCGGCGATCATCGAAAGCAGTAGACCGCGCCACTGTCGTCGGTGAGCGAACCGGAAAGGCCGTTGCCCTGGCTCGGCGGATCGAGCCCCTGCCCGGGTCCGTCCTCCAGGTTCGCCCCCACGAGCAACGCGTCGCGGCCGAGCGTTACCCCAATCCCGAACTGATCACCGGCTCCGGTATTCGACGCCTTGACGTATGCGCGGGTTGACCAACCGGTCGAACGACGCGCGAACACATAGGCCGCACCGCTCTCGGCGGCCGAGTTGCTGCCTGGATTTCCATCGACACCGCTCGCGTCGCTGTCCTCGAAGAAGGCGCCCGCTGCCACGAGGTCGCCCCAAACTCCGACCCAGTAGAATCCGTCATCGGGATCAGCAAGACCGGGCTTCAGGTAGGCACCCTCGCTCCACTGCGTTCCCGAACGTTCGAACACGACGGCCGCTCCCGAGCCCCCATCGCGGGGCGCCGCCGCGACGAGCAGCGAGCCATCCAGCGCGACGGCGGCGCCAAGGCCATCGCCGAGGTCGCTGCTCGACGCCTTGATGAACGCTTCCTGGTTCCAGACACCCCCGGAGCGCGTGAAGACGTAAACGGCGCCACTGCGCACCGCATCGCTATCGGCATCCGGGCCGTTGATCGATCGGCCCGAACTTGCTTCGCGAGGGTCTCCGACCGCAATCGTGTCCCCCTGAACGGCCACCGTTATTCCGAATCCATCATTCGCCGCGTCATAGGTGACCGGTCGGAGGCGGGTCTCGAATACGAACCCGGCGGTCGCCCGATACACGTATGCGTACCCGCTCACCGCGGTCCCGACCACGATCGTGTTCACGTCGATAGCGACGGAACTGCCGTAGTTGTTCGCGAACATGTTGTGCTATCGCCGGGCGCACCAACCACCAGGTAACTGCCCTGCAGAGCAACGCTGAAACCGAACAGAGCCGTCGATGGCTCCGGGCCCAGGGTCGTAGGTGTGACGATCGCCTCCTGCGTCCAGGACGTCCCGTTCCGCCGGAAGATGTAGACCGCGCCCCGATCTGGACCGGCGGTATCGTCGCCGGGCGCGCCAATGGCCATCCGCACCCCGTCATACGCCACGGACACGCCCATCTGGGCCTGCCCTGGCACCGTCGGAGGCTTGGCGTACGAAAACTGCTCGATCTTCATCGCGCCGCGCGACCACACGATCTCGTATGTACCGGTGAGCCCGGCAACGGTGACCGCGACGGTGATCGTGTTCTCGCCCTCAGCGAGTGAGGTCGGTGGCGCCGGAGCGCCGCTCGTGACGAGCGCACCATCGACCGCGATCTCCGTCGCAGTCGGCGCAAGCACGGTGAAATCGACCTCCTGGACCAAGATCGATGAACGAATCGACTGCTGCACTACCGACGGGTCGAACGTCCATACCAGCGGGGCCGAGATCCGCACGTCGACCGCCGCCACCGGTGCGCACGTGATCGCGACGGCCGACACGTGCCCCGCCGCCACCGTGCCGGTGGCCCCCACGAGCTGGCACTGCTGCATCGACGGCTGCGTCATCGACACTTCGTACTCGTCGGCCAGCCCGAGAATGCCTTCGAACGAGAAGTCGCCGTTCGCGGTCACGCGCAAGATCTCGTCGGTCGCCCCCGACCGGAGCCGCAGCTCGATCGTGTTCGGCAACCAGAGCCCATCGACCGTCCCGCCCAGCGTCGCCGGATCGACATCGCCTGGGTACGGAAACTTGCAGCCGCCCAGGCTCAGCAAACCAGCCACCAACACCCAGCCGAAAATCCGACGCGACGACATCATCGCGAACGAGCCTACCACCGCTCGTCGATGCCGGGGCACCTCGACCCGCGGACTGCCGTCCACGAGCACGTGGCTGGGCCGGCGTCGAGCGCAGGCCCCATCGCATCGAGCTGCGCGATGGCGGTCCGGGGAATCGGCAGACCTGGTCGCGGTGCAGCATCGCGCGCTTGATCGCAGCCGGCAGCGTGCGGGTCCGCCGGCCGACCGAAAGCGACCGACCGGCCTCGTCCTCGACCAGGTCGACCACGCCCGCGTCGCAGCTCAATCTGACAATGATGTCAGTGACGGGAGCAGCCGGGCCAGCACCTCGTCGAGCGCGAGCGCGCGGCCAACCGCGGGCGCGGCGCCCACGCCGACCTCGTCGCTGAACGCGGCGTCGATCGCGAACAGGCGCTCGCTCCACAGGTCGGGATCGTAGACGTCGGCCGCGGCCGGCATCGCGGCGCCGAAGTTGAGCGCACACGTCCGCTGCAGCACCGGCAGTGAGCGGCCCGGCGACGTCGTCGTCGGGCCGTGGACGAGGCCATGGCTGCGGCACACCACCGGGCGTCCGGCGTAGATCTGACAGCCGCCGTCGGCGTCGAGCGCGCCGCAGGCGTCGGTCGAGCGCGCCGCCGTCGCGGCCAGCGCCGTGCGGGCGGCCGGTGACAGCGCCGCGATGGTCGCCGCCACCCGCGCCGCCTCCACGCGCGACACGCCGACCCGCTGGTGGCAGCAGGCGTCGCAGCCGCGCCGGCACGTGACCTCGGTCGGGTAGGCCGCCTTGACCCGCGCCTGGAGCGCGTCGAGGTCGGCGGTCAGCGCGGCCAGCGCGATCAGCGCCATCGGGGCGTGGTCGGCGGCGTCGATCGTCGACCACTCGACCTCGACCATCGCCGGCGCGCGCGCATGCCGCGCCGCCGCCGCCCGCCCCTCGGCCTCGGCCCGCGCCCCGTCGGCGTCGCCGAACAGGCAGGCCGCGAACGCGACCGGGATCTCCACACCCGGCGCGAACAGCCGGTACGCCGACGACGCCTGAGCCGGTGACGCCGGCGCGATGCGCGTGATCGCCAGGCGGTACGGGGCCGGACGCGGCGTCATCGCGCGCGATCGTACGCCCGGGCGTCAGAACATCCAACCCACGTCGAGGCCGAGGCCGAGCACGGCGTTGCGCTGCATCGGCAGCCGGCCAGCGGCGTCGCGCTCGATGGCGCCGCCGAGACCGACCAGGCCGGTGATGGCGAGGCCACGCCACGGCGTCAGCCGATAGCCGAGCTCGCCGCGGGCGCCGGCGACGAGCGTGCTGCCGACGTGCCGCTCGCCCATCGACAGGCGCGACGTGGCCACATCGATCCGGCCGCCGACGAACCAGCCGACGCGATCGAGGCCGTCGATCTGCGACCAGCGGGCGCGACCGCGCCAGTACCAGCGGTACTCGCCGGCGACGCCGAGCCGGAGCGCGTCGTAGTCGCCGGCCGCGGTCTGACGGGCACTGAGCGCGACCACCACGCCGGTGCGCGGCGCGATGCCGCGCTCGCCGCCGAGCTCGGCGCCGGCGCTACCGTCGATCGAGGGCACCGCGAGCCAGACGGCGTGACGGGGCGGGGCGGTGGTGTCGCCGATGTTGATCGCCGGCTGCGCCGCGGCGGTGGCGGTGGCGAGGCCCAGCACGGCCGCGACGAGCGACGGGAGCGTCACCGGACACCTCGGGCGCCGATCGTTCGATCGAGGAAGTCGACGATCGCGAGCCACGCCTCGGCGGTGTCGGTCGACACCACGACCAGATCGTAGCGGCCGGCGGCGGCGTCGCGGTTGATGAGGTGGCCGCCACCGGGGATCGTGAGCAGGTCGGCCGGGGTGCCGACCGCAGCCAGCGCGTCGCGCATGTGCTCGGAGTGCTCGACACCCGCGAACCAGTCGTCCTCGCCGTGCACGAACAGGAACGGCGGCGCGCCGGCCGCGACGTGGGTGATCGGCGACGCCGCGTCCCACAGCTCGGGCGCCGCCACCTTGCCGCCGCCGACGAACTCGACGACCTCGTCGACCTCGGGGTAGAGCCACAGGTCCTGCGGGCCGGCGCCCGACACCACCGCCGCTGGCGGTCCGGTCACGCCGGCGGCGCAATCGGGCTGGTGCGTCGCGGCGCCGGCCGCCACGCCGAGCATCGAGGCCAGGTGACCTCCCGCCGAGTATCCGAAGGTCGCGATGCGCGCCGGGTCGACGCCCCACTCGGCGGCGTGAGCGCGGGTGTAGGCCAGCGCGCACAGGCAATCTTGCACCGCCGCCGGGTACTGGCCGGCGGGGACCAGGCGGTAGTCGATGTTGACCGTGGCGTAGCCGGCGCCGGCCAGCCGCTCCGACGCCCGCGCCATCGAGCTGCGATCGAACTTGCTCCAGCCGCCACCGTGGATGGCGAGCACGGCGGGCCAACCGCCGGGCGGCGGCGGCCCGGCCGGCAGGTAGACATCGAGCTCGGTGGCGGTGTGGCGATCGTCGTAGGAGACCGCGACGATCTTCTCCACGTCTCCACAGCCGGTGCCAACCTGCGTCCACAGTGTGAGAACCAGAAGCCACGGTCGGCCGGGACGAAACGTCATGGATCGTCAGCACAGCAACCGGCGGGCCAGCCGGGTTCAGGTCACAATGCCGCGATGCGCCCTGCGATCGTGATCCTCGCCATCGCCGCGGCCGCGATGGCGTGCGACTCGCACCTCGACGCCGAGGTCGGCAGCGCGCTGCTGCCGCAGGCGCTCGACGTGGTGCCCGCCGGCGGCGGCCCGACCGTGGTGGTGCTGCCCGGGCAGCCCACGCCGGCGCTGGTGGCCGGGCCGGTCCGGCTCGCGATCGACCAGGCGGTGCCGTGGCGCGAGGTCGCGCCGCTGCTGGCCGCCGCCGACCGCGCCGGAGCCCAGCCGTCGTTCCTGGTCGGCCAGCGCCAGCACGTGCGCGGCTTCGTCATCTCCGAGCCGCTGACCGACGAATACGCGCTGCGGCTGCGGCCGACCGGGGTCGGCAAGTTCTGCCTGTCGCCGCCCGGCACGCGCGAGGCGTACTGCGTCGAGACCGGCACCCGCCGCCACATCAGCTCGATGTACGTCCGCGAGGCGGTCCGCAAGGCGGTCGCCGAGTACAGCATCACCCAGGGCTGGATCGTCCCCGACGACGACACCCGGTGGGGCGACATAGTCCGCTCGATCGACGGGGCGCGGACCTGCTGCAAGCAGCCGTTTCGGGTCGCGATCGCGCGCTGAATCGCGGCGACAACAACTTCCCTTCGCGGGCGGATTTCGGCAGGGTGGGGAGTAGCTGTCGTAGCTCCCCACGTCTTGCCGCTTTCTGGGCCGACAATTCCGCAAGTCTCTGCCCTCTCCGGGGCGGCGTAGGGGCGGGCACCAAGGGCCGGCGATGCCGGTCAGGAGGCGCTCGTGATCAGTTCTCATTCATCTC
>CANKMW010000170.1 GCA_947483555.1 Myxococcales bacterium
CGCGAACGCTCGAAGGATGGATCCGGCGCGCCCTCCAGGAGCTGGCGCCCGACCGCCGCGGTGGCTAGCTCGGTGGTGAGCAGTGCCATCGACGATGCCTGCCATCGAGACGGTGGGCGAAGCTGTACCGCCCCTGCTGATCACCCACTTGCGGTGACCTGTACTAAGTCTTGTCGCCCGGCCCTGCGGGGCGAAGTCCGGCCAGCAGCCGCTACCGATCGAACATCATCCGGTGCTTGCTGGCCAAGGCGTCGATCTCGGCGAGCGTTCCGCCCGAATATCATCGCGAACGGCAACGTGCCCATCGGTGAGCGCGACGCGTCCGCGAGCAGCGGGTCCTGTCCGTCCGCGGTCGCAAGGAGACGTCTCCCGACCAGGAGCTCGTCGTGTTCTACGAGAACCCGCGCGACCCCGCCGTCAACGCCGCGCTCCGCGACGCCTGCGACCGGCTCAACCAGCGCACGCTGAGTCTCTGTCAGAGCGGGGCGCCCTGGCTGATCCACTCCATGATCACGATGTAGTCGGGATCGAGCGCGGTCAGGAAGGTCGCGTTGGGGTGGTTGGGCGGATCTTCGTAGAGCGGCTTGGTGAGCAGCATCGAGAGCGCCGCGGTGGCCAGCGGGTTGACGACGCCGGCGCGGCCCATGACGGCGGCGTGGGCGTCGGCGACCGGGAGGTCGAACTGCAGGACCGCGCCGGGGCCACCGGCGGTGTGGCAGTTGGCGCAGCCGAGGCCGCCGAGGGCCGCCTTCTGCAGGCGGGGGTGGATGTCGGCGGTGAAGGTGCGGGCACCGGGCGGCGGCGTCATGTCGTCGTTGCCACCGCCGGTCGCCGCCAGCGTGGCGCCATCGGCCACCGCCTCGATCGGCACCTCGTAGGTCCGGATCACCGGGGTGCCCCCACCGCCGCCGCCACCGCCACCGCCGCCGCCACCGGTCGTATAGGTGACCTTGAGCGTGTAGGTGCCGGGCGGCAGATCGAGGAACCCGACCCGCGCCTTGCCACCGAACGCGGTCGACACCGCGAGCGCGGCGTTGGAGACCAGATCTCCGTTGGCGCCGAAGAAGTAGGGGCCGAGGCCGACCGGCGCCAGCTGGGCGTCGACCAGCGTGATGTCGGCGAGCGGCACGCCCTCGAGCGGGGTGCCGTTGTTACGGATCAGGTTCGTGAACAGCACCGCGCGTCCGGGGGTGGCGGTGAGGCCGAGCGAGGTGTGCTGGCGGCGCGAGTCGTTCACGCTCACCAGCATCACGTCGGTCATCATCAGGGACACGTCGCTGATGCGGATGGGGTGGTTACGGCTCGGCCGGTAGTTGGTGCGCGCCGCCGAGACGTAGAAGACGCTGGCCGGCGGCACGGCCAGGTCGTAGTTGCCGGTGGCGTCCGAGACGTCGCTCGCCGCCGGCGTCATCCCCTCGGTGGAGAGCTGGGCCCCGTCGAGCGGCGCGGCGGTGAAGTAGTCGACCGTCTTGCCGGCGACCGAGAGCAGCGCCGGATCCGCGCTGGCATCGGTGTCCTCGCCGGCGTCGACGTCATCGCCGCCGCCGCCGGGCGGCGGATCGCCCACGCAACCGGTGATCGCGACCGCGGCGGACAGAGCGAGGGCAGGGCATAGGCGACGCATGGATGTCGCTTCATCAAGGGGCGTGCCACTTCACCCGCGACGAACCGTGGTTCGAGAGCCGTGTAATCGCAGCGTGAACCGGAGTCGGCGCCTGGGGGGGAGTCTCCCCACCCTGCGATGTAGGTGTCCCGGTCCTGGTCGGGCCACCGTCCGCTGCCTTGCCCTGATCAGAGGTGGGCCGTATGTTCCGCCGCCCAACGCGGCGGATGCCGCAGGAGTCTTCGATGCTCGGCGATCAGCTCCGCGAGGCACTCACCTTCGACGACGTCCTGCTGGTCCCGGGATTCAGCGAGGTGCTGCCCAAGGACGTCGATGTCGCCACCCAGCTCACGGCGGCGATCTCGCTGCGCATCCCGCTGGTCAGCTCGGCGATGGACACGGTCACCGAGTCGGCGACGGCGATCCGCATGGCGCGCGAGGGTGGCATCGGCTTCCTGCACAAGAACATGTCGATCGAGGACCAGGCGCGCGAGGTCACGCGGGTCAAGAAGGCGGAGAGCGGGATCGTCGTCGACCCGGTCACCGTCGGGCCCGAGCGTCGGCTCGAGGACGCGCTGGCGATGATGCGCCAGCACCGCATCAGCGGCCTGCCGGTCGTCGACGGCGACAAGCGCCCGGTCGGCATCCTCACCAACCGCGACCTGCGCTTCGAACGCAACCTCACCCAGCGGGTCGGCGACGTGATGACCCGCAAGCTCATCACCGTGAAGGACGGCGTCAGCCTCGAGCAGGCCAAGGAGCTGTTGCACCACAACCGGATCGAGAAGCTGCTGGTCATCGACGACAGCGGCCGGCTCAAGGGCCTGATCACGATCAAGGACATCGAGCAGGCCGAGATGCATCCGTTCGCGGCCAAGGATGACCTCGGCCGGTTGCGGGTCGGCGCCGCGGTCGGCGTCGGTCCGGATCGCGAGCCGCGCATCGACGCCCTGCTGGCCGCCGGCTGCGACCTGATCTGCGTCGACACCGCCCACGGCCACTCGGCGGGCGTGATCGCGGTGGTGCGTGCGATCCGGACCCAGTTCCCGAAGATCCAGCTGGTGGCCGGCAACGTCGCCACCGGCGCCGCCACGCTGGCGCTGATCGAGGCCGGCGTCGACGCGGTCAAGGTCGGCGTCGGGCCGGGCTCGATCTGCACCACCCGCATCGTGGCCGGCGTCGGGGTGCCGCAGCTGACCGCGATCGCCGACGCGGTCGCCGCCGCGCGCGCCGCCGGCGGCGTCCCGATCATCGCCGACGGCGGCGTGAAGTACTCCGGCGACGTCGCCAAGGCGCTGGCCGCCGGCGCGTCGACGGTGATGATCGGCAGCCTGTTCGCCGGCACCGACGAGGCGCCCGGCGACATCATCCTGTACCAGGGCCGCAGCTACAAGTCGTACCGCGGCATGGGCTCGATCGGCGCCATGAAGGAAGGCTCGAAGGATCGCTACTTCCAGGGCGACGTCGAGGCGCCGCAGAAGCTGGTGCCCGAGGGCATCGAGGGCCGGGTGCCGTACAAGGGCCCGCTCCGCGAGTCGCTGTACCAGCTGGTCGGCGGGCTCCGGTCGGCGATGGGATACGTCGGCTGTGCGTCGATCGAGGAGCTGGGCAAGAACGCCCAGTTCGTGCGGATCACCAGCCAGGGTCTGCGCGAGTCACACGTGCACGATGTGATCATCACGAAAGAAGCACCGAACTACCGCCTCGAGTAGCTCGGGGGCCAGTGCCTCAGCGCGGCTGACGCGAGGGGCGAATACCAGCGACATCCAGATTGGGGGAAGCGCGATCGTCGCTAGGCTTCCCCCAAACCCCCATCCGGGAAGTTCAGCGCAGTCGGGACGAGATCACGCGAAGACCTTCAGCGCGATCACGGCGAGACCACCGACGGGAGATCCTTCATCGACATGACCCACCAGCTCGTCCTCGTTCTCGACTTCGGATCGCAGTTCACGCAGCTGATCGCGCGCCGGGTCCGCGAGCAGTCGGTGTACTGCGAGATCCAGCCCTACACGCTCGGGCTCGACAAGATCCGGGCCCTGAACCCGGCGGCCATCATCCTCTCGGGTGGGCCGTCGTCGGTGTACGAGGATGGCGCCCCGACCATCTCGCCGGAGCTGTTCGCGCTCGGGGTCCCGGTGCTCGGCATCTGCTACGGCGCCCAGCTGACCGCCCGTCTGCTCGGCGGCGACGTCCGGCCGGCGGACAAGCGCGAGTACGGGCGCGCCGTGGTGCGGGTGCGCGCCGATGGCGCCGGCGTCGGCGTGCTGCGCGGCCTGGCCGCCGGCGACGAGCTCACGGTGTGGGCGTCCCACGGCGATCACGTCGAGGGCCTGCCGCCCGGCTTCATCCACACCGCCGAGAGCGACAACTGTCCGATGGCCGGCTTCGCCGATCCGGTGCGGCGCATCCACTGCGTGCAGTTCCACCCCGAGGTGGTCCACACGCCGCGCGGCGCCGAGCTGCTGGCCAGCTTCCTGTTCGGCGTCGTCGGCCTGCGGGGCGACTGGTCGATGGCGTCGTTCGTCGACGAGGCGGTCGAGCGCATCCGGACCCAGGTCGGCGTCGAGGGGCGCGTGATCTGCGGCCTGTCGGGTGGCGTCGACTCGTCGGTGGCCGCGGCGCTCATCCACCGCGCCATCGGTGATCGCCTGACCTGCATCTTCGTCGACAACGGGCTGCTGCGGCGTGGCGAGCGCGAGGGCGTGGCGACCATGTTCCGCGACCACTTCCAGGTCGACCTCCGGGTCGTCGACGCCGTCGACCGCTTCCTCGAGGCGCTGGCCGGGGTCACCGAGCCCGAGCAGAAGCGCAAGATCATCGGCTACGAGTTCATCGCCGTGTTCGAGGAAGAATCGAAGCGGATCGCGGGCGCGCGCTTTCTGGCCCAGGGCACGCTCTACCCCGACGTCATCGAGTCGGTCTCGGTGCGGGGGCCGGCGGCGGTGATCAAGAGCCATCACAACGTCGGCGGGCTGCCCGAGCGCATGAACCTGTCCCTGGTCGAGCCGCTGCGCGAGCTGTTCAAGGACGAGGTGCGCCTGCTCGGCGCCGAGCTCGGCTTGCCGCGCCACATGCTGTCGCGCCAGCCGTTTCCGGGCCCGGGGTTGGGCGTCCGCTGCCTCGGCGACCTGACCCGCGCCCGCCTCGAGACCCTGCGCGGCGCCGACGCCGTGGTCGAAGAAGAGATCCGCGCCGCCGGCCTGTACGAGTCGATCTGGCAGGCGTTTGCGGTGCTGCTCCCGGTGCGCTCGGTCGGGGTGATGGGCGACGCCCGCACCTACGAGGAGGCGATCGCCGTGCGGGCGGTGCACTCGCTCGACGGCATGACCGCCGACTGGGTCCAGTTGCCGTACGAGCTGCTCGGCCGCATCTCGTCGCGCATCATCAACGAGGTGCGCGGGGTCAATCGCGTCGTCTACGACATCACCAGCAAGCCACCGGGGACCATCGAGTGGGAATGAGCGCCGGGCGCGGCGCGTTGGATCGGAGCATGCGGTCCGTGGTCGTCGCCGTGGTCATGGTGGCGACCGGCGCTGGCGCGGCCGGCGCGGCGCCGTGGACGGTGGCGGCCAAGGGCGGGGTGGTGATCGACTGGAGCGCCGGTGCGCTCCGCGCCAGTGGCGTCGGGCCGGCGGATCGCCACGCGCCGTCCCCGGCGGTGGCCCGGGTCGCGGCGCGGCGGGCCGCGGTCGCCCAGGCCCGGGCGCGGCTCGCGGCGGCGGCCCGCGCCCTGCCGGTCGCCGCCGGGGGCACGGTCGGCGACGGGGTCGACGCCGCGCCGGCGGCGGCGGCTCGCTTCGCGGCCGAGCTCGAGCGGGCCCCGGTGGTCGGCTTCGATCTCCACACCGACGGCTCGGCGCGGGTGACCGTGGCGCTCGGCATCGAGGCGGTGCGGCAGGCGATGACCGGTCCGCGCCCGGCCGCCATCGATGACGGGCCGCTGGTGATCTGGATCGTCGCCGCGGCGGCGACCTCGCCGGCCGTCGATCCGACGATCGCGGTCGGTGGCGCGCGGTGGCATGGTCCGGTGCTGTGGGTTCGCGATCGCGCCGACGCGCCGGTCGCGCCGGGCGCGATCGAGGCGCGGGCGGTGGCCGCAACCGCGGGCGTGCTCACGGTGTCCGGACCGGCGGCGCCTCCACCCGCTGGCGCGCTGGTCGTCGTGGTGGTACCCGAGAAGTAGCCGTGACGTCCTCCCCATCGCTCACCTCGCCCGCGTCACTTGCCCTGGGCGGGTTCGCGCTGGTCGTGGCGCTGATGCTCGGCGCGGCGCCGGCGGTGGCCGAGGTGGTGACCTACGACGTCCGTGGCCGCGGCGACGACCGCGCCGCCGATCCGCGGACCCAGGCGCTCGACGCCGCGTTCGCAGCCGCCATCACCGAGGCGGTCGCCGATCTCGCCGGCGCCGGCGCTCGCGTCAAGGCCGCCGACGTCGAGCGCGAGATCCTGCGGCGCGCGCGGCGGTTCGTGGCCTCGTTCCAGGTCCGCTCGCAGGCGGTCGATGGCGGCGCCATCGAGCTCGACGTCGCGGTGCGCGTCGATCTCGACAAGCTGCGCGCCCGGCTCGTCGAGCTCGGCGTGGTCCTGCTCCCGCGCAGCTCCGGACCCGCGCCCGAGCCGCGGGGTGCCCCGAAACCCACCGCCACCGTGCTGCTGCGCGTGCTCGGCGCCGGCCCGCTGGCCGCCACCTTCGGCGCGAGCGCCAGCGATCAGGTGCCGGGGGCAGCGCGGGTCGCCGAGACCCTGACCGCCGCTGGCTTCGCGCCGGTGCCGGCGACGGCGGCCGGCCCGCCGCCGGGGTCCGAGCACGACCTGCCGCTCGATGACACCAGCGCCCGGGCGCTGGCCGGCGATGTCCACGCCGACCTGGTGCTGATCATGGGCGTCGCGGTTGGCGACCTCGGACCGGTCCGCGGCGTGCCGCTGCGAGCGGTCCCAGCCACCGCGCGGCTGCGCGTGCTCGACGTCAAGAGCAGCGCCGTCGTCGACGACGTCACGGTGGTGTCGGGCGCCTGGGGCACCGACGAGCGGCTGCCCCGGGTGGCGGCCGAAGCGGCGGCGGCGGCGGCGGCGAGCGCGGCGTGGCCGGCGCGCCGGTCCAGCCCGACGGTCGGTGGCGGCGGCGCGATCACCGCCGCCCGCGGCGTCACGATCCGCGTCCGAGGCGATCGTCCGTGGCCGGCGGCGACCGCGATCCGGGCCCAGCTCGTCGGGGCGCCCGGTGCGGTCCGGGTGACCTGGGCCGGCGTCGGCGTCGATCAGGTCGCGCTCGCCGTGGTCGGCATGACCGCCGCCAAGGTGGCGGGCCAGATCAAGACCACCGATGGCGTCGCGGCCCGGGTCGAGGTCGACGGTGACGTGGTCGACGTGGTGCTGCCGTGATCACCCGGGTCCGCGCGCTCGGGCTCGGGCTCGGGCTCGGGCTCGGGCTCGGTGGGTGCGCCGGCACCCCCCGCGATCCGTCGCGGCCTGACGACGAGGACGCGATCGTCAAGGTGCGCACCGTGGTGAAGGACGCCAGCCTGTGGGTCGACGGCCGCTTCATCGGGCCGATCGGAGGCCTGCGCGGCGGCGTCGCGCTGGCGCCCGGCAAGCATCGCTTCGAGCTGCGGCACGACGAGTACTGGAGTCACTACCAGGAGCTCGACCTCGCCCCGCGCCAGCGGGTGCAGCTCGAGATCGAGCTGGCCCCGGTGCTGCGTTAGCGACAATGCCGATCACTTAGCGACAAGTGATCGCGATGATCCACGTTTCCGCTCGTCCTGAGCGAAACGCGAGCGCAAGCGAGCGTGAGTCGAAGGACGAACTCCCTCGAACATGCGCCCTTCGACTCGGCCGCTGCGCGGCCTCGCTCTGGGCGAACGGTGTTGGAACTGATCGACATGATTGGTGTTGCGGCGCTAACTACAGCTTGCCCGGCAATTCCGGGCGGTTCTCGACGGAAAGTGTCAGGGGCGGCGGCGACGATCTCCTCGTCACCCGTGCAACTCGAGGAGCCCCGCCATGGCAACGTCCCGTCGCCGGCCCCGCAGCCGGCAGCCGGAGCTGTTCGC
>CANKMW010000171.1 GCA_947483555.1 Myxococcales bacterium
GTCGCGAACGGCGTGTACATCGTGATGCCGCTGATCACCGGCGGCACGCTCCACGACTGGATCCACGCCGCGAAGCGCCCGTGGCGCCAGGTCGTCGATCGGTTCGTCGCCGCCGGCCGCGGCCTCGCCGCCGCCCACGCCGCCGGCCTCATCCACCGCGACTTCAAGCCCCGCAACGTGTTGGTCGATGGCGACAACATGCTGGTCGCCGACTTCGGCATCGCCGCCCAGGCGGCTCCGTCGCCCGCCGCCGGCGGCGAGGCCAGCGCGTCGCAACCCAGCACGATCTCCGGCACCCCCGCGTACATGGCGCCCGAGCAGGCGCGCGGCGACGACCTCGACGCTCGCGCCGACCAGTACAGCTTCTGCGTCTCGCTGTGGGAGGGCTTGCACGGCGAGCGCCCCCAGCAGGCCGAGACTCGAACCAGCGGCGTCCTCGCCTCGGGCGGCGCCCCCGAGGTTCCGAGCGACCGACGTGGCACGCCGGCGTGGCTGCTCTCCGCGGTCACGCGCGGGTTCGCACCGGTGCCGGATCGCCGGTGGCCTTCCGTCTCGGAGCTCATCGCGTACGTGGAGCGGCGGCGGAAGCGGATGCAACGGATCGTGCTCGGCGCCGCAGCCGGTGCCATCGTCCTGCTGGTAGGCGGCGCGGTCGCCCTCGCCATCGTCCCCGGACGAACGCAGGGCGCGCCTTGTCCCGATCCACGCCCCCGGCTGGCCGGGGTCTGGGACGCGCGCGTCAAGGCCGGGATCGAGTCCGCGTTCGCCGGGGCGGCGCCCGTCATCGCTGCCGACACACTGGCCCGCATCATCCCGATCCTGGATGCGTATGCCGAAACCTGGCGTTCGAGACAGATCGAGACCTGCGAAGCAACCCACGTGCGCCACACCCAGCCGCCGGACCTGCTCGACCGACGCCAGGTCTGTCTGGACCGCCGGCTCGCAGCGGCCAGGTCGCTGACGGCGCTCTTCGCCGACACTCCACCCCGGGAGCTGGTGGTTCGCGCGCAGGACGCGGTCGCCGACCTGCCCGACATCGCCGACTGCAGCCGGACCGATGCGCTCCTGGCCGCGCAGCCGCTGCCAGCATCAGCCGCGGTCCGAGCCCGCATCGCCGCCGTCGACGCTGAACTCGACGCGGTGACGGCGCTCAAAGGGAGCGGGCGACGGAAAGACCATCAGTCGCGCGCACAGAGCGCGGTCGCGACAGCTCGCTCGCTCCAGCACGCGCCGCTACTTGCGCGTTCCCTGCTGGTTCTTTCGTCGGCCGAATACGACAACAGCGTGGACAACGAGGCGTCGCTCCGCGAGCTCGCGCAGGTTGCGGCCGACGTTCACGACGACCGAACCGTCGCGCTGGCATGGATCGCGATGATCGAAACCAAGACGATCCGCCAGGGCAACCTCGCCGACGCCGAAGCTCTCGAGCCGGTTGCCGAAGCGGTGGTGAGCCGTGCCGGAGGAACCGCTGAACTCCGCTTCCGACTTCTCGTCGCCGAGGGGGGGCGGGCGATGCTGTCCGGAGAATTCGATCTCGCCCTGGACCGCTACAGCAAGGCCGAGGAGCTGGCGTCCGCCCCCCGTGGCCGCGCCGAAGCGCAGCAATTCCAGGCCAAGGTGATCGCGCAGAAGGAGGGACCCGCGGCGGCGAGGCCGCTGGCCTTGCGCGTCCTGACCAGCTACGAGGAGATTCACGGTCCGCGGCACCCGCTCACGGCGCCGGTGATCGAGTTCCTCGCTCAGATCGCGGTCATGACAGGTGACTTCGACGCGGCCGAGGTGCAGGCGAAGCGCGCGCTGTCGATCTACGAGGGCGTGTTCGGTCCGGACCACACCCGCATCGCTCGTTCCCTTCAGACCCTGGGGTACGTTGCGAACATGCGCGGCCGGTTCACCGAGGCCCGCGACCTCGCCCAGCGCGGCGTCACGATCGCCGAGAAGGCGGGCGAACCACAACAGCTCGCCTCGGCGCTTGGGGGGCTCGCACAGGCGGTTGTGCGAACCGACGGTTTCGCGGCCGCCCGGCCGCACTACGAACGCGGCCTGGCCACGCTGGAACAGTCGGTCGGCAAGGAACATCCGTCGTATGTGAGGATCGAGAACGACCTCGCCGCCAAGCTCGTCGAGAACGACGACTGCCCGGGAGCGGAGCCGTTCCTCGCGCACTCGATCGCCTTCCACGAATCGAAGCGACCCGACCTGTTGCCCATGCCCCTCTTCCTGCGCGCGCAGTGCGCGCAGGCCGACGATCGGCTCGATGACGCGATCGCGCTGATGGAGCGAACGACGGCACTGTGCCGCGTGCATGCATGTGAGCCGGCGATCGGGCTGTCCGCCGTGGCCACCCTGGGCCAGGTTCTCTTCGAGACCGGACGCGACCGCCCACGCGGCGTCGCCATGGTTCGCGAGGCCCGCGCCGGCTTCGAGGCCAAGGGCATGACCGGTCACGCGAAGGTGGCGGACACCTGGATGAAGGAACACGGCGTCCGTCGCCAGTGACCGACCCGCGCGCCGGCTCGCTCCCCCGGGATCTGGCTCGGCGCCAGCACCGGTACCGAGGCGGTCGTCGAGGCGGTTCGCCGCGGGCTGGTTACGGCTGTAGAATGCCGGCCCCGTGCCGCGCAGCGACGATCCGACCGCGACCGACGCCAGCCCGGCAAGCGGCGCCGACCAGCCAGTCGACATCGCGCTCGACGCGACCACGCCGTCGCCGGAGCCTGCGGCGTCGTCGCCAGGCGGCCGCGCGCTCGCGCCCGGAACCACCATCGGTCGCTACCAGCTCGGTGCGGTGATCGGCACCGGCGGCATGGGTGTCGTCTACCGCGCCCGCGACCCCGAGCTCGGCCGCGACGTCGCCATCAAGGTGGTCGCCGCCCAGGGCTCGCGGACCCAGCAGCGACTGCTCGCCGAGGCCCGGGCCATGGCCAAGCTCAGCCATCCGGCGGTGATGCCGGTCTTCGACGTCGGCGACGTCGCGGACGGCGTGTACATCGTGATGCCGCTGATCACCGGCGGCACGCTCCATGACTGGATCCACGCCGCGAAGCGCCCGTGGCGCCAGGTCGTCGATCGGTTCGTCGCCGCCGGCCGCGGCCTCGCCGCCGCCCACGCCGCCGGCCTCATCCACCGCGACTTCAAGCCTCGCAACGTGATGCTCGACGGCGACAACCTGCTGGTCGCCGACTTCGGCATCGCCGCCCAGATCGAACCGTCCGTGGCGATGGGCGGCGAGGCGAGCGCGTCGCAACCCAGCACGATCTCCGGCACGCCTGCGTACATGGCTCCCGAGCAGGCGCGCGGCGATGACATCGATGCGCGCGCCGATCAGTACAGCTTCTGCGTCTCCTTGTGGGAGGGCCTGCACGGCGAGCGCCCGCAGCAGGCCGAGACCCGCACCAGCGGCGTCCTCGCCTCGGGCGGCGTCCCCGAGGTTCCGAGCGACCGACGCGGCACGCCGGGGTGGCTGCTCGCCGCCGTTGCTCGCGGATTCGCGTCGGCTCCGGATCACCGGTGGCAGTCGATGGCGGTGCTGCTCTCGCATCTGCAGCAGCGCGCGTCGCGAGCACGCCGCGTCGTGCTCGTCGGCGCGACGCTGACCGTGGTCGTCGCGGCGGCCGCAGCCGCGGTGACGGTGACCGGACGCGCCGACAAAGCGTGTCCGGAGCCTCGCGCGCAGCTGGCGACGAGCTGGAGCGCCGACATCCGGACCCGCATCGAGCATGCGTTCACCGAGACCAGGCTTCCCTACGCCACCGAGACGCTCGAGCGCATCGTGCCGGTGCTCGACTCGTATGCATCGGAGTGGCGAACGCTCCAGATCGCGACCTGTCGGGCGCAGCGCACCGACCGCGCCGACGCGGCGCAGCTGCACGATCGACGAATGTTGTGCCTGGACCGTCGCCTCGCGGCGTTGCGCGCCCGGACAACCGCGTTCGCGACCGCCGACCCACAGATCGTTCGCCGCGCGGCGAGCCTCGTCGACGATCTGCCGAGCCTGGAAGACTGCAGCAACGTGGCCGCGCTCGGCGCGTTGTTTCCCTTGCCCGCCGCGCCTGAGCAGCGGGCCCGCATCGCCGCGGCGGAGACGCGCCTCGACAAGCTCGATGTGCTGTTCGCACGCGGCGCGTGGCCCGAGCGCATGGCGCTCGCGACCGAGCTTCTGGCGACCACCCGCGCGCTCGGTCACCCACCGACGCTGGCGCGAGCCCTGGAGGAGATGGCGAGCGCCGAGTCGTACGTCAGCCGGCCAACCGAGGCCACGCTTCGCGAGCTGGTCCTGGTCGCAGCGCAGACCCGGGACGACCGCCGGCTCGTGATCGCGTGGAGCGACCTGATCGACGAGCTGGTGGGCAAGGGCCGCTCCAAGGAAGCCGTCGCGCTCGAACCGAACCTCGAAGCGGCGCTCGCGCGTGCCGGATCTCCGAAGGCACTGGTCTTTCGCGTCCAGACCAGCCTCGGGACACGGGCCGCGAGAGATGACGACTTCGAGACTGCCGCAGCCAGGTTCAAGGTGGCGGTCGAGAGCTCGGTCACCGGGCGGAATCGCGTCCAGTCGCTGCACAACCTGGCGGCGCTCTACTACTCGCAAGGACGCGCGACGGAGGCGCTGCCGTTCGCCGAGGACGCGCTGGCCGCGAGCGAGACAGCCGCGCCGCCCACTCACCCGTCGATCGCCAACGAGCTCCAGCTCGTGGCGCAGATCTCGCGGCAACTCGGGGATCCGAAACGCGCCTACGACCTCCTCGAGCGGGCGCTGGCGATCCGCACCGCCACCTTCGGCGCCGATCACGTCGACGTCGCGACCATGCTCGTATCCCTGGGCAACGTGGCCCGGCTACGGGGCGCGTTCGACGATGCCGAGCGGAGGCTCCGTCGCGCGGTCGAGATCTTCGAGAAGGAAGACCGCCCACGTGACCTGGCACCAGCACTCACCGGGCTCGCCGAGGCGGTCGCCGCGCAGGGGAAATTCGACGTGGCCCGTCCAATCTACGTTCGCGCCCTCGAGGTCCTCGAACGTACGGTCGGCAAGGACCACCACCTGTACGCGATCAGCGAGCTGAACTACGCCAAGCACCTCGCCAATCGCGAGCTCTGTGACGAAGCGCATCCGTACCTCGACCATTGCCTCGCGTACCTGGAACGAGTCGGTCACCCGGGCAGCGCTGGATGTCGGGCCGCGCTGGCGCGGTGCTACCTGGCCGACGGGAAGCCGGGTGATGCGATCCGGACCCTGGAGAGCGCGATCGCAACCTGCAGGAAGGGTGATTGCGGCCCGGGGACGCTCGACGGGATGCTCGCTCAGCTCGCCGATGCGCTCGTCACCGCCGGTCGAGACCGACAACGAGCGGTCGGGTTGATGAAGGAGGCGCGAGCCGGGTACGTGCGGGCCGGCAGCAAGTCGTCAATCGACAAGGCTGACGACTGGTTGCGGGCGCACGGCCGATAGCGCCACCGCCACCGCCACCGGACATCGATCGTTCCCACTTGTCTCGCCGGGCGGGGTGAGCGACGATCGCCGGCCTCATGCCGCTCTTCGATCTCGAATGCCAGACCTGCAAGCACCGCTGGGAAGACATGGTGCGGGCCGGCGTGATCCCGCCATGTCCCAAGTGCGCCGCCACGGACGTGAACAAGCTGCTGACCATCGGGTTGATGAAGCGACCTGAGTATGTGCCGACGCCGGGGACCTCCATCGAGTTCAACACCGGGCCCAGAACCTCCAAGGGCACCAAGGTGGACGGCTTGATCATCAAGAAGACCTGACGGCGCGACGCTGACGCTGACGGTGCGACGGCGCCACTGACGTCGCGCGGCGCGCGCGGTCGGGAGGCGGGAGGGGATCCGGACCGACGCTGGGCGGATCCGGACCGCCGTTGAACGGCCCGCGAGCGGGACCGCGTCGCCGGCCGGCGGCCCCGCGCTCGCGCTCGCGCCCTTCCGGTCCGGAAACCTCATGGGAGCCGCTCGACCCGTTCAACCCCGGTCCGGCTCCTCCGCAGGGATCGGTCGCTTCTGCCAGGGGTGGTCCCCGGCGGAGCGCTCAGCTTCCCATCCGAACTCGAGATCCAGGGCGGCCTCGATGCTCGCATCTTGATCGACCATGTGCCCGAGGCCCACTACTCTGTACTCGGAGGCATCCTCAACGTGTTCGTCGCCACAGAGCAAGCACCAATCCCCGTCAGGTCGACTCACAAGCAGGACAGGCCGTTCCTCGGCGAACACGTGGATACAGACATACGCCTTCTGATGGTAGTTGAGCGCTGTGGTCATGCCATCACTCCGGCTTGCGGCCGCCCTTCGGGATCCAGCGGGGAGCGCTCTGGGAGCCAGTCAAAGACTCCAGGTGCCGACGAAGGCTGGTCATCGCCGAGGCCTTCTCGGCTTCGGGAGGCGCAAGCTTCGAAACGCACTCGATGCCTCCGATTGTACGCAATCTCTCCGCCTCGCCCAGCAACCCGTCGAGTACGATGACCGCCGCGGAGTATCGATCGTCGTCGTCACCTCCAACCATGTCGTTCTGCTCCACGACGATGTCGAACGAACGATCAGCGTACCGATGCAGCACATACCGCCACGGGTTCGCGTCGACCTCGAGTTCGCTGCCCTCGGAGCCTTCCATTGCGAACACGAGAGACCATTCCTTCGCGCGGCGCGCAGGATAGAATTCCCATCCTTCTAGCTGGGGGGCCAGAGCCACGATACGGAGAGTTACGTCAAGCCAGCTGGGGTCTCCATCAGGCGTGATTGTCAACGCGTTGGCAGCGTGATGGCCCGGGCCCACTTCCCATGACACGTCGCCCAGCTGGGATACCCTGGCGTCGAGGCTGCCAAGAATGGAGTCGTGATCCAGGTTCTCGGCCAGCTGTCCGGCGACCTGCTCGAACCACGCCCAGAATTCGAGTATTCTCTCGTCATCGAGGTGGTGATTCGTTGTCGAACTGGTCAGTCCGGCCTTCTCGGCTCCTCCCTCGAACGTGGCCATCTGGAGGCCGTGCGCAACGAGGGTGTCATGATGCGTGTCAAACACGATCCAGTCCATGCCATCGTCGGTGATGAAGTACTCAAAGAACGGAAGCTCGGCGAGCATGGACGGGTGTGGATCTCATCCTGAGCAGGGCGGGGAGATCCGGACCGCGGCTTGATCCGCCGGCGGCTTGAAGTTGGGGCAGAGCCCATGCCATCGAGGGTTTGCAAAGACTCTCTCGACGGAAGGATGCCCCGTGCGGATGGTGATCGAA
>CANKMW010000172.1 GCA_947483555.1 Myxococcales bacterium
GAAGGCGTGGATGGCGGGCGCGGGCTTGACGAACCTGCGCCAGCTGTACGACGGCCAGGGCGACGGCGACGGCGGCGGGGCCAGGGAGGGAGGTGGAGACAGCGGCCGCGAGCTCGCGCAGCTCGTCGGTCGGCTCGACCGCGACGGGCGGCAGCGGTTCTTCACGCGGTTCGGCGTGCGGACGGTGGCCGACGTGCCGGCGGTGCTGATGCCGAAGGCGATCGAGTACGCGCGCGAGCTGGTGGTCGACGCGGTGGCCACGGCGGCGGCGGTGACCACGCCGGCGGCGCGACCGCCGCTGCCGCAGGCGGTGCTGACGATCGGCGACGAGATCGGCTCGGCGATCGTCGTCGACCTGAAGAAGCTGCCGGCGGACGCGGTCCGCGACTGGCTCAAGCACTGCGGCATCGGGCGCGTGCGCGAGCTGCCCATGGACCGGCTGCCGGATGCCAAGGCGTTCCTGTCGATGCTGGTGAAGGAGTTCGGCCCGGCGCCGGTGGCCGCGCCGGCGGCCGATCCGTACTCGTAGGCTGGCGACGCACCGAGGAGGAGCCGGCGGCGATGTTGTCGTCGGCCCCTCCTCGGTATTTCGAGCTGTGTGGGAGGTGTGGGATGGGAGACGTAGTCACAAGCCGGTCCAGCTGCAGGCCCGCGGCGCGACTGGACGCGGCCGAGGTGAGGGCGGCGCTCACGCGTGAGCTGGTCGTGAAGCACTTCGACCTCGAGGTCCGCGGTCGCGACGGCGGATGGTGGCGCGGCCGCACGTGCCCGGCATGCGCCAAGCGCTGGCGCGACCTGACCGGCTCCGGCTTCTGCATCGGTCGTCGCGGATGGGCGTGCAAGGCATGCGGCGCCAAGGGCGACCTGCTCGACCTGCTCGCACGCCTGGCCGGCCTCGACATCCGCCGCGAGTTCCCGCTGGTGCTAGAGCTCGGCGCCGAGGTCGCCGGCGTGCGGCCTGCGGACGCGCCGGCGGCGCGAGCTCGCCGCCTGGCCGAGCTCACCCGCGTCGAGCGGGAGAGGCAGGCCGCGTCGGTGACCGCCACCCAGCAGCAGCGTCGCCGAGCGCGGCAGACCGCGCCGAGCATCTGGCACGACCAGCTCGCCGATCACCTGCGCGGTCGCCGCTACCTCGAGGGCCGGGGGCTCGAGGTCGACGCGCTGGTCGGGCGTGGCCTGGTCCGGTTCGGTCCCGTCGGCTGGCGACCATCGGATATCGCCGGCGACCCGACCGTCGCCCTGCACGACTGGGACGGCGTCGTGGTGAACGTGGTGCGGCGCAGGATGGCTGACGACGAACCCAAGGCCCCCGGCCTGAAGGGGCACCCGACCGACGGCACGCTGGTCGGCCACCTTGGCCAGATCCGGCCGGGCGTGGACGTGATCGTGACCGAGGGCGTTATCGATTCGCTCACGGCCGCGGTCGCGTGGCCGAAGGCTGTGGTGCTCGGAGCTCATGGTGCCGCGCGGATGCCGGCGATCGTCGCGGCGGCGGCGCCGCGGGTGAAAGCCGCCGGCGGTCGGCTGCTACTGATACCGGACGCCGACCCGCCGGGGCACGCGGCGGCGGTCGACGGGGGTATGCGCGCCATGGACCTCGGCCTCGAGCTCGACGTGGACCTGATCCTGGTCGAGCCAGATGGCTACGACGACTTGAACGCGGCGTGGTGCGGCGGGTGGCGGCCGTGATCGAACCGAAGGTCCGGGCCACGCTCAAGTCCCTGCAGGGCACGAGGGCCCTCGACGCCGCGGCCGTCCGCTGGCCGGCACGGCGCAGCTGGGCGCGCGCGGTCGAGGAGGAGAAGCCTTCGGCGTCTTCGCCGCCATGCGACGACGCCGCCCGACACCACGACGTGGAGTCGGAGCGAAGCTTCGACGCGTTCGCGGCGCGCGATGCGCACGCGGACAACCCGACGAGCACCGACGAAAGCACGCCGAGGGAACCGCGCTGGATCACGCCGCTGATCGGGTTTCTCGGCCACGAGGAACCGAGCGACGATGACCGCGATGACTGGGTCATCCGCGACGCCATCCCGCGCGGCGAGCCCAGCCTGCTGGCTGGCCCTCCGAAGTCCGGCAAGACGTGGATGGCTGCCGACCTACTGCTGTCCATAGCGTCCGGCACGACCTGGCTGGGGTCTTTCGAGAACACCATGATCGAGCCTGCCCGCGCGTTCGGCGTCCTCCTCGAGGACTCCGAGCGGCGGTTGCGCAAGCGGATCTGGCAGCTCGCTCGCGGTCGCGGCATCGACCCACGGTTACTGCAGGACACGCTCTCGATCACGCGGAAGCCCTTCGGCATGCCTGACCGCAAGGACATGGCCGCGCTCACGGGCGAGCTGAAGCTCTGGAAGCCGGCCGTCGTCATCGTCGACAACCTCACTCGCACCATGGCCGGCGACCCGAACGCCACCAAGGAAGCGGCCGCATTCGGGCGCGCGTGGATGAAGCTCTGCCAGGACAGCGGGGCCGCGATCTGCTTCCTTCACCACACCGCGAAGGCCGGCACGGACGACCGACGGAAGCGCAGCCCCGCTGACCGCGTCCGCGGCTCGGGCGACTTCGTGGCGACCGCCCGCAACGTCATGGTCATCGACCCGCTCGAGATCGAGAACGGCGAGAAGCGCTCGATCGTCGATGTGTTCGGCAACCTCGATCTCCGCCGCGAGTCGTTTGTGATTGGCTACGAGTCGTCCGATGGCGCGGACGGTCGCCGGTCAGTCCGGCTGGTCGACTGCGGCGACGCCTGCGACGTCAAGGCGGAGATGAGGGAGCAGCGCAAGGCCCGCCGCTCCGAGGTCAAGGAGTCGACCGGCGCCGCGCGCGAGCGTGCCGCGCTCTACGAGGCGTTGACCGTGGGCAAGGTCACCGCCGATGCGCTGGTCAAGGCCGGCGTCGGATCCCAGGGGACGGCATCGAAGGTGCTGACGACGCTCCGCGAACGAGGGCACCTTGCCAGGTCAGCGGCGGGCCATGTGCTGACACCGGCGGGCTCCGAGGCCCTCCGAAGTGGTGGGGTTCAATGAAGGGTTCAATCCAGGGTTCAGGGTTCAATCCACCCGGGTTCAAGTCTGGGTTCACGTCCCCCCCGTACCCCCCAGCCGGTGGGTTGAACCCACGCGGCCGGGTTCAGCTTGAACCCCTGGCGGGGGCGCAGAACCCGGCCGGCACTCCTCCGGAGGCAGAGCCCGGGTCGGGGGAGATAGTTTCCCCCCGACCCGGAGAGGACTCGCAGACCGGCGCGCCGGCGCACGGCCATGAGGGATCTGCTCGGGCGCGTGCCCGGTGAACCCGCACAACCGGCGCGTGGTGTGTGAAAGGGTCGTCGCTCCACGAGGCGTTGACCAGGCAAGGTGGGAGCATGACCAAGCGAAAGACCCCCCGCGGCGATGGATCTCCCTCAACCTACTCGAGATCACTGGTCATCCACGGGTGGCAACTTATGGCTGTCGGGGAGGTTCGGCCTCGGGGTGCCGTATCATGAGCAGCCCGAAGGTCCGACGTTGAAAGACGATTCTCACAGCCACCACGAGACGCAGGCCGCGCCGGCCGAACCGCGTGATCGTGGCGCACCTGGCAAGCGCACCCTGACCCGGGACCTGAGCGCGCCGGTCCAGCGTTCGGCGGCAACCGCCGCGGTGGGTGGGAACCCGTCGCGAAGCATGTCCGAGTTCGTTCCGATCTCGTGCGACCTCAGCTTTCTCGATAGCATCGTCGCGCCTCCCCAGGCAGCACCCTCTTCGAGTGGCGATGGCGTCCCCGTGCAGCGGAAGGAATCGGGCGACGTGGCGGAGCACGACGTCCACGCACTTGCAGAGCGCGGCACCAGCGGAGGATCCGGACCGCTGCCGTTCATGGATCAGATCCAGGCGTCCTTCGGCGCCCACGACGTTGCTGGGATCAAGTCCCACAACGATGGCAACGCCGCGGATGCTGCACGCTCGATGGGTGCGACGGCGTTCGCCACCGCTGATCGCGTTGCCTTCGCCGGGACGCCCGATCTGCACACCGCCGCCCACGAGGCAGCGCACATCGTCCAACAGCGATCCGGCGTCTCGCTCAAGGGTGGCGTTGGCGAAGCAGGAGATCCGTACGAGCAGCACGCCGATCGGGTCGCGGATGCGGTTGCTCGCGGCGATCTAGCTGAACCAATTCTCGACGAGATGGTGGCGCCGAGCCGGGGGGCTGGCGAGGGGACGGTCCAGCGCAAGGCGGGAGGAGACAAGGACAAGACCGGAGAGTCGCCGCGCAACACGTTCCCCTGGGTCGGTCGCGTCTTCAAGACGGAACTCGCCGCGCTCCGCAAGACCCCGAGTAAGGACAGGGACGATGCTCACAAGAACACCCTCGCCGACATCCCGCGCGACACGTTCGTGTCGGTCCTCGAGAAGAAGGGCGGCTGGCTCCGCGTCCAGGTCACCGTCGAGGGGACGGAACTCGAGGGGTGGATCTCGCAGGAGCTGATCTACTACTACGGCCCGGACAGCGAGGACGACGTCCGCCACATGCCGACGATGCACGAGGCGCTGCAGCTCCTCAAGCGCGCCGAGCACGACACCAAGGCGCGCGAGGACAAGGACCGACTCGACAAGGCGATCGAGATCGTCGAGCGCGGCAAGAGGTACGTCGTCGATTCCTCGACCTTCAAGGTGTCGTTCGTGACGTCGAACAAGAAGATCGAGGTGGCATCGATCGAGGACTTCATCCTGTTCGTCGAGACCGTCGAGCGGAGCTACTCCAGCGCGAGCGCCAAGGAGGTCGCGACCGAGGTCCGCCAGCTCTGGTTCTCCGACTCGAATTGGGACGTCCTCGTCGATGGCGACGGGATCATGGACGGTAAGAAGGCGGTCGACATCGAGAGCCAGGCGCCGATCGCTGACACGTTCGACATGAAGAATCTGGCGCCGTCGTCGGAAGGCAAGAAGATCGCGACGATCATGGGCACGGTCGACATCGGCCACGTCATGGCGGGGATCGACGCCGCGCTCAACGGTGGTGTGAAGAATTACCCGAAGGAGCGCTTGAAGCGGCGCGGCGCCGACAACGGCAAGTCGAAGTTCAAGCACGAGAAGCTGAACGACCTCAACGACGGCGACCCGCGAGACTTCGCGACCTGGGCCGGCGACATTGGACAGGCCTATGCGGAGTACATCGCCGATCGCTACGTGCGCGGGCGCAAAGACGACTTCGCGTCCTATCTGTCGGACTTTGCGAGCCCGGACGAGATCCTCGGCGACATCCACGGCTACATCGCGCTGCAGGCGTGGAAGGACACCCCCGGCGCGGCGAGCGCGGGTGGCAGCGAGCTCAAGGTCTCGAACGTCCTTCGCGACCTGTATCTCGGCGACAAGGATGGGAAGGCGAGCGGCGACAGCTACCTCGACAAGTTCCAGAAGGTGAGCGGCAAGGCGGGGCAGGACCTCAAGAACTTCGTCGTCGTGCGCGCGTTCTCCTTTGCCGAGCCGTGGTACGTGAAGTCCGTGATCGACAGCGCGTGGGCGGCGGCCCTCGACGGGTACGACGGCCTGGTGCGCGAGTTCAACGAGCAGAGCGACCGCAACGAGCGGAACGCGGATCGCGCCGACACCCTCGACGGCCTGGTCGACGGCTTCATCCGACAGCTCGACGGCACGGTTCAGTAGTGCGCGTGCGACGCGCGGTGGCGCTCGTCGTTTCGACGTTGCTCGTGTTGGCCGGCGCCGCCGCAGTCTGGGCGGGCGTCGTCGCGCGCGGACGGCTCGATCCGGACCACCTGGGCGACTGGAGGATTGTGCGCCGCGGCGAGGGCGAGGCGGTGTTTCATGACCTCGTGCGCAATGGCATCGTCGAGCTGTCGCTCGGCGCGAGCGTGGACATGTGCGATCCGCCGGTGGTCGCGCTAATCGACGTCAACGGCGACGGCTCGCTAGATCTCTACCACCGTCACTGCCGCGGGCACGAGTACGTTCGCGTCGTCCGAGGCAAGCTCGTCGAGGTCAACCTCGGACAGTTCGATGTCGCCGACGCCCCGGTGCTTGAGTCATTCTGGGGGGGCGAAATCTTCGACTGGCGCGGCCTCCGACTGGTGGCGGCGGGAGGCGCGGCGCTCTTGGTCGGTTTGTTCGCGCTCATGGTGCTCGGCTTGACAGGCCGGCGACGCGCGCGCAGCGCGTGAGCAGGGGCACACCCAGGTTACGGCGCGAGCGGAACGTCACCGGCCGCGCCGGGCGTGCCCGCGTCGCCGACATTGGAGGTCGAGCCGTAGCCGAGTCGCCCGTGCTCCCCGGCTCCCCAGCACCGCACGCCGCCCGCGTCGGTGATCGCGCACGCGTGGAAGCTGGCCACCGCCATCGCGACCGGGCGCGCCCCCAGGTCCACCGCGACGGCGTCACGGGCGATCACCGCGTCCCCCGGCGGCCCGCCGAGCTGGCCGCGGCTACGCTCGCCCCAGCAGCGGATCGCGTCGGCGAAGCGCGCGCAGCCGTGGTCACCAACGATCCGGACGTCGAGCACGCCGGCCGGTAGCTGCAGA
>CANKMW010000173.1 GCA_947483555.1 Myxococcales bacterium
AGTCGAAGGACGCATTCCGCCGAAATGTGCCCTTCGACTCGGCCGCTTCGCGTCCTCGCTCAGGGCGACCGGATGGTGGAACTGATCGACTTGACTGCCGTTATCGCGACAACCCACCGTTGCGACGATGTGTAGGATCTTGAGGGCGCGGCTCGCTCAGGGTGACCGGTTCATCGCTCGCGCCTCCCGGTCCCCTACCGCCGCTCGGCAGCCAGGTCTTCCCACAGCCGCGTGTACAGCGGCAGCAACTTGAACTGCGAGTCCCAGCGTCGGAACACCACGTCGGCCTGGTCCTGGACCTTGCCGTCGAGCCGCGCGGCGAGCACGTCGTAGGGCAGCACGGTGACCG
This sequence comes from Myxococcales bacterium, assembly GCA_947483555.1. Classification (GTDB taxonomy): domain Bacteria; phylum Myxococcota_A; class Polyangia; order Haliangiales; family Haliangiaceae; genus UBA2376. The sequence goes on from CANKMW010000173.1 coordinate 350, forward strand.
CGCTGGGGCCGAGGCGGCCCGAGCGCAGCTTGCTGGCGAACTCCTGGTTGGCATCGCCGAGGTGACGGTCGAACGCGGCGGCCAGCTCGCCGAGCGTCTGACTCGCGACCCCGTCGGGCGCCTCGCCCGGCACCGCCAGCACCAACCGGTACTGCGGCACCGTCGCGTCCGCCGGACGCGACGGGATCAGGGTCAGCTGGATGCCGCGCTGGCGCAGCAGCGGGAAGTCTTCGCGCAGCCGATCGAAGGCGAGCCCGACGTGCTGATCGGTCAGCTTCTCGCCGGTGAACGAGTAGGTCAGGCCGCGGCGGCGCAGGAAGCGCAGATCCGGTGCGTCGCCGACCTTGGCCTCGCAGCGAAACAGATCGTCGGTCTGGTAGCGGCGCAGGCCGTACGGATCGCTGACGACCATCGCGTAGGTGCGGCCCGGCACCAGCGCGGCGGCCGCGATCAGATGCTCGGGACGGTCGTCGGCGCCCTCGGGGATGAACTCGTAGACCACCCCGGGCGCCACGGGCAGGAAGCGCACCTGGTCGCCGTCGAAGTGGTTGAGCGTCTCCACCGTCTCGGTCGACATCGAGTACATCGGCACCAGGCGAAACCGCTCGCGAGGCAAGAAGGCGGCGATCTGGTCGAGGAACGGGCGCACGTAGCCGCCGTCCCAGCACACGTACGCCGCCAGGCCCGGCACGTAGCGCTCGACGGGAATCGGGACGTCGGCGGCGGCGACCATCGCCAGCCGCTCGCGCCACCCGGCCGACGCCAGCTGGCGCGCCACCCGTTGCAGCCCATCGTCGAACGACGCCGGCTGGTTCACGAACTCGCGGACCAGCCTGGTGGCCGCCGCCCAGCCGTGGTGGATGTCGGTCAAGAACAGCGCCAGCGTCGACGGGTTGGTGCTGTAGATGAGCGCCGGGTTGGAGAGCACGAGCAGGAACAGGCGGGCGGCGGTCGCGCCGTAGACCGGGATCAGGCGAGCGACGCTGGGATGGGCCAGGTACTTGGCCGGCATGAGCAGCCCGGACAGCCAGGGCACGTCCTGATCCCAGTCGATGATCAGGCTCGACAGCGTGTCGTCCTCGCGCAACGCGGCCAGGATGAACAGCCCGAGATGCCAGTCGGGGTTGCGAGCCAGGAGCCGCGTCGCCACCGACAGCGACCCGGCCTTGATCGTGAGCAGCCGCCGCTTCGTGAACGCGATCTTCTTGGGCTGCTTGGTCGATCCCGAGGTGAACGCGAAGCGAGCGCCGTGGCGGGTCGCCGCGTAGGCCTCGACCGCGCGCCGGGTGTCGTCGTCGTAGGGACGGATCGGTGTCGCGGCGTCGAGGCGGTAGCGGCGGGTCAGCCGGGCCTGGGTCGCCGCGAAGCGCCGGATGCGCAGCTCCATGTCGACCTCGAACAGGCGGCCCGCGGTGCGCAAGCCGCCGCGCAGGACGCGCCGCACGGCGTCGTTCGCCGCGCCAGCCAGAGCGTCGACCATGGACGTTGTTTTACCCCACCTTTTGCTCTGTAATCATCGCCGTGTTCGGCGACGATGACTCGCGTGAGGTGACCGGCTCGCGGGTGTTTCGGTCGAGCTTCCCGGACCGCGAGCCGTCGGGCTTCCGGACCGCGGTTTGGGACGGCGGCGTCCCCGCGTACGGCGACGACATCGAGCTGGTCCACCAGACCCTGCTGCACGGGTTCGCGCACGCCGCCAAGGCCAACGCCACCACCGGCATCACGCTGCTCCACGACGACGCGGCGCTGGCGCCCCGGTTCGCGAGCTGGCGCGCGATCTACCACCAGGCGTCGGCGATGGCGGTGGCGCTCACCGAGCTCGGCCTCCAGGCCGGCGATCGGGTGCTGCTGGTCTTGCCGACCTCGATCGAGTTCGTGACCACGTTCTTCGCCGTCCAGCTCGCCGGCGCCATCCCGGTGCCCAGCTATCCGCCGGCGGCGCTCGAACGCACGGTCGCCGCCCTCGCTCGCCTCGGCACGATCAGCGCCACCGCGGGCGCGAGTCTCTGCGTGACCGTCAAGCGCCTGCGGCCGTTGCTCGGCCAGCTCGCCGCGTCGCCCGGCATGCGAGCCGTGATCGCGGTCGAGGACCTGAGCGCGACGCCGACCCGCAAGCTGACCCGGCCCCGGGTCGGCGGCGATCAGACCGCGTTCCTGCAGTTCACGTCGGGCTCGACCGGCAACCCCAAGGGGGTCGTGATCAGCCACCACAACGCCTGCCACAACATCCAGGCCATCGGTCAGGCGGCGCGGGTCGGACGCGGCGACGTGGTGGTCAGCTGGTTGCCGCTCTATCACGACATGGGCCTGGTCGGGACGCTGCTCTTCAGCGTGTACTTCCGGCTGCCGCTGGTCCTCATGTCGCCGCTGGCGTTCCTGGCCCGCCCGTCGCGCTGGCTGCGCGCCATCCACGACCACCGCGCCACGCTGTCGCCAGCGCCCAACTTCGCGTACGCGATGTGCGCCAAGCGCGTGCCGGCCGACGAGCGGCACGGGCTGGACCTGTCGAGCTGGCGCATCGCGCTCAACGGCGCCGAGCCGGTCAACATGCGCACCATCGACGCCTTCCTGGCCGCCTACGAGCCGCACGGCTTCCAGCGCACGGCGCTGATGCCGGTCTACGGCCTCGCCGAGGTCACGCTGGCGGCGTCGTTTCCGCGGCCCGGTGATCCGGTGCGGGGCGAGGTCGTCGATCGCGCCGCCCTCGCCCGCGGCCACGCCGTGTCGCGCCCGCAGGCTGGCGACGGCACCATGACCGTGGTCAGCGTCGGCCGGCCGGTGCCCGGCCACCAGATCCGGGTGGTCGACGAACATGGTGAGCCGCTGCCGGAGCGCGAGGTCGGCCACATCGTCATCTCCGGCCCGTCGGTGATGCGGGGCTACTTCGGTGACACCGCGGCCACCGCCGCGGTGCTGCGCGGCGACTCGTTGTGGACTGGCGACCTCGGCTACCAGGCCGGCGGCGACCTGTTCGTCACCGGCCGCGCCTCCGACGTCATCATCGTGCACGGCCGCAACTACTACGCCGAGGACCTCGAGGCGGTCGCCGGCCGCGTCGACGGCGTCCGACCGGGTGGGCTGGTGGCCTTCAGCGTCTACGACGACGACGAGGCCCGCGATCTGGTGATCATCGTCTGCGAGTCGAAGGTCGCCGACGAGCAAGGCCGGATCGCGCTGGCCCGCAGCATCGGCGACGAGGTGGTCTGGCAATGCGGCGTCAAGGTCGACGAGGTGGTGCTGGCGGAGCGCGGCACGATCCCCAAGACGCCGAGCGGCAAGCCGCAGCGCCACCTGACCCGCGAGCTGTACCTGAGCGATCGCCTGGTGCCCAACCTGACCGGCAAGCTCGGCCTGGCCGTGATCGCGGCCCGCTCGGGCGCCGGCTTCCTCATGGCCAGCGCGCGGCGCATGTTCGGCCGCCGCCGTGACAGCAAGTAGCCGCCACGCTCATGTACCTCACGCGCGAACCGTCCCGCCACTTCGACGCCAGCCAGGTCATCGATCCCGACCACCGCGGCGCGGTCGCCTGGAACCAGTTCAACCACCACTTCGCCGAGCTGATCACGCGCGACTGGCGCCGCATCAACGACGGGCCGGTGGCGCGACCGGCGTGGCTGCGCCTGCTGCGCCGGATCCTGGCGTGGGGCATCCATCGCCGCGACGCCTTCCTCGATCTCGAGCGCAAGGCGCGCGTGCTGTGGCGCTTCGCGCCCGCGATGCCGAGAGATCCGCGCATCGTCTTCTTCGGCGCCGAGGCCGGCTGGGAGGCGCTGCTCGTGGACGCGCTGTTCGCGACCGGCCAGCGCTCCGGCCGCGTGGTCCTGATCGACGTCGACCCGGCGGCCCACCAGCGCTTCCTCGCCGGTCCGGCCGAGACCCGGGTGAAGGCGCCGCGCGGCTTCCCCGGCGGCACGGAGCTGGTGCTGGTCCGCGATCCGGCACGGGTCGAATACGTCCAGCAAGACTTCTTCACCCTCGAACGGCCGGCCGGGTTCGACGTCGGCATCGACTGGGGGCTGCTCGAGCACTTTCCGGATCCCGCCAAGGGCCGCCTGCTGGCGCGACTGCGCCAGTTCCTGGCCCCGGGCGGGGTCCAGATCTCGAGCGTGCCGCGCGACTGCCTGGCCCTCAAGCTCTTCTACCGCGCGTTCCGCGACGAGCTCAACTTCGGCTACCGCGAGCTGCTGACGCCGGCCGAGCACGCCGCGCGCCTCGAGGCCGGCGGCCTTCAGGTCCTCGATCAGGTCACCATGCCGACCAACTGCGTGGCGCTGACGCGGCCGCGCGCGTGAGCACGTGGGCGCGCACCAGGCGATCATCGCCGGCGCGGCGACGCGACCAGCGCGACGTCGCGGCGTACGTGCCAGGCAGTCGCGAACGAGCCGTAGGTCTTGCGGGCGAGCGCCGCGGCAGACAGCGTCCGGTCGTGCTCGAACGCCGCCCACATGTCCGCCCGGTAGCTGGGACCGATCATCACGCGGTACCGGTAGGCACGATGGCGGCGCGCCAGCTCGGCGGGTGACAGCACGTCGGCGGGGCGATCGCGGACGACGTTGGCGGGCACCCGGAGCCCGCTTCCCGCGAAGCGCGCATCCTCGCCGTGCCGCTTGACGTGGAAGTCGGTGCCAGCTCGAAGCAGGTCGATCCGCGATCCGGTCCTGAACCTGGCCAGCCGCGCGAGACGACGGTCCGAGCTCTGCGAGCCGGCGAGCGCGGCCCAGATCGCGCCGACCCGCGCCGACGGCTGTGCCGCCACCAGCCGGGTGAGTCGATCGGCGTTCACCCACGCGCCGTGGACGCCGAACCAGGTGACCAGGAGCGCGAGCACGCGCAGGTCATCGTGCTCCATCGCCTCGATGGAGGCGAACAGGAGCGTGTTCTCGATGTTCGCGTCCTCGGCCGCCGGCGCGGCGAAGTTCATGCCGATGCCGACCATCGCCGCCGTCAGGGCGTGGGGCCCGACGGGTGTGGCCGGGGCGACGGCGCGGCTAAACGCCATGGTCGAGCCTCCGCGCGAGATCCTCGAATGTTGTACGCGCGTGATCCGGCCAGTCCGGGTTCAGATCCTGCTGCGCGACCCACGGCAGCAGCGCGGCGAGCTCGCCGGCAGTCGGCGCCAGCGCGAGGCAGTCGCCCAGGTCGAGACCGCGATCACAGAGCGCGAACAGCTTCGAGCGCAACAGGTCGTCGCGACCAGGACAGCGGAGCAGGAGGACCTCCCCCGCGAAGGCGGTCTGCAAGCGATCCTCCCAGCCGGACGGAAGGACCTTCGCGAGTGAGCTCGGGCCGTTGTTCAGCCAATCGTCGGCGAGCACGCCACCGCTGGCACAGACCTCGCGGGCGAATGCGCGGGCGGCGGCGACGACCTCCTCGGGCAACGTCGGATGGAGGATGTCGCAGTCCTTCGTCGGTCGCGACACCACGCCGAGCAAGTTGAGGGCGACGCCCCCGATGACGACCGCTTCCAGTCGGAGAGAGCGGGTCGCGAGATAGGCGTCGAACGCCCTGAGGGTCTCGAGAGGTCGCATCGCGGTATCATTATATCTGATACCCTGACGGTGTCGAGGAGTGAATGACAACCCAAGCCCGCCTCGTCTCCCGCCAGTTGCTGACCGAGCACGCCACGCTGAACCCGCCCGACGGGTTTGTGCGCGACACTCGGAGCCGGCCGCGAGCTCGCGCGGCCAGTGAGGCGTGCCGATGTCCTTCCCGACCTTCGACGAAATGATCGAACCGTTGCTGCGCGTGCTGGCCGCCTGTCCCGACGGAATCGATTCCCGGACCGCGCAGAGCCAGGTAGCTGATCGGCTCAATCTGAACGACGCGGACCGGAAGCTCACCATCGCAAGCGGCCAGGCGCTATTCGCAAACTGTCGCCACCGACGATCGCGGGTACCAGTTCCACCGGGATCACCGGTGACCAGGGACCCACCCGGTGGAGCGGTGACGGTTCTTCGCCTTGCTCGTGCGGCGTCGAGACGAGCACGAGTGCGTCCTCGCTCTTCGAGGACGACCGGG
>CANKMW010000174.1 GCA_947483555.1 Myxococcales bacterium
GCCCGTCGCGTCCATCGTGCCGCACCACGGCGATGCCGCTGTCGAAGTCGACCGCGGCCGAGACCACGCCCGGCAGCTTCTTGATCCGGTTCGCGATCGTCCCGGTGCACTCCGGGCAGTCCATGCCGGGCGGATAGGACGTTCGATGCGGATCTTGGGACGGCGGGCGAGTAGGGTCCGGGGCGGTCGGTTGCTGCGGCGGTCGCGACGACCGAGGCCGGGCGTAAGGGCGCGTACCAACCAGCGCGGCGATGGCGAGCGATGGGCGCACGGGTCGCCTGCCACGCCTGGGGCGTGACCGGAGCGGGGATCAGAAGTCGGCGAACGGCAGCTCGAGCTCGAGCTCGTCGGCAGGCGGACCGCGGGCGGGGGCGACGGGCGGGACGGCGGCGGGGAGGCCGAGATGATCGAGGATGCCGGCGACGATGTTGGGGGCGGTGAGGAAGGCGATCACGAGGAGGTCGTCGCCGCAGCGCGGGCAGGTGGTGACGTCAGCGCCGAAGACGCGCTCGAGCAGGGCGGCCCAGTCGAGGCGGCGAGCGAGCATCGAGGCGGTCACGGGCGCGGCGGCGGCATCGGCGGCGTCGTCGGGTGGCGTCGGCACGACGCGGTCGCGCAGGCGATGCGCCGACGAGAAGACGCCGTGGTAGCGGACGGTGTGGCAGCGGCGTGGCGGGATCAGCGTGGCCAGGCGGCGGCACAGGGTCGGGCCGTCGGTGACCCAGGCGGTGCGGCCGGTCGGATCGGGGCGGCGGAACCGGACCTCGACGCGGCCGTCGGGGCGCACCGCGACGCGGTCGGCGGAGATCGCGGGGCGCAAGAGGTAGCGGGCGAGGCGCTCGAGGGCGGCGCGGTCGGCGGCGGCGACGGCGGTGTCGGCGTGGAGGGAGAAGCCGTCGACGAAGGCGCAGCGGCGGCGCCCCGCCCGAGGGGCGTCGAGCGCGGGCACGGGGAGGGCCAGGTGCGTCTGGACGGCCTCGGCCTGGGCGAGGGCGAGGGCGTCGGGCTCGTCGTCGCCGGCGAGGTCGGCGTCGCGGCGGGCGAGGAGGCGCGCGGTGCGGCGGACGATGCGCGCGGTGATCGCCTCGACCTCGGCGTCGGTCGGCGGCGGCAGCGGGTGGAAGGTGACCGCACCGTCGGGATGTTGCTGCCAGACGCCGTCGGGGATCAGGGTGTGGAAGTGGAGGTTGGCGTTGACGAACGAGCCGAAGCGTTGCACCGCGGTCACGGCGCCGGCCTCGGCGCGCGGGATGCCGAGGGCGCGCGCCCGGCGACGGTGGTCAGCGAACACGCTCCGCACGAACGCGGTGAGCAGCTCGGACACCAGCGTCGGGTCGCGGAGCAGGCGGATGCGCAGCCAGCGCGGGAACGACAGCGTCCATTGCCGGTAGCCGGCGGGCGGCAGGACGCGATCGACCAGGTGCGCCGCGGTGTCGGCCATGCGGCGGCCGTCGCAGGACGGGCAGAGCCCGGCGCCGCCGTTGGCGCCGCCGCCGTTGACTCGGCCCAGCCGAGACCACCTCCCACACCCCTCGCGCCCGCCCGTGCGTCGCCTGCGACCAGCCGTCGCCGCCGTCGATGCTGGTGCACCCGCGCTGAGGGCGCAGGAACGATCGCTGCTCAGGCACTGAGGCCGGAGGCAGCGACGGACTCACCATCAGGGCGATCGGTGCAGCTCCTCGCCCGCCGGCGGCGGCGGATTGATCGTCATCCAATGAGGAACCATCCAGGGACGAGGCTTCGTACCGCTCTCGCACTCGTGGTCGGCTGGACCGAGGTCGAGCATCGCTCGCGCTACCTCCGCATCCGCGGCTGGGTCGCGAGTGACCGCGTGGACCTGGGCCGGTTCATGGGCAGCATCGGCACCGGCGGTGGCAGCGGCTTCGGCATGAGCGACACCGACCGCGTCGAGATCCCGGCCGGCGCCTGCCTCTTCGATCGCGCCGGCGGCCAGCTGGTCGGCGTCCAGCTCGCGACCCAGCGCCGCTACCTCGCGGTCCACGACGGCGACTGGTGGCAGGTCTACGTCGGCACGCCGTGGGGCACGCTGCTGGCGTGGGCCCACGCCCTCGGCGACGACGGAGCCGGCCACCCGACCTGGGATCGCTGCGTCGCCGCCCCGCTCGCGCCCGCGGTCCCCGATCAGCCCTGATCTCGACGTCCCGCGCGGGCTCGCCCACGGCCCGGCCGCCGGCACCTCGAGGTCCCACCTCGCCGCCGTCGACGCCGGCTTGCGCGCGGCACGGCCGCTGCACTTGCAGGCGCGCGATGAACCGACACCCATCGAGCCGAAAGCTCTTCGCGACCACCCTGATCGCCACCCAGCTCGCCGCGCTGCCGGCCTACGCGGTGACCCGGACACTCGTCGTCGCTCCCGGCGGCACGTTCAGCACCGCGGCCGGCGCCAGCCCGTGGATCACGATCAACTCGGGCGACACCGTCGACTTCGTCGGGCTCGAGCGAGGCGACACCATCGTCCGCATCGCCCCGGTGAACACCGGCGCGGCCGGCGTCAACATCTGCCACGCCTACGATCCGAACGCCACCAACCAGGACGCGTACACCTACAAGCGCGCGTTCGACGGCTCGCCCGCCGCCGTCAACGAGCTTACCGGCCCCACCCGCCGCGGGCTGTCCGGGCTGTGGGCCCTCGGCCCTGAGGGCGGCAAGATCAGCTTGATCGAGACCGTCAACGCCGAGTGCACGACGCTGAACCCGCCGGGGCCGATCACCGTGACGGTCGCCGGCGTCAGCTCGACGTACACCTACGCCTACGAGGAGGAGACGTTCAAGAACGGCGCCCTGCCGGCGATGGACGGCGAGGAGATCGACGTCGCGACCGGCGCCATCCGCCGCCTGTGCACCGCGACCACGACCCGCTGCCGGGGCGGAGTCTGCACGCTGATGAGCAACGGGCTGCAGAACTTCGACGCCGCCGACCCGCACGCCATCCCGCCGGGCGCGTACCTCAACGGCCTGCTCGACTCGACCTACGCCAACCCCGACGTCACCGGCGTCGTCATCCGGGTCAGCTGGAACGACATCCAGCGCGACGACGGCAACCGCCACATCGTGTTCGACTTCCACAACATCGACCGCGAGTTCGAGCGCGCGATCACGCACGGCAAGTTCGTCACGCTCGACATCCGCGCCGGCCGCTACGGCACGCCCGACTGGATCTTCAGCGACTACGTCGATCCGACGTCGGCCCACCACGCGAGCTGGTGCGTGCCGGGTGCCTGCACGCTGGCGGCCCCGGTCCCGGCCGGCGCCGGCGCGGTCGAGCCGCTCGAGTTCAAGGACTACTACGATCAGAGCGCGACCTGCGGCACGCGGTTCCGCATCGGCCATCCCGGCGATCCGGCCTACCGCGACGCCTACCAGCAGATGGTCACCGGCCTCGCCGCCCACGTCGCCGCCGACAGCCGGCGCTTCGCCGCGCTCGCGCACGTCAAGGTCTCCGGCCTCAACCTGCAGACCTCCGAGGCCGAGCTGCCCCACCACTGCGACGATCAGTACCTGGCCTCCGGCTTCCCGGTCACCGACACCGTCCGCGACGCGGACTACCGGCCCGTCGACGGCAACGGCGACGGCGACTACACCGATGCCGGCGACGTCGCGCCCGACCGCATCGTCGACGTCTGGAAGAAGCTCGCCGTCGGGCCCGCGCTCTCGACCGAGGCGTGCTGGTGCAACCCCGAGATCTGGTACGAGAGCCCGTTCGGCTACACGCCCGACATGGTCTACGACTACTACACCGAGCTCGAGGCCACGCTGGTCGACGCCACCTTCGGCAAGAAGTCGCTCGGCTACCAGATCATCCAGAACGGCTTCCCGCAGGCCGACAGCGCGGCCGGCGGCTTCTACGGCGATCACCTCTACAAGGAGCTGTTGATCGACGCGACTGCGCCCCTGGCCGCCGGGCTCGACATCAACGCGTGCATCGCGCCCGACCTGCTGAGCATGGCCGCGTCGTGCCCGGCCGCCACCGGGCTGATCGAGGACCCCGTCGCCCAGACCGTCGCCTTCTGCAGCGAGGACACCGCCGCCGCCATCGGGCTGTCGGCGCTCGACCACTGCGCCGTCCAGCTCGAGCCGACCGTCGACGGCGTCGCGCTCGCCCCCTACGACGAGGCCGACCCCGGCGGCCGCTACCCGGAAGGCGTCGAGCAGTCGGAGCAGGTGCTGAAGCGCGGGCGCAACGGCGCCTTCGGCAACCCGGCCAACCCGGCGTTCGTCAACCAGTCGCTCGGCAAGCTGTTCGTGCCCCAGCACAGCGGCCTGCAACCGCTGCCCGCCGAGCAGCTCGAGCTGGCCTTCCAGCTCGTCGGCTCGGCCGACGTCTGCGAGCAGCAGTCGACGAGGACGGCGGCGCCGCTGCCGCTGCCGCCCCAGTTCGCGCCGGGCGCGGTCGGCGCGACGATGGCGACCTTCCCGATGACCAGCAGCGATCCGGCCATCGGCGTCGTCAACCAGGTCTCGGAGATCACCGCGGCGTACAACGGCTGCCCCAACCGCTGGATCGTGCGCGAGGGCGCCATCCCGGTGCCCAACGGACCGCCGATGCTGACCGGCTTCCAGAACGTCAACAGCGTCCACGACCTCGACGATGTCGAGTCGTCGCTCATGAACCTCGTCTACAACACCAACGGCGTGTTCCTCGAGCTCTACGAGGACGTCTTCTGGCGGGCGTCGACCCTGCGCGGCAGCGGCCCGGGCGCGGCACCGCTGTCGACCGCGGGCTCGCGGGCGCCGGGCGGGATGTGCGGCTACACCGACCCGGCCACCGGCAACATCGACCAGCGCTTCTGCTACTCGAAGCGCCTCTCGGAGTGGAGCGAGGAGCTGCACCTCCGGCGCTGGCGGGCAGCCAACCTGACCAACACCGCGCTCTTCCCGGCCTTCACCGATCCGTTCCCGACCTCGTACAGCTTCACCTTCGTCAACCCGACGCCCGGCACCCCGTACGACTACTTCGTGATCGATCCCGCGCGCTGCAATCCCGCGCTGGCCAAGGCGACACCGGCGCTGGCCGCCAACGCCCTCGTCCGCATCCACCTCAACTGACGCTCTAGCGCCGCGCGGCGCGGCCGCTCGGGGCGACCTCGCGGAGGAGGACTCGAGGGGGTGGTCGTCGTGGACGCGATCCGGGTGGCCGAGGAGATAGTCGCCGGGGCCGAGGCGGAGGGATCATAAGGCGCATCAACGCGGTTTGATCGCCGGCGGGTCACCCGTTCCCTCGCTCGGCGGCTCGAGATCGAAGACCTGGTTGCAACCGGCCGTCGCGATCAGGACGGCGCAGACGATCCGCATGGCCATCGAACCGACCGCGATTCTGCCGCGGCGTCGGCTCAGAACGCCTGGCGGTAGCCGGCGATGAAGCGCGGCGGCCACACGCCGTGCTCGGCGCCGCCGGCAGTGTACGGCGTCAGCGGGAAGGCCAGATCGAAGCGGAAGACCTCGGGCGAGAGCTGGGGGCCGAGCGCGCGGATGCCGATGCCGACGTTGTGGAACATCGAGACGTCGGCGTTGATGTCGTCGGCGCCACCGACGTCGTAAAAGGCGAGCGCCCCCCAGCGGCTGCCGAGGAACAGGCGGATCGATCGGGTGCGCAGCTCGCCCTGGAACACGGCGCGACGATCGCCAGCGAGGAAGCCGACCGGGTAGCCGCGCAGGCCGTTGTCGCCGCCCAGCACCAGGAAGCGGTTGGACTCGTCGCGGAAGATGCCGGACAGGCGGAGGCGGACAGGACGTTCGATGCGGATCTTGGGGCGGCGGGCGAGTGGGGTCCGGGGCGGTCGGTTGCTGCGGCGGTCGCGACGACCGAGGCCGGGCGTGGGGGCGCGTACCAACCAGCGCGGCGATGGCGAGCGATGGGCGCACGGGTGCCCCGCCACGCCTGGGGCGTGACCGTGGCGGGGATCAGAAGTCGGCGAACGGCAGCTCGAACTCGAGGTCCGCGGCAGGCGGACCTCGGGCGGGGGCGATGGGCGGGATGGCGGCGGGGAGGCCGAGATGGTCGAGGATGCCGGCGACGATGTCGGGGGCGGTGAGGAAGGCGATCACGAGGAGGTCGTCGCCGCAGCGCGGGCAGGTGGTGACGTCGGCGCCGAAGACGCGCTCGAGCAGGGCGGCCCAGTCGAGGCGGCGAGCGAGCATCGAGGCGGTCACGGGCGCGGCGGCGGCATCGGCGGCGTCGTCGGGTGGCGTCGGCACGACGCGGTCGCGCAGGCGA
>CANKMW010000175.1 GCA_947483555.1 Myxococcales bacterium
ACTTCGATCACCATCCGCACGGGGCATCCTTCCGTCGAGAGAGTCTTTGCAAACCCTCGATGGCATGGGCTCTGCCCCAACTTCAAGCCGCCGGCGGATCAAGCCGCGGTCCGGATCTCCCCGCCCTGCTCAGGATGAGATCCACACCCACCTGTACCCCTCGGGCCCGCGCGTCTTGCATTCAGGCGCCAACCGAGTGCAGCTTTGCGCCAATCACAGCTCGGCCCGCGTAGGGAGGAGCGACGATCCTTGAAAGTCCCCGACGGGCGGGGCGCCGCTAAACCGGCGAAAGCCGACGGGATTCAACTGTTCGGTGCTCCAAGAGCTCACACCGTCGCACGCATCCGCTGGCGCCAGGCGCTCGGGGTCTCCCCCGTTGCCTTGCGAAACATGACGCTGAAGTGCTGGGCCGAGTTGCACCCGACTTCAAGTGCGATGGCCGTCAGGGTCATATCGCTCTCAGAAAGAAGCCGTTTTGCACCCCGGACGCGCGCAGCACTGGATTCGGCCGCAAAGCTTGTCCCGAGCTGCGAAAGCCTTCGTTGCAGGCTTCGGTCAGACAGGCCAAGCATTCGCGCGATAGTGGCAACGGATAGCTTTCCCGGTGCATTCGCGAGCAGCGCTTGCAGATCATGGAGAAGCACATCGCGCTTGGCCAGCCGCTCGCGAAGATCTTCAAGCGCTGTCACGGAAGCGATGTCGGCAACGCCAAGGAACTCGAGAGCAGAGGAGGTCTTCGCGAAGAACTGCGCCGGGTATGGAATCGGCTGAACAAGCGGCAGACCACCGAGGAACGCCCCCGTTGGGCCCTGCGGATGCACCCCGGCGATTTTCGTGAAGGACCGTCCGAGGTCGGACGCGTGGCGTGCGTAGAAGTCGTAGAGCGTCGCAAACGACTCTCGATCAAACGATTGGATACAAGACAGATCCAAGTACGTGAGCCGATTCGACCCGTGCCGCTGCACTTCTTCAAGAACGAGGTCGAGGTACTCGCGCAGGTTCGAGTCGGATACGCAACCCCAGAAGATGCCGCCAACGAAGCCTTCAAACGGGGAGAAGCGCGCCCACGTGCGCCCCTCATAGAACTGTCCAACCGGGCGACGCAGATAAGCTTCTCGATTGGTCGCACGCTCGAGCATCACAAGGACCTAGCACGGATCCCTGCATGGGCAGAGCAAATGACCGGGCTCAGATCGTGGGCAGCGTGTGGCCGGGCCGAGCGACGTAGACCACGGTGCGGACGACGTCGGGCGCGTCGGGATCGACCAGCTTGCGCGCGGCGCCTTCGCCGGCGAACACCGGGTAGTGCCGGCGGGCGGCTCGCTTCGAGAATGACGATCGGCGCCGGGCCTTCGAGGTCGCCGCGTTCGTCGAATGAGCTCGTCGGCGAACCGGAGCAGGGCCCGCAGCCGTTCGCCCACGCGGCCGGCTTGTGCCAGCGCTCCAGGACTGCTTGCGTCCAGGGCCGTCACGGGCGGTAGGCCGAGTACCCCTTGGGCGGGATCAGCGTCGCCAACTGGCTGAACGAGAGCCAGTAGATGGTGTTGCCGCTGAAGTTCGCCGAGTCGGCGATCAACACCTGCCCAGTGCCCGGGTTGTAGCCGATCACCGTGAAGTAGTGAAAGATGGTCCGGTTGGTGGGATAGCCGGGAGGGTGGTTGCTCGGCGGCGCGACGATGTTGGTGACGACCGCATAGTGGTTGTCGATGCTGACCACGATGTCGCTCCACAGCCGATCGCGCTGGGCCTGGGTCGGCGGATCGTTCGGCATCTCGGTGGTGACGTAGGGGCTGCCGGGAAGGTGAGCGTTCAGGGTGGCGGTGACCTGCCCGATCCAGTCGGTGCCGTTGGTGGTGGTGCCGAGTTCAGTCGCCAGCGTTTGCTGGCTGGGTGCCGCGATCCGCGCCGACAAGGTGTTGTGGGCCGCAGCGGGCCCGCACCAGTAGCCGGTCTCCTGGATCTGGAAATCGATGTCCAGCACCCTCGGGCCGGCGGCGAGCGCGACCGTGACCTGGCCTGTCGACGCGTTCCAGTTGATCGATCCGTGCTCGAAATCGCTGCGCCGCCCGCCAGCGACCGCATGCTCGTCCGACGTCGGATAGCCAAGGTCTCCGGTCTCCCAGCCGAGCGCCGCCCACTTGTCGTGGATCAGGCCGTGCACCTCATAGGCGCCGATGGCAGGGGTCCAGTAGATCGAGCCGCGCTGGAAGTCGCTGTAGCGCCCCACCCCGTCCGCTGAGCCCCGCTCCTCGGTGACCGGCGCGCCCAGGACCGACCCGCAGCCGCCGAGTTGCTGGTACTTCACGTCGATCAGCCCGACGGTCGCTGGAGAGTCGCCACAACGAGTGCCGCCGCCCGATCCGCCCCCTGGCCCGGATCCTCCCGACGACCAGTATCCGATGCCGCCCACCTCATTGATCGCGGTCTGCATCCCGTCGGAGTACGTCTGGTAGCGCGGGGCCCAGCAGCTCCACCCCGGCTGGCAGCCGTTGTAGTAGCGCAGGACGGTCTTGATCCATTGATCGCGCAGCGCAGCGTCGCTGACGTCGAACGCGTTGATCCAGGCGCGCGCCTTCGCGTCGGTCTCTGCGTTGGTCGTGTACGCCGAGAGCTTCACCATGTTGACGACGTAGTCGATCGAGTCGCCGATCTGACCGTCAACGGTGAGCACGTCCTGGCCGTATCGATTGATTGTCTGAGCGTATGTGCCGGCGTCGAACTGGAACATGCCCAGGCCGCCCTGCTGGTCGCCACACGGGCCGTCTGCCGAGCCGGCGATGACCGGCCCACCACCGCAGTCTGGCGAGTTCGGGCCCTGACATGCCCAGGTCGCCTCCGACCAGCACTGCGCGAGGCCCGTCTCGGTGTTCGCGATCCCCGCCAGGAGGAAGGCGTTGCCGACGCCACGCGTGCGGGCGGCGTCGCGGATCGTGCCGTAGCGCGCGGTCCGCTGGTTGCCCGTCAACGAAGACTCAACGGGCGCCGGAACGACGTCCTCAGCGTCCTCGACCGTGCAGCTGTTGGCGAACATGGCCAGGACGAGAGCCGCTGACGGCAGGAGTTTGTGGGTCATGACGAATTCACATATACAAGACGTATACCATAGACCACCCTGACCGAACCCGCGGTTATTCGGAGCGGCGCAGCGGTCGCCGGTGGGGCGGGCACCCCCAGTGTGCAACCTCGAGTACTCATCGGAACGTTCGCGCTTGACGTGGTAAACGAGACGTCTACCATGGCAACGGATCGTATCGCAGGAGGACCAAGCACGAGCTCGAGGGTTCGGCTACCATCGATGGGATGAACACCGTGGGCTCGGCCGGATCGGCCAGCGCGAAGCTGGCGGCACGGACGAGAGCGGCGACGCCGACGCCACACCCGCCCTCAGCGCCGCGACCGCCACTGCACCGGGCGATCGACGTCCTCTACCTCAACGAGGTTCGTCGCGGCCGTGTTTGGGTCTGGCTGTGCCTGGGCTTCGCCGTGAGTGGGCTCCTGGGATCGGCGCTGATCAGCGCCGCGGATGGGTCGCGCGTGCTGCTCGCGGTTGATTGCGCCGTGTTCCTGGTGGCGTCGGCGGTCGCGTTCTGGGTGCTGCGCGACGAGCGACGCTACTCGCGGCGGCTGGCAGCGCTGTTCAGCTGCATCTGCGTCACATGCATGCTCCCGGCCTACTACTTCGGCGGCTGGTTCTCGGCGATCACGATGATGGTGCCGCTGGGCGGCATCACCCTGGCCCTGGGCCAAGAGCGGCCCACGGTGGTCGCCATCGGTGCGTACACGTGCCTCACCCACGCGGCGATCGCGCTGGCCACCATCTTCGGGCTGATCGAAGACCACGGCGTGGCCACCGTGCGGTTGAGCTCGCGCGCTGAGCAACTCCTGCTGCTGGGCTTCGTGGAGAGCCTGTCCGCCAGCGCGTTCATGGTCGGATGGCAACTGCGCGCGCAGTCGCTCGATGCCGTCGAGCGCTACGGTCTCGCGGTGCGCTCCGCCGCGCGCCGTGAGGCGCTGCTCCAGGAGGCGCTGTTCGACCTGGACGCCATGCGCAAGGCCGGCGCCGCTGGGCGGTTCACCGGCACCACCCTCGGCGGGTTCCGCCTCGCCGAGGTGATCGGCCGCGGGTCCATGGGCGAGGTGTACGAGGCGGTGCGGAACGGCACCGGTGAGCGCGCTGCGGTCAAGGTGATGACCGTCGAGCGCGCGGGCCACGGGCGCGCGGTCGAGCGCTTCGATCGGGAGATCCAGATCGCCGCAGCCCTGGCGACCCCGCACGTCGCCCGCGTCCTCGACCACTCGGCGCCCGGCGAGCCGGTGCAGTACCTGGCGATGGAGCGGCTGGTAGGCACCTCGCTGGCCGATCTGGTGCGGCGTCGGGGCATGGCGGTCAGCGAGGTCCTCGAGCTGCTCGATCAGGTGGCCACCGCCATCGATCTCGCCCACCGCTCGGGGATCGTTCACCGAGATCTCAAGCCCAGCAACTTGTTCCGCCAGGACGTCGCCGGCCGGCGGGTGCTGTGGAAGGTGCTCGACTTCGGCGTCTCGAAGCTGACCGACAGCGACTCCTCGCTGACCGGCGGCGGCATGGTCGGGACGCCCGGGTACATGGCGCCCGAGCAGGCCTTCGGCGGCGAGGTGGGTCCGGCCGCCGACGTGTTCTCACTCGGCGCGATCGCCTTCCGCGCGCTGGTCGGCCGGCCAGCGTTCAGCGGCCCCGACGTGCTGGCGATCCTCGACGCGATCTCCGACGCGATGCCGCCGCGACCGACGGCGCTGGCGCCCCTGCCCACCGACGTCGACCTGGCGTTGGCGATCGCCATGGCGAAGGAGCCCGAGCACCGCTTCGGGTCGGCGCGCGAGCTGGCCGACGCCGTTGCCGCCGCCTGTCGCGCCGAGCTCTCCGACGACCTCCGCCGCCGTGGTGAGGCCCTGGCGCTGTTGTTTCCTTGGCAGAACGGCGTGGAGTAGCGCGCCCCCACCACGATCAGTCGTCGACGAGCGGCAGCGCCGACACGTCCTTGCCCGTGCCCACCATGCTGGCGCTGACCACGCGGAGCATCACGCTGCGCGCACGCGCGATCGCGGCTGGGCTGACGCGCCGCCCTTCATCGCCGTCGGTCAGCACCTGACGCACGACCGCCTCGATCGCGAACATCGTGGTGCGCACGAGCAGCGGATCGACGCGAGCGGTGTCCGGGTGCGCGGCGCGGAGCATCTCGACCAGCGTGTCGTGCACCCTCATGCGGTGATCGTGGAGCGGGGACTCCTGGCGCGTGGCCTCCCCGCCGAGCACGAAGACGAGGCGCCCCATGCTCGCCGCGTTGCGCAAGTGGACGTCGATGCACTTCGCGAACTGTTCGATGGGATCCGATGCCGAGGAGATCGCTCGTCGGCAGCTCTCGACCAGCCCGGTGGTTCCGACCTGATAGAGCGCGAGCGCGACATCGTCCTTGCTGCTGAACAGCCGATAGAACGTACGCCGCGAGACCTTCGACGCTTCGAGCAGATCCTCGACCGAGGCGGCGCGCAGCCCAAGACTCGCGAACACCCGCGCGCCCCCAACGATGATCATGTTCCGCGCGACTTCTTCGCCGAGCTGAATTCCGGTGGTGGGCTTGCGTTTGGGTTTCGGCATCGACGCACCGCTATGATGCGGCATCGCGCGGCCGGCGTCATGCGCTTCGCCCATCGGGCCGCGCCGCCGTCGAAGCGGGAACCCGCTCCAACGACCGCCAGATGCAGCCAGGCACCCCGGAGAGCCGCGTGTAGTTCGAGGAGGCCCTGCTAACCCTGCAGACCACCGCGGCGCGGCGCCGTGGCGTCGCTGGCACCGCACCCGCACCACGTGGGTGGTGGTCCGATCGCACCAGGCGCAGCACGCGTTCGAGCGCACGCCCGGCGCGGCGGCGGCGCCGCTGCCGCGCGGCTATCGA
>CANKMW010000176.1 GCA_947483555.1 Myxococcales bacterium
CGGAGCGGCCGAGTCGAAGGGCTCATCTCGACGAAGTCCGTCCTTCGACACGGACCTCGCTTGCGCTCGGTCCGGCTCAGGACGACCGGTAGGGGCAGCGCAAGCGATCGGACTTGCAGTGGTTTCTAACTGATCGGTGTTCTAGCGCCGGATCATCGCGCGGTCGATGTCGGCGGCGCTGACCGGATCCTCGCCGGGCTGGAGCAACAGGCGCTCGACCACGTTGTGGAGCTCGCGGACGTTGCCGGGCCAACCGTACGCCGCCAGGCGGGCGGCGGCGTCGGCGGCGAAGCCGGTGCGGCGCTGGCTGGCGTCAGCGGCCAGGCGATACAAGATCTTCTCGGCGATGGTCACCAGGTCGGCGCGCCGCTCGCGCAGCGGCGGCACCACCACCACGGTCGGCGCGAAGCGCTCGTACAGATCGGGTCGCACCGCGCCCACGTTCACCATGCCGGCGATGTCGTGGCACGACGCCGCGATCAGGCGCACGTCGGCCGGGATCACCGTGCCGTCGGCGCGCTTGACGCCGCGCTTGTCGAGCGCGCGGACCAGGCGCTTCTGGCAGCGCGGCGGCAGCGCGGCCAGCTCGTCGAAGAACAGGGTGCCGCCGTGGGCGGCCTCGAGCTTGCCGGGGCTGCGATCGCCGCCGGCCTTGTCCTCGTGACCGAACACGTCGGCCTCGAGCCAGGTCTCGGACATCGCCGCACAGTGCACGACCACGAACGGCCCGGCGCTGCGTGGACTCTTGTCGTGGATGGCGGCGGCGATCCGCTGCTTGCCGACCCCCGGCTCGCCGAGCAGCAACGCGAACGGCTTGGGCGCGGCCCACGCCACCCAGTCGCGCAGGCGGGCGGCCACCGCGCTGTCGCCGTCGAGCTCACCGTCGTCGGACAGATCGGCCCGCGCGCGGTCGCGCCGCCCAAGCTCCGACGCTGCGGCCATCGCCGACACGAACACCTGCGACGACGCGGCCACCAGCTCGAGCGTGCCGCGATCCCAGGCGTGACCGGCCGCCCGGTCGATGACCAGCACGCCCTCGCCGACCAGCGGCGACATCATGATCTCGCGCTCGCCGCCGCGGACCGAGACCGCGCGACCACCGCGCGCCACCTTCTCGAGCTGCGCCCGATCGACCGGCACCGTGCCCTGGGCGCCACCGCGGCCGGCCAGCAGCTTCACGCCGCCCTCGACGCTGACCAGCTGCACCCGATCCGCCGACACCGCGGCACCCAGGTGGCCACACGCCGTGTTGACGCCGTCGGGCCCGAACATCGACGCCGCCATCCGCGCCATCGCGGTCAGGAACCCGGCGACCTCGATGACCCCGCTGCCGCTGCCCACCGGTCGCGCCGTCCGCTCGGTGTCGACCTCGAGCGCGACCACGCCGCTGTCGGCGACGCAGACCACGTCGCCTTCGGACACCACCTCGAGGATCGAGTTGCCGATCTCGATCCGATCGCCCGAGACCAGCGCGCGCATGTCGATCGGATCGCCGTTGACCCGGGTCCGGTTGGTGCTGCCCATGTCGATGACCAGCGGCCGGCCGTCGCGCACGCCGATGCGGAAGTGCTCGCGGCTGACCGCCGCGTCCTCGAGCCGCATCGCGCAGCCCTCGCCGCGGCCGACCACGCCGCCTTCGGGAGGGATCGGGAACTCACGCCCCCGATCGGGACCGGCAACGACCATCAAGCGGGCAGCCACGGCGCCGATCCTACACCCGCGCGCCCGGGCCTCCGCAACCGACCACCGAGCCGTTGCCAGCCGGGCCGCGGTCGGCCACGCTCGGCGACATGACCGACCTCGCAGGCCGCAGTTTCGTCGTCACCGGGGCCAACACTGGCATCGGCAAGGAGACCGCGCGCGCCCTGGCGCAGCGCGGCGCCCACCTGGTCCTGGCCTGTCGCTCCGAGGACAAGACCCGGCCGGTGCTCGACGAGCTCCGCGCCCAGAGCCCGGCTGCCAAGCTCGAGTTCGTCGCCCTCGACCTCGGCGACCTGGCGTCGGTGCGGGCGTGTGCCGCCGAGCTCCTGCGCCGCGGCCACCCCATCCACGTGCTGCTCAACAACGCCGGCCTGGCCAGCGTCCGCGGCCAGACCAAGGACGGCTTCGAGCTGGCGTTCGGCACCAACCACCTCGGCCACTACCTCCTCACCCGCCTCCTGCTCGACCGCGTCCGCACCAGCGCCACGCCGACCCAGCCGGCCCGCATCGTCAACGTGGCCAGCCACTCGCACTACAGCGCCAAGACCATCGACTTCGACGCCGCGCAGCGACCGAGCAGCTCGGTGACCGGCATGCACGAGTACGCGGTGTCGAAGCTGGCCAACGTGCTCTTCACCAAGGAGCTGGCCCGCCGCCTGCCCGCCGACCAGGTCACGACGTACTCGCTGCACCCGGGCGTGATCGCCAGCGACATCTGGCAGCGGCGGGTGCCGCGCTTCCTGTCGGCGCTACCGCGCCTGTTCATGAAGAACACCACCGACGGGGCGCGGACGTCGGTGTACTGCGCGACCTCGGTCGAGGTCACCACCCACAGCGGCCGCTACTACGCCGACTGCAAGGCGATGCGTCCCAACCAGGCCGCCGACGACGAGACGCTGGCCCGCGCGCTGTGGGACAAGAGCGCCGCCTGGGTCGGCCTCGAGCCATGATCGGATCGTGGCCGGGTGACGTGACGCCGTGACCGTGCGCGTCGCCATCGTCGCCGGCCTGCGCACCCCGTTCGGACGCCGCGGCGGTGGCCTGGCCGAGCGCAGCGCGCTCGAGCTCGGTGTCGCGTGCGTGCGCGAGCTGCTGTCCCGCACCGGCCTGGCCGGCGAGATCGAGCGCGTCATCTTCGGCCAGGTCGTACCGTCGCTGCAGGCGCCCAACGTCGCGCGCGAGCTGGTCCTCGACGTCGGGTTGCCGCCGACCGTCGACGCTCATAGCGTGTCGCGGGCCTGCACGACCAGCTACGTGGCCGTGATCGAGCTGGCGCGCGCCATCGCCGCCGGCGACCTCGACGCCGGCATCTGCGGCGGCACCGACTCGGTCTCGGACGTGCCGATCGCGGTCTCGAAGCCGCTGGCGCGGGCCCTGGTCGCCAACCGCCGGGCGCGCGGCATCGGCGACCGCGTGCGCGCCTTCGCCGCCCTGTCGCCGGGCGACCTGCGCGTCGAGCCGCCGACGCTGGTCGAGCGCACCACCGGCCTCACCATGGGCGAGCACGCCGAGGCCATGGGCAAGACCGCCGCCGTCGATCGCGCGGCGCAGGACGAGCTGGCGGCGCGCAGCCACGCCCGCGCCGCCGCCGGCTGGGATGACGGCCGGCTGGCCGCCGAGGTCATGACCATCGCCGGCGTCGGCGACCAGTGCGTGCGGCGCGGCATCACCACGGCCGACCTCGGCCGCCTGCGTCCGCTGTTCGGCGGCGACGGCACCGTCACCGCCGGCAACTCCTCGCCGCTGTCCGATGGCGCGTCGGCGGCGATCCTGATGCGCGAGGACAAGGCCCGCGCGCTCGGCCTCGAACCGCTGGCGATCATCCGCGCCGCCGCCACCACCGCCGTCGATCCCGCGGACCAGCTCCTGATCGCGCCGGTGACCGCGCTGCCACGCGCGCTGGAGCGAGCCGGCATCACGCTGGCCGACCTGACGCTGCTCGACCTGCACGAGGCGTTCGCGGCCCAGGTGCTGGCGGTCACGGCGGCGCTGGCCTCGCCGGCGTGGGCCGCGCGGCTCGGGCGCTCGCAGCCGATCGGCCAGGTCGACTGGGACCGCACCAACGTCCTCGGCGGCTCGATCGCGCTCGGACATCCGTTCGCCGCCACCGGGACCCGGCAGCTGGTCCAGGTCGCACGGGAGCTGGCCCGGCGCGGCGGCGGAATGGCGGCGATCGCGGCGTGCGCCGCCGGCGGCCTGGGCGCGGCGATCGTGATCGAGCGAGCCTGACCCGGCCGCAGCCCGTGCTATGAGCAAGCCATGCTCCGCTTCCTCGTCGCGACTGCCGCGCTGATCGTCGGGCTGCAAGGATGCAAGCGCGAGCCGACCCGGCGCGACCCGGCCGCCGCGGGCCCCGATCCATGGGCCGACACGGTCGCCAAGGCCGGCGACCCAGCGGCCAAGCGGATCACCCGACCGTTCCTGTGGCAGGCGGACAAGGACGGCGTCACGACGTGGCTGTTCGGTGCCGTGCACATGGGCGTCAACGCCGAGACCCAGCTGCCGGGGTACGTGCTCGAGCGCATCGCGACGGCAAAGACGTTCGTGATGGAGGCCGACACCGCGGATCCCGGACTGGCGCTGGCGATGCAGCGCGCCGACGGTGGTTCGCTGCGCGCCGACCTCGGCCCCGAACACTGGAAGAAGCTCGAAGACGAGATCGGCGCCGGCGGTGCCGAACGGTTCGATGGCCTGAAGCCGTTCATGGTGCTGGCGGTGCTGGCCGCCAAGGACCTACCGCTGACCCCGCCCATGGACGCGGCGCTCGCCGACCGCGCCCGCGCGGCGGAGCGACCGATCCACTACCTCGAGCTGGCCGCCGACCAGCTGGCGATGGTCGATCCGTGGATCAACGCCGCCGACATCAAGGCGCTCCTCGACAACCGCGAGCTGGCCCGCTCGCTGTCGGGCCAGCTGATCGACGCCTACCGCGCCGGCGACGACCAGGCCCTGGCCGCGATGTTCGACGAGCAGACCCTGTGGCTCGCGGCCGGCCGCAAGCCCGAGACGTTCCCGGCCTACCTCGACGCCGTGCTCGGCAAGCGCAACCGGGCCTGGATCCCGCAGCTCGAGCGCCTGCACGCCGCCGGCGGGGCCTTCGTCGCCGTCGGCGTCGGCCACCTGGTGGGGCCGAGCAACGTCCTCGGTCTGCTCGCCGAGCGCGGCTTCACGATCACGCGCGTCACCGCGCCGTAGCCGACCGGTCGGGACCGGGATCCCGTGTACGCTCGCGACCACGAGCGGCTCGGAGACCTATCGCGGCACGTCCCTGACGATCCATTTCGACGGCCAGCGCTGCATCCACTCGCGCAACTGCGTCGTCGGGTTGCCCGGCGTCTTCAAGGCCAACGTCGACGGACCGTGGATCGATCCCGACACCGCGTCGGCCGAGGAGCTGGCGGCGATCGCCCGCGCGTGCCCGTCGGGTGCGATCACCTACCAGCGCCACGACGGCGGCGCCGACGAACGGGCGCCCGACGTCAACACCGCCCGCGTCCGCGAGAACGGCCCGATCGCGCTGCATGGCGACCTGCGGATCACGGACCAGGCGCCGTGCATGCGGGCCACGCTGTGTCGGTGCGGCGCCTCGCAGCACAAGCCGTTCTGCGATGGCTCGCACACCAGCGCCGGCTTCACGGCGACCGGCGAGCCGGCGACCGGCGACGAGACCGCGGCGCTCGCCGTCCGCGGCGGCGCCCTCGAGATCGAGCCGCGGCCCGACGGCCCGTTGCGCGTCACCGGCAACCTCGAGGTGCTGTCGGGCACCGGCCGCCTGGTGCGGCGCGCCGAGAAGCTGACGTTGTGCCGCTGCGGTGGCTCGCAGAACAAGCCGTTCTGTGACGGCACCCACCGCAGCAACGGCTTCAAGGCGCCTTAGTACAGGTCACCGCAAGTTGGTGATCAGCAGGGGCGGTACAGCTTCGCCCACCGTCTCGATGGCAGGCATCGTCGATGGCACTGCTCACCACCGAGCTAGCCACCGCGGCGGTCGGGCGCCAGCTCCTGGAGGGCGCGCCGGATC
>CANKMW010000177.1 GCA_947483555.1 Myxococcales bacterium
CCGTCCCCTCTGTCGGGGTGCAGGCCCCCGCCATTCACCCCACCGCGCGTCGCGTCGCGCGTCAATTGAAAGGGGACGTTCCCGTCCCCTCTGTCGGGGTGCAGGCCCCCGCCATTCACCCCACCGCGCGTCGCGTCGCGCGTCAATTGGTGGGCGTCGCCTTGCGCGCCAGCGCCATCGACTTGCGTCGCGCCGCGACCGACAGCGGGTGCGCCGGCTGCGCGCTGGCGAAGCGATCGTATTCGGTCCGCGCCGCCGCCAGGTCGCCCATCGCCTCGAGCGCCGTCGCCAGCCAGAAGCGAGCGTCGACCGCGCCGCTCTGCTCGACGCGGCCGGCCAGCGCCAGCTCGAGCTCGCGCTTGCCCTTGTCGGCCTCCTTGGTCTTCACCAGGGCCACGCCGAGGTAGTAGCGCATCTGCGCCGCGCGGGGGCCCTCCTCCTCGTATGCCAGGGCCCGCCGCAGCTCGCCGATCGCCTTGCCGTGATCGCCATCGCGGGCGGCATCGAGGCCGGCCAGGTAGCCGGCGTCGACCAGCGCCTCGCGCGCCTGCTTGTGGCCCTGCTCGAACACCGCGCGCTCGGTCGGCGTCAGCGCCGTCGGATCGAGCTCGGCGTAGCGGGCCACGGCCTCGCCGCGCTTGCCGGCCTGCAGCAGCTGGAAGTAGTCGAACGCCGTCGCCGTGCCGGCGTCGCGCTTGGCCAGGGATTCCTCGAAGCCGCGGGCCCGGGTGCGGGCGTCGTCGCGCTCGTGGACGGCGAGGTCACGCGCCTGGACCAGCTCGCGGGCCCGCGATCGATACAAGGTCAGGAAGGCGCCGCCCAGCACGACCGTGAACAGGAGGTAGGCGACGAACGAGTTGACGTTTACCCACCGCTCGCGCCGGCGCTGGCCGGTCACCAGCCGACCGACCGACTCCGCCAGCTCGCCCAGCGACTGCTGGTTCTTGCGCAGCAGCACGCCTTGTTCGTCCAGCCGGCGCCGCAGGGCGTCCAGCTCGCCGCGCACATCGCGCGATCCGGGTAGTTGCGGCACGTCGGGCATCAGGACCCCCGATTATGGCGACCCGACGGCGACGATCAAGCCCCAACCAGGTCTCCATTCGCGGCGGCGCCACCACCGGGCGACGCGGAAAGTGCTACAGTGCCGCGCGGCGCGCTCTGTGCGCCGTCGACGATGACCCTCCTCTACCAGTGGCTGCAACGCGCCGCGCGGGTCCAGGGCAACAACAAGGCCTTGGTCTACCGAGACAATTACCTATCCTGGCGCGGCCTGCTCCACCGGGTCGACCGGCGGGCGCAGGAGTTCAAGGCCATGGGCATCCGCGACGGTGCCTGGGTTGGCTTGATGCTCGGCAACGTCCCCGACTTCGTCATCCTGGCCCTGGCGCTGTCCAAGCTCGACGCCGCCATCGTACCGATCGACCCCACCACCGGCGCCCGCGAGCTCGAGCTGATGTTGACGGCGGCCCCCCTGCGGGCCCTGGTGACCCGACCGCGCGGCTCCGAAGGCTCGATCACCGCCAGCGGGCAGACCGCGCCACCACCGACGGCGCCGACGCCTCGCAACCGCGGCAACCGGACCACCGTCCCCCCGGCCGCTTTTGGCGGCAGCGGCGGCGCCCTCGCCGCTGCGGCCCAGGCCGCGCTCGGTACCAGCGCGGTCGAAGCCGGCGCCGAGGTGCGCCGCCGCCTGCAGGGCACGCTTCTCACCTGCAGCGTCTTCAAGCGCGACACCCCCGACGTCGACATCGACCCGATCGCGATCCTGTTCACCGCCGACTCGCTTGGTGATCCGAAGGCGGTGCTGCGCAGCGACAAGAACACGATCGCGGCCGTCGACCACGCGGTCGCGATGCTCGAGCTCACCACCGCGAGCCGGATCCTGGTGGCGGTGCCGCTGTTCCACGCCTACGGCTGGGATCTCGGGCTGCTGCCGACCCTGAAGCTGGGCGCGACCATGTACCTCGAGGAGGAGCTCAGCGCGCGTCGGGTCGGCAAGCTGGTCCGCGAGCACGACATCGACGTCCTGCCCGGCACGCCGCAGATGTACGCCGAGCTGGCCCGGCTCCCGACCGCCAAGAAGCTCGAGGTTACCGACGCTCGCTTCATCGCCGCCGGCTCGCGTCTCGAGGACGCGGTCGCCGAGGACTTCTTCGACAAGTACGGCGTCCGCCTGCTGTCCTGCTACCACTCGACCGAGGCGGCGACGGTGGCCATCGACCGCACCGGCAAGAGCCCGACCTCGGTCGGCAAGGCGCTGCCCGGCGTCGACGTCCGCGTCACCGGCGCCGACAGCAAGCCGGTGATCAACAAGGACGGCATCCTGTGGGTGCGGAGCAAGGCGCTGTCGCCGATCTCGCTCGGCCCCTACGACGTCGAGACCAAGGGCAAGGGCGCCAACGGCCGCGCGGCGAAGACGCCGGCGCGGACGACGACCTCGATCGGCTCGGTCGACAAGCAGGGCTGGTTCCGCACCGGCGACCGCGGCAAGCTCGACAAGACCGGTCGCCTCTTCCTCGCCGGCCGCGAGGACGACGTGGTCAAGGTCGAGGGCAAGCGGGTCGCGCTCGGCGAGGTCGAAGGCTGCCTCGAGTCGTTCCCCAAGGTGAAGCAGGCCCAGGCGATGGTGATCACCGATCCGCTCGCCGGAGCGATGGTGGTGGCGCGGGTCGTGGCCAAGTCGCACTGTGGGGCCGAGGAGATCATCGACCACTGCGCCCGCAACCTGGCTCCGTACAAGGTGCCGCGGCGCATCGAATTCTGCGACGTCATCTGATCCGAGTGATCCGAGCCGACGTCATCGGAGCTCGTGGGCGCAGGCTTCGGTCGCCTCGATGAGCGCGTCGGCCACCGCCGCCTGCGCTGGCGTGGGGCGAGCGCGGTCGACCACCGGCTTGTTCGCGAAGCCCCACTCGAACTGCGCGACCTCGGCGGCCTCGACGCAGGTGGCGTCGGTACACGCGCACATGCGGTCGCGCTGGGCGGCCAGCGCGTCGATCACCGCCGCCATCACCGGATCGGGCGGCGGCGGCGGCTGCTGCGGCTGCGGCTGCGGCCCACACGCGACGGCCGCGCCGATCAGGAGCCCCGGCATCCGCCCGCTCACTTGGTCTTGAGCAGCTTCTGAGCGCAGGCGTTGAGCTCCGCGCTCAGCTTCTGCCCGGCCTGGTTCTGCTTCGGGGTCGCCTTCTTGTCGAGCTGCGCCAGCCGCTCGCGTTCGTTCAGCATCCAGGACCCGACCTGATTCTGGACCTTGGTCACGCACTCGACGTCCGTGCACGCGCACCCCTCGTCGCGGAACGCGGTCAGCTTGCCGAGCACTTCCTTGACCAGCGGATCGACCTTGTCGCCGCACGCGGCGAGTGAGGAGAGCCCGAAAACGAGGATGAAGAGCGAGGAACGCATCGACCTGATGATGACCCAAACGGCAACGGGGAGCCAAGGCCAACCGGCCAGGCTCCCCGTTTCCATCGTCGCCGATGACGACGGCCGGTTCACGAAGGCGAACGCGCGATCAAGGCGCCGGCGGGGTCTCGCCGCCGCCCGAGGCCTTCTCCTTGCACTTCTCCATCTCGTCCTTGATCTTGTCGGCCGCCTCGTCCTGAGCCTTGGTCGGCTTCATGTTCTTCATCTTTTCCATGTTGGCCATGGCCCAGGTCATCATCTCCTTCTCCACGCCCTCGACGCACGCCTTGTCCTTGCACTTGCACGCCTTGTCCTTGAACCCGCGCATCTTGCCCAGGATCTCGTCCGCTCCGCCGCCACCGCAACCAGAACCAGCCGCGAGGGCCATCGACGCAACCGCAATCAGGATCTTCTTCATGGGAATCCTTTTTTCCGTCGGCTGTTTGGTGAAAAATGGGCTGACGGCCCCCGACGCCCGATGTCTATAACACGATGGACCATGACGGTTGGCTCACCGGCACGATTTCTGCTGGAACGGAATCTTGGGGACCGGGAATGGACGAATCGATCGGTGATCGCGGTCGAGCCGCCCCGATGGCGAGGCGCGAGGAGTGGAGTTTACCCTCGGTAAGTGACCGACGAGCAACGAAGCTAGCGGGGATGGATCGGCCGCGAGGACGGACGAGTTATCCATTCCCGGTCCCCCAGCCGCCGCCACCTCAGTCGTCGCTGTCGTTCGACGGCGTGACCGCCTTCCGCTCGTCGGTGGGACGGGTGCCGGTCGGGCGTTCATCGGTCATCACCAGCGCCATCGCCGGGTTGACCTGGACCACCGCGTCGTCCTCGTCGCCGAAGAAGTTGCTGCGCTCGTAGTAGCGCACCGCGTGACGGAGCAGCACCGCGACCGTGGCGGCAATGGGCACCGCCAGCAGGATGCCGACGAAGCCGAGCAGCTTGCCGCCGGCGACCACGGCGAACAGCGCCGCCGATTCGGACAGGCCGACCTTGTGGCCGACGATCTTCGGCGTCAGGACCGCGGCCTCGAGCAGGTGCAGCGCCACGAACGTGGCCGCGGTGAGCGCGGCGACATCGGTTCCCGGCCACTTGAGCGCGAGCAAGACCGCGGTGATGCCGGCCCCGACGAAGGTGCCGACGAACGGGATGATGGTGAGCGCACCGACCAGCAGGCCGATCGGGATGGCGAGCGGGACCCCGATGGCCAGGAACGCGGTGGCGTAGGCCATGGCCAGCAGCGACGTGACGATGGCCTGGCCGCGCACCCATCCCGAGACCACGCCGTCGATCTCGCCCAGGATGTCGATGACCCGGTTACGGTTGCGCGGCGGGATGATCTTCTTGACCCGCTGCTGGATGTGCTTCCAGTCGAGCAAGAAGTAGTACGCGAACACCGGCACCAGCAGGATCTCGGCCAGGAAGCCGAGCACGGCAAACGCGCCACCGACCGCGACCTCGGCGACGTGCTGGAGCGGCCCGGCGGCTTTCTCGAGCATCGCCTGCAGTTCCTTGGCGTTGAGGTGCGACTGCAGATCGAAGCCGGTACGCTCGCCGAGCCAGATGCTGGCGTTCTCGATCATCCCCGGCAAGTCGGCGACGAACTGCGAGATCTGGGTGATCGCCAGCGGGATGGCCAGGACCAGCGCGCCGACGATGGCGCCCAGGAAGCCGAACAGCAAGATCGTCGCCGCCAGCGCGCGCGACATGCCGCGCGCGACCATGCGCTCGAGCACCGGGTCGAGCAGGTAGGCGATGCCGAGCGCGGCCAGGATGGGGGCCAGGATCGCGGCCAGGCTCGAGACCACGAACCAGGCGATGACCACGAACACGATGATGAGCAGCCAGCGCACCATGCCGAACGTGAGCGGGTCGGTGGCGAGCGAACGCGGCGGCGGCGGCTTCGGGTTGGACACCGCCGGATACTACACGCGGGCGCCGCTCGAACGCGCGCCCGCTCGCTAACGCCAATGCCGGTCACTTTAGTTACAGCTTGCCCGGTAATTCCGTGACCTGAGCGGGGACCTCGGCCGGCCGGCATCAGCCGGCGATCTCGTCGCCGTGGTCGCCGTCGCCACGACGACCGGCGGGCCCACGTGGGGCTCGTCTCATCCCACCAGCACCATCTCGCTCCG
>CANKMW010000178.1 GCA_947483555.1 Myxococcales bacterium
CCGCGGCGCGCCAAGTCGCGCTGATTCGTGGGCGCCCTTACACCGCCGCCAGACACGAACCCCATGCCGTGCATGCCGCCTCGACCACCCGAGCCCGGCGCTGCTGGCCCGCCGTGCCGAAACCCGCATCGATTGTCTTATCCGCCTCATCTCTATCGCCGCACCTCGCGCAAGGCCGCACCGCGCGGACCGCCACGCCGCAAGCGAGCGCCGACGTGCGCCCGCGCGGAACCGCGCCGGGTTGTCGCTCCTCGGACATCGGGCCCGACAGGCCCACCAGGCGAGGCGCGCTTGGCGATGGGGCGAGTTACTTCTCGTAGCGGATGAGGCCAAGATCGGGGCGGAGCTTGGTGAGGTAGCCGAGGCGCAACGGGCCGAAGTACGGAAACGGAAACGGACACGGAAGCGGACACGGACACGGAGACGGAGACGGAGACGGCGGCCACGGATACGGCCAAGCGGCCGCCGTCGGGCGGCTTCAGAACTGCTTGCTGAGGCCGGCGCCGGCGATGAGCCACCACGAGCGGTAGTCGCCCCAGTTCACGAACACCGTGAGCGGCATGGCCGACTCGTCACGGATCGGGTTGAGCTGGGGCACCCGGCCCACCGCCGGATCGACGTGGCGCTCCGGCATGGTCGCGAAGCCCAGCACGGTGTCGACGGTCCAGGTCCCGAACCGATAGCCGAGGCCGCCAGTGAACAAGTGCTTCGCGCCATCGACCGTGAGCACCGACAGATACGCGTCCGGTACGGCGGCGGTCTCGTAGGCGTAGCCAGCGCGGACGGTCAGCGGCCGCCCCGCCGACGGCTGGCCCTCGACGCCGAGCTGGGCGGCGTAGGTGGTCTGGAAGTTGCGCGGGATGTGCATCGGGCCGAGCTTGTACGTGCCGACGCCGGGCGCGTTGACGATGCGGACGTTGCGCGGCACGATCAGCAGCTCGTCGTGGGTCGACCAGCGCTCGACGTCGACCGCGGCCTCGATCCGCCAGCGGCCGGGACGCACCTCGATGCCGGCGCGGATCGACGCGGGCAGCTCGAACGAGATATCGGCGCGGCAAGCTCGTCGGCGGGCAGCTCCAGAGACATCGCGACCGCCGGCCCGAAGTCACGCGCATGCTCCACGAGCAGGGTTGCCGCCAGCGAGGACTTGCCCGAGCCGGTCCCGCCGGTGATCGTGACGATGCCGCCAGGGCGAACGCTCACGAGGTCGTCGGAGCCGAGGCGCAATGAGATCCACGACTCCTTCGCGCGCGAGAGGATCGTGTCCACGAGATCGGGCGCCCGGTGCCAGCGCAGGGCCTCGGTGTCCCCGACGATCTTGAGGTGCCCGCCGTTTGTCGGCGCGGTCGCGCGCTCCTCGCGCAGTCTCCGGACCTGGGCGGTCGCTGACTCGTCACTGCCGCTCACGCTGGCCATGACCACGTCCATCCCGCCTGCACGGCGGCGGTCAGATCCTGGTGCTCTCCGAGGTCGACCAGGTGGACGTCGGCGTCAAGCACGAGGCCCGCCGCCTCGGCGTCGTCCAGCGCGGCCAGGCCGGCAGTGACGCCAGCATCGCCCCTGTCGGGGACGATCAGCAACCAGCCGCGGATCACACGTAACCGAGGCGCGGCCTCGGCGACAACCCGCGCGAGCTGGCCGGCGCTGTGCGCGGCGAGGATGACGCCGCCGGGCCAGGTCTGCACCGCGGCCAGGCCGTCGGTCACCCCCTCCACGATGATCGCGATGTCGGGCCCCTGGCGGTCCAGTTCGCCGACGCGTCCGATCATCGTGCCGACCGTGGTGCCGTCGTGCGTGACCATCCCCTTGTGGTCGCCGATGGCGTCGATGATGCGGGTGGCGGTGGAGATGACCTCCCCGGTGGCATGGTCGTAGATCGCCACCATCGGGTGGCCCCGCGGGTCGAATCTCATGTGCCGGCTGTGGCTCGAAGCTCGACCCACGCTGGGCGTTCTGTCCCGTTTGCGGTGCGCGTCCGTCGCTCGCGTGCGGTGCCTGCGCGCAGCCGCTCGAAGCGACCTGGCGGCTGTGCCCGTTCTGTGGCGCGACCGCCCCGGCGCCGCGGCGGCCACCCCGCACGCCGCGCCGTCGTCTGAACGCGGACATGGACAGGAAGACCGCGCGGAAGTACGGGCGGACGCGATCCGACCCCTTCGATGAACGCTGGCCGGAGCTGGAGGCCCGGCCGCGCCGGCACGACGTGATCAGTCAGGGCTCGTCAAAGAACTGGTGCTCGATCAGGTTCGTCTTCACGTAGGGGACGCCGAGGTGGGCGAGGAGCCCGGCGCCCTGCTTGGGCAACCGCAGCTGGAACGAGCCGCCCTTCAGCGTCCCCTTCAGCGCCTCGAAGGGCTCGGGGCCGAGCTTGGTCTGGACCACGCCGAGCTGCTCGAGCGCGGGCGCGCGCCGCAGGTCCGATAGATCATCGATCGCGTGGGCTCCGACCAGCACGATGGTCTCGAGCGCCCTGCAGGCGGCGAGGTTCCCGAGGCGCTTCATCCCGCGCGGCTGATCGATTCGCAGGAACGTGAGCCGAGGCAGGTCCTCGATCCCGCGCAGCGTCTCGAGCTTCGAGGGCTTGAACAGGAGCAGACGCTCGACGCTGGCCGACGGCGACAGCCGGGTGATCATGGGGTTGCGGAGCGCGACCTCGCGCAGCCTGGGATGGGTCGCCAGCCACGAGGCGTCGGCGGCGCCGGTCCAGCCCACCGTCTCGAGGCGCAGGAGCGGCGGCGCGCCCGGCGGGACCGCCGGTCCCTCCAGCTCGAGGGACAGCAGCCCGTTGTTCGTCGGCAGCGCGGCGAGCGAGAGCTTGCTCTGCTTGCGGATCGAGAGCCGGCGCACCGAGGCCGGCAGCGCCTCGAGGCCGTCGAAGCTCTTGCGACCAGCCGCCAGCACCACGAACGGCACGCCGTCGAGGTGCGCGAGCACCGAGAGCGGGACCGCGTTGCCGAGCTCGACCACGAAGCCCGCCGCCCGCGAGGCGAGGTACTTCTTCAGGGTCGTCAGCTCCGCCGGCGTGGGCGCCGTCGCGATGCGCACGAGGCCCGTGGTCGCGCGCGGGTTCAGGTTCTTGCCCAGCACGAACTGGTCAGGTGCGTAGATCGTGGAGTAGCGCGGCACGCCGCCGGGCGGTGCGCCCCGGGGACGCTCGGGCTCGCGCGGGGGCGGCGCGGGCGCTTCGGGCTTCGCGGCTCGCCACGCCTGGTAGGCGCGGTCCAGCGCCCCGACCAGCGCGTCGTCCTCGGTCCCGGTGGCGCCGCCCTGGGAGAAGCTGGCGACCCGCTCGAGCGTGCCCGCCCGGTAGACCGCGCCGTCGTCGCCGGCGAAGAGGCCGAGGTCGTAGACGTGCGCGCCGCCCTGCTTCACCTCGAAGCGCTCGATCAGGTCGAGCCCGTCCGGCCCGTCGTCGAACGCCTGCTCGAGGAGCGGGCCGAGCTGGTCGCGCAGCAGCGGCGGCATGGCCTCGAGCGCCGGCATCGGGCGGAGGTGGAACGTGAGCGTCGGTGACGTCGCGACGGCGCGCGGCTTCGCGACAGCGCGCGGCTTCGCGACGGCTCGCGGCTTCGCGACGGCACGCGGCTTCGCGACGGCGCGCGGCTTCGCGACGGCGCGCGGCTTCGGCTTCAGCGTGATGGACTTGGCTTGGCGGGGCTTGGCCATTGGCAGCTCCAGCTTCCTCCACCGCGGGTCCGACGTGTACCGGACCTCGCACAATCCGTGGGTGCGGCCCCACCGGTACGACCGCTCGCCGTGAGCGGTGGCGAAGGTCATCGGGCATCCTCGGTTTCCGGCAGCTCGCCGAACATGCGACGGGCGGCGCGCCGTGAAGCGAGCCGCCCGTGGGAGCCGCGCGAAGCGGCCACCGCCAACCCAGCGCAGTCGATCGGCGACGCCGCGCTGCAGACCAACAAGACGGTCGACTACGGCAACGAGTGCGAGGACCTCGGCATCAAGGCGATCAACGTCCGCGAGCTCGAACGCGGACCATGCGACGTTGAGCAGCGACAGCGCGACGGTGTAGGTCCCGATCTGGACGGGCACGCCGCTGCCGACCGACGGAACCGGCTGGCTGATGGTCTGGCGCCCCTCGCCCTCCACGCAGTCGACGAGGATGTCGAACCCGCGGGCCGCGCCGCCACCGTCGGTCGCCAGGATCGACACGCCGCCGTTGGTGATGCCGGAGCACGTCGTCGTCCGGCCGGTCAGGTTCCAGCCGACCAGGAAGAAGCCACGGTCGACGTAGCTGTCGAAGGGCGCGACCTGGGTGCCGTTCGGGTTGACCTGGACGATCTGGCTGCCGGACTCGGCGAACTTGGTCGCGCCGGGGAAGTCGGTGAGCTGGACCCAGACGGTGTACTGACCGGGCTCGAGGTCGGCCACGAGGCCGCTGCGGTCGATGCAGTCGTACTTGTCCTGAAACGCCAAGGAGGGCGGGGCGCCGGTCCGCAGCGCGAACAGGGTCGCGGTGTCCGCGCCGGGCGGGCAGCTCGCCGTGACGTCGGGGTTCCCGATCGAGCGGCACATGGCGAGCGCGACCGCTGCGCCCGCGTCGTCGTCGGTCGGGGGGGCAGCGGCACGAACCGGCCGCGCTGGCTGATCGGCGACTCGGTCAGTAGTCTCAGAGCATAGAGCGGAGCAGCGGTGAGCCGCTTGGCTGGTGGTTCGATCTCGGCGTCGATCGGATCGGCGGCGTCGGGGGCCGCGGCGTCGCCGGGCGAGCAAGCGCGAGAACCGCGATTGCGGCTTCGGCTCCCAGACCCAATCTTCTGCACCCATTTCGGACACGGTGTGGTCTGCGGGCGCCGCGGCGGTGTCCGGCCCGTGGCCGGAGTTCGGCCATTGTCCGGGAACCGGACACGCCAGGCCGGACACGTGAGCCGATCGCCGTGAGATCATACGGGGCCGACCTCGGCCCGCCGTGTGCGTGCTGCGCGCGGCGTGATCGAGCGGAGTTCGTACGAGCGGCGGACGCCGACGGCGACGGTGTTGCACGCGGTGGTGCGCGAGCACCTCGAGAGCTTCCTCGCCGAGACCCGGGAGCGCAGCGGCCACGGCTACGGCGTTCCGCGACACGTCGAGCGCGAGCTGCGGAACTACCTGGCCTGCGGCGTCCTCGCGCACGGGTTCGTGCGGGTCCGCTGCGTCGACTGCGGGTTCGATCGGCTGGTCGCGTTCGCGTGCAAGGGGCGCGCGGTGTGCCCGTCGTGCCGCGGGCGACGCATGGCCGACGCGGCGGCGCACCTGGTGGATCGCGTGCTGCCGCGCGCACCCTACCGGCAGTGGACCCTGTCAGTGCCGTGGCGGCTGCGCGCTGTGCTCGCGCGCGACCGGCGGCTCCTGTCGGCAGCACTGACGTGCAACGTGAAGGGCGCGACGCGATGCGCTTGTGGCGCGGCGGCCCTTCGAGACCTCGCCGCAAGCCGCCCGTGCGGACATCACCACGGGCTCCATGAACGTGCCGTCTCGCGATACCGGTACCCCGACCGCGTGGTTGGATCCCGGGCGCGCCGTTC
>CANKMW010000179.1 GCA_947483555.1 Myxococcales bacterium
CAGGGCGAGCGGAATCTGGGGCGCGATTGATTCTCGGTCGCTCAGGGCGAGCGGAATCTGGGGCGCGATTGATTCTCGGTCGCTCAGGGCGAGCGGAATCTGGGGCGCGATTGATTCTCGGTCGCTCCGGGCGAACGGTGTTGGAACTGATCGACATGATTGGTGTTGCGGCGCTACGTGCGCGGTACTGCGGCTAGCCCGGGTGCTTCCACAGCTCGCCGCGCAGTTCGCCGAGCGACGTGCGCACAGCGCTGACCTGCGCGATCTGCTCCGCGGTGCCGGCGCGCTGCTCGGCGGCCTGGCCGCCGTGGGCCCGCCGTTCGCTGATGGTGCGCTCGAGGATCTCGCTGATCCCCTTGTAGAGCGCGTTGCCGGCGGTGGTGACGAACTCGCGCAGCCGGGTCGCGAAGTCGTCGACGCAGTTGTCGAAGTGCGGCTTCATGGCGGCGGCGGCGTGGAAGATCGCGCCCGGCACCTTCTCCTTGGCCTGCTGGCGGATGTCGCCCGCGACCTTGCTCTTGAGCACCACGGCCAGGATCGGCGCCGCCAGGGTCAGCAGACCGCCGGCGAAGACGTTGACGAACAGCAGCACCGTGGTGCCGATCGCTCCGATGGCGTAGATGCCGACGTCGTACTTGAAGCTGTCGACGTCGATGTCGACCTGGGTGTCTCCCGGGCCCAGGCGCTCGGCCAGCGCCGCCGAGGCCGCGGCGACGTTCTGGTTGGTGATCGTGATGACCTCCTCGGCCAGCCGCTCCATCATCGCCGCCAGCTTGGCGCCCTCCAGCTCGGCCCACTCCTTGAACTTGTCCTCGATGAAGCCCGGCAAGTAGCGCTTGATGTCGTCGGCGTCGACGGCGTCGAGCTGAGCCGGGATGGACGCCACGAAGGCCTGGGCGAAGGCGTCGAGGTCGGCCCCGACATGGGCCTTGATGGCGCCGGCGTCGGCGTCGATGCGAACATGGAGCTCGTCGAGGGTCCGCTTCGAGGCGTCGAGTTGCTTGCGCACGATCGCGACCCGCTCCTCGAGTTGCTCGACCGTGAGGTCCCAGGCGTGGAGGCGGACGCCGAGGTTCGCCTCCAGGTACGCGGCGGTGCGGCCAGCGTCGGCGGCGGCGTTGTCGAGGAGGATCCGGGCCCGGTCGCCGGCCAGGAACGTGCCGAGGTGGGCGAGCAGCGCCGGCATCCCGCTGTCGGCATCGCGGCGGATCAGCCACGACTTGGCTGACAGCGGGAACACCGGCGCGCCGGGGCACAGCTTGGCCACGCCTTCCTTGACGTAGGCGGTGACCGCCTCGCGCTCGTCGTCGTTGAGCAGGTCCATCTTGCCGAGCACGAACACCAGCCGGTCGCGGCTGCCGTCGAGCAGGTGGCTGGACAGAAACTCGCGCTCGCTGTCCTTGAGCGCCTGTCCGGCGTCGAGCAGAAACAGGACCGCGTCGGCGCGCGGTACGTAGCCGTAGGTGACCTCGGCGCGTTGCTCGTTGAGGTCGTTCACGCCCGGGGTATCGACGAGCACGACGTTGTCACGCAGCACGTCGACCGGGTAGCCGAGCTCGACGTGGGAGACCTCGTCGGCGCGGCCGCCGGCGACCGTGACCCACTCCTTGATCTCGCTCGGCGTGAGGTCCAGCGACTCGCCGCTGTTGAGGATGGCGCGGGCCTTGGGGATCGACGAGTAGACGACGTGATTGATGGCGGCGGTGGTCGGCGTGATGCCGGTCGGCAGGACGTCCTGGCCGAGCAGCGCGTTCACGAACGTCGACTTGCCGTGATTGAACTCGCCGAGCACGACGACGTGGAAGCGTTCGCCCTCGAGCTTGGGGATCCGGCTGATGCGGACATCGCGCGACAGCGTGGTCATGCCGACCGCCTCGGCGATCTCGGCGAGCGCCCGGTAGCGCTCGAGCACAGCAGCCTTGGCGGTCTTGTGAAGGTCGTCGATCATGGTCGCCCTTGCATGGTCGCCCCGTGCTCAGAAGACCGACAGCAGGTCGGCGACCTGCTTGTCGATGTCGTCGGTGGAGGCCCGACCGGCGGGATCGCCGCCGGTGACCTGAACATAGAGCGCGCCGTCGGCAAAGCGGCGTAGCGCGGCGACCCGCTTGGACAGCAGCGGGTGGGCCTTGAACAGCTCGCCGACCTGGCCCAGGCGCTGGCCGAAGCCCTTGTCGAGCTCGGCCGGCTGGGCGGCCAGGTAGGCGGCGACATCGAACTCGCCACCGCGGTCGAGCCCGATCTCGAGCTTGACCAGCGTGGTCAGGGTGACCTGCAGGTCGCGACAGGCCAGCAAGGCGGCGCGGTCGCAGGTGATCTCGGCGCGTCGCGTCCACGCCTTGAGCGCCATCATCGCCGGCTGCACCATCCAGCGCACGAAGAACCCGGCGGCGTGGCTGAGGTAGTGGGTCGCCGTCACGTAGATGACGTGGCCGTTCTGGACGTGGCCGAGCTCGTGGCCGAGCGCTGCCACCAGCTCGGCATCGGTGAGCGCGTCGGCGACGTCGGCGCGGATCACCAGGTACGGCTGGTCATCGGTACCGAGGGCCGCCAGGCGGACCGGGAAGCTGGGCACCGCGACGTAGACCGCCGGCGCCGGCAGGCGGAGGGCGTCGGCGGCGCGCTTGGCGGCCGACCAGACCCGCGGTTGATCGTCGGACGCGAGTCGGGCGGAGCTCAACAGCTCGTCGCGGGCGCGGTCGTTCCAGAGCCGGGTGGTCGCCTCCACCGCCATCGTGACCGGGCGTGTGCCGATGAAGGAGCGGCGCAGCTTGCGTTCACCGGCGAAGCCGTACGCGGTGCCGGTGTGGGCTCGGACCGCTACCTCGCCGCGCCGCTCGAGCACGTAGCGCGCGAAGTCGAAATCGACCATGCGCGGAGTATGCCTCAAACCCGGGGTTGCGGTCGGTCCGGCCCACCGGCGATGACGAGGGCTTCGCTCATGGGGTCTCGATCGGTGCGCGGCGCCGGGCCCAGGCGAGCGCGACCATGCCGAGCGCGACCGCAAACCACAGCGTCGCGAGTCGGGTCAGGATGGTGGCGGCGGTGGCGGTGCCCCGATCGACGTTGACCGCATTCTCGACCAGCAGCAGCGTCATCGCACCCTCGGTGACGCCGAGCCCGCCGGGCAAGAACGACAGCGCGCCGGCGATCGTGGTGGCGGCGTAGATGAAGATCGCCATGCCGACGTCGACGTGAGAACCCTGGAACGCGCCGACGATCAGCGCGAACCCGACGCCTTCGCACGCCCACGCGGCGCAGCTCAGGAGCGTCGCCCACAGGAGCGCGACCGGTCGCCCGAGCGCGGCCAGCCCATCGTAGGTCTGCCGCAACGGGGCGCGGAAGCGGGCGAGTCGGCGGGGGCGGGTGATCAGCTCGATGGCGCCATACCCGAGCCGCTGCCAGAGCAGGAACACGAAGGCGACCGCGAGCACCGCGGCGGTGGCGATCGCGACCGCGGGCGCGATGCCGTAGCTGGCGACGCCGATCGCGGCCAGCACCAGCAGCGCGAGCAGATCGCTGACCCGCTCGGCGATGACGATCGCCGCCGATCGCGCGACCGGGACGCCGGCGAGCTGGCGCAACAGGTAGCTCTTGACCAGCTCGCCGAGCTTGCCGGGCGTGACCGCCATGCTGAAGCCGGCGACGAAGACCAGCGCGCTGGTGGCCACTGGTACGTCGATGTCCCGGTGCCGCAGGTAGAGCTGCCAGCGGACGAAGCGCAACCCGTAGTTCACCAGCGCCAGGCCGAGCGCCGCGAAGAACGCCCACCAGCCGAACCCGTCGAGTCGGGCCCGCACCTCGCGCACATCGCCGACCAGCACCAGCGCGGCCAGCAGCGCGACCGCGGCCAGCGCCAGGGCGAGCACGCGCCGGGGGCGGGACATCGGCGCTTCTTAGCACGAGCGGGCGACGGCACGCTTGACCGCGGCTTCACGGCCGCCATAGCCTGGGCGCATGTCCAGCGCTCCTACCGTGCTCGTGGTCGACGACGATCCCGAGATCGTCGCGATGCTGTCGGCGCGGCTCGAGACCCGGGGCTACCGCGTCCTCACCGCTGCCGACGGGATCGAGGCGCTGACCGAGGCCAAGCGCAGCCGCCCGGCGCTGATCGTGCTCGACGTGATGATGCCGCACAAGACCGGCTGGGAAGTCGCGCGCGCCCTCAAGCAAGATCCGGTCACCGAGGGCATCAAGATCGTCATGCTCACCGCCATCGGCGAGCAGATGAACGAGATGACGTCGCCGCTCTATGGCGCCGATGCGTACTTCGACAAGCCGTTCGACTTCGGCGAGCTGGAGACGGCGATCGCGGCGCTGATCGGCGTCTGACGGAGTCGGCGCGGGCGGCGCCGGCGGCTCGGGGTCACTCGTCTTCGTCGGCGGCGGCCGCCTTGCGCTGGTTGAGCAGCTTGTAGGCCTTGCCGTACCAGGGGCTGTCGGCGGGGACGATCTTGATGATGTTGCGGAGCAGCGGCTTGGCTTCCTCCGGCTTGTCCTTCAGCAACTTCTGCGCGTTGACGAAGAACTCGCCCGCCTTGCGCTCGAGCGACGTGCGCACGTTGGCAACCGTCGCGTTCGAACCGGCGCCGACGTTGACGGCATCGTCGGCGGCCAGCCGGGCCATCGGGTAGTTCTGCTTGGCCATGTAAGCGGCGGCGGCCGACGGCGCGATCTTGGCCAGGTTGTCGCGGATGGCCTGCTGGTGAGCGCCGCCGGCCCGGCGATCGGCGGCCAGCGCCTTCTTGAGCGCGCCGAGCGCGTCGGTCGGCTTGGCCTTGGCCAGCGTCGCGCCGGTGCTGAGGTTGGTGCCGATGGTGTCGTAGTCGGCGGCCATCGCCCGCAACCGCTTGGCGTCGGTCTCGCTGGCGCCCGCCGCGGTGTCGCGCAGGAGCGCGGCGGCACCCTTCCAGTCCTTGCTGCGGTAGAGGCCGTCGGCCTTCTTCTCGACGCCGGCCATGCCCTTGGGCGCGGGCGGCTTCTTGTCAGGCGGCGGCTCGATCCGGACCGCGATCCGAGGCGGCGCCTTGGGCCGCGGCGGTCGCGTCACGGGGGTGACTGGCGTGACCGGCTTCTTCTTGATCGGCGGGACGACGGCGGGCGCGGGCGGGTCGACGACGGCGGGCGCGGGTGGGTCGACGACGGCGGGCGCGGGCGGGTCGACGACGGCGGGCGCGGGCGGGTCGACGACGGCGGGCGCGGGCGGGGCGACGACGGCGGGCGCGGGCGGG
>CANKMW010000180.1 GCA_947483555.1 Myxococcales bacterium
CAGCTACCTCATGTTCGACGTGCTGGCGAACGCGCTCATCGGCCGGGCGCCGACGACGCTGGTGTGGGGCGTGGGCGATCCGATCGACTGCCCGTGATTCAGTTGTTGAAGCCGCGCACGACGAGGATGCGGTTGCCGCCACCGTAGGTCGAGAACAGGAAGTCGCCTGACACCGGACCGATCGCGGCGCCTTCGGCGGCTCAGCGTTCGCTCGGCAGGAGGTAGGCGCCGGGTGGCGGCGCCGCGCGGGCCGCCATCTTGCCCGGGGGGCGATCGTCCCAGCGGTTCTTGCGGAAGCACTTCTGCGACATCACCGACAGCACGCGACCGCGCTCGCCCGTTGGCACCGCGCCGACGAGGCGCGACGCGTTCTCAGGATCAACGACGCTGCACATGGCGACGTCGATGGCGGCGATACGATCGCCCTTGGGGATCTCGTCGACGAGCGCCGCGAGCTGGTCGACGGTCAGGTAGTGCGGATCGATCAGCGCGCCGAGCTGCTCGGCGCGGTCGCCGCGAGGGATCTGGTCAAGCGCCCGGAGCAGATCCTTCATCTGCCGCTGCGACGGCAGGGGACGGTCGACGTTCGCGGCCCGCCCACCTCCGCGCATCTCGCGACCGTTGATCGTGTGGCTCTCGGTGCGAGACTCGCTGGTGCGCACGCGCGGCTCGCCGGTCGCCGCTGCGTGCGGCGGGTCGCCGTCGGGCAGGGGCGCGGCCTCGGTGTCGAACGCACTCGCCGCTGGCGGAGGTGGTGGCGGCAGCGGCGGCGGCGAGGAGCCGGTCCAGGCACCGGGCATGGATGGAATGCAGGAGGCGAGGAGAAGCGCGGGAAGGATCCGGTAGGTGAGGTTCATGCGCGGCAACCTACGAGCCGGCGCTGGTGGCTTCGCGCCAATCGTTGTCGTGAATACGTCAACGGCTGACGTTGCGCGCACGCCACGCGCTCGGGGTCTCGCCGGTGACCCGGCGGAACGATGCCGTGAAATGCGACGGCGACGGGCACCCCACGCGGCGCGCGATCAGCTCGAGCTTGTCGTCGGAGGTCGCGAGCAGGACCTTCGCGCGCTCGACCATCGTCTCGCGCACGATCTGCGCATAGCTCGCGCCCTCGCTTGCGAGCCGGCGCTGCAGCGTGCGAGGCGCGAGACCGAGCTCGCGCCCGATCGCGGCGATGCCGTCGGTGCCGTCGGCGAGGAGCCGCGCCACCCGCGCGCGCAGGGGTGCCTCGATCAACGCGGCGAGCGCAGCGAGGAGCTCGATCGCATCGGGGCGCTCTACGGCGCGCGCCGCCTCTTCCTCATTCTCGACGAACACCACCTCGTACGGCGGCCGGATGACCTCGCGAAACCCGACGAGCAGCGCGCGCGCGTACCCGAGCGGCGGCAGGATGACCTGACGCACGACCTTGGCAGCGCTGCGCTCTCGTCTCGACTCGCCGTAGCGGGCCAGCTCCGCGAACAGGTCCGCGCTCAGCGGCCCGACGCGCCGCACGTCGACGATCGAGACGTGCGGCGGCGCGCTCTTCTCCAGCGACACATCCAGACACGGCACGAGCGCGTGCCAATCCTCGACCGTCGGGACTCCCCAACCGGCGTAACCGCTCAGCCCGCGATCCACGCAGTAGTTCAGCCACCCGTTCCCCAGCACGACGCACCCCTCGGGCTGGCGGCGAAACTGCGAGACGGTCACGGTGCGCAGATGCACCCACCCATCATGGCCGCCGGCCGCCGGTCCGTCCAGTGGGCCCGAGTCACGGTAGTGCGTCGCTCACGCTTAGGGCCCGCGAATGGGCTAGTCGATCGATGATCGCGGTCGAGGCGCCCGGATGGCAAGGCGCGAGGAGCGGCGCACACTCTCCGTGTGTAACCGACGAGCAACGCCGCCAGCCGGGATGGAGCGGCCGCGAGAACGATCGACTTACCTGCCACACGCCGTCGGGGACGAGCGTGTGGTCACCACCTGTCCGCGGTGCGGCGATGCCCTCGCCGTGCTCGCCTTCCTCACCGCCCCCGACGTCGCCGCCCGCATCCTCGATCACCTCGGCCTTCCCGCCGCCGTCTCGCCCGTCAGCCCGCGGTCCGCCGGCCGACGACCTCGAGCTCGAACTGCCGTTCCCTGACTTCTGATCGCCGCTCCGGTCACTGCCCGCGCGTGCGAGCGGACCCCTGCGCCCGCCCCTCGCCGACTCGTGGCCGCCCCTACACTCGGCTGCGTCGCCGACCCGGTCCCGGTCCTGCCCCCGACCGCACCCCCGTGCTTGGTCCGCGGCCCCGCCGCCCGAAACCCTGCATCGATTCTCTTATCCGCACAACCCGCTGGTGGTCGAGCGCTTCGAGGCCTACATCGGCGGCGTCGAGCTGGCCAACGCGTTCGGCGAGCTCAACGATCCGGTCGAGCAGCGCGCCCGCTTCGACGACGACCTGGCGCTGCGCCGCGACCGCGGCCTGCCGCTCTATCCCGTCGACGAGAAGCTGCTCGCCGCGCTCCACGAAGGCCTGCCGCCCTCGGCCGGCATCGCGCTCGGCGTCGATCGCCTGGCCATGCTGGTCCTCGGCGCCGCGTCGATCGGCGACGTCGTCGCCTTCACGACGTCCGAGCGCTGATCAGCACTCCGGGGGCGGCTCGCAGGAGTCGAGCTCGTCGTCCAGCGTCGGCTGGGAGTGGGACTGCTGCGCCTTGGGGTTGTGCTCGGCGTTGTACTCGTCGCGGTCGCGCTTGTGCTGCTCCTCGGTGCGCCGGTCTTGCTCGGCCTTGGCCTTGGCGACTGCCCGCGCTGCCGCCTCCTGCAACGGCTTGGTGGCGCCGGACTCGAGCTTGGCGCCCTTCCTGGCGCCGACCGCGATCAGCGCGGCGTCGACCTTCGCGATCAGCGCGTCGACATCCTTGCCCTTGCTGAACTTGCCGGTCTTGGTGCTGAACACCAGCAGCTCCTTCTCTCCGCCGGGGTTGAACTCCCACTTCAGATCCGGGTTCCACCCGCCCGGCAGCGCGTCCTTGAGCCCCAGCTTGTCGAGGGCCTCGATCTTGGCGCCCACCACCGCCTTGCACGTCAACGCGATGTCGCCGCCGATGGTGCCGTCCCACTTGCCGGCAGCCGAACGCGTGACCGTGATGCCCGGGAACTTGAGGCTCACCGCGCCGCCACCGTAGACCGATGCCACCTGCGGCACGCCACCGTTCAACGTCACCTGGCCGGTGATCTCGCTCCCCACACCGAAGCTGGCGCTGCCGTCGGCGTTGATCAGTCCCTCGCCGGTGACCTTGGCGCTGAGCTCACCTTCGACGAAGACGCCAGGGATCGGCGTCTGGACCGCGCCGCTGATCGCCGCGCCACCGCTGACCGAAACCTTGCCGTCCTCCGACGCGGTGATCTCGATGGTGAAGCCGTTCTTCTGGATCGACACGGTGGCGGCGAGCGGCGCCTTCGCCGCTTCCTGGCGGGCCAGGCCGCCGCCCGAGCCCACCGACGCTGCGCGCCCCGACACCATGGCGTCGGCGGCGCGGTCGGCCTCGACCTCGGCGGCATCGCCCGGCGTCGACACCTCGAGCTTGTGCTGTCGGTGCGGGCTGCCGCCTGCCTGCTGCTGGGTGTGAGCGACCTCGTGCGCGATCAGGTGCATCCCGAACGGGTCGTCGGGCTGGTACTGCCCGCGGCCGAAGTGGATGTCGTTGCCGACGGTGTAGGCCCGCGCCCCCACCGCGGTCGACGCCTCCGCCGAGCCCTCGCCCGTGTGGACCCGCACCGCCGACAGGTCGGCGCCCAGCGAGGACTCGAAGCGTTCGCGCAGGTCGCTGCGCAGCACGGCGCCACTGCCAGTCGCGGCGCGGTCGACCGCGCCTTCGGCGCCGTCGGCGACCCCGTTGCGGTCGCGCGGCCCGAAGGCCGCGCCGAGCTCGCGGGCGGCCTCGGCGCTCTCCACCCGGAAGATGATGGAGCGCGGGCTCAGGCCCTGGGTAAGGCTGCGTTTGCCGGGACTTGCACCCTCCGGCGCCGGCTCGGGCATCGGCGCGTGGTCGTGATCGACGATGCTGACTTGGCTGTACCGCTGGCTCATGTGCTGCCTCCCAGGGACGTAGAGGCAGCCCTGCGGCGCGTGTGAGCCCGAAAGATCAGCGGCGG
Source organism: Myxococcales bacterium (assembly GCA_947483555.1). Classification (GTDB taxonomy): domain Bacteria; phylum Myxococcota_A; class Polyangia; order Haliangiales; family Haliangiaceae; genus UBA2376. Next base: position 4,124 of record CANKMW010000180.1, read on the forward strand.
GCGGCCGCGACCTTCTTGGCGGCGCCACCGCCCGCGGGCTTGAGCATCGGGCGCAGGAAGCGGCCGGTGTGGCTGGCCTCGATGCGGGCCACCGCCTCCGGCGTGCCGGTGGCGATGATCAGGCCGCCCGCCGCGCCGCCCTCGGGGCCGAGATCGATGACCAGTCGGCGGTCTTCACCACGTCGAGGTTGTGCTCGATCACCAGCACGGTGTTGCCCGACTCGACCAGGCGCGACAGCACCTCGAGCAGACGCTTGACGTCGCCGAAGTGCAGTCCCGTCGTCGGCTCGTCGAGCAGGTACAGCGTGCGGCCGGTCTGCACCCGGGCCAGCTCCTTGGCCAGCTTCACGCGCTGGGCCTCGCCGCCCGACAGCGTGGTCGCGGGCTGACCCAGCGACAGGTAGCCGAGCCCGACGTCGACCATGGTCTGCATGATCCGGCCGAGCTGCTTGTGGTGCTTGAACATCTCGAGCGCCTCGTCGACGGGCGTGTCGAGCAGGTCGGCGATCGACCTGTCCTTGTAGGTCACGCGCAGCGTCGCGTCGTTGTAGCGCTTGCCGCGGCACACCTCGCACGTGACGAACACGTTGGCGAGGAAGTGCATCTCGACCTCGCGCACGCCCGCGCCCTCGCAGGCCTCGCAGCGCCCGCCGCCTTGCTTGGCGGTGACGTTGAACGAGAAGCGCCCGGGCGCCGTAGCCGTAGGTCTTGGCCGCCGGCATCTGCGCGAACAGCTCGCGGATCAGGTCGAACGCCTTGGTGTACGTCGCCGGGTTGGAGCGCGGCGTCCGCCCGATCGGCTTCTGATCGATGACGATGACCTTGTCGATCTGCTCGAGCCCCTCGAGCGCGCGGTACGGCCCGACGCGGTCGAGGCTCTTGTGCAGGAGCCGGTTGAGGGCCGCGCCGTTGTCGCGATTGTGGAGGCCGAACCCCGGGATCCGCGGCAACGGGATCCTGGAGCGGGGCGGCGCCGCCGGTGTGCCCAACCCGGTCGGCGACTGGAACCAGATCTTCGTCCGCTACTGCTCGAGCGACAACTGGACCGGCACCGCCGGCGCGATCGACGTCGACGGCCA
>CANKMW010000181.1 GCA_947483555.1 Myxococcales bacterium
CCCAACTCCGGAGAGGTCGTGCGGCGGTTCTACCCCAGCGAGCCGGCCCGCCGCCGGTCACCGGCGACGATGGCGTTGCCGGCCCCGACCATCACGCAGCCCGCTCCATTGTGCCGTTGTTCACGTAGGCGGGCCCGCTCCCTAACACGAGGCTGAGGAGGTCGGTACGGAGCCTGGCCAGCTCCAGGTCGAACGAGTTCGCCGTGATCTTGCCTAGCTCGCCCAATGCCTGCGCAAGTTGTCGCGCCTGACCTTCCAGAAGCTGGGTACGGTGGCGAAGCGTCTGTTCGCGTGCGTCGACCTCGAACTTGCGTAGCTCGAAGTCGGTGACGTGACCGCCGGCGAGTCGCTTCTCGAGTGCGGTCTGCTGGCCCTCGAGCTGGGCGTGCTCGGCCTTCGCGGTGCGGCCAACCTGCGGGTCGAGCGCGTTGATCTCGAGCGATGTTGCGTTATCACCCTCGAGCATCTTCGCCGCCCGGGCGAGCGGCATGCCACGGCGCCTCCTGCGCGCGCTCTCGGCCAGCGGCTCGGCGACGGACTTGCGCTCCGTCGTCTTCGACATCGCGAGGACGTACGCTTCGACCGTCTCGCGCATCGACGGCCCGGGCTTGGAGAGCGCGTCGTCGAGGTCGGTGACCAGCTCCAACATCAGCGCCTGCTGCTGCAGGACGGCATTCGAGAGCCTACGAGCGTCGGCCGCCGAGACGTCGGGTTCCGACAGCGTTGCGATCCAGCCAGAAGTCTTCTCGATGGTCGGGTCGAGCACCGACGTGTCGATCGCCAGCACGGTGTAGACCCTGTCGCGGACGCGCTCGAGCTGCTCCAGGCTGGTCTCCGCCTGCAGCTTCAGCTCGGCGGCGGTGACGTCAGCGGCACCGCGATCCTCGCCTCCCGAGGCCAGTCGCTCGATCATGCCCATGCGCTGGCGAAGCTCGTCTTCGTGCTGGCTCCTGCCCGTGTGGCTGCTGTTCAGCTTGTCGGCGACCGCCTGTGCGTCGCGAAGCGCCTTCCGAAGTGCGCGTTCGTCCGCCCCGCTGCGGTTTCCGGCGTGCGCGTGGAGCACGTCACCGAGGACACCGAGCTTCTGATTCAGGCGCACCAGGTCGCTCTGTGCCGCCTGCTGGATCTGGCCCTTCTGGAGGGCGGCGTAGGCGAAGCCCGCGTACTCGGATACCTCGGCGGCGGCGGCGGCCAACGCTGTGGCCTGGGGCGGGCTGTCTTCGGCTTGCGTGCCGCCCTTCTTCATCTGAACGGAGCCAGGGGCGGCACGCCCGGTGTCATCGGGGGCGATCGTCGGAGCTCGCGCTCCCGCCACCTCATCAAGCAATCCCTCCGCCGATTCGCCGCGCACGACCTTGTCGGCGACCGCGTCGGCGTGCCGCTCGTAGGCGTCGCCCTCCTCGCCGACGCCGCCCTTGAGCTGGACGCCGCCCTTCTGCTGAACGACGTGCGCAGCCTCGTGCGCAGCGGTGTGCAAGTCGGGGGCGCGGGCGAACGCGACGTCGTTGCCGCTGGCGTAGGCGGTGGCGCCCATCGCGGCGCTGGCCTGCGCCGCGGCACCACCGACGTGCGCCTGGACGTGGGTGACGTCGTGGTGGCCGAAGGACCGCTGGATCGTGTCCAGGTGCGGCAGCGAGCTCGCCGGTGTGTCGAGGCCTCGGGCAGCCGCGGCATGAACGGTCTCGGGGGACGACAACGTCGCGCCACCCGTGGCCTGGACCGGCCTGAACATCGTGTCGAAAGCGAACGGGTCCTCGAACTGTGATGGTGCCGCCCGGCGCTGAACCGGCTGCGCGAGGTAGGCCGTGCCATCCAGCGGCTGGCTTACAGAGCCCGAGTCGGTGGCACGACGCTGAACGTTCGGTTTCAGCCGGCTTGTGAGCGTCACCTTGCCAGGCGCGGGCCGTTGAGGCGCTTCGCCGTCGAGCAGCTCCTCGTCGTCACCGCGGCCACGGAAGAAGTCGCGGGTCATTTGGCATCCTTCGACGAGCGTCCCGCTCGCGGTGAGACGAGCCCGTCGGGCCGCTTCCTCGGCGCCACGCCTGAGCCGCCCCCGCCGTCATGGACGGGGCCGGCTCTTGGTGGCCGCTGCTGTCCGCGCTTGCTCATGCCGACCTTATCGACGCCGCGGCGCGCGAAGTTTCTTGGTCCGTGACGATTCTTGTATCGTGTGGATCTCGTTGGGCTCTTGAGCCGCGCTGCCGTTCGACTTCGCCTGGTACGCCGTCATGTTGCCCATCGTACGCGCGGTGCCGGCCGGGCCTCCCCGATCGCAACCCTACGGCTCCGAAACGGCCGATTGGTTGCGTCTCGGTAGGCCACCACCAACGTCAAGGCCCTCGCGGCGCCACTACTCGGCGGGGACGAGGCAGACGACGGTCGCCGTGCCGGTCGTGGCTTGGACGCCGTCGTTGCGCCAGCGGCACTGCCAGCCGTTGCTGGAGTTGAGCCCAGCGTCGACAGACGCCATCTGGGCGAACGGGGCGTTTGGGTCGAGCTCGCAGAAGCCCGAGATCGCGATGCCGCGCGAACACGCTCGCGCAGCGAGGCTGACTCCAGTCGGCAAGTTCGCAGTGGCTGTCTCCCGCACCAAACGCTGGGCGGAGATGGGGGGCTCACCGGCTGGGCAGTCGCAGACCGCCGCATCAGCGTCACCAGGGCTGTCATCACTGCACGACAGGACGAGCGCGAGGCCCAGCACGAAGGCGGAAACGGAGGCACAGAGGGGCTTCATGAGCAGTCTCCAGGATCAGGGGCAGGTCGGTGGGTTGTCGGTGCCGTGGCAAGCGAAGTCGGTCTCGATCGAGAACCAGCCGCTGCCGTAGTCGGCGATTGAGGGAATTGCAAACCAGTCCCCGAGACCCGCTGTCGGCGCTGCAGTTGTCGACGGCGACGACCTGCCGTTGACTTGCAGGAAAGCCGAGAACCCCATCACGGCGTACCCGAGCACACGCACGTTGCGGTAGTTCGCAGTGCGGGTGCAGTTCCCTGCGCCGTTGCGTTGGATGCAGTACCGGATCGTCGCGAGGTCGTTCCCCGTATACGAGTAGGGCTGAAGAGGCGAATCGAACGATGTGGATGAAAGCTCGAACGCGGCCGCGCCACTCGCCGACCGAAACCCATCCCAGCCGCGGGTAGTCCCGGTCACCACGAATCGGCTGGGCACGCCGTCGGTCACCTTCGCAGGGGACAGGAAACGTACCTCGCCCGCCATGCAGGAAGGGCATGGCTCGACCGGCAGCTCCAAGGCCGTGGTGAGATTCCAGGCACGAACGCCCAGCGTCAACGTCGACGCCGCCGACACCGATTCGAACGTCGTCGATGGAACATTGAAGCACTCAGAGCGGGTGGAGAATTCATCGCAGACGATCGGCGTGGCCTCGGTCCGCTCCGAGAGCTTGAAGTGCGTCGTCGACCACCGGCGCGTCATCGTGGCCCCGCCCACGCCGCCGGCGCCCTCCGGTCGGAAGGTCATATAGACGGGCTCGCTCGTGCCGTTGCGAACCTCGACTTGCATCAGCGCAGCGCCGGGGTGCGTGATGTTGACCAGGCCGCTGATCGGGGCGTTGGCGTCGAGCTTCATCGAGTGGAGCGCGTCGATTGCTACATCCGCGGCTCCAGCGACGGTCGCCATGCCCTGCACATCGGTCGGCGCGCCGAGCGGATGGTGCGTCCAGCAGCGCGCCTGGGTCACCAGGCCACCGAACAGATCACGCGACCGCACTTCCAGATCCCACTGGCCGTCATGCGTCCCCAACTCGGCGACCACGGTCCGATACATCGTCAGGGTGAAGTTCACGTTGCCACCCGAGGGCGTCCCCGCGCCGGTCGACTGCCAGCTGCTCCACACGCCAGTCTGCACTGGCCGCACGCGCCATTCGGCGTTGCTCGGATCGATGCCGACGCCGACGTCGCTTGCCTGGAAGGTCCATGTGAACGGGTTCGGCCCATTCGGCCCAGCCTCTGGCACCGGCGATGTCGGCTGCATCAGGTACGCATACTTGTACACGTCGACACACGCCGGGGCGGTCGTTGTCGTCGCATTGAGCGTGATCTGGGCTCCGTTGTGCGTGTGCGTCGGCACCGAGGTCGTCGGGTTGAATGACACCACGTCGCCCTTTTCGTCCCGGACCGAGGTGGCGACCTGAGTCAAGATCGGCCCCTGGTTGTCGTACGCCACGTTCCGCACGATCGTCGTCGGGTTCCCGGCGAGGTCGATGGCGCGCACCGTAACCGAAGTCGTCACCTGGCCGGCGAGGGTGCCGGCAGGCAGATCCACCGTCCAGTTTCCGCCGGTCACCGTCGCGTCGTAGATGCTTGGACCGATCTGGACGGTAACGTCGTCCAGGGGAGGCATCGGCAGATTCGCATCGACGACGGTGCCGCTCAGCACCGGCCCACTGTCCTGCGTCCAGTACACCCCGACCACCAGCACGGTTCCCGACGTCGCCCAGGTCAGCGTCGGCGGTGTGAAGTCGATGGTCTTCACCACCTGCGTCACCGTCGCCGCAGGGTTGCCGGCGAGGTCGGAAATCGCGAACGTAACCGTCAGCGGGCCGCTGCCGGCCGCCATCGCTGAGTAGCTCACAACGCGCCGCCGCGTCCCATTGGCGTCGGTCGATGGCATTGACATCGTCGGCGCGATCACCCCGTTGGCTCCCACGGCGCTGACGGTGATGTCCGCCGTGAACGAGCCCACGCCCATGAAGTTGTCCATGGCCTCGGCCGTGACCTGGAGCGCGCCGTTGACGTAGGTGCCGCTCGGCACCGACGTCAGCGTCATCGTCGGCGCCGTCGTGTCGACCGTGAAGGTGACGGGCTGGGTGGTCACGTTGCCGGCCTGGTCGGTCGCCGTCACCACCAGCGAGTGCGGTCCCTGAGCGTTCACCGTCGTCCCGGTCGTGAATGCACCACCATCCAGCGTTGCCGTGATCGTCCCGGTGTCGTTGCTCGAGAACGTGATCAACCGGGCCGAGTTGTACCAGACCCCGTTGCTGACGTTGCCGATCGTGATCACGGGTGGCGTGTTATCGACCGTGTACGTCCGCTGCACCGAGCCGATGCGGCCGGAGTCGTCGACCGCCTGGGCGCGTACGGTCAGCGGGCCGTCAGGCGTCGTGA
>CANKMW010000182.1 GCA_947483555.1 Myxococcales bacterium
CACCCGCCCACGAACCCACACGATCCCGCCGTCCTCGTCGGTGTTATGCTCGCGCCACCGACCCAACCCACTCATGACAACCAGCGTCCGCCTCCTTCGCCGCACTTGCGCATTTGAGCGGCAGGACGTTGGGAATTACGACAAGTAGCGACCCACCGGCCATTCAGAATCAGCGTTTATCCAGCACTCGACGTAGCCTCGACGCGTCTCAGGATCGACGGCTGCCCATGCTCGGTAGTTTCCGTTCGCGCCATCCACCTCGCCCGACGCACACAGAGCCTTGGGGAGGGTGGCCACCCAGGCAAGCAGCTCCTCCGGCGTCCCCTCCTTTCCAAGATCTTCGGTACTGGTTGCTGGTCCCGTCTCCTCAGCGACGACGAGCGCGACCCAATCCGCTGGTGGCGCGGCGCCGTCGTCGAACTCGCACCGAAGGAGACGATCGCCGGGGTCGACGCCAAACTCGATGAAACGCCCGTGCATGATCGACTTCATCGAGAATCCCCCCTCTTCGTATTCGGTGCGGACGCCGGAGACGGCAGCACTCGCGAGTTGACCGCCGGGTACGATGTTACCGCACGCCGCGTGCGATAGGCGGCTGCACCGACCACGAGTCGGCTCACGCCGCCCGGCTCGGTTCCTCGCGACAGGCGAGCCATTCGAGCAGCGCGATGCGAGAGAAGAAGACGCGCCGGCCGAGCCGGCGGTGCGGGATGTCGCGGCGGAGCACCGCCTCGTAGACCGTCTTGCGGTCGCAGCGCATGAGCGCGGCGACCTCGTCGGCGGTGATGACCTCGGGCGTCACGACGCCGACCTCGGCGCAGTGACCATCGAGAAGCTCAGGCGCGCCGGCGTCGCGCTGGGGTCGGCGGGGACCATCGCGCGTAGCCGCGCGATCACCAGGTCGAGCACCTGGTCGACCTCGGGCCGCGCGGAGGCCGGCGCGAGCGCGCTCAGCGCGTGGCCGGTCTGGCCCTCGAGCGCGGCGAGGATCGCACGGCACGCCACGGCGCCGGCTTGCTTCTGGTCGGCGGTGGCGCCCTCGCCCACAGCGGTTCGGATCGTCTGGATGAAGGTGTCCATGGTGGTTCCTTTCAGAACGGAGCTGGTTCGAGCTCGGCCTGGCCGAGCAAGTTGTCGCGCGGCGTGAGCCGGCGGATGAGGCGCGACTCTTCGTCGAGCGCGTCGGCGGCGCGGGTCACGCGCACGGCGACCTCGACGCGGTCGCGCCGGTATGTGAGTCCAGGATCGTGGCCCTCGGCGAACTGGCCTCTCCAGAAGCCCTTCCACCGCCGCCACCCCTGAAAATGCCGGGTCAAGGTCTCGTAGACCCGGCCGGTGTGGGACTCGCCGACGTAGAGGACCATGCCGGAACGGGCGTCGCGGATGACGTACACGCCGGACTCGCCGCGCAGGTTGCGCAGCCACTCCGGGTAGTCGTCGCCGCGCGCGCCCACCGGCCGGTAGACGAAGCCACCGTTGCGCAGCGACCCCAGGTTCGGCGCCAGCGAGAGCGCTCCTCCTCCGCCGCCGCCCCCCCGCCCGCCGCTTCCCCGCAACAGCAGCCACGCGAGCAGCGCACCACCGGCGAGCGCGACGCCTTTATTGGTGTTGCCGTTGCGGTCAGACATCACGCACCTCCACGACGCGCCACGCGCGCATCACCGGCTCAGGGTCGATCGCGGAATCGCCAGCGCCGCCGTACCAGAGCGCGAAGTGCAGGTGCCGCAGCTCCTGCGCGTCGAGCGGGTCAGCGCCGACCACGCCGAGAGGCTGCCCTGCGCGCACGCGGTCACCGGCGGTGACCTGGAGCGATGCCAGGTGCGCGTAGTAGGTCGCCCAGGGCTTGCCGTGATCGATCACCACCGCGTAGCCGCCGGGCGCCCAGCCCGCCGACCAGATCCGTCCGTCGCTGGCAGCGACGGCGACCGTCCCCGGCGGCACGAAGTAGCCCTTCGAGCCGTCCGGCGTGCCCGGTGGGAACTCGGCGACGAACTCCTCGCGGTGCGCCCGCTTGAACATGACGTCGACACCGCGATGGCGCCGTTCGCCGCCATCGCGCGGCGAGCCCCAGCCCGAGGACACGACCGGCGCTCGACCGCGAAACGTCGGCATCGGCCACACCCAGGTCCCGGCGAGGACCGGTGGCGGTGCAGGCCGCGCCGCCGCCGCCGCGGTGCGGCCGGACAGGGCGAGCCCCGCCAGCGTGCCACCGCCGATCACGAGCCACGGCAGCGCCAGGTTACGCACGACCACGCCTCCGGCTCTGAACCGCCCGGGTCAGGAGGTAGCCGCCGCCGATCAGACCCGCCCCGATCAGGATCGGCTTGAACAGCGGACCCAGGCCGCGCGCGACCACGTTGCCGGCGCCTTCGGCGACTTCGCCAGCGACGCTGCTTACGCCGCCGGCGACGTCACCTGCCGAACGGACGACCCACCGCGCTGCGCCGGTCAGCGTGTCGGGCAGGTTCTTGACGCTCCGCTCCAGGGCGTCGACGAACGTGACATCGGGCGGCTCCTCGGCCGCGACCTGTAGCCGGACCGAGATCCGGTTGGTCGCATCCCAGAACGCGACGTTGTCCGCATACACCGCGGTCGGCTCCGCCCCCGCGGTGAGCGTGACGATCTGTGCGGCTTGCTCCTGCCAGCGAGCCCGCGCGCCCTTCATGCCGAACAGGTCCATGCGGGCCTTCGAAATCGCCTTCGACCACACCGCGCCGAGCTGAAGCACGTCTGCGTTGAGCGTCCGCGGGACCTTCCGGTCGAGCCGAGGGTGCATGTCGAAGCCGCGCAGATCGGCCAGGTAGCGCCGCAGTGCGCTCTGCATGTCGACGTAGTCGGACATCCCCGCGACCTGGGCGAGCCCCTTGTCCTCGACGACGGTGCCGCCGTTGCGAACCCAGACCCTCATGCCGCACCCGCCGGTTGCGGGCCCGGGTCGACCTGCGACGGGTGCGTCACCGGCCCATCCACGGCGACCGGAGCCTTCACGCCATCGCGGTCGCGCTCGGTGAAGTAGAGGTCGGCGACGCTACGCGTCCACGCGACCTTCCTCGGGTGCGCCCACAGCCAGTGACTCGCACCCGCCGCCTGCGCGTTCTTCGCGACCGCGGCCAGCGTGATGTCCGTCTGGCCCTGGCGCTCGAGGTAGTCGGCGACGTGCCCGACGCCGGCCTTCTCCGAGTAGCCCGCGTTCCAGCCGAACGTCAGCAGTTCGACGAAGTGCCGGTTCGCCCAGTCCTCGCGCAGGTTGGGCACCGCGGCGTGGTTCTTCGCGTAGCTCTCGATGATCCGCCGCAGCGTGTCCGCGGCGATCGTGATGCTGACGATCGGATCCTGCAGATGCTGGGGCCGGTGCGCCGTGCCGTGGCGCTCGTTGAAGTCCTCGCGAACGACGCGCACGACGTTGATGAGCCCCTTCGGGTCCTTCTCGCGCATGCCGGACTCGCGGGCGGCGAGCGCGCGCAGGTACGGGACCGGCAAGCCGCGACCGCGCGCCTCGAACGCGGCGTCGTACTTGCGGGTGAGCCCCTTGCTGTCGTCGCGCACGACCTCGACGTCATCCTCGTCGTGCTCGTCGCCGAAGCGCTCATCGCGCTGCGCGCCGGTCCGCCAGCGCGACACCGCCCAGACCGCTCCGGCGCCAGCGGCCAACCACAGCAGCGGGTTCGTCTTGCTCATGACGACCTCCGGCTGCGCTCGACGAGCTCCTTGATCATCTGGGCGCGGGTGGGCAGATCCCGCGCGATGGCGAGGTAAACGACCAACCGCTTGGTGTCGCGTAGCCAGAAGCCTTCGTTGTCCGGGTAGGGGTCATCGATCTGGTGACCGCGCGCGAGGAGCTCGGCGCGCCGGGTCGCGCGGAGCCAGTGGACGGCCTCGGTCTCGAGGCCGATCGCGTCGCGGGGCGCGCGCGCCAGCTCGCGGTCGAAGACGGTGCAGGCCTCGAGCACCTCGAGCGTCGAGGTCTCGGGGTAACGCATGCCGCTATTGGCCCAGGCATACGGCCGCCGCTCCAGGAAGAACGCGCGCAGCGCGCTCCAGAGCTCGACCGCATCGCCCGTGCCGTCGACGACGAGGACGCCGTCGACGAGTCGGATGGTGTGTCGGGGATACATGATGCCTCCGTAAGAGAAGAGAGAGGGAGAGAAGAAGGGCGGATCGGTGCCCCGGGCCGCGCGCGACGACGACATCGCGTTGATGCGGGTTGGGGTTCAGTCGGCCGTGATGACGATCGTCACCGGGCCCTGCGAACAATCGGTGTGGCCCTGCGTGGGCTCGGGCTTGTCGAGAACAGGCTCCTTCGGCTCGGGCTCCACCGGCGGCGGAGGCGGCGGCACGCGATACGTCGGCGTGCCACCGAACACCCCACCGGCCCGGGCGACGGGCTGTCCGTCACCGCGGTATGAGGTGCGCCGTCATGACCAGCGGAATGACGATACGCACGCGATCCCCATGGCGCTCAGCGTGACGTCGTCCAGATTCCTTCGAGGCGACGCGAGACGAACCGCCCGCGCCATTTGCAGACCGTCTGCTCGCTCGTACGCAGGCGCTCGGCGATCGAGATGCTGGGTGCGCCGGTCGCGGCCATCAGAATGATGCGGGCCCTGAATGCGACGCGCTCCGACGTGTCGCCGACTCGACATGACCAGCTGGACAGGCGTCGGCGCTCTTCCGGCGTCAGTACGAGCGACGCCATCGGCCGTCCAATCCTCACGGACTTCTTCAAGGCGCTTCCTGCAACCATGAGGGTCCACGCGACGTTAGCACCCCCCTGTGCCAGGGTAGTTGTCGCACGACGCTGGCGGCCTGAGCGCCAGCGCCCCCGAGGCCGAGGGGCAGAAGAACGAGACCCAGTGGCACTGTATAGCGAGACCTTCAAGACCAAGCTGGTGCAGCGGATGCTGGTACCGCACGGG
>CANKMW010000183.1 GCA_947483555.1 Myxococcales bacterium
ACTTCGATCACCATCCGCACGGGGCATCCTTCCGTCGAGAGAGTCTTTGCAAACCCTCGATGGCATGGGCTCTGCCCCAACTTCAAGCCGCCGGCGGATCAAGCCGCGGTCCGGATCTCCCCGCCCTGCTCAGGATGAGATCCACACCCGACCGAAGAGCGTGTACTGGTGCACGCAACCGCCGACGACGTGCGGGCGCACGGCTTCGCTGGTGACAATGTTGTTCCGGCTGGCCACCGTCTGTACGCTGTTGCAGCGAACGCCGTGCGGAGTCCCCGACGACGCCGTGTTCTCGGCGACGGTGTTGAACTCGAAGGTGCTTGGGGTCGTCGTGGAACTGGCGTAGAGGTCAAGGCCCCCGATGGCGGAGGTGTTCATGTTGCCGTTGCCGACGATGAGATTGTTGATGAGCACGAACGAGGTCCCGTCGAAGAGGATGCCGCCTCCGCCGTTGTTCGAGATGATCGATCGCCGGACGTGAAGAGTGCCGCCGCTGGTCGCCTCGATTCCACGATACTGGTTGGCGGAGATCCGGACTCTGAATAGATCGAGGGCGGACGCGCTCATCTTGATTCCTATCCCCACCCCCGCGCCAGTCGCACTGCGGATGGTCAGGCCCTCGATCACGACGCTGGCACCTCCACTCACCTCGATGACCTCGCCGTCGCCGATCCCGCTTCGGCGAAGCTCGGCTCCGTAACCAATCAGGCGCACCATGATGCCGTTGATCTCGGCGCGATCCGCGGTGGCCCGGGCGAGATAGGGCGTGGCGCTTGGCTCCATCGCGATGAACTTGCGGATAGTCGAAACTTTGCCGAGCGCAAAGCTCAGCGTGAGACAACCGGCCGCAGGCGCGGGGTTGTCGCAGTTGTTGGCTCCGTCAGATCCGTTCGCTGACATGAAGATGATCTCGTTCGCCGACGCACACCGTCCTGCGTCGCAGACGCCCAGGTAGCACTCAGCGTGCTCGGCACATGCGCGGCATGTGTGGCTGGTCGAGTCGCAGACGGAACTGCTGGCGTTCGTGCAGTCGTCCTCGCTCGTGGCCGGCTGTGCCTGCTCATCGTCCTCGTCGCAGGCAACACAGCTTCCTGACGACACATGACAAACGGATTGGACGGCGGGACGGCCAGAACAGTCCGCATCGCTTCCGCATCGGCCGCCACATGTTCCGTCAACGCACAGCGGCCGGTCGGGTGGACAGCTGGGATCGGGTGAATCCGGCCCCATGTCGACGCAGGCGACCGGGGTCGCGTCCGTCCCGCCGCCGTCGTCTTCCAGCGGCGGCAACTCGGGGAACTTGCAGGCCGCGAGACCCACGAGCAGTGCCGGCACCGCCGCAATGCCGAGCTGCCGCGCCGGGATCATGGGATCTCATCGGCGCCGACGTCGACGGTCGTGCCGTTTAGCATGCGAGCGTGGCCGTCGATGTCGACCAGCGTGTCACCTGCGAGATTCGTCGACTGCGCCGCACCCGCTGCGACGCTACCGGTGCCGATGTGGAAGTCCGCGGTGAACATGAACATGGCTGGATCTGTGATCGTCATGTTTCCGGTGCCGGCCGTCGCGCTGTCGGGAGAGAACAGCGAATAGGTGTGCGTGCAGTTGCCGGAGATCCGCGGCCGACCGGTGGTGCTGGGCAGGAAGCTGATGATGTTGTTGCGCGCCGTGAGGGCTGCGTTGTTGCAGATGACCTGGTCAGCTGTGCCTGACGTCGCCGAGTTCTCGGCGATCGTGTTGAACTCGAGCGAGTTCGTTGTCGCTGTCGAGAGAAGGCTGACACCGCCAAAGTTGGTGGCCCCAGGGTCGCCGTTCTTCGTGATGATGCTGTTGATGATGGCGAACTCACCGGTATTCAAGAGGATGCCACCAGCGTCATTGTTCGTGAGTGTCGAGCGCAGAATTCGAAGCCGTGAGTTGCTGCTCGCATCGATTCCCATCCCGCCGTTGTCCCTGACGGTGGCGCGGAACAACTCCAGCCGCGAGTCATTCACGAGAATGCCCGTTCCGCCGCTGCCGCCGCCTGCGGAGACGGTCAGCCCTTCGATCGTCACGTCGGAACCAGCGTGCACATCGAGGATCAGGCCTGCGCCGCTGCGGTTCACAGTCGCCCCGTAGCCGATGACATGCGCCGTGTCACCGTTGAAGTCGGCCCGATCGGTGTTGTTGCGCGCCGCGTAGGGCGTCGCGCTGGGCGCCATCAGGATGTACTTGCGGGTCACCGTGATCTTGCCGATCGCGAAGTTCAGCGTCAGGCAACCCATTCCGGCGGCCGGGTTGTCGCAGTTGTTACCGCCGTCGACGCCGTTGGCGGACATGTAGATGACCTCGGCGGGCGGGGCGCAGCGGCCGGCGTCGCAGACGCCGGAGAAGCACTCGGCGTGGTCCTCGCAGCCGCGGCAGGTGTGGGTGACCGAGTCGCAGACGGCGTTGTTGGCGCCTGGGCACTCGTCCTCGTCGGTGGTGATCGGGGCCTGGACGTCGCTCTCGTCGCAGGTCACGCACGCGCCGGACGGCATGTGGCACTCGGCCTCCGCGGTCGGGCGGCCGGCACAGTCGCCGTCGGCGTCGCACAGGCCGGTGCAGGCGCCGCTCACGCAGACCGGCGTGGCGGCCGGGCAGCTCGGATCGGGGCCCGTGGCCGTGCACAGGACCGGCCGGGCGTCGATCACGACCGCGGCGTCGATCTCGTCGCAGGCGGGGCCCTCGCAGAAGTTGGGGTTGCTGGCGCCGCAGGCGGACGCCAGCGCGGCGAGCGTGACGACCGCGACGACAAGGGCGAGGCGGGACGTGGTGGGGGCTCGGAAGTCGAAGTCAGGCATGGAAGGCTCCTCGCAAGGCCCCACTCCGTCGGGTTCCGCCCTTCGACTCGGCCGCTGCGCGGCCTCGCTCAGGGCGAACGGTAATGGGCGAACGGAAGGGCGAACGATCAGGGCGAACGGAACGGAGGCGAGTGGAAGCGGACGGCATGATAACGCGCACGCATCTCAGAACCGCGTGCGGAAACCCACACCGCCGCCGCCGGGTGTCACCCAGCCGACCGGAACTGCAGCGGGTGCCGATGACGCCGAGCCGCTGGCCGACTTCGGTGCGCGCAGGGTGAGATAGGCGCCGACGCCGATGGCGACCGCGCCGGCCGCGGCCAGGCCGAGGCCGAGCGGCGCGCTGTTGCGATAGGTCGCGTCGGTGTTGGGCACGTCGCACGGGCCGTTGGCGACGCAGTCCTGATCCATCAGGAACAGCGCCACGCCGGTCCCGGCCAGCACCAGGCCGCCGCCGAGCACGACGTAGGGCAGCGGGCCACGGCCGGCGCCCGGCAGCGGCTGGTCGGACGGGTGCATCGTGACATCGAGGTTCACCAGCTTGTCCTTGCCGATCTCGACGTCACGCCGCAGCGGATGGTGACCGGAGAGCGTGATGTCGACGACGTGTGGCCCGGCGCGCAGGCCGTGCTCGAGCGGCGTGGCGCCGACCGCGGCGCCGTCGACGGCGACCATCGCGCCCGCCGGCTTGGTGGTCACCGCGATGCGCCCGGTGCCGGCGTCGGACTGCGAGAACAGGGCACGGGCCAGGTCCTCCGACGTCGGGCCAAGCGTGTCGTTGCGGCAGTCGCGGCAGTACACGCTCTGCGCCACCAGCGCCTTGCCGTCGCCGGAGAACAGCCAGCCGGTCAGCTTGACCTCGTCCTTGCTGGTCTGGGTGTCGCGCTTGACCTCGACCATCACGAACAGGAAGCTGGCGACCCCGGCGCCGGCGACCGTGGGCTCGGCGCAGCGCTGGTCGGTGAGGATGAAGCAGTCGACGATCTTGTCGACCTCCTGCTGCTCCAGCACGCCGAGGCGGACCTCGTAGCCGGCCTTGTGCAGCCACGGCTCGAGGGTGGTCTCGATGACCGGCTGCTTGGCCGGATCACCCGAGACCACCAGGCCGAGCGTGCCGGCGCGCGCCGGTGCGGCGAGGAGGAACAGCAACGAAACGATCGAGGCGAGGCGAAGAAGTCGAGGCATGGCGCCGGTCGGATCATACACACGCCGCCCGCCGCGCGCGCCTTTCTGCCGTCGCCGCCGCGGGGTGACATCAGGTGCGCCGCGGCACGCACGGCCTGGCCATCCGAGCTACGTTCACGGCCACGGAGGGCGAGCCAATGGCACGAAACCAGTTCTCGATCGCATCGGTGATCCTCAGTTACTTTCTGGTCGCCGGTGGCGTCGCCCTCGGGCTGATCCTGCTCACCTTGCTGAAGACGGGTGGCGAGCCGGCGTTCTACGGCTCGCTCGCGCTCGGTGGTGCGATCGGCGGCTTCATGGCCGGCCGGGCCAGCCGCGGCAGCACGATCACCGAGCCGGCCATCGGCGGCGTGCTGGTGATCGCCACCATCGTCGGCATCTTCGTCGGCACCGAGCTCGGCGAGGTCCTGTGGCACGTCGCGGCGACCGAGGTCACGCGCATCGTGGCGATCGCCGGCGGCGCCGCGACCGCGGGCGCCATCGGCGGCGCCCTGGTGTCGGAGAAGGTCTCCCCCTGTGCCAGGGTAGTTGTCGCACGACGCTGGCGGCCTGAGCGCCAGCGAGTCTGAGGCCGAGGGGCAGAAGAACGAGACCCAGTGGCACTGTATAGCGAGACCTTCAAGACCAAGCTGGTGCAGCGGATGCTGGTACCGCAC
>CANKMW010000184.1 GCA_947483555.1 Myxococcales bacterium
AGCATCGAGGCGGTCACGGGCGCGGCGGCGGCGGCGTCGGGGGGCGGCACGGGCAGGACGCGGTCGCGCAAGCGATGGGCTGATGAGAAGACGCCGTGGTAGCGGACCTGGTGGCTGCGGCGGGGCGGGATCAGGGGCGATCGAGTTACTTCGCATAATGCATAGTTTCGTCAACTCTCCCGCAGCGGGCCACTCGCGATCGCCAACGTGGCACGCGGCCTCCGTGCCCCAACTGTCACGGTGCGATGATGCGGACCGCGGCGGCGACGGGATCGACGATGTCGTACAGCTGGCCCGGGAATCCGCCGACGCCCGGCGGCAACACGATCACGTACCACCCGACGGGCCCCGGTGGGACGCCAGTGCAGCCGACGTTCAATGGCACCGAGGCGACTGGTCTGCGCGACGGTCGCGGCGGCACGACCCCCGGCCGCTACAGCGACATCACGCTACGCCCGAATTGGACGCCTCCCGCGACGGCGCCGAGCGGGCCAGCGCAGACGAACTCGAGCGACCTCTGGGGCGTCAACCAGCCCGACGGTTCGACCGCCAACTATCGGCGCTTCAATCCACACTGAGATCTCGGAGCTCTCAAGGGAGCTCCAGATCGCACGCGAGACGAACGCGCGCGCTGCCGTGTCCGCGAGCGGTTCGCCAACACGCCAGCAGACCGAGCCGCTGCTCGACCTCGTCCACGAGCTCCGGCTCCGCGCCGCTAGGGCGCGCGAGACCATCCGGCTCGCCCTCCATCCACGGCTTCGAGCCGGGGGGCGCGCCTCCGTAGCCGTCGTGGTAGTCGTCAGCGCACCACGACGTCCCGAACGGCCGTCGGATGCCAAAGCGCGTGGGCCACACCTCCGTGTCGTTTCCCAGCTCGTCCAGCTTGCGTGAAGCGTCGAAGGCGAAGTGGCAGCGGCCTCCTTCCCGCATGACCCATTCGAACTCCGCCTCGGAAGGGAGGCGCAGCCCAACGGCCCCGGCGAGGAGGCGCGCCTCGAGGCGCGCGAGCTGATGGCAATAGATGCCCGTGTGCTTGCCATGGGACAGGCGCTCGACGTCGGCGTGGAAGAGGGTGTCGCGAGCGATGAGGAACGGGCTCACGTCGACCCGGCGGGAGGGCGTGACGTGGTCCCGCGCGTCGTCGATGGTGCCAGCGATGTCTTCCTCCCACCCGATGGCAGACTTCACGGCCTCCACGTCCGCCGCGGTGAGCCCCATCTCGAAGGTCCCTCCGGGGATCGCGACGAAGTCGAGCCTGAGCTCCGAATTGAAGAGCGGCACGGCGTCGATCAGTTCGGCTGCGCCCGCAGACCAGGGAGGCCCCAGGAGCTGCGCGATCGTGGAGGCGAGCTCACCGCGGGCGTCCGGCCCGAGCTCGGCGAAGCGCTCGATGTCGCGAAGTGCGTCGAGAGACATGGTCCACTTTTACCACCGCGGCGGCGTGAAGGGTGGTCGAGAAGGTCGGCGCGACTGGACCTCGGTGACTTCATGGCGTTCAGCGTCACCACTGACGCCGAGCATCCACATCACGAACGAGCTCCGCTCGAAGAGCACGAACGCAGCCGAGTTTCGAGGGCCTGCTTGAAAGCCGCGGCGCTTGCCTAGCTTTTCACGCTGCCTCGCACGCGCGCGGACCAGCTTCACGTCGTCCTTGTCGATCGGTCCACGGGCGCGCGCCTGTTTGACTGCGGCGTCGATGAGTTCGGGCGAGACATGCACTGCAATGCAATCGAAGATCGTGCGGAGCGGATTCGTCACCAATACGGGGCCAATCTCAAACGCTGACCTCGAATTCCCCGCTCCTCGCGACGCAGACGCCGTTCTTGACGACGAAGCACTCAATCGAGTGGTGGCCTTGATAGAGTGTGCTCTCCGGCCGCTCCAAACCAGCCTCTGAGCTCCCGGCCGCTCGCTCGATTTCGCCGCGCAGCCCGTTCGCTGCGGCGGCGTAAGGGCCTGTGTTCACCACCTGCCAATAGACGTCAAAGGGTGCGGCAACGGTGGTACGAGCCGTGAACCGAAGCGACTTGTTCGTATGCAGCGCGCCCGCCCCGCTCTGGAACGGCAGCCAACGACCACCTTTCAGAACTTCGGCAAAGACCTCGACCCGCAGGTTGCAACTGAGCAGCCACGGCGGTTGCTCGCGGTGCGGAACATCGAATCGGGACTTGACCACGCGCTGCTGTACCGGCGGGACCGCGACGACGGACGAGGCCGCGTTTTGAGGCGCCACCAATGATTGAGGAACGCTCACGAGCGTCGGGCGCGCGACGTGAGGTTGTTCCTGCCTCCGCCCATCGACGCGGTAGGCCTTCCGCACGTAGCTCTCCGCCGCGGCGAGATGCCGCGTGCCAGCGGTGGTTTCGCGCTCCAGCTCGGTCAGCCACTCTACAAACCGCTCCCGCTTCTCGGGCTCGCCAGCCCACTTGTCGGCGAAGTTCTCATCAGGGCGCACCGGGTTCGGCACCCAGACCACGCCGTTGCGCAGTTCGAACCCGTCGCGCATCGCAGGGATGATCGCCCTCAGCGTCTCTTCCAGGCTCTCACTGCCCTCGTAGGCTCGCGCGGCAAGCGTCGTGATGATGATGGAGATCGGCTTGTGCACGTCGTCGCCGTACTTGACGTCTCGCTGACGCTTGAGCAGCTGAACCGCTTGTTGCAGCGGGGTTGTGGCCACGGCTTCGGGAAGCGCCTGCACGCCCGCAGTGATCCGCGTGATGTCGGACTGGCCTCGCACTCGCGTGCGCTCGTGGAACCACAGGGCATAGCCTCGCGGATTGCTCGGCTGCCAGAGCCAACTCTCGCTGTCGGTGATCCCGAGGGCATGCCGCGCATACTCCTCGGCTACGTTGAGCGTGACCTTCCTACGCGCGTCGATCGGGATGGCGGGAAGAAGGTCGAGGTGAAAGCTCGACGACTCAGCATATTGGAGCGTCCAGCATCGCCGCCCGCCGTCCTTCGGGCCGAGCATCGCCGCGTACCCCGCATGCTCGCGAAGTCGGTCGCCGACCATTGCCTTCACCTCGCTCGGCGACATCGACTCTTCTGGGATCGCGAGCTCGCACACCGCGTCGACGTCATAGTCACAATCATCGAGCGGCCGAATCGCGGTCCCCAACGCGAAGGACCCCTGCGCGTACACCTCCGGACGGTACGGCGCGAGGCTCGACCCTTCACGGTTGAGCCAATCCCCGACCGCTTCGTACGCCCTCTCGGGGGATAGGCCGTCCAATGCCCCTGGGCCTCGGCAGGCGATCGAGTTACTTCGCATAATGCATAGTTTCGTCAACTCTCCCGCAGCGGGCCACTCGCGATCGCCAACGTGGTGAGAGAGTCGAGCGCGTGGCGGCTCCAGACCTCTGCGGGATCGGTGATCGCCGTGAGGTTCATCAGCGCGTTCATCGCGAGCAGCCTCCCGAGGTAGTCGCAAAGCAACGCCAGCGCGCCAGCGTCGAGGGTCACCCCCAAAGCAGCGATGCGCTCGCCGATGTCGTCGGGCGCTGCGAGGGGAGCGTGTTCGAGGAGCTCTGGGGGCGGACGATTGTGCTCAGCCATGCGCGGGAGGGGACCTTAACAGACCGCCACGACGTGGCACACCCGCCGCGTGTTGCCCCCTGCGCCCGAGGGCCCGACACTCTCTCGGTGAGCGACAGTACCCACTCGATGCCTCGAGCGCGCACGCCGCTCTGGCTCTGCATCGCCGCCGCGTTGGGTCAGGCATGCTCGGCGGTCGCCCCGTCAGACTGTCGGTGGTCGCGTGAATTCGCGTAAATCTGGACCGGGTGGCCGTCGCCAAGAAGTGGCCCCGGTCCGGGCCGCGGGATAGGTGTCGTAATTCCCAACGTCCTGCCGCTCAAATGCGCAAGTGCGGCGAAGGAGGCGGACGCTGGTTGTCATGAGTGGGTTGGGTCGGTGGCGCGAGCATAACACCGACGAGGACGGCGGGATCGTGTGGGTTCGTGGGCGGGTGG
>CANKMW010000185.1 GCA_947483555.1 Myxococcales bacterium
GCCAGCGCATCGAGGCGTCCTCGATGCCGTCGCAGTGGACATCGAGTCTGGGTCATGGTCGCGAATCAACCCGGCGCCGGCGCAGCCAGCAGCGCCTTGAACCACGGCTCGGGACCGTCGCCGTGGGCCAGGAGCTCGGCCATCGGTGGGCGTTTCGGCGCGGACCATCGACAGCAAGTGGGCATCGCCGGCGATCGACGAGGCGACGCTGCCGGCGAACGCGGGCTCGTTGCTGCCGAAACGCTCGACGTGCTCGGCCAGGAGCGAGAAGCACCGGTCGACGCTGCTCGCGATCGGAGTCACCGAGCCGTCGTCGTAGAGATCGACCCACACCACCGGCTCGCGGCCGCCGGCATCGGCGAGGGCGGGGACGGTGGCGAGGTGCCAGGCCAGCCCGTGCCACGAGGCGAAGACCACGAGGTGGTGCGCCACCGGCAGGGTGCCGACGCCGCGACGCATCATCTGGTTGTGGGTGACGACGCGGGCCCGCGGCGCCAGGTCGAGCTCCCACAGTCGTCCCCCGTCGCAGCGCGAGCGGAGCGCGGCCAGCTCGACGTCGGAGCCGAGCTCGCCGCTCCCGCCGAGAGGCGGGTTCGGGCGCCAGTCGACGCCGCGCCGCCGGCACGCCGCCGCGAAGGCATCGAATCCGGGCAGAGCGGTGGCGGTCATTTCTTCACCAGGGCGTCGATGCGGGATACCGATCCCTACACGTGGACGCGCGCTGTCGCGCGCGGCAGCTCGACCGCGGGAGGGCGTGGCCGAGGATCGCGGACATTGATGATGCCGATCACGAAGGTGGCGAGCAGCATGATGTAGAAACCGACGTCGCCGCCGCGCGACACGGTGCCCGTGAGGAGGTGCGCCATGGCGGTAGCGAAAACGATGTACGGCCCGAGGAGCAGCGGCACGATGATGGCGCAGACACCGGCGCCCTTCTGCGCCCGTCGGCTTGCCGTGAGCGCAGCATACGTCGCGAGGCTGGCGAGAGCGAACAGGACGAGAGCCGGCCAGGTATCGACGTCATCCACTCCGCGATGGTCGGTGTAACTCGGCGCCGAGTCGGAGAAGGGGCAGCCGCCGTGGACGAACATGCAGCCGAGCGCGTCGCCGATCCCGCGATCGGCGGTGCCGTGCCACGGCGCGTAGAGCGCGCAAGCGGCAAGGAAGGCGAGGGCGGCACAGCCGACCGCGCGAAGGACGATGCGGCGTCTCATCACAAGTAGGACGGGGTCCGTTTCGGTCATGTGGTTTCTCCGTTGCTGGTCGGCGCCATCCATCGGTGGCGGGTCTGTCGAGGCTTGCATGCCCTTCTCTTTCGCCAGGGCCGGGCCGCGGTTGCGTGCTCACGTTCGAATTTGGACGTTGTCGCCGTGACCGCGGCCAGCAGGCGTCCCGTTGCATCGACGCACTTCGCTCGCTGCCTGGGCAAGTTGCGGCAAGTTGCCCCGTAACTTCCTGAGATCTAGTGGTTATCAACGGGTGGCAACCTTCGGTTGTTGGGGAGGTTTGGCATCGGAATCCCGTATCATGAGCACCGCAGAAGCTCCGACGATGAAGGACGATTCCAACCGCCACAACGAGGCGCACGCCGCATCGGCCGAGGAGCAGGATCATCGCGCGCCGGGTAAGCGCACCCTGACCCGGGACATGAGCGCGCCGGTACAGAGAGCGGCGGCGCCCGAGGGTGGCGCGGTCGTTGGGCCTCCAGCGCGGAGCACCTCCGACCTCGTCCCGATCTCGAGCGACGTCAGCTATCTAGACAGCATCATCACGCCTCCGCAGGCGACAACCTCTTCGAGCGCCGATCGCGCCCCCGTGCAGCGCAAGGCTTCGCGCGATGCGGCGGACGCACCAGCTGAGCACGGCATCGAGGCGCGCGACGAAGGCAACGACGCAGACGCGGCTCGCCAGGACGCAATGGCGCTGGCCTTCACCCGCGACGACGACCAAGTCGGTGGTGGTGGCGGCGGCGGCGGCGGTGGCGGGAACACTCAGGTCGCGGTCGAGGTGCGCTGGCGCGGCGTGTTCGGTGCCGATCTCTCGGGCACAGCCGCGCTGCAGGGCAGCAACGACAAGAAGAACTGGACCGCGCTCGGGACCAACGCGGTCGCCGACCCCGACGGGATCGGCGGCGACAAGACCCAGCGGATGGAAACCACCTTCCAAGTCGACCGCTACGCCCACTACCAAGCGGTGGTCAAGCCGACCGCAACCGACCCCGACGATCGCTACTTGAAGACGGAGTTCGGGCCGAAGCAGGTCGCCGCCAGCGACGACGCCCTGACCCTCGGCGGGCTCCTCGAGGTCCACCGAGAGAACCGAAAGAACACCGATCAGCGGGTCGAGGAGGCGGGGCTCGATCCGGACAAGGTGGACAACCTCGTGCACCCCGCCCTGTTCGGACGCACCGTCCAGGTCAACAAGGTCGTCGAGGACCGCGTGAAGGCGACCAACGACCTCTACACGCAACAGCTTGGCCCGGTCCAGACCGAGATCAAGGACTCGCTGTTCGTCGTCGGGGGGGCTTCGTACCGCACCATTACGGGCAAGACCGGCGTGCTGTCGAACCACGCGGTGGGCAACGCCATCGACATCAACTACAACGAGGGCAAGAAACAGAACGCGCTCATGGAGGACAAGTCCGAGCTGCGCCTGCTCAACAAGCTGGTGCAGCCGGTGGTGCGCTCGGTCACCGGGCACGCGGGCTTCGACATCTGGGATGCGAAAGGTCAGGAGCAGCTTGAGGCGTCGCGCCTGTTCGTCGAGCGCTTCCCGCAGTTCCTTGCCGAGTTGCTCGGCCGCGACGACGACGTCGCCGATCTGACCGCCGCGGACTCCAATATCGTGGTCGGTCAGGCGTTCGACGCCGCGTCGTGGGGTGGTGATAGCGACATGGAACAGTTCGCTCGTGACCTGAAGGCGGTCGAGGTCAAGGAGCTGTTCGACACCCTGAGCAAGGCCAAGATCACGGCCGCGGCCAAGAAGTTGAGGAAAGGGACCAAGAGGACGCAGCTCGAGATCGTGGCCGAGCACTGGGAGTCGCTCAAGGCGTGGCTGTTCGGCGGCAAGGTGCGCGACAAGACCG
The DNA here is from genome assembly GCA_947483555.1 of Myxococcales bacterium. Taxonomy (GTDB): domain Bacteria; phylum Myxococcota_A; class Polyangia; order Haliangiales; family Haliangiaceae; genus UBA2376. The sequence goes on from CANKMW010000185.1 coordinate 3,086, forward strand.
AGGGGAAGGACGAGACTGTGTTCGGGATGATCCCGCTGCATGAGAAGGTCCTCGAGATGATGCTCGCGGCCGGCTGGACCTGGGGTGGAGACTGGGGTGCCGACCGCAAGGACTACATGCACTTCGAGGACCGCGGTGCGATCGACAAACTCAAGCTCTGACGTGCGCGTTTCAGTGTTGCGGGTGGTCCTGCCCGTGTTTGCGCTGCTCACGGTCGTGGCCTGCTCGCGCTCGTCCGAGGGCGTGCGCCCGTCATCGCATGGCGATCGCCCGGCGGCCGGCGACGCCCGGCCGGCCGCCTCCGCCGCGATCGCGCCGCCGAAGGCGATCGCCCTGGCGCTCGGGGTCGAACACTCCTGCGCTCTGCTCGCCGATGGCGAGGTGCGGTGCTGGGGCCTGGGCGCCAACGGCCGGCTAGGTCTCGGCGACACCACTGACCTCGGCGACGACGAGCGCCCCTCGCGCCGGCCGCCGATCGATCTGGGCGGCAAGGCGACGGCCATCACCGCCGGTACCGCCCACACTTGCGCGCTGCTCGAGGGCGGCCGGCTGCGCTGTTGGGGCCGCGGGCAGCGCGGCCAGCTTGGGTATGGGAGGCGCGACGACGTCGGCGACAACGAGACACCGGCGAAGGCCGGCGACGTGCCGGTCGGCGAGCCGGTGCTCGCGGTCGCGGCCGGCGGTGACGCCACCTGCGCCCTGCTCGCCGGCGACCGGGTCCGCTGCTGGGGCGACAACGACCAGGGCCGGCTCGGCTTCGGCAGCACCCGCCAC
>CANKMW010000186.1 GCA_947483555.1 Myxococcales bacterium
ACGAGATGAATGAGAACTGATCACGAGCGCCTCCTGACCGGCATCGCCGGCCCTTGGTGCCCGCCCCTACGCCGCCCCGGAGAGGGCAGAGACTTGCGGAATTGTCGGCCCAGAAAGCGGCAAGACGTGGGGAGCTACGACACGTAGCCTTGCTGAGCGGGTCCGCTGTTCGGGATCCCGGCCGAGAGTGGTCCCTTGCAGGCATCGGCGAGCGCAAGCACTTTGTTGACCCGCGGGATCGCACGGATTGCGGCCGCCATCTTCTTGTCTTCGGGCGGCGCTTCCTGCTCGGACTTGCTCTGCGGCTGCTCCTCGAACAGGCCCGGCTTAGGCTTCGACGACTGCCCGGCGTAGTGCTTCTCGACGACGTCCGCGAGCTTCTCGTGCGCCTTGCGGTACTCGATGAGTTCCGCCTTGAGCATGCCGCGTGACTTCTGCAATGACCCGAGCGCGATCTCGATGTCCGCCATCGCGAGGCTCGCGGTCAGGCCGGGGAGCTTGGACTTGAGCCCATCCAGACTCTTGTTCGTCTTGGCGAGCTTGGCAGCGGCGGCCTCGATCTCGCTCGCGGCAAGGCTGTTCAGCGCTTTCTCGAAGACGAAGTCGGCGACCATCCCAACGAGCTTGTCGGGCTTCCCGGCCCACGCCTCGGCGGCCGCGGTAGCCACGCTGATGATGCCGACGATTAGGCCCTTTGCCTCGCTCGACAGGCCCTGCGCCTTCTTCAGCGCCGCCTCGTCGGTGTCCTTCGCCGCCGCCAGTGTCGCGAGCTGGGTCGAGACCGAGTCGATCTCCTGGGCCACGGTGGCCTTCTTGAACATCCCCATGCTCTCGCGCATGCCACCGAGCGCACTCTCGAGACGCCCGCGGCTCGCGGCGACGACGTCGACTTGCGCCTTCACCGCGGGCGACTTGCCCGTCGCCGCGAGGTGCTTCTTCTCGTCAGCGTTCACCTTGAATCCCGCGCCGCCCTTGCCAGCCTCGTCGACCTGCTGGTCGACGCTCTTCTTCGCCGCGCTGCGGATCTCGATGTCGAGCGCGTCCTGGAGATCGTGCGCCGTCTCCTTGTCGGAGACGAGGTAGGCATTGAGCGGGCCCATGCACTGGCCCCAGAGAGCTTCGACCGTGTTGCACGTCTGCGAGTAGGCGCCCCAGCTCTCGACGAGCGCGGGGCTCGGTTCACGCTTGACGAGGAGCGGTTCGTTCCCGAACTTCTCTTGCAACCGCTGGTCGAAGAACGGATTGCGGTCGGCCTGAATGCTCCGGCTCGCGGGCATGTTCTCGACGTGGATGCCAGCGGCCGGGAGCGGCCCATCGGGGATCGGCGAGGAGCCGGAGGCCGCGACGTAGTCAATCGGCTTGAGCTCCGAGACCATCGAGTTCTGGTCGCCCTCGTTCCAGGCCTTGTACTCCTTCTTCCACTGCTTGTCCGGGTCGGTGTGGGGATCGTTCATGTCGATCTCCTCACCGTCAGGGCCTTCGATCTCGACTCGGTTCACCCGGACCGCGGATGAGCTGACCGAGGCCGGCGCCCCGCTCACCATCGCGTCCGCCGCGCGATCGGCCTCGACCTCCGCGCCGTCCTGCGGCGTCGAGACCTCGAGCTTGTTCTGACGGATCGGCGCGGTGCCCTGCTGCTGCACGGTGTGCGCGACCTCGTGGGCGAGGAGGTGCACGCCGAACGCGGAGCTCGGATCGTACTGGCCGGCGCCGAAGTGGATGTCCTGGCCGGTGGTGTAGGCCTTCGCGCCCACGGCGCGCGACGCCTCGGCGGAGTCGCCGCCGGTGTGGATGCGGACGGCGGACAGATCGGCGCCGAGCGACGACTCGAAGCGACCGCGGAGCTCCTCGGGCAGCGGCGAGCCCGAGGAGCCCGCGGCGCGATCGACCGCGACATCCGCGCCCTCCGCGACGCCGTTGCGATCGCGCGGGCCGAACGCGTCGGCGAACACCGACGCGGCCTCGGCGCTCTCGACGCGGAACACGATCTGAGGCCGGCCCGAGAGCGACTGGGTCAGGGTGCGCTTCCCCGGGACAGCGAGGGTGGTGGCGTGAGCATCGTCGAGCTCGGAGGCACGGCGGAGGAGTCGGTCGGTCATGCAAGTGTCGACCTGGACCGCGCCAGATGTGACGCGACGCGGAAGCTCGCGGAACTACTCCTCGTCGGCTTCGAGGAGCTGCTCGGCGAGGTGCTCCTTGAGGCGTTCGAACCGTTTGCGCAGCGCCGCGGCCTCGCGCGTGAGGTTGGCCGGCGGAGTCTCGCCGGCCAGCACGCGGGCGATGTCGTTCCAGGCCATCCGACGATCGAGCCGCAACGTCAGCAGGGTGTGATCGTCAGGCTCCAGCGAGGCGCGGACGCGCGCGAGCTGCGCTTTCACCTCGGACTTGAGGAACGGCGCGGTCGCGGTGCGTAGCTCGTCGAGCGCGAGCCGGATCGACGAGGCCTGCGAGACCGGGATCTCCGCGCGACCGCGCGCGCGGCGCGGCGCGGCGCGGATCAGCTCGTGCCGGGCGACGGTGTACGCCCACACGCGGAACGAGCTGTCCCAGCGGAAGGCGGCCAGGCCGCGCCACATCCGCTCGCACGCCGCGCCGAGGATGTCGTGCGCGTGGTCCTCGTCGCGGATCGAGCCGATCAGGAAGCCGAGCAGCTCGGGACCGTAGCCCTTCACCGCGGCGGTCATCGCGCCGTCGAGATCGCCGGCGTCGAAGCGGCGCCGGATCTCGGCCTCGAGCGCGGCGCGGGTCTCGCGGTCCATGGGCGATCAGGCTACACCGCCGCCACGCTGCGGTAGCATCGTCGAGGTGGCGTCCTCCGATGATGTCGATGAAGCGGGTGGACTCTCGCAGGAACCGGACGCCACGCTCGACACGGTCGAGCGCGCGATGGTCGAGGTGGTGGCCGCGCCGTCCGCGGCGGTGTTCACCGAGGGCGCGCAGGTAGGGCGATACGTCCTCGGCGCGCGGCTCGGTTCGGGTGCGATGGGCGTGGTCTGGGCGGCCCACGATCCCCAGCTCGATCGCAAGGTCGCGTTGAAGATCCTGCGCCGGTCCGTTCGCGGTCCGGCCGGCTCGGAGGCTGCGGCTCGCGCGGCCCGCGAGGCGCGCGCGCTCGCGCGCCTCGTCCACCCGAACATCGTCGCCGTGCACGACGGCGGCCTCGACGGCGAGACGCTCTACGTCGTCATGGAGTACGTCGATGGCGTCACGCTGCGCGCGTACCTCGCGGCGGAGCGACGGTCGTTCGACACGATCGTCGACGTGTTCGTCCAGGCGGGCGCTGGTCTCGCGGCGGCGCACGACGCCGGGCTGGTGCACCGCGACTTCAAGCCAGACAACGTCCTCGTCGGCCACGACGGTCGCGTCCGGGTGGCGGACTTCGGGCTCGCGCAGATCGCGGGGACGGCGGACACGCCCGACGTCGTCGGGACGCCCGGGTTCATGGCGCCGGAACAGCTCGACCGCGGGGACGTCGACCAGCGCGCGGATCAGTTCGCGTTCGCCGTGTCGTGGTGGGCCGCGGCGTACGAGATCGCGCCGTTCTCGGGCGCGACGCTCGCGGAGCGCCGCGCGTCGATCGAGGCCGGTCCCCGCGTCGGTGATCGTGGCGTCCCGCGGTGGCTGCACGCGATCCTCCCGGCAGGAATCAAGGTAGTTGTCGCGTGAATCGTCATGCTGCGAGTCGGTCGGGCTTGGCTGCTGCGTGATTGGCCTCCGGGTTGAGGGTGACGGTCTCGGGGCGGCTCCACGGTCGGGTGTGGCGCGACCAGCGCTCGGGGTTGCGGC
>CANKMW010000187.1 GCA_947483555.1 Myxococcales bacterium
CGGGTCGAAGCTCGATTCCGGTGCCGCCGGGTCGAAGCTCGCTTCCGGTGCCGCCGGGTCGAAGCTCGATTCCGGTGCCGTCGGGTCGAAGCTCGATTCCGGTGCCGCCGGGTCGAAGCTCGGCGCGCGCGGAGCGGCGAGTCGAAGGGGTCAGATCGCGCGCAGATCGAGGGCGTAGAGGACGCCGCGGTTCGACAGCACGTACATCTCCTGCTCGTCGACCACGGTCGGGTCTCCGGAGACGCCGTCGCCGGGATCGAAGTACTCGAAGAGCTCGCCCGTCCGCTTGTCGGCGATGAACACGCCGGCGTCGGCCAGGGTGTAGATCACCAGGTGGTCGGTGACGATGGGCGTCGCCGGTTCGCCGCCGCCTCGGGTGCCCTGCCGCCACAGGATGTTGCCGTCGAGGTCGAGGGCGTAGATGCCGAGGTCTGCCGCGGCGACGTAGAGCCGTTCACCGTCGGTGGCCAGGCCGCCCGCGGCGCCGGAGGAGGCCGAGCTGGTCGGGCCCTCGAGCTGGACGCGCCACCGCACCAGGCCGGTCGCGAGATCGAGCGCCCACACCCCGCCCGACGACGACGTGACGTAGACCGTCTCCCCGATCACCACCGGCGTGCCGTCGACATCGACGAAGCGATCGCTGTCGCCCTTGAGCGTCGTCAGCCAGGCCACCGAGCCGGTCTTGACCCGGAGCGCCACCATCGTGCCGTTGGCGAAGCCGGTGAGCACGAGATCGCCGACCACCGTCACGCCGGCGTGACCGCGCAGCGTGTACTCCTCCGGGGTCTCGCCCTTGTACGACCAGCGCGACGTGCCCTTGCGCGCATCGAGCGCGTAGACCTGATCGGCCTCGTTGGAGAACACCACCAGATCGTCGACGATCACGGGGCTCTCGAGCACCGGACCGCGGCCTTCGTGTTTCCAGGCTGGCTTGCCGGACTGCATGTCGAGCGCGACCAGCTCGCCGTCGTCGGTGCCGACGTAGAGCAGCGTCCCGGCCACCGCCGGGCGGGAGCTGACCGAGCCGATCGGCTGCTGCCAGCGCACGTGCCCATCGAGGGCCGACAGCGAGAAGAACCGGCCGCCCGCCGACCCGGTATAGACATGATCGCCGACCCGCATGGTGCTCGCGAATTCCTGCGGCTTGCTCTCGCGCGCGCGATCGCTGGTGACCACACGCCAGCGCAGGCGCAGCAGCGACCGCCCCAGATCAGGATCGCGACTCGGCCCCGGCGACGCCACACAGCCGGCCATGGTCACGGCGACGGCGAGCGCCGCCACCAGGCGGGACAGGCGTGCGATCACGTCCCCTCGCCCGACCCGAGCGCTGCGAGGCGCTGCTCGATCAACGGCTTGAGCTGGCTGTCGGGCATCACCGACAGCGCCTTCTTGAGCGCGGTCACCGCATCGGCCGACTTGCCCAGCGACTCGAGCACCCGGGCCTCGTGGTAGAGGCTGTAGTCGCGGCGCGGCCCCTTGTCATCGGGCTGGATGGCGCGGTACGCGGCGAGCGCGTCCTCGAGGAGCTGCTGGCGGTCGGCGGCCTTGGCGGTCGCGGCGCGAGCCTCGATCACCACGCCGACGCCTTCGCGGGCGACCGCCGCATCGCTGCTGGTGCCACGGCCGATCCGCTTGTAGATGGCGAGCGCGTCGTCGAGCTTGCCGACCTGGACCAGCATCTGGGCCTCGTAGAGCGCCGCCGCGCCCCGGACCTGGCCCGCCTTCTTCAGGCCCGCCAGGGTCACCTCGGCGCGCTTGGCGTAGCTCGGGTAGGTCTCGGCCGCCTGCTTGGGATCCGACGCCGGATCCGCAGGATCGGGCTCGTAACCGGGGATCACCATGGTCGAGCCGATCTCGAGCGCGTGGGCGAGCTTCCCGGTGGCCTGTTCGGCGTTGCGCTGCTTCCACCACCGGAGACCGAAGAAGATCGCCAGCACCACGGTCCCACCGACCGCGACCAGCACGATCTTCTTCATGTGCGGGATCACGCGGTCCAGGATGGAATCGCCGCCGATGTGGACCGGCGTCACCGCGGGGCCCAGGGTGGGGTCGTGTTCAGGTTCCTTGTCGCGTGCCACGAGATCTTCCTCGGTTGAACGAGCCGGGGGTGTAACACCCGGACCAGGAGCGGTCAAACCGCAGGATCGGTCGTGATCCAAAGACTTTCGGAGCCACCCGTGGGTTGCCTCGCATGCGGCGGGCGCGCCATGCTGCCAGCGTGACCCGGCGGCTCGTCGTGACCACGCTCGCGTTGACGGTCGCCGCCGGCGAAGCGGTGGCGGGAGATGGCGAAAACGCGGTCTCGGCCAGCGCCGGGTTCGCGACCTACGCCACCCCCAACGAGATGGAAGACGCCACGCTGCGGCCGACCGGCGGCGGTGCGCTGGCCGCCACCTTCGAGCGTGGATTCGGCGACTACGCGGCCTGGCGCGTCCACGGCGCCGGCGGGGTCTACGGCGGCGGCGGGGTGGCGACCATCGGGCTGGTGACCGTCGGGCTGTCGTACCGCGTCGACGTCCTGCGCTACGTGCCGTACGTCGCCGTCGGCATCGGGGGCATCGTGCGCTCCGGTGGTCCGTTCGAGACCGGGCTCGAGCCCGTGCTCGAGCTGGCCGCCGGCGTCGACTGGTTGCGCGGCCGCGATCGATCGTGGGGACTGGCCGGCAGCCTCACCGGCTTCGCCAGCGACACCACCACGCTGACGATCGGCCTCCGCTCGACGTGGCGCTGGGGCTACTTCTGAGCGACCGGCGATCGGGAACGACTACGAAGGTTTCTTGTCGTCCTTGGCGCGGCTGAAGATGCGAATCGGCGTGCCGCGGAAGCCGTAGCGCTTGCGCAGCTGGTTGGTGAGGAAGCGTCGGTAGGCCGGCGAGATGCCCTCGACCGCGCTGACCTTGAGGATGAAGGTCGGTGGCCGAACCGCGGCCTGGGTCATGAAGTAGACCCGCACCGAGCGACCGCGCCACACCGGCGGCGGCACCACCTCGCAGACCTCGGCGAAGAAGCGATTGAGGTCCGACGTGGTCACCCGCCGGCGATGCTGATTGGCGACCTGCTTGACCAGATCCATCAGCTTGTCGACGCCATCGCCGCGCTGCGCCGACAGCATGGTGACCGGCGCCCAGGGCAGGAAGTGAAAGTTGTCTTTCACGGCCTGGCGCAGCGTCTCCTTGGCGTTCTCGCCGCGCAGGAGATCGGACTTGTTGAGCGCGATCACCAGCGACCGGCCGGACTGCTCGATGGCCCCGGCGAGCCGGGCGTCCTGCTCGCTCGGGCCCTGCGCGGCGTCGATCGCCAGGACCACCACGTCGGCGCGCTCGATCTGGCTCAGCGCCAGGACCACGGCCAGCTTCTCGACGTCTTCTTCGATCCGCGCCTTGCGGCGGATCCCGGCGGTGTCGACCAGGATGTATTCCTGGCCGGCGAAGGTGAGCGGGCTGTCGACCGGATCGGTCGTCGTGCCGGGGTCGTGGTGGACCAGCGACCGCTCCTCGCCGAGCAGCCGGTTGGTCAGCGACGACTTCCCGGCGTTGGGCTTGCCGACGAAGGCGACCCGGATCGGCCCGGACGGATCGTCGCCGCGGCGCCAGGGACGCCGCGGGCGGCGGGGCTCGTCGGTTTCGGTCTCGGCGTCGGTCTCGGCGTCGGTTTCGGTTTCGGTCTCGGCGTCGGTTTCGGCGTCGGTTTCGGCGTCGGTTTCGGCGTCGGTTTCGGCGTC
>CANKMW010000188.1 GCA_947483555.1 Myxococcales bacterium
CACGAGATGAATGAGAACTGATCACGAGCGCCTCCTGACCGGCATCGCCGGCCCTTGGTGCCCGCCCCTACGCCGCCCCGGAGAGGGCAGAGACTTGCGGAATTGTCGGCCCAGAAAGCGGCAAGACGTGGGGAGCTACGACATGTAGCGGCCAACCTCGGGATCGAAGAAGCGGTGGCGATTGTAGTGCAGTCCCGTGTGCTCATCCGCGATCTGGCCGGGGGATCGGAACGACGTCGCGTCGGCGCCGGACTCGGCTTTGCCGAACGCGTCGAACGAGGGCCGAGCGACCACCTTTCCGCCGCCATCGACGATCGCCGCGGGACGACCACCCGGATCGAGGAGGTAGAAGGACCACGTGGCGCCGACGTCCGCTCCCGACCGCCGCCGCTCGGCCCATGGGACGAGCCCCGCGTCCTCCCAGCAGTAGGTCCGCTCCTCCACGATCGGATCGCCCGACGCCGCGGCCTGCGACCGCAGCTCGTGAAGGAGGACGTCGCCGCTCCACACGTAGCGAGCCTCCGCGGTCGTCTTGCCGGCGCGCGTGACCTTCTTGGAGAGCATTCTCCCCGCGGGGTCGTATTGAAAAGCGACGTCGACGCCGTCGGGCCTGCGCACACGGCCGAGGTGCCCGCGCCGCGTCCACACGTACTCCCAACGGGCACCCGCAACTTGCTTCTCGACCAAGCGACCCTCAGCGTCGTACCGGTACGAGGTCGCGCCTGCCCGCTCGATCTGGCTTCGAGCGCCAAAGGCAGTGGGCGTGCCCTCGCGAGCCGCGTTGCCACGTGCGTCGAGCGCGAGGCGCTCGTGCGCGCGGCTGGTGACCCTCTCGCGGAGGCGTCGCACCGCGTCGTAGACGTACGAGGCACTCGCCCCGCTCCGATCGCTCCGGTCCACGAGCAGCCCGTCGAGGTAGCCGTACTGCAGCTCGGCCGTTGGAACGCGTGGGTCCCACACCTCCGTGCGTCGCACCGCGCCGACCTCGTCGAACTGCCAACGCAGCTCGCCCCCGTGCGGCAGGCGACGAGCGACCTCGCTGTCCGCTGCGTCGCGGACGTGCTCGACCACGTCCGCACCGAGCGCCACGCGCACCCGTCCGCCCGAGGCGTTGCGCTCGATCAGCTGCTCGAACCCGAGTGAGCTCCGGGTGCTGACGAGGCGACCCATCGTGTCGTAGCCGTGCTCGATCGACGTGACCTCTTCGCCGCGCCGAACGATCTCGCGGAGGATGCGGCCGCGTGCGTCGCGCTCGAAGGTGAAGTGCGCCTCGGACGAGTCCATCGAGAGCATTCGCCCGCAGCGGTCGTACGTGAACGCGTCCGAGCTTCCATCGTCGAACGTCCGCCTGATCACGTTGCCGTCGGCGTCGTACTCGGACTCGACGCTCTGCCGGCCGGGCGAGATGACGCGCGTGACGCGACCGAGCTTGTCGTACTTGTAGCGCGTCACAGCGCCGTCGTAGCTCTGCTCTCGCTGCGCCCTGCCGGTCGCCGCGTGCTCGAACGCGTGCGCGTTCCCGTCTTCGTTGACCACCGCGGTGAGCCAACCCTCGCGGTTGTAGCGGTAGCTCACCGAGGTTCCGTCGGGCTGCTGGAGCTCAGCCAGCTTGTCATGCCCGCCGTAGACCCAGCTCCAACGCGCACCCGTTGGTGATTGGAGCTGCGTGAGTCGGTTCTCTCCGTCGTAGACGAAGTGGGTGACGGAGCCATCTTCGTCGCGGATGAACCGCATGCGACCGCCATCCGTGTACACCGCACGCGACGTGGACCCGCGGGGACCCGTGACCCCGACGCAGCGCCCCGCGAAGTCCCAGGCATAACTCCACACGCCGCCGTTTGGTTCGACGCATCGGACGACGTTGCCCTGGTCGTCGTACGTGAAGCTCCGCGTCCCGCCGTTCGGGAGGAGCTCCCGAACGATGCGACCTTGCGCATCACGCTGGGGGATAGGCCGTCCAATGCCCCTGGGCCTCGGCAGGCGATCGAGTTACTTCGCATAATGCATAGTTTCGTCAACTCTCCCGCAGCGGGCCACTCGCGATCGCCAACGTGGCACGTTGGCCGTGCGGTAGTCCTCCTCGAGGCCCAGCGCGAGCGCCCAGAAGTGGGGCGGCTGCCACCAGAACATGATCGCGAACAGCAGCACGCCCTCGATGGTGATGCTGCCGGAAACAGCGGCCCAGCCGATGAGCGGCGGGATCGCGCCCGCGAAGCCGCCGATGACGGTGTTGTGCAGCGTGCGGCGCTTCAGATACAGGCTGTACGGGCCGATGTAGAAGAAGAACGCCGACAGTGCGAGTGCGGCGGACAGCGCGTTCACCGTGAGCAGCAGCCACGGCCCCGAGGGGGGATAGGCCGTCCAATGCCCCTGGGCCTCGGCAGGCGATCGAGTTACTTCGCATAATGCATAGTTTCGTCAACTCTCCCGCAGCGGGCCACTCGCGATCGCCAACGTGACCGATTCCAACGCCACCTTCGGCCGCTGTCAAGGCAGACGTCTCCCTCGCGGACACATCGGTCCGACTTCGAGTCCATCCGTGGTTCCCCGGCCTGGCGTCCGGGTCTCTGGATCAGCTCGTGTCGTCCCATCGGCGCGCTGGAGCCGCCACGACCGGCTCCGACGGCAGCCCCAGGTGGTCGAGGATCCGTACGATCACGCTCCGCTCCTGGATCACCGCGATGAATCGAAGCCGACCGGGACACCTTTCACATTGAAGAATATCCACGCCCCACACACGTTTCAGAAGCGTCGCCCAATCCATCCGGGAGAGGCCCGGTCGGCTCTTCGCGACGCGCTCGGTCCCGTCGGTTCTGTTCCCGTCGAGTGCAGCGGCTATCACGTCGGCAGGGTCGATCGGTTTCGCATCGCCTGGCCGCGACGTCGGCGCGGGGTTCTCGGCAGGCACCGTCTGAGCCGCGCTCCGCGACGCGACCTCGGGTGTGGCGGCCCCCGCGCAGGGCGTCATCGAACGCCGCGGGCCCGGAACGATCGCCGCTCTCCAAGGCGAATTCGGTGCGAAGGTCCCGTGATACCTCACCAGGGGAAACCTCGGCGGCGGCACCAGCGCGGCGAGGCGGGCCATGAACTCCATCGGGTCCATGATTCGGTGGGTATCGCCGCGGCTCCCCGGCAGCTTCAGCCGCCACGCCACTCTCCCGTCGTCGAGTTCGGTCACGCGGTCGAGCACCACCGCGGGTCGCGCCATGTACCGCAGCAGCCGCTCTCGACCCTCTCGATCCTTCGGCGGATAAGACAATCGATGCGGGTTTCGGCACGGCGGGCCAGCAGCGCCGGGCTCGGGTGGTCGAGGCGGCATGCACGGCATGGGGTTCGTGTCTGGCGGCGGTGTAAGGGCGCCCACGAATCAGCGCGACTTGGCGCGCCGCGGG